>NZ_CASDOY010000037.1 GCF_949282365.1 uncultured Desulfovibrio sp.
CACGGGCGCCCCCTTGAAGGCCGCGGCGGCCCGGCCGTAGGGACGCGGCAGAGACACCTCGTCCACCCGCCAGACGGGCAGGGGCGGCGCCGCCAGCGGCAGGCTGTCCTGCCAGACCACGGCCAGCTCGCAGTCCCGCCAGTCCATGCCCGAGCTCTGGCGCAGGAGGGCCGTCAGCCGGATGCGCACCAGACCGTCTTCCGGCCGGGCATCCAGATCGTACACAGGCTCCCAGCCGCTGTTGTCCAGGGTATAGGCATAGCGCACCCGCACCGTCCCGGCCGGGACGTCATCCAGCAGCAGGATCGCCAGCTGGCCGCTCTCCGCCGCGCGCGGCAGGCTGGCCAGGATGGCGGTGATGGTCTTCAGCTCCTTCTGCAGGTCGGCCTGGCGTCCGCGCAGTTTGGGGATGACCTCGGCCATGCGCGCGTCCAGCTTTTCCAGCTCCTCCAGGCCCCGTTCGCCGGCGCGGGCCGTCCAGAGCCCCAGACGGGCGGAGACGGCTTCCAGATCGCCTTCCACCACGCGCTTGCGGGCCAGCAGGTCCTGACGGCGGCGGGCGTCGCCGTCGGCCGCCACGGCGGGAGCCATGCGGCTGCGCCAGCTGACCAGACGGGCGCCATCCAGATCGAAATGCAGGTCACGGGCGTTCTCGGGCACGAAAAGTTCCACCCGTTTGACGCCGTCCCGCACGCTGACAGGGAGCTCCTCCTCGCCGCGCACCAGGGCATGCGCGGGAAAGAGCTCCACCCGCTGCGGACGCAGGAAGGCATGCGGCGCATCGTCCACCAGACCAAAGGCCGCCGCGGTCGCGCTCTCGCGCGCCAGGAGCGGCGCAGGCGCGGCCATGAGGCCTGCACCCAGCAGGAGCAGCCCGCCGCAGATCACGGCGGGCAGGCGACGGGTTCCAGTCGTTTTCTGTTTCATCGGCGTATTCCTGACTTTTGAAGTCAGTTTTTACCATCCCGCACGGGGAGGGGCAGGCCCGGCACACGGACCAGGACAGGGAAACGGCGCCCGGGACGGAGGCCCCGGCAGGATGGCGGAAGGAAGGCCGGGGAACGGGAGCGTCCCGGCCGGGACGGAAGGCGCGGCACCCTGCCGCCACCTTCGAAAGGCGCGCCCGACGCCACGATACGGCAGGCGCGTATGGAAAAGGCCGGCCCCGCCCCGTCCCCCGCGCTCCGGCGGGAGGCGGCAGAGACGGGACGGGAGCGGGACAGGCCGTCAGGATCAGCGGGTCAGCTTGCGGAACTTGGGCCGGTGCGGGGTCTCCGCCTCCTTGCCCAGACGTTTCTTGCGGTCTTCCTCGTATTCGCTGAAATTGCCCTCGAAGAAGACGACGCTGGAATCGCCCTCGAAGGCCATGATATGGGTGGCGATGCGGTCCAGGAACCAGCGGTCGTGGCTCACCACCAGCACGCAGCCGGCGAAGTTGTCCAGGGCGTCTTCCAGGGCGCGCATGGTGTTGACGTCGATGTCGTTGGTGGGTTCGTCCAGAAGCAGCACGTTGGCCCCGGATTTCAGCATCCGGGCCAGGTGCAGGCGGTTGCGTTCGCCGCCGGAGAGCACGTCCACCTTCTTCTGCTGGTCCGCGCCGTGGAAATTGAAGCGCGTGCAGTAGGCGCGGGCATTGACCTCGCGGCTGCCCAGCCTGATGGTCTCGTGCCCTTCGCTGATGATGTCGTACACGCTCTTGCCCGGTTCCAGGGACTCGCGGCCCTGGTCCACATAGGCGAACTGCACGCTGTCGCCCACGGTCACGCTGCCGCTGTCGGGCCGTTCCTGGCCCACCAGCATCCTGAAGAGCGTGGTCTTGCCGGCGCCGTTGGGGCCGATGATGCCCACGATGGCGCCGGCGGGGATGATGGCGTTGACATCATCCATCAGCACGCGGTCGCCCATGCTCTTGCTGACGCCGGCGAGCTCGATGACGCTCTTGCCCAGGCGCGGTCCCGGCGGGATGTAGATCTGCAGGTCGGGCGCGCGCTTCTCGCTCTCGTGCGAGAGCATGGCCTCATAGGCGTTGAGGCGGGCCTTGCCCTTGGCGTGGCGGCCCTTGGGCGACATGCGGATCCACTCCAGTTCGCGGGCCAGGGTCTTCTGGCGCTCGGCCTCGGCCTTTTCCTCATTGGCCAGGCGCTTCTGCTTCTGCTCCAGCCAGGAGGAATAGTTGCCCTTCCAGGGGATGCCGTGGCCGCGATCCAGCTCCAGGATCCAGCCGGCCACGTTGTCCAGGAAATAGCGGTCGTGGGTCACGGCGATGACCGTGCCGGGGAAGGTGGAAAGGTAGCGTTCCAGCCAGGCCACGGATTCGGCGTCCAGATGGTTGGTGGGTTCGTCCAGCAGCAGGATGTCCGGGGCCTGCAGCAGCAGGCGGCACAGGGCCACGCGACGGCGCTCGCCGCCGGAGATCTTGTCCACGGTCATGTCGGCCGGGGGGCAGCGCAGGGCGTCCATGGCCATTTCCAGACGGGCGTCCAGATCCCACACGCCCTTGTGGTCCATCAGCTCCTGCACCTGGGCCTGCCGCTCGATGAGGGCATCCATCTCCTCAGGTTCCATGGGTTCGGCGAAACGGGCATTGATTTCCTCGAACTCCCTGGCGATGGCCATGAGTTCGCTCACGCCCTCTTCCACCACCTCGCGCACGGTACGGGTCTCGCCGGTCAGGGGTTCCTGCTCCAGATAGCCGATGGTGTAGCCGGGAGCCAGCACGGTCTTGCCGTCAAAGGCTTCGTCCACACCGGCCAGGATCTTCAGCAGGCTGGACTTGCCCGCACCGTTGAGGCCCAAAACGCCGATCTTGGCCCCGTAGAAGTACGAAAGGGAGATGTTCTTCAGCACTTCCTTCTGGCCGTGACGCTTGGACACGCGGATCATGGAATAAATGATCTTGTCCGGTTCGTTGCTCATAGTATCCTCAAAAGTGATGTCTGCCGGCCGGGCCGGCGGGTCAGACAGTCTAGCCGGGCTTGCCGCACATTTCAAGCGGCGGGCAGCCGTACGGGAACATGCCCGACGTCAGCAAGGCGTGAGCGCGGGCAAGCGCTTCCGTCCGCACGCGGACGGACGCCTGCCGGGGGGCCATCCCGCAGGCGAAGCGCCTGACGCCCTTCCTTCCGGCGGCGCTCCCAGAACGGACAGCGGCGCTCCCCGCCGCAGCCGCCGCCCGGTCGCCCGTCCCCGTGCCTCCCCGGTCCATGTGCTGACCGACAAGGACGCCACGGTGCTGCCTGCCCGCCCGTGCGATCCCCGGACGAACGACCGGCACAGAGTATTCGCTACTGTCTTTCAAACCATCCATGCGCGTCCCCGGACGAACAGCTTGATTTGCCGTCCTGTCTCTGCCAAAATGCGTGGTCCATCACGCCGGCAAGGAGGAGGCTTCATGCTGTCAGCGCTGCGCAGGATCAGCATCACCCTGACCCGCTTCATGGGTGTCATCATCATCGCCTTCTCGGTGCTGGCCCTGTGGCAGCCCTGGCTCTTCGCCTGGGTGGCGCCGCACATCTCCGTCCTTCTGGGCGTCATCATGCTGGGCATGGGCATGACCCTGCACTGGCAGGATTTCAGCCATGTGCTGCGCCGTCCCCGCGACCTGGGGCTGGGCCTGCTGGTGCAGTTCGCCTGCATGCCGCTTTTGGCCTTCGGCCTGTGCCACCTCTTTTCCCTGCCGCCCGAGCTGGCCATGGGCATGATCCTGGTAGGCACGGCGCCGGGCGGGACGGCCTCCAATGTGCTGACCTTCATCGCCCGCGGCGATGTGGCCTTTTCCGTGGCCATGACCGCGGCGGCGACCCTGGTCTCCCTGCTGCTGACCCCCTTCCTGACCTGGCTGCTGGGCGGGGTCTGGGTGCCGGTGGACATGGGCGGCCTGTTCCTCTCCATCGTCAAGATCGTGCTCCTGCCCGTGCTGCTGGGCCTGGTGCTGCACCACTGGCAGCGCGGCCTGGTGGACAGGCTGATGCCCGTCCTGCCGCTCACCTCGGCCCTGGTCATCACCCTGGTCATCGCGGGCATCATCGCCGTCAACGCGAACAGCATCCTCACGGCCGGGCCCGCCATCTTCGCGGCGGTCATCGCCCACAATGTCCTTGGTCTGGCCGTGGGCTGGGCCGCCGCCTGCCGGCTGCATTTCACGCCGCCGCGCCGTCGCGCCCTGTCCATCGAGATAGGCACACAGAATTCCGGGCTGGCCACAGCCCTGGCGCTGGCGCATTTCACGCCTGCCGCCGCCATTGCCGGCGCCCTGTTCAGCGTCTGGCAGAACATTTCCGGCGCCCTGCTCGCCAATTTCTGGGCAACGCGGGCCATAACGTCTGACTCCGGGGAGAAGGATTCATGAAGTTCATTTTCGGCGAGGGCTTCCAACGCACTCTGGGCGGCTCCATGATGGTGGCCGGCACGGCCATCGGCGCGGGCATGCTCGCCCTGCCCATGACCTCGGCCGGCATGTGGTTCAACTGGTCCATGGTGCTCATGCTGCTGTCGTGGTTCTGCATGCTGCGCGCCAGCCAGGCCATTCTTGAAGTCAACCTGCTCTTCGAGCCCGGCGACAGCCTGCACACCCTGGTACAGAACACCCTGGGGTCCTTCTGGAGCGTGCTCAACGGCTTTTCCGTGGCCTTCGTCCTCTATACCCTGGTCTACGCCTATGTCAGCAGCGGCGGCTCCGTGGTCCAGCACGCCCTGCAGTCCAGCTGGGGCATCACCCCGCCCCGCGTCCTCACCAGCCTGATCTTCACCGTGCTGCTCACGGCCTGCGTCTGGTGGAGCTCCCGGGCGGTGGACCGCCTGTCCGCCATCCTCATGGGCGGCATGGTCATCACCTTCCTGCTCTCCATCGGCGGCATGATCGGCCAGGCCCGTCTGGACTCCATGCTGGGCCTGGACGGCCAGAGCGGCCAGTTCATCTTCATCTTCGGCGCGGCCTCCACCTACCTGACCTCGTTCTGCTTCCACGCCTCGGTGCCCAGCCTGATCAAATATCTGGGCAAGGACGCCCGCACCATCAACAGCTGCCTGCGCATCGGCACCATCATAGCCCTGCTCTGCTATGTGGCCTGGATCGCCGCCGCCGACGGCATCATCCCGCGCGACGACTTCCGGCACATCACCAATGTGGGCGATCTGGTGGCCGCCTCCGGCACCAGCCTGGGCGGCGTCATCCTCAAGATGCTGGAAGCCTTTGCCCTGTTCGCCATCGCCACCTCCTTCCTGGGCGCGGGCCTGGGCCTGTTCGACTACATGGCCGACCTCTGCGGCTTCGACAACAGCCGTCTGGGCCGTACCAAGACCATGCTCATCACCTTCGTGCCGCCCATGATCGGCGGCATCATCTGGCCCGACGGCTTCCTGCCCGCCATCGCCTGGGCCGGTCTGGCGGCCTCGGTCTGGTCGGTCATCGTGCCCGCCCTGCTGCTGCGCGCCAGCCGCCGCAAGTTCCAGGCCAGCCTCTACCGCGCGCCCGGCGGGGCCACCACCGTGCCCCTGCTGCTGGTCTACGGCCTGATCGTGGCCGTCTGCCACATCCTCTACGTCTTCAACCTGCTGCCTGTCTTCAAGTAGCAGCCATCATCCAAGGAGTTCTCCATGAACAAGGACGTCATCAGCACCCCCCATGCTCCCGCCGCCGTGGGTCCCTACAGCCAGGGCATCCGCGTGGGCGACATCTTCTTCCTCTCCGGCCAGATCCCGCTGGACCCCGCCACCGGCAAACTGGTGGAAGGCGACATCTGCGCCCAGGCCGAACAGTGCTGCAAGAACGTGGTCTCCCTGCTGGAATCCCAGGGCCTGACCACCGCCAATGCGGTCAAGACCACTGTCTTCATCGCTGACATGAACGACTTTCCCAAGGTCAACGAAGTCTACAAAAAATACTTCTGCGAACCCTTCCCCGCCCGCTCCTGCGTGGCCGTCAAGAGCCTGCCCCTGGGCGCTCAGGTGGAAGTGGAAGTCATCGCCGCCCGCTAGGCGCCCGCGCTGATCCGCAGGGAGGGACGTGCCGCCGGGCGCTCCCTTCCTTGCGGACAACCTGCCGCAAAATATATAGTATGGTGCGGCTCCCGAAATGTGCCCCTAACCCCTATGGAGGAGACCATGCCTGACAGCTTGTCAAAAATGCTCATGACGGCATTCAAAATGGCTCTAGGCGTTGGAACTGACGAGGATGCCATCGAACGCGATATTGATATTTGTACGTTGGGACAAAAGCTGAAAATAATCGATGAAACATTTTCTCCCAGGAATTACGGAGAAGAAAAGCTTAAAGATATTTTACAAAAATTTGATCATTATATTAAATTAACAGAAGATACATCCATTTATCCATCCCGGTACTTTGCTCAGCTTATTGATATCATCCCTGATGATTTTGCGGAAAAAGGTTTTGGATATTCTTTAAACAAAAATACCTACGATAATATAAAAAGATTTGCATATATACCCCCACAACGTTATGACGAGCTGGCAAATTTGGCTCTATCTGAAAAGTGGTATTTGGGCGACAGACCAAAAACAGGAAATCCATATGAACTTCTTGAAAATTACTTGAACTATACATTCATTCGACTGTTACATGAAGAAAAAATAAAAGAAAGCCCCTCCGGATCATTTGCCATATTCAATACAGGGCTTGTCGACAGAAAATACGAGCAAATATTTGCTCTTTTCGCCCTCAACAGAAATAATCAGCAGAAATGGTTCCTTAAATCCTTCTGCACCAAGGGGGAAGGCGCTGACGGGAAACTTCTTGTCCGGGAATTCCCCGAACTCCCCGAAGCAGCCGACTACTTCTCCAATCCTGCTGATTTAATTTATAATCTTCATGCCGGGATGCCGTGTGTCGACTGGGAACATATCCTGATAGACAATGCCGACAGAATACCGATTCATTTTTTCAAAAATCTAAACATAAAGAATTTCATCTGCAAAGATTGCTCAAAAATGACAGAGGATGAATTTGATGACTATGTTTCCGAATTGAAAAATGCCTTTTATGAAGACAGAAGAGCCTACAGGATAGCCATTGCCCTAATCAATGGTGCCATTGAAGATGCAATCAAAAAAGTACGCTGGAATTACAAAACAGCTATTCCAATGTATTATACGCGTACAAGAAAGGTAAATCTTCTATTGCCATTATGCCTAGTTAGTGACGACAAAGCTGATGTGGCTCTTGTCGTTGAGAGGACAGAGTCTGGTCAGTATCAGGGACATACGATTCTTCGATTGGAATGGGCCTATCAGAGTGCGCGACTGATTTGTCGTCCAGACAGCGACTGGCTATCCTCATCTCTTATTGATTCGTTATAATTTCACCATTCAGGCGGGCAGCCCGGCAAAAAAAATGTAAGACAGTCCATTCCAGTGGTATAACATTCAGATCACACTCCGTATTCCATGCTGAAGCTCGTCACCACCATCCTGTGCGTCTATGTCCTGGCCCGCTGCGTGCTGCCCCTGCGCTGCGGCAGGCCCCTCAAGCTGCTGCTGGCCCTGCTGGTGCTGCTGGTGGGCTTCCGTCTGCACATCTTCGCCCTGCTCTACGCCACCTTCAATCCCGAGCTGCCGCGCTGGCTGCTGGTCGGCACCGGAGCGCCGCATGTGCTCTTCTTCCTGCTGGCCCTGCTCTCCCTGATTCGGGATGCCGTCTGCCTTATCTGGCTGCTCCTGCGCCGCCTCTGCCCGCGGCTGCCCGCCCTGCCCGGCAGCAATGCCCAGATGCTCGGACTGCTGGCGGCGTCCGTGCTGCTGACGGCCCTGGCCGTGCCCGCAGCCCTGCGCGTGCCCGAGGCGCGCACGCAGGAGGTCGTCCTGCCCGGCCTGCCCGCCGCGCTGGACGGCCTGCGCGTGGTCCAGCTCACGGACCTGCACGTCAGTCGCAATTTCCCCGCGGACTGGACCCGCGCCGTGGTGGAGAGGACCAATGCCCTCAGGCCGGACCTCATCCTGCTCACGGGCGACCTCATGGACGGCAGCCCGGCCATGCGCCGGGAGGACTTCGCCCCCCTGGCGGACCTGCGCGCGCCGCTGGGCGTCTTCGCCTGCACGGGCAACCATGAATATTACTCCGGTCTGGCCGCCTGGCGGCCCGTACTGCGCGCTCACGGCATCACCCTGCTGGAGAACGCGGCCGTGGTCCTGTCCGTGCGGGGCAGCCGCCTGACCGTGGCCGGCGTCACGGACAACGTCTCCGCCCGCTTCGGCCTGCCCGGGCCCGATCCGGCCGCGGCCCTGTCCGGCACGCCCCGGCCGCGCCTGCTCATGGCCCACAAGCCGGAGCTCTTCCACCAGACCGCCCCGCATGTGGACCTGCAGCTCTCCGGCCATACCCACGGCGGTCTCGCCCTGCTGCTGGACAGGGGCGTGGCCCTGTTCAACGGCGGTTTCGTGCGCGGCTGGTACGCGCAGGACGGGGCCCGCCTCCATGTGAGCCCGGGCAGCGGCCTGTGGGGCGGCTTTCCCCTGCGCCTGGGCGTGCCGTCCGAGATCACGCTGCTCATCCTGCGTGCCCCCGACGGGCAGCACTCCTGACCGGCCCGGCCCGCTTCCGGCCTCTGTCCCGGGGCCTGTTCCGGTATCTGTCGCCGGATCCGCAGCGGCCACGGTCGTTGCCCGAAGAGCCGGTGCAGGCACGCCCCGGGAGCCATTGCAGACCGCCCGCTGCGGCAGCCATGCGGCATCGCTGCCACGCCCCATCCACGCCGGAGGAGAGGCGCCGTTGCGCCGGGGCCGTCCCTTTCCGCCCGCCGGGGCCGCATCCGGGCCGCGTCCCGTGCGCACAAAGGCTCCCCGGGCTGCCCGCCTCCGGCATTGCGCGAAAACGCGCCGCACCGTACACTGGAACGGACGTGCCTTTCCCGTCCCATCCCCGACCCCTTCGCCCAGGAGTATCATGCCCTGCCAGCCTCCCCGCTTCCATGCTCATACGACCCTGCCGGAACGCACGGCCCTGCTGCTCGCCTCGCTGGCCCCCTGGCCGCGCCGGGGCCGGAGCCTGCTGGTGGCGGGCTGCGGCGCGGGCCATTTCCTGCGGCCGCTCTGGCACAGCGGCTTTGACCTGACCGCCTGCGAGGCGTCCCCGGCCCTGCGGGGACAGGCCCTGCGCAGGGCCCCGCAAGGCGTGGAGGTGGCGGCGGCCGCAGCCGACTGGCTGCCCTTTGACGACAACAGTTTCGACTGGGTGCTGCTCCAGGCCGAGGACCTGCCCCCGGCGGCCGTGCCCGCGGCCCTGGACGAGGCCTGCCGCGTGGCGGCCTGCGGCCTGGTCGTCACCTTCTGGAACAGCGCATCCCTGCCCTGGCTCGCCTGGCAGCTCTCCTGCCGTCGCCATGCCTGGCCGGAGCACTCCCTGCCGTTCTGGCAGCTCTGGCGGCGTCTGGCTGCCCGCGCCGGGCGTCTGCACATCTCCAGCTGCCTCTGGCGGCCCGCCTGCCGCTGGCATCTGGGGGCCAGGGCCTGGAGCGTGGGCCTTTCCCGCCTGCCGCTGGGGGCCTGGTGTGCCCTGCGGCTGGACATGGCCCCGCGCCGCACGGGCACGCCCCTGCCCCTGCGTCTGCGCCCCCGCCTGGAGACCTCGCGTCCGGTCATGGAATACGATACGCTGCGCGCGGCAGGCACGGCACCGGAGCAGGAGGTCCCTGCCCGACACGGGCGGACGGCGGGGACAAAAAAATTTTCCTCCGGCAGAACAGCGCAGCCGTGAGGATTTTCGGCCTTCCCGCCCGGCCGGACGCCGTCGCCAGGCCCCGGAGGGCTTGCCGCCGGACACAGGGTGCATTATGGTGGTACGTCCTCAAGCAAATGCCAGTAACACGGGCGGCGGCCCGCGCCGCGCCGTTTTTGTCCAGCAGTCTACCATAAGGAGCCCCGCATGAAAGCGCGCAGCAGATCCATCCATCTTTCCGTGCATATCCACAAAGATCCCGCCGCCATGGCCGAGCGCGCCGCCCACATCCTGGCCGCCGCCTGCGAAGAAGCCGTGGCCGAACGCGGTATTTTCCGCATCGCCCTTTCCGGCGGCCAGACGCCCGTGCCCATGTTCCGCCTGCTGGCGGCCAGCGACTGGGCCGACCGCCTGCCCTGGGACAAAATGACCTTTTTCTGGGTGGATGAACGTTGCGTGGGCCCCGACGACCCGGAAAGCAACTACGGCCTTGCCCGCCGCGAGCTGCTGAGCCATGTGCCCGCCACCCACTTCTACCGCATGCGCGGCGATATCGACCCCGTGGAAGCGGCCGTCAAGTATGAACAGCAGATCCGCCAGGACTTCAACCTCGGCCCCAACGAGCTGCCCCGCTTCGACTTCATGCTCCTGGGCATGGGCGATGACGGCCATACCGGTTCCATCTTCCCCAATTCCCCGGCCCTGGCCGAGCACAACCGCCTGGTCATCGACCAGTATGTGCCTGAACGCAAGGCC
The DNA here is from genome assembly GCF_949282365.1 of uncultured Desulfovibrio sp. Classification (GTDB taxonomy): domain Bacteria; phylum Desulfobacterota; class Desulfovibrionia; order Desulfovibrionales; family Desulfovibrionaceae; genus Desulfovibrio. The sequence goes on from NZ_CASDOY010000037.1 coordinate 10,427, forward strand.
GACCGCCTGACCCTGACCCTGCCTGTGCTCAACAATGCCCGTTGCTGCATGTTCCTGGTCACGGGCAAGGAAAAGCACAAGGTCCTGGGTCAGGTCCTCGACCTGCTGGCCGAACCCACCCTGCCCGCCCAGATGGTGCGCCCCGGCGTGGGCGACCTGATCTGGGTCGTGGACGAAGCCGCCGCCACCGGTCAGGACTAGTCCCCGACCGACGACACAGACACAAAAGGCTCCCGCAAGGGAGCCTTTTTGTCTGTCCTGCCACTTTCGGCCTGTTCCGGTCACGGTTTTTCCCGGTCATGGACGGCATCCCCGCCGCCCAACAGGCCCTCCTGCCCGGTGGCCGCCTCCGCTGCCTCCAGCCGCTGCAGCAGCCGGGCCTTGGCGATGATCTCGGGCCGGTATTCAAAGTGCATCAAATCATATTCGTGCCACTTGCCGCCCCAGATGAAGCCCTCGTCCTCGAAGGCCCGGACGATCTCGCTGTCGTAGGTCTGCTGCAGAGGGTGTCTTTCCTGCCGCGACCAGCGCCAGTAGGGCGCGCGCTGCGGGCTCAGGTCGATGGCGATGCCGAAGGAATGCGGGCTCAGACGCCGCTCGCCGGCGACGGGGCGCCACACAAAGCCCCCGGCTGAGACCAGCCAGGCCTTGAGTGCCGGCCGACGTCGCGTGACGTCCCGCAGGCGGGCCTCCACCGCGGCCAGCGCCCGTGCCGCCGCCGCATGCATCCGTACCGTGCGCCCCTGGAAGGAGACCCGCTCCAGCCCCTTGCGCACCGTGGCCGCATCGGCGCCGTACAGGGCCTGCAGGAAGGCATAGGAACGCCAGCGCCCCGGCGCATAGCCCGCCGGCGTGGCCGGACGTTCCGGGTCCGGCAGATAGGGCAGGTGCATGCTGGCGCGCAGGGAGACATCCAGGTGCGCGGGATCGAGACGGCGCGCCAGACCTGCGGCCCTGTCCGGCAGGGCGGCAGCGGCATAGGGCCGGGCGGCCAGCTCCGCCGCCGTGGCATAGAGCACCCGCCGCTCCCCGTCCAGGCACAGCCATATGCCGTCGGGCCCCCTCTCCACGGCCCTGATCTGCGGATAGGCAGCGCGCAGACAGAGCAGGTTCAGACGGTCTTCCGCTGAGAGGCCCTCCAGCCCCGCCCCGGCAGCGCTCTCCCGACCCGTGGCGTCTTTTGGGGCCGTCACCGTCGGACCGGCCGTGCCGGCGCCCGCTGCCGCAGCGGCGGCCGCGCCGTTGCTCCCGGCCGTCGCCGCCGGAAAGCACAGCGCCCACTGGCAGCACAACACCGTCAGGGCCAGCAGCAACAGCATCCGGCACCAGCGCGGCGGATGCCGTCCTTGGCTTTTGTCCATCGTCGTCCTCCATCCCCGGGCACGACCGCCCCTTGTCAAGATGACGGCCTTTGCCCTACATAGCTGCCATGCATGCATGGAAATTCTACTTCATGACCTTTGGCTGTAAGGTGAACCAGTACGAAACGCAATCCCTGCGCGAAGCCTGGCAGGCGCACGGCGGCGTAGAATGCGACGAGCCCGCCGCAGCGGACGTGGTCTGCGTCAACAGTTGTGCCATCACGGCCCGGGGCGAACGCGACGCGCGCAACGCCGTTTTCCGCCTGCGTCGCGAGGCCCCCGGCGCGCGCCTGATCCTGACCGGCTGCGCGGCCCGTCTGTTCGAGGATTTCTGCCGCCACGGGCATGAGGACTGCGTACGGCCGGACCTGATCCTGCCCCAGGGCGACAAGCGCCTCCTGCTGGCCGGGCCCTGGACGGCGCAGGAGGCCGCTGCCCCGGCAGCCGTGTGCGCACCCGCTTATCCGCCCTTCGCCATCAGCGGCTTCCGGCGCGCCCGGCCCGTGCTCAAGGTGCAGGACGGCTGCCAGCACCGCTGCACCTACTGCATCGTGCCCCTCACCCGCGGCCGCTGCCTGAGCCGCCCGCCGGAGGACGTCATCGCCGAGGCCCGCCGTCTGCTGCTGGCCGGTCATGCCGAGATCATGATCTCGGGCATCAACCTGCGCCAGTACGGCCGGGACAACGCCGCCTTCGGTGATTTCTGGAGCCTGCTGCGCCGGTTGGACGCGGCCCTGGCGCCGGAATTCGCCGGACGCGGACGCTTCCGCATCAGTTCGCTGGAGCCTTCCCAGCTCAATGATGAAGGTCTGGACAGCCTCATGGCCTGCCGCATGCTCTGCCCCCATCTGCACATCTCGCTGCAGCATGCCAGCCAGCCCGTGCTGCGCCGCATGGGGCGCGGCCACTATACGGCGGCCATGCTGCGGCACGCCGTGGAGCGCCTGCGCCCCCACTGGCCCGTCATGGGCCTGGGTGCGGACATCATCGCCGGTTTCCCCGGCGAGCGCGAGGAAGACGTGGCCTGCCTGCTGGACTTCGTGCGCGAGATGCCCTTCAGCTATGCCCATGTATTCCCCTATTCCCACCGCCCCGGCACCGCCGCCGACCGCTTCGACGGCCATCTGCCCCGGCAGGTCAGACAGGAGCGGGCCGCCCGTGTCCGCGCCGCCGTGGAAGGACGCCGCCAAGCCTTCTGGCAGGAGCAGCTGGCCCTGCCGCGCCTGTGGCTGGCCGCCGACAGCCCCGCCCCTGACCAGGCGTCCGCCCGTCGTGCCGGGACCGCCAAGGGCGTCAATGAATACTATGTGCCCTGCGTCCTGCCTGCCGGGGCCCATCCCGGCCGCGAACTGCTGGCTGTGCGGCCCCTGTCCGTCACGGACAAGGGCCTGCTGGTGGAAGCGCTGGACGGCTAGGCGCTTTCCGGTGGGGAGCTGTTGCGGGGAGGGCCCCGCCCCTGCCGTCGATGTCCGCAGGCCGTCTTCGCCGCCGGCGGGCACGGTTCTCCAGGCTGCCTCCAGCCGCTGCCGGCGCCCGGGGCACTTCCGGCGCATCCTTCCCGGATGCCCTTCAGGCACGGGAGTCGCGCGTTGCAGAGCTATTTGATAAAAATTATGATTCCTGATAATATAGAAGTATCACGACCGGCTTGGCATCACGCCTGATGCCTCCGGGCAGGCGGGCCCCGCCGCCCATTGCCGGCCGGTCCCGGGCAGGCACATTTCCGCCCAGGACACGCGGCCCGCAGACAAGAGGCCGCCATCCCCGTCGGCCCGCGCTCCCTGAAAGAGAGGGGATCCCGGCGCGTTCATAACCGTCGTTATCCCTCAACCACCGCGCTCCCTACAAGAGAGGAGATCCCATGCCCCGCCTGAAGACCATCACCGTTCTGCTGGCTGCCACCCTGCTGGCATCCGGCTGCGCCGGCGGTTTTGCCCGCCATTATCATGCCGTGGACGAGCACGCCCGCACCGCGCAGCCCCTCGAGGCCTGCACTGCGCCGCGCGTGGAGACCGTCCCGGCCTCCATTCTGGAACAACGCACGGCGGCTGCCCTGGCAGACGGCCATGTCCGTCTGGGACGGGCCACCTGGGAGAGCGCCGTGCCCGCCGCGACCGGGGATGCCGCCGCCCAGGCCCGCCGTGTCGGCGCCTGCCTCGTGCTCCAGAGCGTGACGCCCGTCCCGCGGCAGCCGGAAAAGCCGCACTACCAGCCGCATCCGGGCTTCGTTTCACGCCCCGGCCAGCGCGGCATCTTCGCCGAGGAGAGCGCCGGGGGCCTGGAGGGCCCGGCCGCGCCCCCTGCTGTGCGCTACCGCAACGATGCCGTCTTCCTTGCCCGCACCAGGTAGGCGGCAATTTTCCCCGCCGGAGAAAGGGCACGCGAGCCAGAGCAGTCTGACAGGCAGCCGCCCCGGGACCGGATCCGGCCACCTGGGGGATGGAACTGCGCCACACCGGCGGCTGGTTGCTTGAAGCTCCGCATCTAGCGGGATGGAAAAAAGACCGCGCCACGCCCGCCTCCGCTCACGGGCTGCGGGCGGCTGCCCGCGTCTCCGGCTCCGGGGCCGCGCCACAGGCGTCCACGGCATGAAAAAGGGAGCCCTGCCTCCCGGCAGCGGCTCCCTGAAAGGACACGGGATGGGCCTGTCCTAGATGCTGATCTGCGCGCCCAGCAGTTTGACGAAGGCCGCCATCCAGGCCGGATGGGCGGGCCAGGCCGGAGCCGTGACCAGATTGCCGTCCACCACGGCATTGCTGGCCGTGGCGTTGAAGTCGTGCCAGGTGGCGCCGGCGGCCACCACGTCGGGCTTGACGGCGGCATAGCAGGTGCAGGTGCGGCCCTTGAGGACGCCCGCGCTCACCAGCAGCTGAGGGCCGTGGCAGATGGCGGCGATGGGCTTTTTGGCGGCGTCGAATTCGCGCACGATCTCCAGCACGCGCTCATCGAGGCGCAGGTATTCGGGCGCGCGTCCGCCGGGCACCACCAGACCGGCGTAGTCGGCCGTGTCGACCTTGTCGAAATCGTAGTTGATGGCGAAATTATGGCCGCGCTTTTCGCTGTAGGTCTGGTCGCCCTCAAAGTCATGCACGGCCGTGCGCACGAAGTCGCCGGACTTTTTGCCCGGGCAGACCGCATGGACTTCATAGCCCAGCATCAGCAGCATCTGGAAAGGCACCATGACTTCGTAATCTTCCACATAATCGCCGGCCAGCAGCAGGATCTTCTTCATCGTTCTCTCCTGTGGGACAAGGCGCGCCGCCCGTGACGGGACACGGCCGGGCCCTTGCCATCATCGCTATACTGCTTATATAAGCAGCACGACCTTACAGACAAGAGGCGCGCCGGAGATTTTCCCCGAAGGCCGCGCCTGCCCATACATGTTCCTGTCCCGCGGCGGCCGCCGCGCGGATCACAACCCGGCAAGGAGAGTTCCATGCCCCTGTACGATTTTGTCTGCCCCGCCTGCGGGGCCAGATTCGAAGAACTAGCCTTCGGCGACGAAACGCCCCCCTGTCCCCAGTGCGGCCATGCCGAGACCCAGCGCCAGATGAGCGTGCCCAGCCCGCTCAAGACCGGCGCCTTCCCCTTCAAGCCCGGCCCGGTGCACCCGCTGGCCTCCCGCATGGGCAAGGGCCTGGCCGGCTGCAGCCACGGCGGCAGCTGCGGCAGCGCCCCGGCCGCCCCCGCCGGCGGCTCCGGTTCCGCCTGCGGCGGCAACGGCAAGTTCTCCTGAGCCTAGACGCCGCGTATCCTGTCAGGATACCCGCGTATCTTCGGGGACGCGCCCTGTGCGGCGGCATGTACCAGCCGTGCGGGGCGCGTTCCTTGCATTATGCCGCTGCTTGGCCTATTGTTGCCGAATATTTTTACTTCAGGGGGATGCTATGCTGCGCAGTATGACCGGCTTCGGCCGCTGCCTGGTGGAAAGTGACGGAGTGACCCAGCAATGGGAAGTCAAAAGCGTCAACAGCCGCCACCTGGACCTCAAATGGCGTTTGCCCATGAGCGTGCGCAGCCTTGAGCCGCGCCTGGAAAAAGTGGTGCGCCGTTTTGCCTCGCGCGGGCGCGTGGACATCAGTCTGAGCCTGCAATACAGCGGCGGCCACGGCCCCGCGCCGCGTTTCGACGCCATGCAGGCCGGGGCCATGCTGGACAGCCTCAAGGAGCTGGCCGCCAGCCGCGGCGAGGGCTTCACCCCCGATTACAATGCCCTGCTGGCCCTGCCCGGCCTCTGGGGCGATGCCGGCGACGAAGTGGACGAAGACCTGAGCCTGGCCCTGGAAGATGGTCTGGCCCTGGCCCTGGAAGACTGGAACGAGGCCCGCGCCGCCGAGGGGCGCGCCCTGGCCCGCGACATGCATTCCCGCGTCCTGCGCATGGAGGAATGGACCGGGCTCATCGCCGAGCGCGCGCCCGGCATCAAGGAGGAGCGCGCCGCCGTCATACGCGAGCGCCTCAACGAGGCCCTGGAAGCCGTCAACGGCCTGGACGAGACCCGCTTCCTGCAGGAGATCACCATCCTGGCCGACCGCCTGGACGTCACCGAGGAGCTGACCCGCCTGCATACCCATCTGGCCCGTCTGCACGAACTGCTGGACGCGGGCAAGGATGCCGGCCGCAGGCTGGACTTCACGCTGCAGGAATGTTTCCGCGAGATCAACACCTGCGGCAACAAGATCCCCGACGTGCAGCTTTCGCGCATGGTGGTGGACTTCAAGAACGAACTGGAAAAATGCCGCGAGCAGGTGCAGAACCTCGAATAGACGGCGGGCCCCGGCCGCGCCGCCCCCCTCCGGCATCGTGCGGCCGCGCCTGCGGAAGGAGTTTTGAGATCATGAACAGACTCGGCATCGCCCTGGTCATCAGCGCGCCCTCCGGCACGGGGAAGACCACGCTCATCAAAAGGCTGCGCGCAGAATTCCCCAATTTCGGCTATTCCATCTCCTGCACCACCCGCGCCCCCCGCGAAGGCGAAGTGGACGGCAGGGATTACCACTTCCTGGGCCGCGAACGCTTCATGGAACTGCGCGCTCAGGGCTATTTCGCCGAATGGGCCGAGGTCCACGGCAATTTCTACGGCACGCCCCTGGCCCCCGTGCGGGAGATGATGGCCAGGGGGCAGGACATCCTCTTCGATATCGACGTGCAGGGCGCGGCCCAGCTGCGCAAGAACATGGCCGAGGCCCATTTCCTCTTCATCCTGCCGCCGTCCATGGAAGAACTGGAACGCCGCCTGCGCGGCCGCGGCCTAGACAGCGAGGAGGTCATCCTGCGCCGTCTGGCCAATGCCCGCGCCGAGATGCGCGAAGCGCCCCGCTACGACGCCCTCATCGTCAACGACGATCTGGATACGGCCTATGACCATCTGCGCGCCGCCTATCTGGCAGCGACCCTGGCCCCGCTCTGCCGCCCCGGTCTGGTGGAGGCCCTGAACAACGGACATCTCCTTTAAGCAAGGAAGAAGAACGATGGCTGCCCAACTCATTGTCGCCCTGGATCTGCCCCGCAAGGAAGACGCTCTTGTCCTGGCCCGCGAACTGCAAGGCGCCGTGCCCTGGTGCAAGGTGGGCATGGAGCTGTTCACCCTGGCCGGCCCGGACATCATCCGTGAACTGCACGACCTGGGTTTCCATGTCTTCCTGGACATGAAGTTCTACGACATCCCGCACACCGTGGCCCAGGCCGTCAAGGCCGCCGCGGCCGCCGGCGCGGAACTGCTGACCCTGCACTGCCAGGGCGGCGAGCGCATGTGCACCGAGGCCCGTCTGGCCGCCGACAGCTACGGCAGCAAGGCCCCCCGGCTCTTCGGCGTCACGGCCCTGACCAGCTTCGGCCCCGGCGAGATGCCCGGCATCAGCGCCGATCCCTCGGATTTCGCCCTGGAACTGGCCGGCAAGGCCCGCGGCTGGGGCCTGGACGGCGTGGTCTGCTCCGGCCATGAGGCCGCCCGCATCAAGGCCGCCTGCCAGGGCCTGCGCTGCCTGTGCCCCGGCATCCGTCCCGCGGGCGCCGAGACCGACGACCAGCAGCGCATCATGACGCCCGCCCGTGCCGTGCAGGCCGGGGCCGACTTCCTGGTGGTGGGCCGCCCCATCCTCAAGGCCCCCCTGCCCGCCGAGGCCGCCCGCGCCATCCAGGCCGAGATGGCGGCCGCCGTCTAAAGGAGAGAGCATGACAGCCGGCGCCCCCCGCAGCCTCCGCATCCCTTCCGCAGCAGCCCCCCGCCCCCGCCGGCGGTGGCACGCTCCTGCCGTGGAGGTCGCGGCATGAAGCGCTGGCTGTTCCGTGAGCCGCCCGCAGGCACGCCTCCGCGCGGCCTGGCCCGGGAACTCTCCATCTCCCCCCTGCTGCTGGACATCCTCTGGCGGCGCGGGCTGGACAGTCCCGAAGAGCTGGACGCCTACCTTTCGGCGCGCCTTCCCGACCTCGTGCCCCCTTCGCGCTGGCCCCAGTTCCCGCAGGCCGCCGGGGTCATCGCCTCGGCCCTGCTGGACGGCAAAAAGCTGGCGGTCTGGGGCGATTACGACGTGGACGGCATCACCGCCTCCACCCTGGTGCTGGACGTGCTCGAGGCCCACGGTATGGAGGCTCTCTGGCATGTGCCCGACCGCCGCAGCGAAGGCTACGGCCTGAACATCCCGGGCATCGAGCAGCTGGCCGCGCAGGGCTGCGGCATCCTGCTCACCGTGGACTGCGGCATCTCCGATGTGGCCGCCGTGGCCCGGGCCCGCGAGCTGGGCATGGTCGTGGTCGTCTCCGACCATCACCTGCCGCCGCCGGAACTGCCCCCGGCCCACGCCATCTGCAATCCCCGTCTGGGCCCGGAAGACGACATGCCCTGCCCCCATCTGGCCGGCGTGGGCGTGGCCTTCTTCCTCATGGCCGCCGTCAACGCGGCCCTGGCCCCGCGCACGGGCCGCCGCTTCAAGATGGACGGGGTGCTGGATCTGGTGGCCCTGGGCACCCTGGCCGATGTCATGCGCCTGGGCGGCCAGAACCGCATCCTCGTGCGCGGCGGGCTGGACAAACTGGCCACGGCCGCCCGCCCCGGCATCGCCGCCCTCAAGGTCGTGAGCGGCTCGGACCCCGCGGCCCGGCTCAACGCCGGTCAGGTGGTCTTCCGCCTGGCCCCGCGCATCAATGCCGCTGGCCGCATGGGCGCGGCCGGTACGGCCCTGGAACTGCTGCGCAGCAAGGACCACGCCGAGGCCGCCCGTCTGGCCCAGCATCTGGACGCCCTCAACACCCAGCGCCGCGAGGAGGAGGAACGCATCTGGACCGCCGCCCGCGAGCAGGCCCGGCGCCAGCTGGAACAGCGCCAGCGCCCGGCCCTGGTGCTCTACGGCGGGGACTGGCATCCCGGCATCGTGGGCATCGTGGCCTCGCGCATCGTGGAGGAATTCTACCGCCCCACCATCATCCTCTGCGACGACAACAGCATGATGAAGGGCTCCGGCCGCTCCATCCGCGAATTCGACCTCTATGCCGGGCTGCAGCAGACCGCCCCCGTGCTGGCGGGCTTCGGCGGGCACCGGCTGGCCGCGGGCGTGCGTCTGGAACCCAACCAGCTGGAACGCTTCCGCGAGGCCTTCGAGCAGGTGGTGGCCCGGGAGCTGGGCGAGCAGCCCCTGACCCCGGCCCTGCTGCTGGAATGCGAGCTGGACTTCCGTCAGGCCTCGGATGCCGCCTTCCTGCAGGAACTGGAACTCATGCAGCCCTTCGGCGCGGGCAATGCCGAGCCGGTCTTCGCTTCGCCGGAACTCACCGTGGTGGAACGCAGCCCCCTGGGCTACAGCGGCGACCATGTGCGCCTGCGCCTCAAGGACAGCGCCAGCGGCATCACGCTCATGGCCAAGGGCTGGAACATGGCCGCGGACTTCCCCCCTGCCGCCGTGGGCACGCGCATCCGCGTGGCCTATACCCCGCGCCTGGACTACTACCGGGGCGTGGCCTCCATCGACGTGGGCATCAAGGACTGGCAGCCCGCGGCCGACTAGGGCCTGTCGCCACCGTCCGCGGCTTTTTTGGGGAAGGGAGCCCCCATCCTTTCCCGCGCGCTTTTTCAGACGGGCGCGGGAGCATGCGGCACGCCTCCTTCACTGGGCATGTGCAGCCGATCCCATCTATTTGATTGGATAAATTGTAAAACCTGTGCCAGCAGGCCCCGGGGACTGTCCACAGGCGCTGCTTTGGGGAGAAGGGATGCCCCGTGCATCCCTGTGCGCACGCCGCCAGCGCCAGCGGGCGCGGCATGGCGAAAATCTCCGCGAAATCTTCCCCGCCTCCTTCACAGACGCCATTTGAGGCTTACCCTTTGGGAACGGCGCAGCAGCGGGCCTTCCCCGCGCCGGTCCTGCCG
>NZ_CASDOY010000038.1 GCF_949282365.1 uncultured Desulfovibrio sp.
CCCTGGCTGCCCCCCTGTGGCCCGGTCTGGAACCCGTGTGGCAAGAGGTCGCGCCCGGCCCGCGCGAGCTGGCCCGTCTGGCCGCGGACGGCGTGCCGGTGCTGCTCTTGCAGGCCCGCGAGGTCGGCCCCTGGGAAGGCATGCTGCTGGCCGGTCCGGCCCCCGCAGCTCCCGAACCGGCACAAGGCGAACTGGCCTGCGACGGCGTGCGCTATGCCGACCTCACGCACGGCGGCGGCATCTGGCATGCCGGCTCGGTCCTGCCCGCCTGGCGGCAGGAGCTGCTGGCCCTGGGCGCGCAGCCCGACGCCGCGGCCCTCGAGGCCATGGGGCAGCGGGGCATCTGGCTGCGGCCGCAGGGCGAGGTGCCGCCCCTGGCCGTCATGTGCTGCGGACAGGGGGCCGTCTGGCCCGGCATGGGCCGCGAGCTCTACGACCATTTCCCCGCGGCCCGGGCCGCCATGGACCGCATCGCGCGCGTGGCCGACTGGGATGTGCTGGCCCTGCTGGACGAGACCGATGTGGAGAAGATCGGCCTGACCCGCTGGCAGCAGCCCTACCTCTTCCTGCTGGAATACGCCCAGTGGAGCCATCTGGCCTCGCTGGGCCTGCGGCCGTCCCTGATCTGCGGCCACAGCCTGGGCGAGCTCATCGCCCTCTGCCTGGCCGGCGTCTATGAGCCGGAAGTGGCCTGGTACATCCTGGACACGCGCTCCACCCACATGGCCGAGCTGGAGGCCCGCGCCACCCGCGAGACCGGCATGATGGCCGTCCCCGCCGAAGCCTCCGTCATCGAAGAGGCCCGCAGGACCTGGCCCCAGCTCTATGTCTCCAATTACAATTCCCCGCGCCAGTTCATCATCAGCGGCCCGCGCGACGTGCTGCTGGAGGCCCGCAAGAGCCTGCGCAAGCGCCGCATCCCGGCCATCATGCTCAACGTGAGCCTGGCCTTCCACCATCCCAGCATGCGCGTGCTGCGCGACATGTCCCTGCGCCGCCTCAACGCCCTGGCCATGCGTGCTGCGCGCATCCCCATGCTCAGCTGCATCACCACGCGCCCCTATCCCGACGACCAGCCCGGCATCTGCGAGCATATCGGCGACCTGGACGAGAATTCCGTGCGCTGGGTGGAATGCGTGCAGGCCATGTGGCAGCGCGACGGTATCCGCCATTTCGTGGAGATGGGCCCGCAGGACACCCTCTGCGGCCTGGTGGGCGACATCGAGCCGCGCGCCCTTTGCCTGGCCGCCGGGCGCAAGGGCCGGGAGGCCGAAGGCATGCGCCAGACCTGCGCACAGCTCTATGCCCTGGGCCATCTGACCCACGCCGGCGTGGCCCGGCACCGGCAGCGCTGGCTGGACGCGACGCCCTCCGCGGCGCCCGTTGCCGCGGGCGCTCCCGTCTCTCCGGCGTCCGCCGCTCCCGCTCCCGGGCGGGAGGAGCTGCCCGAAGCCGCGCGCAAGGTGCTGGCCATCCTGGCCGCCGCCTGCGGCCGGGAGGCCGACGCCCTGCGGCCGGAGATGGACCTGCGCTATGACCTGGCCCTGCGCTCCAGCCGCTTCCCGCTCATCGTGCAGGAAGTGGAGGAATCGCTGGGCATCACGGTGGATTTCGAGGCCCTGCTGCATGTGGCCACGGTGGGCGACCTGCTGCGCGTGCTGGCCCGGCTCTCCGCGTCCGATACGGCGGAGGCGGCGGAGCAGGGCGAAGGCCCGCTGGCCGCGCCGCACCACGGCCGTGGCCAGGATCTGCCGCCCCTGTGCTGTTTCGACCTGGGCTGCTGCGACGGGGACGGACGGCCGCTGCCCCTGGCCCTGGATCCGGCGGCCCGGGGCATGGAAGCCCGGGAGGGCGACGTGCTGGCCGTCTGGGGCCCGGAGGCCCAGCGCCTGCCCCTGGCCGAGCTGCTGGGTTCCCTGGCGCCCCTGGGCATGACCTTCGCCCTGCCCGGCGCGGCCCTGGACGCCTGCCTGCCCCTGGAGGCCCTGGGCGGGCATCTCTACGGCCTGCCCGGCCTGACGGCCCTGACGACCTTGCCCGAGACCCTCCGCCGGGCCTGCGGCCGCCTGGACGGCCTGCTGCTCTGCGCGCCCGCGGACCGCGACCTGCCGGCCGAGGACATGGCGCAGCTCTGCCGTGTGGCCGTGGCCTGCGGCGTGCGTTATGTCTATGCCCTGCGCTGGCTCGCGCCCGGCGGCGAGGCCCGTCCCGCCCCCTGGCAGGAGGCCGGGGAAGCGGCCGCCCGCGAGTTGGGCCTGCCCTGGCGGGTGGTCTGCGTGGATGATGGCGGCCGTCCGGCCATCCCGCGCGAACTGGGCGATCTGCTGGCCCGGGCCCTGACGCACGGCACGGCGGACCGGGTGCTCTGGCGGCGCGCTCCGGCACAGGCCGCCGCGCGCGGCTGGCAGTGGCTGGAACGCCCGGAACTGTTCCCGCGCGTCTTCTCCGCCGCCGTGGCGCATGAGGCCATGCCCTGGCCCGAAGCCGGGCAGCCTTCCTCCCGGCAGATGCTCGCCTGTGCGCAGTTCTCCCGCTATGCCACGCCCCGCCTTTCCGGGCACGGGGCCCTGCCGCCGGAAGGCCTGCCCTGGCTGCCCGTGAGCGAACTCTTGCAGACCATGTTGGAGAGCGGCTGCCTGCAGCTGCCCTGGCTCGCGGCCACGGGCTTTTCCGATCTGCGTTTCGCCGCGCCCCTCTATCTGCCGCAGGGCGTGACCCGCGAATGCCGCATCACGTCCCGTGTCCGCTCCTGGCTCGCGCAGGACGGCGTCATGACGCGCATGTGCCATGTGCGCCTGCAGAGCCGCGATCTGGCGCCCAACCTGCGGCGCATCAACCGTTTTTCGCCCCTGGCGCAGGGCATGGTCTTCCTGGCCGCGGCCGCCGGGGCCCTGCCGTCCCTGTGGTCCGATGACCTGACGGCCTCCGGGCCGGAACTGCCCCTGGAGGATTTCTATGCCGCCTGCGGCATGAGTGCGGACTGGCGCCTGCTGCGGCGTCTGCTCCCGGCGGGCGGGGACATGTGGCAGGGCGAGTTCCGCGCTGCGGCGGAAAGCATTGCCCCTGCAGGCAAATCCGGCTATGATGTTTTGCTGTCTGCGGTGGATGCCATCCTGCAGGCGGCCTGCCGCATCATGGAAGAGACCGTCAGCGGCGGGGCTGCTGCCGGTGCGCGCCTCTGCTGGCCGCGGGACTGGCGTCTGAGCGGCATCGGCTTCATCCGTTTCGCCGACGCCGGCGTGCGCGACGCCGCCCGGACGCCCTGGCGCGTCCAGCTGCGCCGGGGCTGGGACGATGAACGCCTGCAGCGCTACGACGCCCAGGTCGTCGATGCCGGCGGGCAGATACTGCTGACGCTGCACCAGATGGAATTTGAGAAAGACGCCCGGCCCGTGGAAGCCGCCGGGGCCTGATAGCTGTCGCAAGGGAATGACCATGACGAAAAAGATGGTTCGCTGGAAACAGGGGCTGGCGGTGGCCGCCCTGTGCGCCGGGATGGCGCTTTCGGGCTGCGCGTCGCAGAAAGCCGGGTCGGATGCCCCGGAGCTGCCCGCCAAGCACTGGCTGGAAGATGTGCCCGGGGTGCCGGTGGAGAACAAGAGCAAGCTCGAGGCCGTCATCCCCAATCTCTATGACCCGGCCAAGAAGTTCTCCTTTGAGGATTGCGTCTTCCTGACCATCCAGCAGTCGCCCCTGCTGGTCAACAGTGCCGTGGAACTGGAGATCAAGCGCCTGGCCCTGACGGACGCGGTCTGGAAATACCTGCCCGAGCCGCGCATGACCGTGGAAGTGGGCAATACCCTGACCTATTATAATTCCGGCCGGGACGACGTGCCCAGCACCTACGGCAAGGTGGTGCCCCGCATCGGCTTTTACGCGCACTTCCCCAATCCGGTGGAGTCCTACTTCAACCACCAGGCCCAGAAGATCATGGTCAACTTGGCCATCTCCACGCACCGCAAGGCCGTGGGCGAGGCCATCTACAAGGTGGCGCAGGCCTATCTGCGCCTGGAGGCCAAGGGCGAGATATTGCGCATCCAGAAGGAGATGGGACCGCTGGCCAAGGAGACCACCCGCTACTGGGAACAGCTGGAATCCGCCGACGGCCGCCAGGGCGTGGCCCTCAATGTGGCGCGGCAGCATGAGCGCGAAGTGGAGCTGACCAGCGAGCGCATGACTATGGAAGAGGTCATGGAGCGCACCAGCCTCAAGATCCTGGCCGGTGTGGAGCCCCAGCAGCGCCTGAACATCGACAGCCACAGCGCCAACGACATCCTGCGCGGCTTCAGCGGCAAGGATTACCGCTGGGAAGACCGCTGGCTGGTCACCGAGGACAACCTGCTGCTGCGTTCGCAGATCCGTCTGGGGGACTACAACATCATGCTGGCCTGGGCCGAATATGTGCCCGACATGACCATCCGCGTGGACAAGACCCCCCCCGCCGGCCAGTACCAGCCCGCGGACGGGCAGGAAGACTATTTCTGGCGCCTGACCTTCGACTTCCCGCTCATCGACTGGAACCGCCGTTACCGCGGCGTGCAGGCGGCCCGCATGCAGAAGGCCCAGGCCTTCCACGAGCTGTCGCGCAAGCGCACGGACTACTCCAACACCTGGCTGCAGTGCGAACAGCGCGTGGCCCTGGCCGAGACCAACCGGCGTCTGGCCAAGGTCCATTTCGAAACGGCCGAGATGCGCTATAAGGAAGCGCGCATCTCCTTCGAGACCGGCCTGGGCGACATGCCCGCCATGAGTTCCGCGCATGAGGCCATGGTCCAGAGCCGCATCAGGCTGGTGGAAGCCGAACTGGAACACAAGCTGGCCAATCTGGAATGGATGTATGTCGCCAACCTCTTGCAGGAACGCTTCCTGGGCCTCCCTGCCACGGAGATCGAAAAATAATGAAAAGACTGACCCTATTCGGTGCCCTGCTGGCCTGTCTGCTGCTGGCCGTCCCGGCCCTGGCCGTGGAGACCACCGCCACCGGCAAGGTGGTGGCCACCGTGACGCGCGACGTGCGCCTGCCCTTCAATGCCGTCATCGACGAGATCCTTGTCCGCCCCGGCGATGCCGTCAAGGCCGGGGACCCGCTGGTTCGCTACCATCTGCAGGACGAGGCCGAGCGCGTGCTGCAGCGCGAAGTGACCACCGGCGCCGCCACGGAGAGCCTGCGCGGCCAGATCCTGGATCTGGAACGCGAGCTGGTGCAGACGCGCGCCGAGCGCAACCGCGCCAGCCAGCTGGCGGCTTCCGGTCTGGGCTCGCGCCAGGCCCTGGGCCGTCTGGAAGAAAACGTGCGCGCCCTGCAGCACCGCATCGAGCTGACCCAGCTTTCCATCAAGAAGAACGAGGAGATCTTCCAGGCCCGCCTGAAGGAACTGGAAGGCTACTACGGCCAGCCCATCCGCGAAGGGGAACTGCTGCCGGACCAGCTGGTGCTGACCTCGCCCATCGACGGCTATGTGCTGCAGCTCATGTCCAACCTCAATCCCGACGCCATGCTGCCCGCCCAGTCCGCGCCCGTGAGCGTGGGCCAGCTGGACCCGGTGCTGATCCAGGTGCCTGTCTATGAAGGCGATCTGGGCCGCATCCGGGAAGGCGGCCATGCCCGGGTGGAGATCCCCTCGCTGGGCAACAAGGCCTTTTCGGCCACCATCACCGAGATCTCGTGGATCTCGTCGGACATGGACGTGGCCAAGCCCTCCTATTACACCGTGGAACTGACCGTGCCCAACGGCCAGCTCGAACTCAAGCCCGGCTTCAAGGCCCTGGTGCGCTTCGGAGCCGCCGAGTAGTCCATGAAGCTGAAGAGCCTGCCGCGCCAGCTGGGCTACATCCTGGGCGCCCAGTGGACCCGGGACCTCTCCTGGACCATCTTCACCATCCTGCTGGCACGGCGCAGCCCCGAGATGCTGGGGCAGATCGCCGTGGCCCTGTCCTGCGGCTATCTGGTCAAGACCGTCTCGGACGTGGGGCTCAACGACTTCCTGCTCTCCACCTTCGCCCGCCGCGAGGAGCGCCCCCGCACCCTGCTGGGCGAGGTGACGGGCCTCAAGACCTGCTTCATGCTGCTGGCCCTCACGGTCACCTGGTTCGTGACGGGCTGGCTGGACTACAGCTTCGAACTGCGGCTCATCGTCCTGTCCATCGCCACGGGCTTCGGGCTGGACGGGGTGACGGATTCCTTCTTCGCCCTCTGCCAGGCCCGGGGCCGTCAGGATGTGGAGATGCGCATCCGCGTGCCCTCGGCCCTGCTGGGCATCGGTTACGGCATCGTCTGCGTGCTGGCCGGCGCGCCCCTGATCTTCATCGCCCTCTACAAGCTCATCGAATCCGTCCTCTGCACGGGCTTCGCCTTCCGGGCCCTGGGCCGCAATCCCTTCGTGGGCTTCGGTTACGACAATGTGCGCGACCTGGCCGTGAAGATGAAGAGCGGCTTCATCTTCACCATCATGGCCGCCTGCGCCATGTTCTACAACAAGATCAACGTCTTTTTCCTCAAGAACTACGGCGGCGACGCGGCCGTGGGCGGCTACAACGTGGCCTGGGAGACCGTGGAGGGTCTGTCCGTGCTGGTCTCCAGCGCGTTGCTCGGCAAGGTCATCTTCCCGCTGCTGGCGCGCTACTGGGCCCAGGACAGGGCGGCTTTCCGCCAGCTGGCGGGGCAGACGGCCCGTTCCCTCTGGGCGGCCTCCCTGCCGCTGATCTTCCTGATCTGCGTGGAGAGCGACCGCTTCCTGCCCACCATCTACGGCCCGGGTTACGAGATGGCCGCCACGGCCCAGCGCCTGCTGACCCCCTGTCTGGCCACGGCCTTTTTGCACAATCTGGCCGCCTACGCCATGATCGGCATGCGCAAGCATACCCTGCTGCTCTTCTTCTATCTGAGCGGACTGGTGGTGAACATCGTCTGCTGCCTGACCATCATCGAACCCATGCCGCTGGAAGGGGCCGCGCTTTCCCTGACCGCCACCAAGGTCTGGGTGGCCATACTGACCGTGGGCTATTTCCAGTGGGTGGCCCGGCCCATGAGCCTGGCGCAGTGGCTGCTGATGCTGCTGGCCGTGGCCGTGGCCGTGGGCCTGTGGTGGTCCCTGGGCATGGTCCTGGCCCTGCCGCGCGAGGTGGCGGAACTGGCCGGCCTGCTGCCCCTGCTGGCCCTGTTCTGGTACTGGCGGCCGCCGCCGGCCTTTGAAAAGGAGCAACGTCAGGAGGCGTGACCATGGAACGACGCGGCTTTCTCAAATCTCTGGCAGGCGCCGGTCTGGGGCTGGGCATGTTGCCGGCCTGGGGAGCCGCGACCCCGGCGCAGGCGGCCGATGCGGATGCCTGGCGCGCCGTGGTCATGGACGTGGATGCCTGTACGGGCTGCGGCGCCTGCGTCCGGGCCTGCCATGAGCGGACGGCCGCCCGGGTCCCCCGGCCGGTGTCGCCCATCCCGGTCTCCCGCTGGGGACGGGACAGGCGTTCCGACTGGTGGGAGCGACGCCAGCTCACCGACCGCCTGACGCCCTACAACTGGCTCTATCTGCAGACCTGCACGGTGCAGACCGCCCGGGGCGAGCGCCAGGTCTTCATGCCCCGCCGCTGCCTGCAATGCCTCAACCCGCCCTGCGTCAGCCTCTGCCCTTTGGGTGCGGCCCGGCAGCGCGTCACCGGCGCCGTCTATACGGAGACTTCCCTGTGCTTCGGCGACGGCCAGTGCGTCGCCGTCTGCCCGTGGCACATCCCGCGCCTGCAGTCCGGAGTGGGGCCCTACCTGCATCTGGCGCCCGGCTATCTGGGCTACGGGCAGACCTTCAAGTGCGATTTTTGCGAGGACATCATCGCCGGTGACCGGCCGCCGCTCTGTGTGGCCGCCTGTCCGCACCAGGCGCAGCATTTCGGTCCCTACCGGGAGATGGTGGCCCTGGCCCGACAGATGGCGGACGAGCGCCGCGGCGATCTTTTCGGCCTGCGGGAAAACGGCGGCACCTGCCTGATCTATGTCTCTTCCATCCCCTTCCGGGATATCGAGGCCGCCCTGCTGCGCCAGGGCCTGATCTCTCCCGGGCGGCCCAGCCTGCGCCCGGTGGGGGCCAGTCTGGAGCGCGAGAACAGGCTCGTGGGCACGGTGCTGGCCGCGCCCCTGGCCGGCGCCGCCCTGGCCGGTCTGCGTCTGCTGCGCGATCACTGGAGCGAGAAACATGAGGATTGAGCGCCGCCCCCTGTTCGGCTTCCCCTTCCGTCTGCTGTGGCGGCTCAGCGTGGCCTGGGCGGCCGTCAGCGGTTTCGCGCATCTGCCCCTGATCTTCCGCTATCTGGAGGGATGCTTCCCCCGGCTGCATCCCATAGGCGAGTCAGGGGCCGTGCCCCATTACTGGGCGGCCGCGGCCATGCTCTGTCTGGCCAGCTACGCCGGCATCGTCTGGCTGGTGCGCGGGACGCGCAGCTACAGCCTGACCTTTTTCGGCATGCTGCGCCTCGTGCTCCTGGCCCTGCTCATGCTTTCGGGCCTGGGCCTGCTGCTGCACAATCTGCAGGATTTCACCTTTTACGGTCCGGTGTACACGCTCATCAAGCATACCCATCTGGGCTGCGCCCTGTTCTGGGCCCTGCTGGTGCTGGTACGCTTCGCCCGTCGCGGCCTGTGGTGGGACCGTCGTCGCAAGCCCGGGCGGCAGGCCCGCGTGTGAGTCCGTCGCACGCTCCGGTACCGTCCCCCGCCAGCGACTGCCCCATACGACAAAAAAAGACGCCTTCAGGGCGTCTTTTTTGTCTGTCACGCGTTACTACTATGCTGAAATAAAAATTAGTTTCAGAAACGGAGACGTTCGTCCCTGTTTGTCCACAAAAATTGGGCGGTTTTTGGGGAAGATGGGAGAGTTCGAGAGGGAAGGGGCCCTTTGGGGCCGCACGCAGCGATCCAAAGGACGGCCCGCAGGGCCGTGCCCGTTGCGACGCAGGAAGCTACGGGCATCGACAGCAACGCGCGACCGGATGGCGACCCGCAGGGCCGTGCCCGTTGCGACGCAGGAAGCTACGGGCATCGACAGCAACGCAAAGGGCCTGTCGCCCCCCAGACAGAAGCCAGTGAGTCCCGGGCCTAGGCCTCGCCCCCGGCCCCGTTCCGGCAGGCGGCCTTGAGCTGGCCGCAGGCGGCCTTGATGTCCTGCCCCTTGCTCTTGCGGATGATGGCCGTGATGTTGCGGTCCCAGAGGAACTGCTCGAAGGCCAGCACCCGTTCCGGCGAGGGGGCCTGGTAGGGATCGCCCTCGGAGGGATTGTAGACGATGAGGTTGAGCTTGCCCTTGACCTCGCTGACCACGCGGGCCAGCTGCCGGGCCTGTTCCAGGCCGTCGTTGACGCCGCCCAGCAGCAGGTATTCGAAGGTGATGCGTTCGCGG
This sequence comes from uncultured Desulfovibrio sp., assembly GCF_949282365.1. Lineage (GTDB taxonomy): Bacteria > Desulfobacterota > Desulfovibrionia > Desulfovibrionales > Desulfovibrionaceae > Desulfovibrio. The sequence goes on from NZ_CASDOY010000038.1 coordinate 9,384, forward strand.
GTCTTGAGCGGATAGGACTTGAGGGCCCGGAGCAGGTCTTCCAGGGGCCAGCGGGCGGCCTTGGGCATGATGCGGGCGCGCAGCTCCTGGGTGGGCGCGTGCAGGGAGACGGCCAGATAGGCCAGACCGCTCTCGCCCAGCTCGCGCAGGCCCTTTTCGATGCCGCAGGTGGAGACCGTGATGCGGCGGGGCGAGAAGTTGAGGCCCTTGTCGTTGTTGAGGCTCTCCAGGGCGCGCATGACGTTCCTGAGGTTGAGCAGGGGCTCGCCCATGCCCATGAAGACCAGGTTGCGCAGCACGGGCCAGTCCGGGCGGGTATCGCCCAGATAGTCGCGGGCCACCAGGATCTGGCCCAGGATCTCGCCCATGGTCATGTTGCGTTCGAAGCCCATGGTGCCGGTGCTGCAGAAGGTGCAGGCCATGGCGCAGCCCACCTGCGAGGACAGGCATTGCGTCCAGCGGCGGATGCCCTCGCGCGAGTCGCTGGGGATGAGCACGGTCTCCACTTCCGCGCCGTCCTGCAGGCGCAGCAGGAACTTGGTGGTATCGTCGCTGCTCTGTTCCACGGTGACGATCTCGGGCCAGCGGATCTCGGCGCACTGGGCGAGGCGCTCCCGGCAGGCCTTGGAAACATTGGTCATGGCGTCGAAGTCACGGGCCATCTTCTGCCAGATCCATTGCCAGACCTGGACGGCGCGGAATTTGGGCTCGCCCAGTTCGTCCTGCATCCAGTCGCTGAGTTCGGGCAGGGTGTAGTCGAGGAGGTTGATCATGCTGTCGGAGGGCTGCCACGGCAGGGCACGGCCGTGGGTTGGAGGTGGAACGGTGGCGCTCCCGTCCGCCGGCCGGGGCGCGGGAGAAGTGTGGACCGGTCGTCAGGGACGGCTCTCCCCGTCCACCGGGCCGGGCGCTGCGGCCGGGATCCCGGCACGGCGCAGCGCGCAACGCGGCGGGGCGCTGGCCGTCCGTGTCCGCTGTGGTGCGCTGCGGCCAGAGAACAGGAGAGGGAGAGGGGACGGCGGACGCCGTGCTTCCCTCTCCCTGAAAACATCTGCGGGAGCGCCCGGAGGCGATCCGTGCCCGGCCCCCTGTCCCGGCTCGGGGCCGCGGCCCGGGAGCCTGCGCCGCCCTCGTGCCGGGGAGGCCGGCGGCCTGCCGGATGCGGCGGGAAAGGCCGCTGCCGGTAGCTGGAGGGCTGTCCTGTCTCTAGCCCACGGATCTGCGGGCGTATTCGCGCACGAAGGCCACGGCGGATTCCAGGTCCGTGACCTCGCCCGCGATCTGGGCCTGGAGCAGGGCGTCGCGGATGACGCCCACCAGCGGGCCGGGGGCCAGCTTGGTCTCGCTCATGATCTCATTGCCGTTGAGCAGGGGTTCCAGCATCTGCTCGGGGGTCTCGGCGCGCTTCAGGTACTTCATATTGTGGTTGAAGTAGGTGTAGCTGCCGTCACGGGCCTGGATGTCGGCGCGGGACATGGCGATGAGGCGCGGATACTCGTCCAGGGCCTTGAAGCGGCGGATGCCGCGGTCCGTGAGCATGAAGTGGAAGCGCATGTGATAGCGCACCAGATGGCAGAGCAGGTCGATGTCCTCGGGGCTGAAATGCAAGCGGCGCAGGATCTTGCGCGTGACCTTGGCGCCCACGCGGTGATGCTGGTAGAAGGTCCAGTTGCCGTCGAAATATTCGCCGGTGAAGAGCTTGCCCACATCGTGGAAGAGCATGGCCATGGTGCCGAGCCAGTCGTAGTGGAAGCCTTCCTCGGGGTAGTGGCGCATGCATTCCAGGGTGTGGTCGAAGACCGTCTCCTCGGTGTCGTCATCGTCGTTGCGGCGCTGGCGGATGCAGGCCAGGGCGGCCACTTCGGGGATGAGGCCCTGGAGGATGTGGGCGTCGAACATCAGCTTCACGAAGCGGTGCATGGATTCGGCGGCCACCTTGCGCCATTCGTCCATGATGTCGGCGGCGGGCACATAGTCCAGCACGCGGGACGAGGAACGCACGATGGCGAGCCAGGTATTGGGCTCGATGGGGATGTCGAAGTTGGCGGCGAAGCGCAGGGCCCGGATGGCCAGCAGGTAGTTGTGGCGCAGGGTCTCGTCCGGCAGGCCGGTGAGCTGGATCAGGCCGCCCTTGACGTCCATGAAGCCGTCGTAGACGTCGCCGGTGGGGGCCGGGCTGCCGAAACCGGTCATGCGCAGCTGCAGGCGCTCCTGGGGTTCCAGCATGCTGGCCATGGTGGGCGTGATGCGCAGCAGGGAAAGTTCGGGGTGGCTGGCATCCTCCACTTCCAGGGCATAGAAACGGAAGAGCACGCCGTCCTTCTCCATCTGGGCGATGGCGCGCTGTTCCGGCTCCACGCGGACTTCGGGGAAGAGCTTGAGAAGCGTCTCAAGATCGGGCTCACAGGCGATGTCCACAGCCAGCTTTTTGCTGTGCTTCAAAAGACGCTCCTGCACGGGCGCATTGATGACGTGGGCGTCATAACCGTTGCGCAGCAGGGTTTTGCAGATGGTGATGGCGTCTTTTAGCGCTTTTTCCATGAAAAACTCCTCAAGCGGCAGTGCCGCGACCAGGGAAGACCCCGGCATGCATGCAGAATGAAGGCCCGCACACAAGGCAGGCCGTTCATTCAAGTATCGGCGGCAACGGGGGCAAAGTCAAGCAGCTCTGCCCGTCGCGACCGGCGGCGTCACGCTTTTCCGGGCGGGGCCGCGGGGCGGGGCAGTCGGGCAGAGGGCAGGCATGGGCGCAAAAAAAGGCCCTGTGCAGCGCACAGGGCCTTTGCAAGGCGGGGACGGGAACCTAGTCGCCGAAGTGACCGGATTCGCGCTTCACGCCCAGGGCGATCTTCCAGAGCAGGGAGAGCACCAGGGCGCCCACGGAGTACACGCCCAGGGCCACGATGATCTCACGGCCGGTGGGAGCGTATTCGGTGATGGTCTCGAACATGTTGGGGGTGAAACCGCCGATGAGCAGGCCCAGGCCCTTGTCGATCCAGGTGGCGGCCACCAGCATCACCAGGGCCAGGGGCAGCAGGGGACCGGTGCGCCACTGCGGCGGGATGAGGATGACCAGGGAAGCGGCGGCCATGAACACGGCGGCCCACATCCAGTTGGTCACCCAGGCCACATGGCCTTCATGGCCGGCGAACAGGAAGACCAGCGGGTGCTGATGACCGGGGATGCCACTGTAGAACGCGGTGAAGACTTCCAGCAGGTAGAAGAACACGTTGATGCACATGGCATAGGTGATGATCGTGGTCAGGGTCTTCACGGCTTCGCGACCGGGGTCGAAATTGGTGAGACGACGCACGATGAGGATCAGCAGCAGCAGGATGGCGGGACCAGAGCAGAACGCCGAGGACAGGAAGCGGGCGGCCATGATGGCGGTGAGCCAGTAATGGCGGCCGGGGATGCCGGCGTACAGGAAGGCGGTCACGGTGTGGATGGAGAAAGCCCAGATGATGGAGAGGTAGATCAGCGGCTTGATCCACTTGGGCGGTTCCACGTCATGGCGTTCGGCTTCCAGGGTGACCCAGCCGATGACGGCATTGAGGGTCAGGTAGCCGATGAGCACGATCATGTCATAGAACATGACCGAATTGGGCGTGGGGTGCAGCAGCACGTTGAGCATGCGCTGGGGCTGGCCCAGGTCCACCACGATGAAGAGGGCGCACATGACCACGGCCGCGATGGCCATGAATTCACCGAAGATGATCATGCGCTTGAACTTCTTGTAGTGATGGAAGTAGGCGGGCAGCACCAGCATGACGGCGGAGGCGGCCACACCCACAAGGTAGGTGAACTGCGAGATGTACAGGCCCCACGAGACATCGCGGCTCATGCCGGTGATGGAGAGGCCTTCCTGCAGCTGCTGCAGGTAGACCAGGCCGCAGCCGGCGATGACAGCGAGCAGGAAGAGCAGCCACAGGTAATAGGTCTTGGGACCGGTAAGCAATTTTTCAAGCATGGCCTGTTCTCCCTAGATGAGGTAGTAAACGCCGGGCTGGGTGCCCAGATTGGGCTTGCGGCGAATGCTGTAGTTGGAGGCAAGGGCCTTGCACACATCGGACTTGGGATCGTTGAGATCGCCGAAGAGGATGCGGCCGCCGGCGGCTTCCACGCAGGCGGGCATCTGGCCCACGGCCAGACGTTCGGCGCAGAAGGTGCACTTTTCCACCACGCCGATCATGCGGGTGGGGTAGGCGGGGTTCGGCACGGGGTCGCTCAGGTACTTGCGCGGATCCACGAAGTTGAAGGAGCGGGCGCCGAACGGACAGCCGGCCATGCAGAAGCGGCAGCCGATGCAGCGGTGGTAGTCCATGGCGATGATGCCGTCTTCCATCTGATAGGTGGCCTGGGTGGGGCACACGCGCACGCAGGGCGGATTGGTGCAGTGGTTGCACAGCAGGGGGTAGACGGCGTCCTTCACGCGCGAGGTCAGATGGTCGTTGAGGTCGTCAGGGAAGGCGTGGTCGAATTTTTCGAGCCACATCCATTTGATCTCCTTGTGACCTTCCATGCTGGGCACGTTGTGGGCCTTGTGGCAGGCTTCGATGATGGGAGCGTATTCCTTGGCGTTCTTGAAGGCGCGGGTGTCGATGACCATGGCCCAGCGCTTGGCCTTGAGGGCCTTGGCATTGGACTCATAGGAGCCGATGCGCGCACCGGCCTGGGCAGAGCCGGCCAAGGCAGCCATGCCGCTGCTCAGGGCAAAGACCGAAAGGCCCGCCACCTTCAGAAAGGATCTTCTGCTTTTGTTCATTACTTGTTCCCCTTGGGCAGGATGTGGCAGGTCCAGCAGTAGGGATCGACGCTGTTGGACAGATGGCACTTGTCGCAGAACTCTTCGTAGTTGTTGTGGCACTTCAGGCAGGTGTTCTGCAGGCTGATGGTCCACTTCTTGCCGGTGGACGACACATAGACGCGGTTTTCATAGCGCAGGGCCTGGTCGCGCCAGTCGTTGAGCAGGTACATATGCTCGGCGCGCATGTACTCGACGGGTTCCACGCATTCCTTTTCGTTCTGGGGCAGGACGATGGCGGGACGCTTGTAGTCCTTGGTGCCGCCGAAGTTGGCCCAGAAGGGGGTGGAGAACAGGACCGCGAAAACGAGGATCCCAAGAATGACAGCTTTGGCGTTGTACATGTTGTTATTCCTCCTCGGCCTCGGCGGTCACATTGGGCAGGTCTTCCTGGCGCAGGTCCATGGTGCGCTGGCATTCGCCCTTCATGACCAGGGCGTTGGCCACCAGCTCATGCAGACCGCTCACGGTCACGCCGGGCGCCCAGTAGTTGGCCAGGGGCGGCAGGGTGGCACGGTCGATGGCGCAGACGCAGGCCATGTGATTGACGCCGTACTTTTGCTGCACATAGCGCAGGGCGTTGCCGCGGGGCATGCCGGAACGCATGCGCAGTTCCATGATCTCTTCGGTGTTCAGGCCGGAACCGGCGCCGCAGCAGAAGGTCTGCTCGCGGATGGTGTTCTCGGGCATTTCCACGAAGTTGTTGCACACGGCCTTGAGCACGTAACGGGGTTCTTCCAGCAGACCCATGCCGCGGGCGGGGTTACAGGAGTCGTGGAAGGTGGTGATGATGTGGTCGTTACGGCTGGGATCCAGGTTCAGCTTGCCGTGTTTGATGAGGTCGGACGTGAACTCGGTGATGTGCACCATCTTGGTGGCGGCCGCGTTGGTGAACTTGGTGCCGGTGATGGGCGAGGTGGGCACGTCCATCATGCAGGACGGGGCCGGGCCGTTGTAGGTGGCCATGTACTGGTTGATGACGCGCCACATGTGGCCGCATTCGCCGCCCAGGATCCACTTGACGCCCAGACGTTCGGCTTCGGCGTACATCTTGGCGTTGAGCTTCTTGGCCATGTTGAAGGTGGTGAAGGAACCGAAGTTGCCGCCTTCAGAGGCATAGGTGGAGAAGGTGTAGTCCAGATCCAGTTCGTGGAACAGCATCAGGTAGCCCATGAAGGTATAGATGCCGGGGTCCGCGAAGACGTCGCCGGAAGGCGTGATGAACAGGATCTCGTGGCCCTTTTCGTTGAAGGGGGTCTTGGGACGGATGCCGGTGATGGTCTCGCAGTCATCGGCCAGCATCTCCACGATCTCCACGAAGGAGTGGGGCTGGATGCCCAGGTGGTTGCCCGTGAAGGAACAGTTCTTCACCGGGTCCATGATCCAGTGGATGCCCAGGCCCACTTCATGCAGCAGTTCGCGCACGATGGCCGTGATCTCGGCGGTGTCGATGCCGTAGGGGCAGAACAGCGAGCAGCGGCGGCATTCGGTGCACTGGTAGGCGTAGTAGAAGAGTTCCTTCACCACGTCCTTGTCCCAGCCGCGGGCGCCGGCGCGTTTGCCGAGGATCTTGCCCAGCTTGGTGTAGTCGCGGCGGTACAGGGAGCGCAGCAGCTCGGCACGCAGCACGGGCATGTTCTTGGGGTCGTTGGTGCCCAGGAAGAAGTGGCACTTGTCGGCACAGGCGCCGCAACGCACGCAGATGTCCATGAAGAGCTTGAGGGAGCGGTGCTTCTGCAGGCGGTCCTCAAAGGCGTCACAGAGGATCTGTTCCCAGTTCTCGGGCAGGTTCCAGTCCTCGGCCGCCGGATCCCAATCGTGGGGATTGGGCATGTGCAGCAGCTCCATGGTTTCCTTCTTGGCCGGATAGCAGTAGCTGCCCGGCGCAAACTGGGGCTTGATGTCCAGCCAGGGTTCCGAGGGAAACTCGGGACGGCTGGCGATGAGTTCTTGTGGCGTAGGTAATTTAGCCATGATGTCAGCTCCTTACTCGGCCTTGGAAGAGGGCTGCTTTTCCAGCGGCAGGCCGGCGTCGGCCATGGCATCGCGGTAAACGTCCTCGTATTCAGCATAGGTGAAGTACTGCTTGGGCGGGTTCCAGGGGTTCACGTGGCGCACTTCACGGGTATTGGTGGGAAGGTTGCGCGTGGGGCTGAAGAACACGCCGGGCATGTGCATGAGCTTGGAGAAGGGGAAGTACAGCAGCAGCACGCTGACAAAGGCCAGATGCATGAAGAAGAGCGGGCTGATGCCGTCGGGGGCCACGGGCGAGAAGTGCACCAGACCCATGATGAAGACCTTGACCTGGGCGATGTCGGTCTTGTCGAAGTAGCGCATGCAGATACCGCTCAGAACGATGCCCAGGATGAGGAACAGGGGGAAGTAATCGTTCATCAGGGAGATGTAGCGCAGGCGCTGGTTGACCAGACGGCGGGTCAGCAGGAAGATCACGGCCACCAGCAGCAGGCCGCCGGTCCAGTAGAAGCGGGGGGAGCCGACCTGCATGATGCCGTCGATGCTTTCCACGAAGCCCAGCCAGCCGGGCACCGGATCCATGAAGAAGCGGAAATGGCGCACGAAGACCAGCAGGAAGCAGTAGTGGAACAGCAGGGCGAAGAACCACAGCCATTTGGAGGAGTAGTAAATGACGCGGGGCCCCTTGCTCACGGGGTCGAATTCACGCACGTCGGCCGCGGTGTTGCGGAACAGCGAACGGAAGAAGCAGACTTCCAGGAACATGCGCACCACCACACCGAACTTGGTGTTGGGGCAGTCCCACTTCTCCTGTTTGATGAAGTCCAGCGACTTTTCCTGGCCCCCGGTCGTGGGGATGCTGAACGGCACGGGCGATTTGGCCCAGTAAACCATGCGCCAGATGACGCCCACGAAAAAGGTGACTACCGCCACATAGGGCAAAACCACGCCGAACAGGTACGCCAGACCAACGGCCGACCCTGCCCAGGCAATGGCCCCGATGAGCGCCACCACCAGCAATGATGCGAACATTCCCTACCTCGCTTCGAAGAGTGTTAGCCTTTGCCCGAAACCGGGCTGCCATCCACCGATTGCGCCCAGCGCACCAGCTGGGCATGTTGATTGCGTATTTCGGCAATGCGCGTTTCCGCCAGGGTCTCGCGCGCTGCCGAATACAAATCGAAGGCCAGCAGCGTGACGCTGTCCAGCCGGGATTCCGCGTCCAGATATTCCGCCAGGTCTTCCTTTTCCTGGCAGAGGGGAAGGATGTGTTCTCGCAGCAGGGGCTTCATGAGGAAGAAGACCCCCAGGCCCTGGCTGGGCGTGTACTGCTGCACGGCGCGCAGGCGCACGAAGCGGTCCAGGGCCTGCTTGATCTTGGGCGGCGTGATGTGCTCCCCGGCGATGACGTCGTAGAGGAGCCCCGCCGCTTCCCTGGTCATGTCCCCCACCGGATTGGTGAAAGGATCGGTCTTGGTGCGCAAAAAGCCAGTCGTTTGCAGGGGATAGGTGTCATAGACCGCATTGATCCACTGTTCGACGATGACAGCGCGCTGCTCACGGAAAATTTTTTGTGCGTTCATGGTCATACTTCGGCAAAAGGGTAAACGGGCATTCCTATAAAGTGCCCGGCGTGTCTCGTCAAGTTCCCGACCGTTCCGGGCGGGATTCAGGGGCAGGGCGCGGGGCCGCCGCACTGCCCGGCCACCTGCGGTTCCAGGGGCAGGCCGGCGTCGGGGAAGGCCGGGCCCGTGGCGGGCGAGAATCGGATGACCGGTTCCCCGGTGCGGGCCGGTGCGGGCGGCTGGGCCTGCTTCCTGAGCATGGCGGGCAGGCCGCGATACTCGAAGAAGGGCACCGTGCGCGAGCCCGCGCTGAAAATATGGGCCCGGTTGCGCTGCAGCCGCAGGCGCAGGCCCCACTGGCCCGGATGCAGGAAGGCCCAGGGGCCGGGCTCGTCCACGTCCTGGCAGCCGGCCACGGCCTCCCTGAGGCTCCTGCCTTCTTCCAGCAGGGCCAGCATGCGTTCCACGCGGGCCACATCGGCATCGTTTTCCGCCACCGGGCAGAAGGCCACGTCCACGCTGCCCGAGAGCAGGTTGATGCCTTCGCGGCAGGCCGCGCAGGACGGGGAGAAAAACATGCGCACCGTGGCCTGGTCCGGGTTCTCGCTGACGGTCCAGACATCGCCCTGCAGGCGCAGCACCTGACCGGCGTTGACCACGAACAGCACCAGCCAGACGGCCAGCAGCAGCGGCAGCCGCGCCGCGTGGCGCTGGTCCCGGTGCAGCGCCCGGCCGAAGAGCCAGTAGGTCAGGGCGAAGAAGCAGGCCACCACCAGGCAGCTGACGCAGGGCGCGGTCAGCGCCATGAGCAGGAGCAGGAGCACATCGGCCAGCAGGATCAGGCCCGCCAGCCTGTGCCCCGCCGGCACGGCCCCCAGGAGGGCCAGGCAGAGCAGGGCGGCGAAAGCGGCCGCGCCGATCCACCACAGGGAAAGACCGGCGATGACAAGATCCTGATACAGGGAGCAGCCCGCCGTGACACAGAAGGCCACCTCGTTGCCGAGGGCCGTCCAGAGGCAGAACAGCATGCCCAGAAAGGCGGACGCCAGCGCGCCGCCGGGGATCCCGTAGGCCTGTTTCATGGCTCTCCTTGGTGAAAGAACTCCGCCCGGCATACGCGGACGCACACCTCTGTATAATTCATAATGCCGTGTCCGTAAAGGCATTTTATCCCGGCTGGCGGCCGCTGTTTGTGCAAGATGCATGATGACGGTGACCGGGGAAGGGAAAAAGGAGCATCACGGGGATGCGGGAGCGCTGCGGATGCGGATCATTCTGCACGAAGGGGAAGACGCAGTAAAAAAATCTTTTCCATCATCATGGTGCAAGATGCTGCCACTGCGCAAAAGCATCATGGGAGGAAGGCTGTCATATAGTTCACACACCTGTTTGGACGCTGTCTTGTCCCGCAAGCAACGCTGCTACAGTGAAGGGGAACATTGTGAATCCGTGCACGACAGGCGCACTATGGATGCGGCAGGCTCGGACTGGTCGCGGACAGGCGGACGCAGGCGGGCCTTTGTCCCCGCCTGTGGGGGCGGGCTGCGCGGGCGCGCCTCGCACGGCCTTGCCGCAGCTTCGTCCCGCGCCCCGGGACGGACCAGGCGGGAGGGCAAAAAAAGGGGCGCCCCCGAAGGGGCGCCCGCAGTCAGGATCTCGCAGGGAAAACCCGGCGATGCTTACATGGTGGAACCGGAAGCAGCGCGCTGCATCTTGATTTCGACCTTTTCGGTCAGGCTGCCATAGTATTCGCGCAGGATGGCGAGCACTTCTTCGCGGCCGAAATGATCCGGCACTTCCGCGCCTTCGGAGAGCATCTTGCGCAGTTTGGTACCGGACAGGATGACGCGGTCTTCCTTGCCGTGGGGGCAGGTGCGCATGGAGGCCATGCCGTCGCACTTCTTGCAGTAGAAGGTCCAGTCGATGTTCAGCGGCTGGCAGAGCAG
>NZ_CASDOY010000039.1 GCF_949282365.1 uncultured Desulfovibrio sp.
CTGCGGAGCCCGAGGACGAGCCGAAGGAGCTGGAGAAGGGGAAGGAGGCGGAGAAGGCTCCTGCGGAGCCGGAGCCCGAGCCTGAGCCTGAGGCCGAGAGGGCCGAGGAGGACTTCGTCCCCTTCGAGGGGAGGCCCATCCCGGAGCCGACCGACACACGCGCCGAGGTCATGAAGGCTCTTAAGGAGATACTCGGCGTGCCCAAGCAGCGCAGCGCGTTGCCCACACTCGTGCGCTTCAAACAGGACGGCAGGCACATGTGGAGGGCGGTCATCGTCGACATCGGCGAAATCGAGCTCCAGAAGGGCTGGGAGCTGTGGAAGGAGCGCATGGACCTCGACGGCGAGCACTATCTGCTGGCGGTGTACGAGCTCACCGAGTCGGAGATTCCGAGGATGTACCGCACCGTCGGGGAGATGAGGCTGGAATGATGTCCCTGAACAACAGGTGCCTCATCAGGCTGTCCGACGGGTCGGGCATCCGCGTCAGGGACAGTGCGTTCAATGTCGGCAGGAATATCAACGCCAAGCACGGGACGCAGGATATCATGATGTACGTCGTCGATGATGACAACATGAGCCATCATGTCAATATCCTCAACATCACGGAGGTCAGGGATGTTCGATGCCGACGCCCTGCTGAGACAGTGGCAGGTCGAGTACAAGGTCCCGGGGGACATCATCTGGGGCGGGTATGAGGAGCTCGGGGGGAGCGCCAAGGTCGGCTACACGATGGGGCTGTGCAGGTACACAAAATATCTGGACGCCGCGAACGTGTGGACCGGTCGCAGCACCATATTCCTCGACACGGGGATGAGGAGGGCTCCCGACTTCTTCAAGACCTGCGTGCTTTGGCATGAGCTCTCACACGCCAACGCCTACAACGAGGACCTCGAGAACGATGCCCACAACGCGCACTTCCGCGCCTACCGCCGCAGGAAGAAGCTGTACTGGATAGGGGACATGCTGGCCAAGCTCCTGTCGCCCATCTGGTGCAAATCCTAAATACTACTCTGATAATACACTTTCCAGCGGGGCGGTCAGAGCCATGAGCTCGGCAGTCTTCGTCTCATCAGGAGGGAGGTTCTTCATCCGATGTCTCCGCCTTCCTCCGCACCCGCCCCGCGTATCCTTTTTGAACGAGACGGACCATCCGAGTGATATGCCCAAGAAGAAGGACGACAATATATCGCTCACGCCGTCGTATGCGGACCAGGGCGGTGGTGCACAGGGCGCACAGGATGCGCAGGAGGCCGGCTCCTCCGCGCCCGCCCCCAAGAGCACGGCATCCATCCCATCAGCCAACCCTCAGGTCACGAACGCTGTGCGCCCAAAGGGGGCGACCGGCACCCCATACAAGCAGACCAGCGATATCGGCAAGCCAGATGCGGGCCCACCCAAGGCCAAGGGACCCGGTGTGAAGGAGTTGCCCAACGGCGCGGCCGTCAGGCAGGGGCCGCGTCACGCGCCGGGCCATGAGCAGGGGCGGCTCGGGGTCCAGACTGCCGTCCAGAAAATCGCTGACCGTCACGAAGCGCTGGCAGCCTCCGGCCTGCAGCTGGGCGATGATGCGCGGCAGGTTTTCCAGCGTGCCGTGTACGGTATCGTGGAACAGGAAGATGCCGCGCAGGTCGTTGTCGGTGTAGCGCCGGCCCCGGGTATTGACCAGGGCGGAGTAGTCCTCGCGCACGCCGCGCCAGTCCTCGCTGTCCAGGGACCAGAGGACCACCTGCAGATCCAGCTGCCCGGCGGCCTGCAGGGTGACGTCATTGAACGAACCGTAGGGCGGCCGCAGGAAGCGGGCCTCGATGCCCAGCGAGCGCAAAAAGCGCTGCACCCGGCCGATCTGCTCGCTCTGGGACACGAGGTTGAGGTGGCGCAGGTTGGGATGGGAAAAGGTATGGATGCCGATCTCGTGCCCCTCGTCATGGATGCGCTGCACCAGATCGGGGTGGCGTTCGGCATTCTTGCCCAGCACGAAGAAAGTGGCCGGGATGTTGTGCGCGGCGAGGATGTCGAGGATCTGCGGCGTATTGGCCGACGGGCCGTCGTCGAAGCTCAGGGCGCAGAGGTTCTCCTGCATGGGCTGGTCGATGATCCTGACGCCGTCATAGACCCGGCACTGGCGCGTGGTGGCGTCGTGCACCACCAGCGCGGACAGGGGCGGCTGTTCCAGCGCCCTGGGAAGGGAGCCGGAAAGGGAAACGGAATGCGCACGCGCCGCCGGGGCATGGAGCGGGGCCGCGGCCGTCTCCCCGGGGACGGCCTGGGCGCAGCCCGGCAGCAGGAGCAGGACCCACAGCAGCCCCAGCATACCCGCGCGCGCCAGAAGACACGCGGCACGATTTTTACCGGCAGCGGGCCCACGGCCCTGCCGGGAACAGGAAAGCATCATCTTTACCACCCTGCAGTGAAGTGTGTTTTTACCTACCACCGCCCCCACGGGACTGCAAGGCCATTTATCAGGAATAAATACTGAAATAATATCTATTTATTCCAGTAGATTATGCTCAAAAAACAAAAATTTTCCACCTTTTTTGATTTTTTCCTTGACCATGAGGGGCCTTTCCCGTACAAACACTTTTGTCCGAGAGGGCAAGGACAGTTAGCTCAGTTGGTAGAGCACCGCCTTCACACGGCGGGGGTCACAGGTTCAAGTCCTGTACTGTCCACCACCACGGAGCGGTAGTTAAGACGGTTATAACGCCGGCCTGTCACGCCGGAGGCCGAGGGTTCGAGTCCCTTCCGCTCCGCCATAATTGCGGAAAAAGCGCACTGTGCAAACGGTGCGCTTTTTTTGAAAAACATGCGGGAGACACTCCCGTCGCCATATTTGGAGCGGTAGTTAAGACGGTTATAACGCCGGCCTGTCACGCCGGAGGCCGAGGGTTCGAGTCCCTTCCGCTCCGCCATAGCAAGGCGCCCTGCACCTGCAGGGCGCTTTTTTCGTGCTCGTCTCTCCCTCCCCTCTCTCCGCTCCTGCCGCCGCACGGCAAGCGTCGCCTTCTTGGGCAGAACGCACGTCCGCCCTGCCTGCCGGGGAAGGCCTCCCATAGAGTTTTCGCCGCGCGGACGTATCGCCCTGCGGGCACCTGCCTGACGCGCGTCGCCGGGACGCATGGCCTCCGGCCAGCCCGGCCCGCAGGCGCACGGCGCATGGACAGGGACAAGCATCCTGGTCTATCTTTTGCAACACCAGTACAAAACAGGAGGGCATATGCAAAGCATTGCCAACATCATTGCAAAATTCGGTGCCAACATCGGCATAGACGGCCTTGAGACAGAGAACGGCGTTTGCACGCTCCAGTTCGACGAGGTGACGGTCACTCTTGAATGCGGCGAAAACGACGATACCCTCTACCTGTACAGCCGGGTATGCGGCCTGCCGGAAGGCGATGCCGACAAGCTGGCGCTCTACGGCCTGCTGCTGGAGCTGGACAGCTTCTTCAAGGGCACGGACGGCGGCGTGCTGGGCATCGAGCCCCTGCTCGACGCCGTGACCTATACCCGCCGCCTGCCGCTGGAGCATCTGGACGAGACCGTCCTCGACCGCCAGATCGGCCGTCATGTGGACTCGGTGGAGTCCCTGCGCGCTTCCGTCACGCAGCTGCGGGAGCAGGCCGCCGCACCCGGGACCGCCGCGGAAGCGGGCTGGAACGACGGCATGCTGAAGATCTGAGGCAGCCCTTACCCGAAAACCACCAAGGACAAACTATGAAGATCAGCGATCTCAGCCACATGGCCCAGCAGCTGAACACCATCGGCAGCGCGCACCTGGGCACCACCGGACAGGGCGCCATCGCCCCGGTCACCTCCTCGCTGGCGGGCCGCTTCGTCAACTGGGTGCGCTCGCGCCACAGCGACGCCGCCGCCCAGGCCAACCGCGACGTCATGACCAGGCTCATCCATACCATCCGGCAGACCGACGATCTGGGCGACTACTTCGCGGACATCGCCCGGGAGAGCCTGGCCGACAGGCTGGCCGCCGGCCGCCCCCTGAGCGGACGCGATGCGGCCCGGGTGCTGCAGGACGTCATCCGTATCAAGACGGCGGAAGATACGGCCCGTCTGGAGGGCCGGCTCATCAATGTCCGGGACCAGTTCCAGAGATTCTGCGCCCCCCATGCCGACGGCTCGCCTTCGGAGCTGGAAGCACAGATGGCCGCACGACGCCAGCGCTTCGGCCTGCCCCCGGCCACGGCGGAGCAGCTCCAGACCTATCGGGACGTCGCCCTGCGCGATCTGGAAGCCGGGGCCCGGCGCGCCGACCACTCGCTGACACCGGCCGAAAGCCTGGACGCCCTTGCCGAGAGCGTCCGCATGCAGACCCTGCGGGAAGCCAAGGCAGGCATCGCGGCCATGGCGGGGCAGGTCAGCGGCGAGGGCCCCAACGGCTTCATGGCCCGTCTGGACGCCGCCATGCGGGCCAGGAACATCACCGGCGCCATCAGCCCCGCCACCCGTGATGCCCTGGTCCAGACCATCCATGACAAGCTCACCGCCCGCTGCCTGAACGACAGCAACAACATGCACCAGCCCACCCTGGCAGAAGCCGCCACGGTGGCCGATAACGTCATCAACAGTTTCGTGGGGGCCCTGGATACGGTGGAACACGCCCAGGCCCTGCCCCGGGATGGCAAGCGCATCCTGCAGGACGTGATCCTGCACGCCTCCAGGCCCGTGAACGCGGCCATGGCGCAGGCCATCTGCGACGCCGTCGTGGATACGGCCCAGTTCCTGCGCACCCTGACGCAGGGCGAAGCCGGCGCCGCCGCCCTGAAGAGGGACTTCGATACCTATGCCCAGACCATGCACGCCGCCGTCACACAGCCGGACGGCATGCTGCGGCCCGGTATCGAGGGCGGCCCGGAAGCCGGCCTGGTCCGGCAGCTGACGGCGCAGGCCGCGTGCAGGATGCTGGCCCTCGGCAATCTGGAGCCCCTGAGCGAGGACGAGCAGGAACATGCCCGGGAGCTCAACAGGCAGAGGCAGCCCCTGCCGCCTGACCTGGCCGGGCGCATCGCTGCCCGCGATGCCGCCGACCACGCAGCCCACCGGGCCCTGGCCGGAGGATGCCCCGTGCATGCCCTGCGCCGCGAGCTTGCCCAGGAGGCCGACATGGGCCTGCGTTCCCGTAACGAGCTCCTGCTCATGAACGTCCTGGAGACCCTGGTCCAGTCCTCGGAAAGCAACGCCTACGACGACCTCCTCACCCACGCTCCCGGCCTCGGCCAGATGCGCATGGCCGAAGCGCGCCGCTTCGTGCCCCAGGGCCTGGGCCTGACCCTGCCCGGGGGCCAGGCCTTCGACATGGCCGCCGCCCGGCAAAAGCTGGCCGACGGCCTCGATCTCTCTGTCCGGTCCACTCCTCCGGGCAACGGGGCCTCGGCCCTGCCCCCGCATGCCGATCCCTCTCCCGACCTTGTCCGCAAGTGCAACTGCTTCTCCGACCAGTTCCTCAAGGACTTCGTCCGAAGCGGCATCACCGTCAACGGACTCAGGATCGGCGGCGGGAACAGCCTCCAGAACCTGCCCTGGCTGGAACGGGAGCTGGACGCCCTCATCGCCATGTTCCCTTCCGCAGAGGAAGCCGGGCGCATCTGCAGCCCGCTGCATCAGGCCTGCGGCGGCGACATCCTGACGATCCTCACGAGCGACCCGGCCACCGCCGGCGAGATCACGCGCATCAACACCCTTGAGGCGCGGGCCCTCGCCAACAGCCTGCCCATCGAGGTCATCCGGCATACTGACGGCTCGTACCGTATCCATGTCGAACTCTGCTTCCAGAAGATCGATGCCGGTCT
This sequence comes from uncultured Desulfovibrio sp., assembly GCF_949282365.1. Classification (GTDB taxonomy): domain Bacteria; phylum Desulfobacterota; class Desulfovibrionia; order Desulfovibrionales; family Desulfovibrionaceae; genus Desulfovibrio. Next base: position 5,804 of record NZ_CASDOY010000039.1, read on the forward strand.
GGGGCCCCGCGCCTCCTCCGGCGTCAACGTGAGCGCCACCTTCTCGCTGCCCAGCGGCCGGGAGCCGCTACGGTTCCGCAGCGAGGATCTCGACGTGCTGTTCAATACCCAGCAGGGCTAACAATGGATGTCCGCCGGGCGGCCCTGGCCTGCACACTGCTGGGCTGCAAGCAAGTCATCCCATGCACTGGGGCACCTTCCCGGTGCTGGCCCGGGATGCGGACGTCTTCAAGGCCGGACTGGCCCGCGTGGCTCCCGGCTGTATCCGCATCGACCTGCTGTCCGGCCAGTCCGTGCAGATCCAACGTCTTTTGCGGGGGAGCCATCCCGCGCATCAGCAGAGGCTCCCCCGCGAACGTCCCTTCCCCAGCGCATCCCAGCGGGCAAAAAGTATCCGCGGATGGCCGTTGGGGGCGGTCGTGGGCGCTTTCCCCTGTTTGACTTCGATAAAAAAAAAAGACTATAAAGAAACAGGGAAATTTTTGTCCCTACCCCGTGAGGCGCGTCCTCTGCATCCCCGGGCAACGAACAGCGCACCCTGGTGGAGTTCGCACCTCCACCAGGGTGCGCTGTTCGTTGCCGGGGGTTTCAGGTTCGGAGCCTGAAAATCCCGTTTGTCCGTTCGCCAATAAAAAAAGGAGCCCACATGACATGGACACAGGTTTATAACCCGGCAGGCGGTGCGCTTTTCTCCGCCCTGCTGGCCGGCATCCCCCTCATTGCCCTTTTCTACATGCTGGCGGTGCGCCGCGCCAAAGGACACTACGCCGCCGCCGCCGCCGTGGCGCTTTCATTCGCGCTGGCCATTTTCGTCTGGGGCATGCCCGCCGGCACGGCGGTGAGCTCCTTCATCTACGGCGCGGCCTTCGGGCTTTTCCCCATTGTCTGGATCGTGGTCACGGCGGTCTGGGTTTATAACATGACCGTGGAGTCAGGCGAATTTGAATACCTCAAGCAGTCCCTGGCCCGCCTCACCGACGACCGCCGTTTGCAGGCCATTTTTATCGCTTTCGCTTTCGGGTCCTTTATTGAAGGCACGGCGGGCTTCGGCACGCCCGTGGCCATTACCGCCGCCATGCTGGTGGGCCTGGGCTTTCAGCCCCTGTACGCCGCCGGCATCTGCCTGATCGCCAATACCGCCCCGGTGGCCTTCGGTGCCATCGGTGTGCCCGTTATTGTGGCCGGGCAGGTTTCCGGCTTTTCGGATATGACCATCAGCGCCATTGTGGGCCGTCAGTTGCCCTTCCTGTCGGTCATCGTGCCTTTCTGGCTCTGCGTGGTCATGTGTGGCTTCAAGCGTTCGCTGGAAGTGCTGCCCGCCATTATCGTGGCCGGCGTCTGCTTTGCCGGTTCGCAGTTCGTTTTCTCCAACTTCCACGGCCCGACTCTGCCTGACATCATGTCCGCCATCGTCGCCATCATCGGTCTGGTGGTGCTGCTGCGCGTGTGGAAGCCCGCACGCGTCTGGCGTTTCGATGGCGAAACCGCTGTGGCCGAAGGCGGCGCCGCGCCTTCCGTCGGCGTGGTGCTGCGTGCCTGGGGACCGTACATCATTTTGGCCGTGATGGTCTTCCTCTGGGGGCTGCCCCAGTTCAAGAGCATGCTGAACGCCGTGCCCGGCGCGGTCATCACCTTTGGCTGGCCCGGGGTTGACGGTATGGTGCACAAGGCTGCACCCATTCTCGCGGCGGGCAAGGACCCCAATTACGCGGCCCAGTTCACTTTCAACTGGCTTTCGGCGGGCGGCACGGCCATTCTGCTGGCCGGTTTCTTCTCCGTGCCCCTGATGCCGGGCTATTCCTTCGGCAAGGCCGTATCCTGCTTCTTCCGCACCGTCTATCAGCTGCGTTTCCCCATTCTGACCATCGCCATGATTCTGGGCCTGGCCTACCTCATGAACTACTCGGGCATGAGTTCCACCCTGGGCATCGCCTTTACCATGACCGGCGGCTTCTTCCCGCTCTTCGCCCCCTTACTGGGCTGGTTGGGCGTGTTCCTGACAGGTTCGGACACGTCCTCCAACGCGCTCTTCTGCGGCATGCAGCGCTCCACGGCTGAAGTGGTGGGCATGTATCCCGAACTGGCCGTGGCGGCCAACTCCTCGGGCGGCGTCACCGGCAAGATGATTTCGCCCCAGTCCATCAGCGTGGCCACGGCAGCCACCAATATGGTGGGACAGGAAGGCAACCTCTTCCGCTTCGCCCTGCCGCACAGCCTGGCCATGACGGTCTGCATCTGCGTTCTGACCTGGTTGCAGGCCGGTCCCTTGCGCTGGATGCTGCCTTGACCCAGAGCCCACTCCGGCGTCAGTCCGCGTGCCGCGAACGGACACCGGAGTGGACATGACCCGGCATCAGATGACCTTCCAGAATCTCAACCCCTATATATTTGATATTTTCACGGAGCTGTGCGAAGCTTATTTTTCTTCCATATGATACTTGCACAACCACTTTATATGCGTTAGGCAAGAAGCCTTGGTTCCCATAATAAAAACACCTTTCCGTCAATGTTGCGATGGGCTTGAACAACCTCATCGTAGCGGAAAGGTGTTTTTGTATGTATAATATATATCTCCACCCGCATAGCGGGTGGTTTTTTGTATGGAGCCCCCCCCGCTAGGCGGGGGTTCCAAAAAGCTTACAGCTTTGCCCATGTCAGTAAAACTCCTTTTGATTTGTTAAAAAGTCTCGCGGTCTGGCAACTGCGAGTCAACAAATCAAAAGGAGGTCACGATGGGTGACGCCAAAAGTTTAGCCCACACAAGGTGGAACTGCAAATATCACATTGTTTTTGCGCCTAAATATCGCCGCCAGGTGTTCTATGGTGAAAAGAAGCGCGCCATTGGCGAAATTTTGCGCAAGTTGTGCGAATGGAAGGATGTAAAAATAGTGGAGGCAGAATGTTGTCCAGACCACATCCACATGCTGCTTGAGATTCCCCCCAAAATGAGTGTGTCGAGTTTTATGGGCTATCTGAAGGGTAAGAGTAGCCTCATGATCTATGAACAATTTGGGGATTTGAAGTTCAAATACCGCAATCGAGAATTTTGGTGCCGTGGGTATTACGTCGATACAGTAGGCAAGAATAAGGCCAGGATTCAGGATTACATCAAGCATCAGCTGGAATCGGATAAACTTGGCAAACAGTTGAGCCTGCCATACCCAGGGAGCCCGTTTACGGGCCGCAAGTAACAGAAATGCAAATGTCAGATCGCAAGAGCGCCTGTTAGGGCGCTGCTGGTAAGAAAGCCTTACAGGCGCATATGAAGAACCCCCGGCTATGTGGGGGGTTCCTTTTTGTTTCGCGCCCGTCAGACGCTCAACAGGCTGAAGCCCATAATAACAAAAAAAGCCCCCGCGAGGCTTTCCTCGTGAGGGCTTGAAATCTGTGGCGCGCCCGGCGCGATTCGAACGCACGGCCTTTGGCTCCGGAGGCCAACGCTCTATCCGACTGAGCTACGGGCGCACACGTGTCTTTCTAGGCAAAGGGCGTGCCGCTGTCAAGCCCTGCCCCTGCCAGCTTCGGGCGCATCCCGCCTCAGTCCCGAAAATGGGCCGTGCCCCTCTTCCGGGCGCGACGCCGCCCGGCATCACGGCAGGCCTGCTTCTTTTCGTGACAGTCTCCTAGTCTTGCGCTATACTTTCTTTCCCCATTTTGGGGCGCCCCCCAACAAGGAGAACGATCATGAGCCAGATCCTCTGGTACGGCCATTCGGCCTTCAATATCAGTTGTGACGACAAGCATGTCGTCGTGGACCCCTTCCTGACGCCCGCTTCCGGTACCACGGCCGAGACCATCGGCCCGGTGGACGTGGTGCTGGTCACCCATGACCATGCCGACCATGTGGGCGATACCGTCAGCATCTGCCAGAACAGCAAGGCCATGCTGGGCGCCATCGTGGGCACGGCCCAGAAACTGGTGGACCTCGGCGTGCCGCCGTCCCGCCTGCTCAACGGCATCGGCTTCAACATGGGCGGCACCGTGAGCCATGCCGGTTTCGACTTCACCATGACCCAGGCCTATCATTCCAGCGAGTCGGGCTCCCCCGCCGGCTACATCGTCCGCACCCCTGACGGCAAACACATCTACCATGCGGGCGATACCTGCATCTTCTCGGGCATGGAGCTGTGGGGCCGCCTCTACCCCATCGACGTGGCCCTGCTGCCCATGGGCGGCGTCTTCACCATGGACGCCCGCCAGGCCGCCCTGGCCTGCAAGCTGCTGGGCTGCAAGCAGGTGATCCCCATGCACTGGGGCACCTTCCCGGTGCTGGCCCAGGATACCACGGCCTTCAAGACCGAACTGGCCCGCGTGGCCCCCGGCTGTACCTGCATCGACCTCAAGCCGGGACAGGCCGTCCAAATCTAGGCCTGCGGCGGTCCCGGCGGTATCGTCAAAGACCGGCGGCCCCGCCCGCGACAACGGCCGCGCCAAACAGTTCAGGGCAGGCCCGTTCCGGTCGTCTGCCGCACAGGACGGCGGGGGACGGAACGGCCCGCGGGGCTCCCCGGACCACCGCGCTCCAGAGGAGCAGGGCGTCAGTCCCTCGCCCCGGCGGCACGCTCCGCGCGGGGACGGCAAGAACACCGCCCGCCTCCCTGCCCGTCCCGCCCGCCGGGACGCAGGCCCCGCCAGCAGCCCCCGCCAGGCACAAAGGAACATCCCGCCCGCCTTTCCCCTGTACGCAGGAAAAGGCCGGCGGGATATCTTTTTCCGTCCTGCCCGCAGCGGGGAGCGGCCGTGCGCATGGCGGGACGCCGTATCGCCGCACGGGACAGGCGGCCAGGGGCAGGACCCATCACCGGGGCTGTGCTTCCGTGGAATATTCAGCATAACATGCTGAAATAAAAATTATTTTTATGATAAAGAACTTTTGTCCCCATTCCTTCTTAAAAATTTGACGGGTTGGAGAAGACGGGGGAATTTGACGGGCAAGGAAGCCCTTTTTGCCGCAAGCAGCGAAAAGGGCGGCCCGAAAGGGCCGTGCCCGTTGCGACGAAGGAAGTTACGGGCATCGACAGCAACGCGCGACCGGACGGCGGCCCGCAGGGCCGTGCCCGTTGCGACGGAGGAAGTTACGGGCATCGACAGCAACGCGCGACCGGACGGCGGCCCGAAAGGGCCGTGCCCGTTGCGACGAAGGAAGTTACGGGCATCGACAGCAACGCAAAGGGCTCCCTTCCCCCTCACAACAAAAGGTCATGCGCCCTGAGCCCCGGGCCGCCGCCTGATCTCCCCGGCCAGCACCTTGCAGCCCTGCGGCAGATCCAGCGGCAGCACGCGGACGTTTTCCGCGCCCGCATCACGCATGAAGGCCGCCAGCTCGCCCTGGCTGTAGGCTTGGCCCCCGGGCGTCTGCAACAGCATGTTCAGGCTGAACAGCGCCGGATGCACCGGCCCCGTGCCCTGGTCATCCAGCGTGAATTCCTGGATGAGCAGCAGGCCGCCGTCCACCAGGGCCTGCCCGGCCTTGCGCACCACCAGGGCCGCCGTTGCCGGGTCCAGGCTGTGCAGGATCTGCGACAGCCAGGCGATGTCGTGCCCGGCCGGGAGCTCGTCCCTGGTGAAATCGCCCGCCACGAAGGTGATGCGCTCCTGCATGCCCTCCCCGGCCAGTACCTTTGCCGCATAGGGACGCGAGGAAGGCAGGTCGAAGACCGTGGCCGTCATGCCGGGATGCTCGCGGCAAAAACGCACGGCATAGGCGCCGGTGGCGCCGCCCAGATCCAGCAGGCGGCTGCGGCCGCCCACGTCGATATGGGGCACGCTCCTGTGGGCCTGGGCATTGGCCACATTGCGCATGCCCATGAGGAAGGATTCCCGGTCATCCGTGGGCGCGGTGTCCTGCCGGCGCAGGCTGTGGCCCGCCTGCACGGCCCGGGCCAGATCGAGCCAGTACGGGGCCAGCCGCCTGTGATGTTCCACGATGTAGCCCAGGTAGTCGCGGCTGTCCCGGCACAGATACTGCCGGGCGAAGGGGGTCAGCGCGCAGGCCCCGTCCTCCGTGCGCCGCAACAGTTCCAGGGCGCAGAGCGCCGTGACCATCATGCCCGTGCCCCGCAGGCTGCAGGACGTGCGGGCGGCCAGCTCCTCCACGCGCAGCGGCCCGGCGGCCAGCGGCGTGAAAAGGTCCAGTTCCAGGGCCGCATGGAGCGTGAAACATTCCCAGAACGTGCCGGAAGATTGCAGGAAACTCGTGGCTGTCCAGTCGCGCATGGCGTCACCTCCGCTGCTTGGAGCCCGGCCCCGCAGGCCCGTGCGCAGGCCTGCTTCCCGGGCTGCCATGCCCAACCATAGGCAGGCGCTGCGCGCCTTGTCAACGCACGCAGGCCCCGCCCGCATGGCCCGGCGCCGCCCTCTGTCCCGAACGGCCGCAGGCCGCCCCTCCGGCGATCCCCCGCCCGGCGCGCCATGAAACAACGGGATGCCGTCACGACATCCCGTTGTTGCGGTCAGACACGCCAGACGGCGACGGAGAACCGCCGTCCTGCCTCGGGTCTTTCCGGGGCAAAGGGAACGGGGAAGGGAGCGGGGACGGTCCCCCCCCCAGCGCCCCTCCCGGGCCCCGGCTTATTTCTTTTCGTCCCCGCCGTTCTTGCCCCGGGCCCTGTCCAGCAGTTCCCCGGCCTGATGGCCCAGCTCTCCGGCCTTGTCCCGGGCTTCGCCCAGCAGCGCTCCGGCCTTCTGGCGGGCGCCGTCCACCATCTCGCCGCTCTGGCGGCGCAGGTCACCGGCTTTCTGGCGGGCCTCCTCCATCATCTCACCGGCCTGGCCGCGCAGGGAACCCATCTTCTCCCGCGCGTCTTCCAGCAGTTCCCCGGCCTGATGGCCCAGCTCCCCGGCCCTGTCGCGGGCTTCGCCCAGCAGCGCTCCGGCCTTCTGACGGGCGCCGTCCACCATCTCGCCGCTCTGGCGGCGCAGGTCACCGGCTTTCTGCCGGGCTTCCTCCATCATCTCCCCGGCCTTGTCCCGGGCTTCGCCCAGCAGCTCACCGGCCTTCTGGCGGGCGCCGCCCACCACCTCGCCGCTCTGGCGGCGCAGTTCACCGGCCTTCTGGCGGGCCCCTTCCATCATCTCACCGGCCTGGCCGCGCAGGGAATCCATCTTCTCCCGCGCGTCTTCCAGCAGTTCCCCGGCCTGATGGCCCAGGGCCTGGGCGCGGGTGGGCGCGGCGGCGGGCTGCCCGGGCGTGGGCAGCAGGCGGTCCTCGTCGGCCTGCCCCCGTGACGCGCGCTCGGCTTCTTCCTCGCGCAGGATGCGGCGCAGCACCTTGCCGATGAGGCTCTTGGGCAGTTCCTCGCGGAATTCAAAGAACTTCGGCACCTTGTAGTTGGCAAGACGCGCGCGGCAATGGGCCGTCAGCTCGGCCGTGGTCAGCTTTTCGCCCGGCCGCGGCACCACGTAGGCCTTGAGCACCTCGCCGCGGGTGGGATGCTTGACGCCCACGGCCACGGCTTCGGCCACCTTGGGATGTTCGTACAGGACCTCGTCCACTTCGCGGGGATAGACGTTGTACCCGCCCACGATGACCAGATCCTTCTTGCGGTCCACGATATAGTAGTAGCCGTCCTCGTCGTAGTAGGCGATATCGCCGGTATGCAGCCAGCCGTCGCTCAGGGTGGCGGCGGTCTCCTCGGGGCGGTTCCAGTAGCCCTGCATGACCTGCGGCCCGCGCACCAGCATCTCGCCTTCCTCGCGCGGGCCCAGCACGCGGCTGCTGTCGTGGATGTCCACGATGCGCACTTCCGTATGCGGGAAGGCCACGCCGATGGAGCCTTCCTTCTGCGGGCCGTCCAGGGGATTGGCCGTGACGCAGGGCGAGGCTTCGGTGAGGCCGAAACCTTCGGTGATGCTGGCGTGCGTCAGGCTGACCCAGCGGCGCAGGGCTTCGGTGGGGAAGGGCGCGGAGCCGGAGACGCAGATCTCGATACAGGTGAGGTCGTATTTCTTGATGTCCTTCTGCTGCATGAGCGACATGTAGACCGAAGGCGCGCCCACGAAGAAGGTGGGCCGGAAACGGGCGATGGTGCGCAGGAGGTCGGCGGGCGTGTAGCGCGGCACCGGGATGGTGGTGGCGGCCAGGGCCGCGGGCAGGATGATGTTGCCCACCAGGCCGAAAACGTGGAAGAAGGGCATGATGCTCAGGAAGGACATGGGCTTGCAGTTTTCCCAGTCCATGTGGAGGATGGCCAGCAGCTGCTGCATCTGGGCCGAGATGCAGGCATGGCCCAGCATGGCGCCCTTGGGCTGGCCCGAGGTGCCGCCCGTGTACTGGAGCAGGGCCAGGGCGTCGCCGGGGTCCGCGTCGGTGGGCACGCTGAAGCGGCCGCGGACACTGATGAAATCCTTCCAGCGCAGGATCGTCTGCCCGTAGGGCACCTGCGGCACCTGCCCCTCGCGGCGGGCCTTGATGCGGTAGAGCCAGTTGAGCGGGAAGGCCAGGCCGTCGGCGATGCCCGTGACCACGATCAGACGCAGGGGCAGGCGTTCGCGCAGGGGCTCCAGCTTGGCCCAGAGCAGGTCCAGGGTCACCAGCACTTCCGCCCCGGCGTCGTTGAAGTGGTGCAGCAGTTCCTTCTCCATATAGAGGGGATTGGTCATGACGGCCACGGCCCCGGCCTTCATGATGCCCCAGAAGGCGATGACGGTCTGCGGGATGTTGGGCAGCATGACGGCCACCCGCTGGCCCGGCCTGACCCCGCGCAGGCGCAGGGCCTCGGCGAAGTGTTCCGCCGCCTCATGCAGGCGGCTGTAGGTCATCTGGAAATTCTGGAAACGGATGGCCAGACGGTTGCCGTGGGTCCGGGCGGCCCTGTCCAGCAGCAAGGCCAGATGCATGGGCCGGATGACGCATTCCATGTCTTCATGGCCCACAAAATGCCGCCACCAGCCGGGGCGTTGTGCGTCCGCCTTCAGGCTGTCTTCCCTGCCGCCGTCCCGGTTGGGACCGGCGGCTCCCGTCTGCAGAGGGGTAGTCATGCGCTGCTCCGATGCATGCTTCATACGTTGGGCGTGCCCCGCACGGCGCACGCGCTGCCATCCCCCGGCCCGGAGACCGGGGGCCTTTCACGGATGCGGGCGGCCCTGCCGCCCCGGATCGAAAAACCTCCCCGCGACCTCAGGCCAGGGCGGTCAGGTCGTAGGTGCTGCTCTCCACGATGTCGCCCCGCACCAGCGCGCCGGGCGCCACGCCCGTGCCGCTGACATAGGTGATGCCGTCCACCTCGGGCGCCTGGAACCAGACGCGGCCCACATGCAGGCCCGGCCACTCGTCATGCGGCGCGTCCACCAGCACGGGCAGGGTCCGGCCCACCACCTCCTGCAACTGCTGCTCGCTGATCTCGGCCTGGATCTCCATGAGCTCGGCGCGGCGCTGCTCGCGCACCTCCACGGGCACCTGATCTGGCATGGCCGCCGCGGGCGTGCCTTCCTCGGCCTGATAGGCGAAGACCCCCAGATGCCGGAAGCGCGTCTCTTCCACAAAACGGCACAGGGTACGGAAATGCTCCCCGGTCTCCCCGGGATAGCCCACGATGAAGGTGGTGCGCAGGGCGGCTTCGGGCAGGGCCTCGCGCACACGGTCCACCACCCGGCGGGGATCGGAGGCGAAGGGGCGGCCCATGCGGGTCAGGATCTCGGGATGGGCATGCTGCAGGGGGATGTCGAAATACGGCAGCAGCTGCGGCCCGGCCTCGCGCATGTAGCGCAGGAGTTCGGGCGTGACGCCGCTGGGATAGAGATAGAGCAGGCGCAGCCAGGTCAGGCGGTCCAGGGGCAGCAGCTCGTCCAGCAGCCGGGGCAGGCTTTGGGGCGTGTCGAAGTCGCTGCCCCACGAGGTCAGGTCCTGGGCCACCAGCACCAGCTCGCGCACCCCGCCGGCCAGCAGGCCGCGCGCTTCCTCGCGCAGCTCCGGCGCGGGCACGGAGCGCAGCGGGCCCCGGATGGACGGGATGGTGCAGAAAGCGCACTTGTGGCGGCAGCCCTCGCCCACCTTGAGCCAGGCATAGGACGGGCCCGTGGAGAGCAGACGGCCCGGCGCGGCGGGCGCTTCGGGCAGGCCCAGGGCGGCACGCACCATGGCGGGCCAGTGCTCCAGCCGGTCCGTGGGCAGCCAGAGGTCCACCTCGGGCAGACCGGCGGCCAGCTCCTCCACGCCGTAGCGGCCCACCATGCAGCCGGCCACGGCCAGCAGGGGACGGCGCTTGCAGCGGCCCAGATGCTCCACGGCGTCCAGGACGGCGCGGATGGACTCGCGCACGGCCGGCTCGATGAAGCCGCAGGTATTGATGAACACCAGACGCGCCCGGCCCATGTGTTCCACGCTGCGCACGGGCACGCCCAGCGAGCCCAGCAGGTGCTCGCTGTCCACACGGTTCTTGGGACAGCCCAGGCTCAGGGACCACACCGGCAAAGAGCCGGACACACGGGCGCGCGTCAGGGGCGCGGCCGCTCCGGCTGCGGAAGAAAAGGAATGGACAGTCATGGGGACAGGGTATCCGTCTCTGTTTTCTTTGTCACCAGAAATTGCATGACATCATCGCGTCCGCCGCGGACGGCGAAAGCATCCCCGGAAGCAAGAGAGCCCGGGCGCGGAGGCGGCGGGATCAGAAGGCGTGGACCCGCCACGGCAAGGCCAAAAAACGCAGGCTGTGCGGCGGGATGACCAGCAGCCTGCCCTGCCGCACGTCCGCGCTGCGGGTCGTGAAGCTGTCCCGTTCGATGTGCAGCACGGCCTCTTCCTCACGGCTGCAGTCGAAAAGCTGCAGGACGGCATCGTCCACGCGGTCCGCGCAGGTCCAGTGCCGGTTCATGGGCGGGGTCTCGGGCGTCAGATGCCGCAAAAAGCGGAACAGGATGCAGCGCCCCCCGCCGGGAGCGAGCCAGTCCCGGCAGGCCTCCCACAAGACCCCGGGGGGCACGTTCTGCCCTTCGGCAAAGGGCTGTTCCACCAGCAGGGGGTAGCGGGGGCGGCAGGACCGCAGCATGTCGTCCACCAGCTGCGTGTAGTCCGTATCCTGTTCCAGCACGGCCCTGAGGGCGCCGGGCTTTTCCGCCAGAGAGAGCAGGGTCTCGTTGAGGATGTCGCGCGCCTTGAGCGTCTGTATGCCGTGGGTCAGGCGCAGGGCGTTGAGCACGGCGTAGATGGCGCAAAAGGTATCCAGCTTTCCCTGAAAGAACGGTTTGAGCATGCGAACCTCCGACCTCTGTTATGCCTGTTCCCCCTGTCCAAGGCAACCGGGCGCGCCGGACAGGACGGGACTTTTTTCCGCAGCGGCGGAGGGGGCTTGTGACTTTACAAGGCCTGCCGCAGCAGGTATAAGGGAAGCCCCACTAACCATATCACCATACCTTGATATGCAGATATTCACCACTCCCCAAGAACTGGCGGCCCAGTGCCGCTCCTGGCACGCGGCCGGCGAGGATATCGCCCTTGTGCCCACCATGGGCTATTACCATGCCGGCCACGAGGCGCTCATGGACCAGGGCCGCGGCCTTGCCAAACGTCTTGTGGTCAGCCTGTTCGTGAACCCCACCCAGTTCGGCCCCAACGAGGATCTTTCGGCCTATCCGCGCGACATCGACCGCGATACGCGGATCGCCGCCGCCCACGGCGCGGACGCCATCTTCATCCCCGAGCCCGCGTCCATGTACGCGGAAGACCACGCCACCTGGGTGGAAGTGCCGGACCTGTCCCGCATCATGTGCGGCCTGAGCCGTCCCACGCATTTCCGCGGCGTCTGCACGGTGGTGCTGAAGCTCTTCATGCTCACCCAGGCCGACGTGGCCGTCTTCGGCCAGAAGGACTGGCAGCAGCAGGCCATCCTGCGCCGCATGGTGCGCGACCTCAACGTGCCCGTGCGCATCGAGACCTGTCCCATCGTGCGCGAGGAAGACGGCCTGGCCCTCTCCTCCCGCAACGTCTACCTCACCGAGGAAGAACGCCGCCAGGCCCCGTGGATCCATCGCGGCCTGCAGCTGGCGCGCGACATGGCCCAGAAGGGCCAGACCCACGCCAAGATCCTGCGCGAGGCCGCCCTCTGCACCTGGGCGGACCACCTGACCCTGGGGCGCCTGGATTACCTCAGCGTGGTGGACCCCGTGTCCATGGAACCCCTGGACACCGTGGACGGCCCGGCCCTCATGGCCTGCGCCATCCGCATGGGCAAGGCCCGCCTCATCGACAACATCCTGCTCCGGGACTAGCGCCCCGGCAGGAAGGCTTTTCGGCAGGGGCCGGACCTTCGGACGAAGGCCCGGCCTCCCCGCGCCCGCCTCCCGGCCGTCCGCCCGCCGCCGACAGCGGCCCGGCGGCTTCGCGGGAGCAGGCCCATACTGAACCATGGAGAACAGACCAATGCAAACCAAGGGCAAATATTTCTTCACTTCCGAGTCCGTGACCGAAGGCCATCCCGACAAGGTGGCGGACCAGATCTCCGACGCCGTCCTGGACACCCTGCTGGCCCAGGACCCCGATGCCCATGTGGCCTGCGAGACCCTGGTGACCACCGGCATGGCGGTCATCGCCGGCGAGATCACCACCAAGGGCTACGCCGACCTGCCCCATGTGGTGCGCGAGACCATCCGCGAGATCGGCTACACCAGCTCCGACATGGGCTTCGACGCCGAGACCTGCGCCGTCATCTCCTCCATCGACCACCAGTCCCCGGACATCGCCCAGGGCGTGCTGCGCGCCGCTCCCGAAGACCAGGGCGCCGGCGACCAGGGCATGATGTTCGGCTTTGCCTGCGACGAGACACCCACCCTCATGCCCGCCCCCATCTTCTGGGCCCACCAGCTCTCCCAGCAGCTGACCAGGGTGCGCAAGGACGGCACCGTGCCCTTCTTCCGCCCCGACGGCAAGACCCAGGTCTCCTTCGAATACATGGACGGCAAGCCCGTGCGCATCAACAACGTGGTGGTCTCCACCCAGCACGCCGCCTCCGCCTCCCAGGCCGACATCATCGAAGCCGTGAAGCAGCATGTGATCCGCCCCGTGCTGGAGCCCTCCGGCTACTTCGACGAAAAGGACTGCGAGATCTTCATCAACACCACCGGCCGCTTCGTGGTGGGCGGTCCCATGGGCGACTGCGGCCTCACCGGCCGCAAGATCATCCAGGACACCTACGGCGGCAGCGGCCATCACGGCGGCGGCGCCTTCTCCGGCAAGGACCCCTCCAAGGTGGACCGTTCCGGCGCCTACATGGGCCGCTACATCGCCAAGAACGTGGTGGCCGCCGGTCTGGCCCCGGTGTGCGAAGTGCAGATCGCCTACTGCATCGGCGTGGCCGATCCGGTGAGCGTGCTGGTCTCCTCCCAGGGCAGCAGCGAGATCCCCGACGAAGTGCTGACTAGGGCCGTGCGCGAAGTCTTCGACATGCGCCCCTACTTCATCACCAAGCGTCTGGACCTCAAGCGTCCCATCTATTCCAAGACCTCCTGCTACGGCCACTTCGGCCGCGAGCTGCCCGAGTTCACCTGGGAAAAGACCGACGCCGTGGCCGACCTGCGCACCGCCGCCAGGGTCTAGCCGCAGCCTGTCATCCTGCAACGAAAGGCCGGGGTTCCCGGCCTTTTGCTTTTCCGGCACGGCCTGCGGGACCGGGGTCCGGAGAGGAGCGCGGGGACGCAGGTCTATCCTGAATCCGTCTTCATAGTCTCTCAACCTCCTTCCCGGACGCGCGGGGCCGCCGGGCCCATGCACGCCGGGCGGGAGCCTTCGCCAGTGCGCGGCACGACG
>NZ_CASDOY010000040.1 GCF_949282365.1 uncultured Desulfovibrio sp.
CAGCCTCCCGGCAGCAGCGCTCCAGATCTCCCCGGATCACGGAATTGGCCGCCACGCCGCCGGCGGCGGCAATGACCGTTCGGCCGGTTTGCCGCGCCGCCGCCATGGCCCGGGGCACCAGGGTATCGCTGACCGCCTGAGCAAAGTCCCGGGCAAGAGCCGCCCGGTCCAGTTCCTCTCCCACCTGCCGGGCATGATGGACCAGGTTCACTACCGCCGTCTTCAATCCGGAAAAGCTCATGTCCAGCTCCGCTCCGTCCACATGGGCGTGCGGCAGCTGGTATACGCCGCCCTGGGACTGCTTGGCCAGAGCGTCCATAGGGGCGCCGCCGGGATAGGGCAGGCCCAGCACCCTGGCCGCCTTGTCAAAACACTCCCCCGCCGCGTCGTCCCGGGTGGAGCCCAGGATCTCCATCTCCGTATAGTCCCGGACATCCACGATCAGCGTGTTGCCGCCGGAAATGGCCAGGGCCAGGAAGGGCGGCTCCAGCTCCGGGAAGGCCAGGTAGTTGGCGGCAATGTGGCCCCGGACATGATGAACCGGGATCAGGGGCACACCCAGGGCACAGGCCACAGATTTAGCAAAGCTCAGGCCCACCAGCACCGCGCCGATGAGGCCCGGCGCATAGGTAACAGCCACGGCGTCAATGTCCGAGCGGGTACAGCCGGCATCCCGGAGCGCCTGCTCCGTCAGGGCACAGATGACCTCCACATGCTTGCGCGAGGCAATCTCCGGTACCACACCGCCGTACAGGGCGTGCATGTCTGCCTGGGAAGCAATGGCATCAGAGAGGACGATGCGGCCATCCTCCACCACCGCCACGGCGGTCTCGTCGCAAGAGGACTCAAAGGCCAGAATTTTCATATCGAGTGGACCCTCTTTCTCTTTACAGTCTTTTCATTTACTGCTCCCAGGGCACTTTTTCTCCAGGAGCCGCTCCCGGCGGCAGAGGGATGCGGACATAGCGCGCATACCGCTCCGGAGTGAAGGTTTTGCGATAGATGAAACGGTGCTGCTCCATCAGCTTGCTGTCATCCACCGGCGCCGGCGCCCAATACAGCGTCTTGTAGACCACGCCGAACATTTCTGTATCATAGCCGGCAGTGCGGGCACCGTTGCGGGCATAAAAGCCCAGGCGGCGTTCCGCCATGGCCGGGTCCGGTGCAAAGCGGGGCATCTCGCTCTCCCCCAGGATCACGGTGCCCGGCTCCCGCTCCCGCATCGGACGCCGGTCCCGTGGCGGGTCCGGCCGCGTCCCCGCCGCTCCCGGCTGTCCCTGCGGCCTCCTCTGCGGCGTCCCCTGCGACTGCCCCGGGCGCGTCGTCTGCCGCCGCCTCCCCGGCATCGTCCGTCTCCCCCGCGCCGGGCCCGACGGCCCCGGCTCCGGCCCTGTCGCCCGGTCTGGCGGCGCAGCTGGCCGCCCTGCCGCAGGATGCGGCCTTCCTGAGCGGCGAGGGCTGGCAGCAGTGGGTCAGTCTGGACGGGGACGTGGACCTCGTCCGCCTGCGCCACGGAGGGGGCGAGCTCTTCCTCGTGCGGGAACTGCGCCAGCGTCTGCGCCTGGAGGATGTTTTCGGCCAGGGCAGGCTGGAGCAGCGCCTGGACGTGCGCCAGCTGCATGTGGCCGGCTGGCGGCTGGAGCGCGTTTTGCTGGCCCTGAAAGGGGCCCTGGCCACACCACTGGAAGCCGAGCTGGCCTGCGCCGGCGACGTGCAGGCGAAACTGCGCCTGCGCTGGCAGGGCAACAGGCTGGAGGTCCCGGTCTGTGATCTGCGCCTCAGGCAGGGCGTGGGCCTGGCCCTGCGCCCGGGCATGGACCTGACCCTGGACGGGAAGGGCCTGTCCCTGCGGGGGCTGGATGCCCGCCTCACGCCTGCGGGCCGCATACGGGGCACGGCCTCCCTGACGCCGGGCGGCATGGATGTGCGCCTGGCCCTGGAGAACACGGATCTTGCTCCCTGGGCCGCCGTCGTCCCCGGCCTGCCCGCCGCCACGGTGGCCTTCCAGAGCCGTCTGCACGGCAGCCCGGCGGCGCCTGCCGGGGACTTTCGCCTGGACGTGCGCCGTCTGGCCGTCCCGCAGGCCTCCCTGCCGCCGCTGGATCTGGCCCTGAGCGGCAAGCTGGGCGGCAGCGGCGGCAAGGGCCGCCTGGAGCTGCGGCTGGAACTGCCGCCGTCCACCCGCCAGCTGCTGGGCGCTGCCCAGGCGGGACTGGAAGCCCGTCTGCCCCTGCGTTTCTCGGCCAACGGCCTGCCCCTGCCGGACATGGCGGCCCCGCTTTCCGGGCGTCTGGACTGGCAGGGCCGGCTGGCCCCGCTCTGGCAGCTGGTGCCGGTGGCCGACCGCCGTGTGACCGGCGGCCTGGACATGCATCTGGCGCTGGCGGGCAGTTTGTCCGCGCCCACCTGCAAGGGCCGTCTGGCCGTCACGGGCGGCCGCTACGAGGACCTGGCCCTGGGCATCCTGCTGACGGACATCAGGGCCACGGTGACGGCGGGCAGCAGCAAGGGCCTGAAACTGGAGCCCGTGCATCTGGACGCCGCCATGAGCGACGGCCGCGGCGGGCTGGTGACGGCCTCGGGCAGCCTGCAGCCCGCGGGCGGCGCGCTGGACCTGCAGGCCGCCATGAAGCGCCTGCGGCCCCTGCGCCGTTCGGACATCCAGGCCACCTTGTCGGGCACGGCGACCGTCAGGGGCACGCTGTCGGCCCCCCAGGTCACGGCGGACATCACCATCGACGAGGCCCAGGTCAACATCGACCGCCTTGCGGGCAGCAGCGTGACCACCCTGCCCGTGGAGGGCACCAGCGAAGCCCCGGAACCGGCTCCCGCCGCAAAGGAGGGACGCGGCTCGCTGGACGTGCGCATCCAGGCGCCCGGCCGCATCGCCGTCAACGGTCACGGGCTGGAAAGCGAATGGAAGGCGGGCCTGCGGGTGCGCGGGGCGCTCAACGACCCGCTGGTCATCGGCAGCGTGCGCTCGGTGCGGGGGCAGTTCAACCTGCTCTCCAAGCTCTTCACCCTGCGCCCCAGCACCATTTCCTTCAACGGCGGGGCCGTGTCCAATCCGCTGCTGGACGTGACCCTGCGCTACGAGGTGCCGGAGATCACCGCCGACGTGCGCGTCAGCGGTTCGGTCCGGCGCATGAAGCTGGAGCTTTCCAGCACGCCGTCCCTGCCGCAGGAGGAGATCATCTCGCGGGTCATGTTCGGGCGCGGTTCCAGCGAGCTGGGCCGCTTCGAAAGCCTGCGCCTGGCCGCGGCCGTGGCCCAGCTGGCCGGTTTCGGTTCCGGGGGGCTGGGCATCTTCGATCTGGGCCGGACCGTGCTGGGCGTGGACGTGCTGCGCATCAATTCCTCCACGGACAAGGACAGCGGCGACGAGGAGAGCAGTCTGGAAGTGGGCAAGTTCATCGGCGAGAAGATCTATCTGGGCGTGGAGCAGGGCCTGGAGCCCGACAGCACCGCCGTGATCATGGAACTGGAGCTGACCCCGCACAGCAAGCTGGGCGTGCGCACGGAACAGGACAATACCAGCGCCGGTTTCCAGTGGAAGAAGAATTACTGATGTGCTGCGGGCGACATGGCCGCGACGTCTGCCCCGGCCGTGGCCCAGACGCAGGATGACGGGCGCGGGCCACGGCCGGCTGCCCGAAGCACCGTCTTCGGCGGGCAGGCACGGGCGGTTGCGGGCGCCTGAGCAGGGGCCTTGCCCTTGTAACCGGCTGCGGACGGCGGCTGTGGAGGCATGGCGGCGCGTGCTGCGTTGCGGATCGCGGCGGGAGCTTCCTCGCCGTTGCCGGCATGGGGCCGCGCGGTGATGGCGGGCAGGCAACGGCCCCGGGCGCCGTTCCCCTCCGTATCCGGCCCGTGCCGGCGCGTTCCCGCTTCCTGCGGCAAGCCTTGCCCCGGATGACGGCACAAGACCGCCCCGGAAGCCCGTCCCCGCTCCTGCGGCAGGCCGGCTGCCGGGCAAGGATGCCGCGCGGCCGGAGAGCGAAGGAGGCAGGATGGTCATTTGTTTCAGTGATGCCGGGCCCGCGGACTGGCCCGCGCTGCTGTGTCTCTGGTGGCGCAATGTCCGCGCCAGTCACGGCTTCGTGGCCGAGGACCATCTGCGGGCCATCGGCGCGGCCTTGACGGGCGAGTATCTGCCGGCCATGGAGCGTGTGCGTCTGGCCTGGCTGGCGGGGCCGGGGGCAGCGCCAGCGCAAGGGGCCGGCGGGCCATGCGTCAGGCCATGCGCCAGACCATGCGGCGGAGCAGGGAGCTGGGCGGACGGCGGGACAAACAGAGGATCAGACAGACGTACGGACGGCGGGCCGGGCAGCGCAGCGGAGGGCATGCTGGCTGGTGGCAGCGGCGTGGCTCCGGTGCGGAGCGGCAGTGCTGCCGGTCTTGCAGGCGGCCAGGTGCCCGCCCTGTCCGTGGCGGGTGCCGCCGTGCCCTGTCCTGCGGACGGACGGCTGCTGGCGGGGTTTCTGGGCAGCGTGGGCGCGCGGGTGGAGATGCTCTTCGTGGAGCCGGGCCTGCGCGGGCGCGGTGTGGGCAGCGCCTTGCTGGAGGATTTTTGCGCGCGGCATGGCGAGGTCCTGCTGGATGTCAACGAGCAGAACATGGCGGCCCGGGCCTTCTACGCCCGCCGGGGCTTCGGGCTCGTGGGCCGCTCCCCCCTGGACGGCGCGGGCTGGCCGTACCCGTTGTTGCACCTGCGCCGCAGGTCGTCCCCGGAGCGTTGACGGTACGGGGACACGGCGCGCTCGGGGGCGATGTGCCGGTGTCGTGTCCCCTGCCGTGTGTGGCCCTTGAGGACGCTGTCCGGCCTGCCGCAGACAGCCGCCTGCATCCGCCTGCCGTGGCTCCTGCGCGCGGCAGGCGGTCCGCCGTACGGGGCGGCCGGGCCATGCGGGACAGGCGTGCCTTCCGCGCGCGGTTCCCGGTCCGTCGGCACATGTCAGGAAGGCCCGTGTGCCGGGGCCTCCGGGTGGGGCGACCGGCCTGCGGGCGTTGCCGGCCGGCGGCAGCGGCGGGGAACGGCAGCGGCAGTGCCGCGGAAAAGGGAAACGCCGGGGGGGGACCCGGCGTTTGGGCATCGCCCGGGAGAAAGGCGATGCCGTCTCTCTGGGAAGGAGATCTACGCCGCGCGGCGCCCGTGGAGGACGTAGTACAGGAACACCGCGGCGAGGACGACGAAGGCCAGCGTCTGGTACATGCCGTCATAGCCCACGGCAGGGACCAGGAAACCGAACAGGTAGGGCCCCAGACCGATACCCAGATCGAAAAAGATGAAGAAGGTCGTGGTGGCCTGGGCGAAGCGCGACTTGGAGACCAGCGAGAGCGAGACGGCCTGCCCGGCGGACTGGAAGTTGCCGAAGCCCATGCCCAGGACCAGACCGGCGGCCAGCAGCATCCAGTTGCTGGTGGCGTGGGCCATCATGGTCAGGGCCAGGGCGGTCAGCAGCAGGGCCGGGTAGAAGATGATGTTCTCCCCGCGCAGGTCGAACAGGCGGCCGGTCAGGGGCCGCGTGACCAGGGCCGCCAGGGCGTAGAGCAGGAAGAACAGGCTGGCCGCGGCGGTCAGGCCGCGCTCGGCGGCGTAGGAGGTCATGAAGGCCTGGATGCAGCCGTAGCTGAGGCAGGTGATGAGGGCCACCAGGGAAAAACGCACCACGCGCGGGTCGATGTAGCTGTTGAGCTCCAGGAAGGGACGGTGGCGGTGGCGCATCTCCGGCAGATCGTGCAGGCCGAGGAAGATGACGAGGCAGGCCAGGCCGATGCCCAGGCAGGTCTGGGTCAGGACAGCGTAGCTGAAATACTGGGAAAGGAGGATGCCCAGGAAGGGCCCCAGGGCCAGGGCGAAGGCCGTGCTCATGCTGAACAGGCTGATGCCCAGGCCGTGATGCTGGTGCGGCACCACATAGGCCACGATGGTGCCGGTGGCCGTGCCCATGATGCCGACCCCGATGCCCATGCACAGGCGCTGCACGAAGAGCAGGGCCAGATTGGGGACCAGGAAAAAGGCCGCGATGCTGGCGGAATAGAGCAGCAGACCGGCCAGAAGGATGGAACGGCAGCCGAAGAGCGACAGCAGGTTGCCGGTGACGAAACGGCCCACCAGACAGCCGATGACCATGAGGCCCGCCGTGAGCCCGGCGCTGCTGAGGCTGGCGTCGTAGGTGGCCCGGGCGTAGGCGGTGCTGGTGACGAACATCAGGTAATAGGCCGTCATGACCAGCAGGTTGATGCAGGCGACCACGTTGAAATTGCGGTTGAAGATGGCGCGCAGGGCCTCACCGGTGCTGGCGGCGTCGTGCTGCTGCATCTGGGAACGGGAGCGGTGTTGGTTGGGCATACGGCATCCTTGGCTGTGCAAGATCGCGGCATTGTTGCGAGTGCAACGATATACGTCCGGCGGCTTTTCTTTGTCAAGTGAAAACCGCCCGCCTCCCGGGGCCCGCTTTTGCCCTTGCCAGCCGCGGCAAGGCTGACTATGACAAGATCATGTCGTCACACCTTATTTTCGCGGAGCTGCTGCTGTGGAACTGACCTACAAGTGGATCGCGCTGGCCAACCGGCATTACCAGATGTACCTGAACAAGCGTCTGGCCGCCTACGGGCTCAGCGGCAGCCAGTATCTTTTCATCCTCAATATCTGCCGCCAGCCCGGCCTGACCCAGGACAAGCTGCCGGAGATCATCCACATCAACAAGAGCAACGTCACCCGCGCCCTGGCCCATCTGGAAAAGCGCGGCTTCATCCGGCGCGAGGTCAATCCCCAGGACAAGCGCACGGCGGCGGTCTTCCCCACCGCCAGGGCCCTGGACGTGTATCCGCGCGTCTGCGAGATCATCGCCGGCTGGGATGCCTCGGTGACCAGCCCGCTCACGGAAGAGGAAAAGCAGACCCTGCAGGGCCTGCTCAAGCGTGTGGTGGCCTCGGCCCACGAATACCGCAGCAGCGAGGAATGAGATCCGGGACGGATGCCGGACGGGGACGACGGGCCGGATGCGGACGACGGGGCCGGAGCGGGATGACGATCCTGCTCCGGCCCCGTTCTGCATCGGCGCCGCGCCCGCCGGCACGGCGTTTGGGACACATTCCCCTAGGACATCGGCCGCCCGCCGGCACGGCATGTTGCGGCCATGCCGCCCAGACGCCGGTGCCGGATCTTCGGCACACGCTGTCCAGGCCCCGCGTCCGGGTCGCGCAGGAGGTGCGGAGGGGAGGGCGGGCCCTGCGGTACGGGGACGGCATGCCCGTTGCGACGAAGGAAGCTACGGGCATCGACAGCAAGGCGCGACCGGATGGCGGCCGCAGGCCGTGCCCGTTGCGACGAAGGAAGCTACGGGCATCGACAGCAAGGCAAAGGGCTTCCTTCCCCCGCAAAACGAAACGCCGTCCTGGGCCTAATAGTGGATGCGCTCGATGAGCTTGCGCCGGGGCGTGAGCGAGATGTGGTAATACTGGTTCTGGGGCACGTTGATGTAGGGGATGTCCTCCTCCCGCTGGCGCAGGATCAGGGAGAGGATGACCCGGTTGATGGCCTGGTGCCCGATCAGCATCACGGGCAGTTCCCCGGCCAGGAACAGGGCCCGCCGCAGGCCGCGCCGCACGCGCTCGCGCAGCATGGCGTAGCTTTCGCCGTGCGGGTAGGCGTAGTGGTACTTGTCCGCGTTGCGCCCCGCCGTGACCTCCGGCATGGTCTCGCGTATCTCGCTGTAGCACATGCCTTCGCAGTCCCCGGCCCAGATCTCGTCGAATTCCTTGAGGGCCATCACATGGGTATCGTGCCGCCCGTGCAGCAGGGGCGCCGCCGTCTCGTGCGAGCGCATGCGCGTGGAGGTGAAGACCCAGTCCAGTTTCTGCCCGCGCAGGTGCATGGCCAGGGCCTCCGCCTGCATGCGGCCCTTGGCCGTCAGGGGCGGATCGCCGCCGATGCGGCCCTGCAGGTTGAATTCCGTCTGGCCGTGCCGGGCCAGGTAGAGGCTCTCCACCCACCAGCTGACCACGATCTCGCGGATGGCCGGATAATAGGGCGAACTTTCGCAGGGCCGTTCCGCCAGGATGCGGTTGGCCATGGTGTCCACGCACAGCCAGTACTGCTCCGCGCCCACCGGCTCATAGATGGATTCATAATAGCCGATGCGCGTGGTGAAGCTCTCCAGGGCCTCATCCTCGGTATAGCCGGCGTATTCCGGCAGCTTGGTCTTGTTGCGGATGCAGGCGTTGAGCAGGACCGGGTCCTCGTTGACGCATTGCAGGAAGAGCACGGGATGGTCCGTGAAGACGCTTTCCACAAAGGCCCGCCGCTCCCGGCTGACATTGGTGGCGTCCAGGATGGCCACGTCGCCTTCCTTCTCCAGCCAGTCCCGGGCCCGGATCAGGTTCCTGTGGCAGATCTCCTCGCGTATCCGGCGCCCCTCCGCATTGTCCGGCGAATAGAACTCCGGCAGGGTGGATTCCGCCCCCAGCAGCTCGCGGCGGATGTCGCCGTTGTTGAAGATGGCCGCCCGGAAACCGTCGGCCGCCAGACCGCCGCAGATGCGCCGCGCCAGACGGGATTTGCCCCGTGCGGGCAGGCCCACCATGACAAGATAGAGCTTGTGCATGTGACTCCTGTGGATCGTCGGTCGGTTAGGGGTGAAGGGCGCGTCCCGGCGCTCCCCGTCAGCGGGAGGCGGGCTTGTCCTGCGGGGCGGCCAGCTGGCCCAGGGCCGCCTTCAGGCTCCTGCCCGGATGCTTGCCGCACCAGGTCTGCAGCTGCTCGCTCTGCGCCGCCATGCGGCCCAGTTCCAGCGGCAGATAGGCGCGCCCCTGGGCGTGGGCCTGATAGCCGTCCCACCAGAGCACCAGCGGCAGCCAGTTTTCGCCCTGGGCCAGATAGTCCCGGCAGGGCCGGGACAGCTTCTGCCGCGGCAGGCTTTCCCGCACCGTCTGCCAGCGGTCCGCCAGCAGGGCCGCCGGGTCCGCGGCACAGGCGTCGCGCAGGCGCAGCGGCAGCACCGAGGTCCACTGCCCGCCCTCCTGCCAGAGCCGGAAGGGCACATCGTCCTTGCCGCTGCGGGCCGCCACATAACCGTCCAGCCATTCCAGCGGCACGGACAGGTGCAGGCCCGCGGCCGTCTTTTTCCTGTCCGCCACCTGCTCGGCCAGCGGCCGGCAGATCAGGGCCCCCACGCGCAGGCCCGTGTCGTCCGGGCTCGCGCTGTCCGGGAAATACTGGCCGGGCTGGGCCTGCTGCACCGTGATGGTCATGGGCGTCACCGTCGGGGCCTGCTCCGCCCGGGCCTGCGGCGGACAGCACGACAGGGCCAGCAGACAGAGCGCGCAGAGCAGACATGATAACGTGTCAGGCATGATTTTTCTCCTGGCGCAGGATAGCATCGCCGACGCGGCCTGTGCAATACGCTGCGGGAGGGATGGCGGGGAAGGGGGCGCAGATGCGCGTGAAGGCGGGGAGGCGGGCAGGACAGACGGGCGGGATGCCCGGGGCGGGATGTCTGCCCCTGAAGCGGCGACGGGCCCGGGACGCGGACCGGGGAAAGTTTTTTGCAGGGAGGAACAACACGCGCGGGCGGGGGACGTTGGTGGACCAGGTCCCCCGCCCGCGCAAAAAAGCCGTCAGGAACAGCGCCGGGCTAGGCCGTGACGGTCAGGCGCAGGAAGCGCTTTTTGCCCAGCTTGATGACGTATTCGCCGGCGGCCAGGGGCGACAGGGCGTCGTCGCAGCGCTGGCCGTCCACGGACAGGGCGCCTTCCTTGATCAGGCGTTTGGCTTCGCCGCGGCTCTTGACCAGACCGGCGGCCTCGAGGAAGGCGGGCGGGGTGCTGTCGTCGCCCTGGGCGCAGGTGTGGCTGGGGGCGTCGTCCGGCACGCCGCCGCTGGCGAAGACGGCATTGAAGCCCTGGCGGGCCTCGTCGGCGTCCTTTTCGCTGTGGTAGCGGCTGACCATCTCGTGGGCCAGCATCTCCTTGGCGGCCTTGGGATGCACGCGGCCCTGGGCCACGTCTTCCTTAAGGGCGGCGATGTCTTCCAGGGACCTGGAGGACAGCAGCTCGTAGTAGCGCCACATGAGATCGTCGGAAATGGCCATGACCTTGCCGAAGATCTCGGAGGGCGCTTCGTCGATGCCGATGTAATTGCCGTAGGACTTGGACATCTTGCGCACGCCGTCCAGGCCTTCCAGCAGGGGCATGGTCAGGATGCACTGGCTTTCCATGCCGTAATGGGCCTGCAGGTTGCGGCCCACCAGCAGGTTGAACTTCTGGTCGGTGCCGCCCATCTCCACGTCGGCCTTGAGGGCCACGGAGTCATAGCCCTGGCAGAGGGGATAGATGAATTCGTGGATGGAGATGGGGCGCTGCTCGCGGAAACGCTTTTCGAAGTCGTCGCGTTCCATCATGCGGGCCACGGTATAGCTGGAGGCCAGGCGGATGAAGTCCGAGGCGTCCATCTTGCCCAGCCAGCGGGAGTTGAATTCCACGATGGTCTTTTCGGGATCGAGGATCTTGAAGACCTGCTTCTTGTAGGTCTCGGCATTGGCGATGACCTGTTCCTCGGTCAGGGGCGGACGGGTCTCGGAACGGCCGGAGGGGTCGCCGATGCGGCCGGTGAAGTCGCCGATCAGGAAGATGATCTGATGCCCCAGCTCCTGGAAATGGCGCATCTTGTGCATGACCACGGTGTGGCCCAGATGCAGGTCGGGAGCGGTGGGGTCGAAGCCCACCTTCACGCGCAGGGGCGTGCCGCGTTCCAGTTTTTTGCGCAGTTCCTTCTCGTCAATCAGTTCCGCCACGCCGCGCTTGATCACGGCCATCTGGCGATCAATATCCATCATCGAACTTGTCCTTGCGTGAGTTGACCCGTTACGGGCGATATCCCGACAAAATACCTTGTGCAAGCGGGGGTGTCAATGCGCGCCGCGCGTCGGAGGGGCCAGGACGGCCCGCGCCGGAGGCGACGCAGGGGCAGGTGGATGGAGGGCTGCCCCTGCGGGCTGCGGGCTGGACGGCGATGAGGCGATTTATCACGCACAAATGGGGGGCTGCCCCTGCGGGCTGGACGGGCGACCAGGCGTGGGAGCGTGCCGTCTCCGGCGCGCGGGACGGGACGCAGATGGAGGAAGAAGGCGGACGGACGGGTGTCCGGCAGCGCGCGGGCGCACGGACGCGAAAAAGGCGCCGGCGGTTGCCCGCCGGCGCCTGACGTTGCCCTGCCTGGAAAGGCCAGACCGGGAACTAGCCTTCCTGCTTGACCTTGGACTTGGTCATGGCAAGGCCAACGCCCTCAAACAGCTCGAAGATGGCGAAGCCATACCAGAGCGTGTAGATGACGTAGAAGATCAGCATGCCGCTCATGAGCCAGATGTGATCCGACACCTTCACGGGTTCCACGCTGTAGAAGTTGTTGCCGGGTTCCACGGCGCGGCGCAGGACCTGGTCGACGACCTGGGCTTCGGGGATCAGGCGCTGCTTCTGCAGTTCCTTGATGGAGGGGCTCAGCACGTACCACCAGGCCGCGGCGGCCTTGAGGGCGTGGGTGCCGTCGTAACGGGCGGACACGGTGTCCGCGTCGTTGTGGTACAGGCTGTCGGCATCATTGGTGGCGGCGCCCAGCATGGCGGCCAGGTTGCCTTCGTAGGTGACCTTGGCGCCGTCGGCGCTGGCGGTCATGCCGGCCTTGGTCAGCACCAGCACGGCGGTCTCGGCCAGTTCGGCCTTTTTCATGGTCACGGTGACCTTGACGTTGACCTTTTCCACCTTCTTCACGCTTTCACGCACGCTGGGGATGAAGTAGGAGGAACCCTTGGACAGTTCGTTGAACACGTTGTCGGCGTACTGCAGGCCGGTCAGGTGGTTGCCCTTTTCGTCGCGCATGACGGGGGTGAGCAGCACACAGAACAGCACCAGGAACGAGATCAGCAGGATGGAACCCCGGATGAAGGGGCCTTTTTCATGAATAAGCATAATTAGGCCTCCCCTCTGAGCTTGCCGAGATTAAGGAAGAACTTGCTGAAGACCCAGAGGCCGAAGAAGGCGACGACCACCCAGAAGATCACGTTGCCCACTTCTTCGATGATGTTCACCACGGACATGGACCAGTCGAGATATTCCATTTCGACCAGCTTCTTGGGCAGGGTGGCGGCGCGGTTGATGAAACCGGAAATGATGGACACGGCGTAGAAACCGCGGATGTGCACGCCCTTGACGACCTTGGTGGTCAGAGCGCCCACCTGGATGCCCAGCAGGGAGCCCAGCAGCATGCCCACGGCCAGGGTGTAGAACACATAGCCGTAGATGGCGTACTGGCCCACGGAGGCCAGACCGGCGGTGAAGATGATCTGCAGGATGTCGGTGCCCACGGTGGTCATGGAGGACACGCCGAAGATGTACACGAACATGGGGAAGGTCACGAAGCCGCCGCCCACGCCCATGATGGCGGCCAGCATGCCCACGACCACGCCGCCGGCGGCGACGATCCAGCCGGAGATGCGGCGGCCGCCGGGGACCAGGTCTTCGTCAAAGGTGATCATGGGGGGCACGGTCAGGCTCTGCAGCTTGACGGAAAGGCCGGTCATGTTGGCCGTACCGCCGTGCGCGTCGCCGCTGTCGGCCTGGGAGCCGCGGGTGGCTTTCAGGAAGTCGAACAGGGCGTAGAAGCCCAGGAAGCCCAGCAGCACGGCATAGATGGTGCTGATGAACATCTCGGACAGCAGCGGGTCGGCATTGTACAGGCCCTTGTTGATGGCGCCGCCCACGAAGGTGCCCGCACCGGAGCCCACGAGGAACGCGATGGCCAGCTTGACGGACACGTTGCCCAGCTTTTTGTGGACCGTGGTGCCCATGATGGCCTTGGCGAAGATGTGGAACAGGTCCGTACCGACGGCCAGGATGCCCTTGACGCCCGCGGCCATCAGGGCCGGGGTGATGATGAAGCCGCCACCGGCGCCGATACAGCCGGTGATGAGGCCGGCCGCCAGACCGACGGCGATGGAGGCCAGGAAAATGGTGGTGGTGTAGAAGGCCGGCGCATACGCGCTTTTGCCGCCCAGCATCTCGTGGGCTTCATAGGCTTCGGCACCGCACACAAGCAGGATGGGCGCGGCCAGGGCCAGCAGGAACAGCATCTTCTTGCGGTTCTTGATGATGGAAGTGGAGACTTCCAGGTCCCATTTGGCATACGCCTGAGAGCTGCTTAACAGAAATTGGTACAATGATCTGCCAAAACTCATAACTCCTCCCGGTAAGTTTGTCGCTTGGGCAGCAAAAAACATGCCATTTGTGCAAAAAATCCCAATCGCAGGCTAACCTGCTGAAACGACAAACTATCGGAAAAAGAAAAACAGCCCGCTCCCGGCAGGGGGAGCAGGCTGTCATGTGTCAGCTTTTTTTACAGTTGCAAAAAAAACCTACTTTTTGTTCAAACCTTCGCTCTTGCCGAAGATGACCAGCTCCAGCCAGTCCAGGGCGAAGTCCAGGGTGGCCTCGTCGGATCCCATGACGGCCTTCTGGCGTTCTTCGCTCACCTCCACGCGCCGGAAGATGCCCATCTTCTCGATGAGCTCGCGGAACTTGTCCAGCTGGTAGAGGCAGAGGATGACCATGGTGGCCATGCGCGGTTCCAGGGGCTTTTCCGTGGCCTTGACCATGGCCATCAGGCGCATGTAGCGGTCATTGGCGGCATTGTATTCGTCCAGCTCCTGGCTGGCCAGCCAGGTCTGGGCCGTCCATTCCTGGCCTTCGTCGAAGCCGTGGCAGTGGGGCTCGCGCACCACGAAGAAGCGCTCGTCCACGCCTTCGCGTCCCATCTTGGTGCCGCGGCCCAGAGGGTAGAAGCGGCAGGCACCGGGGCGATTCTCGTACACGGAGCAGCCGCCGGGCGTCACGAAGGGGCAGGGCTCGCCGGGGCCTTCCAGCATGCGCAGCAGGGGCAGGGGGAAGCCCGTGTCGGGGAAGGTGCGCATGCGGGTGAAGTCGTTGAGGAAGGCCTCGCTGGGCATGTCGTTCATGTGGCGGCGCAGGCGCAGCACGTCATAGGGGGTCAGGGGCAGGGTCAGTTCCGCACAGCAGCGGTTGAAGCAGGGAACTTCGGGATGGCAGGCAAAGCAGAAGGTCTGGCCCGGTTCCAGCTCGGGCAGGTTTTCCATGAATTCGCGGCTGGCGTCTTTTTCCATGATGCGTTCTCTTGTTGGTTGGGTTGGGTACGACGGGATGCGCCCGCCGGGGTCCCGGGGCGCTGTCCTGCTTGCTTGTATCCTCTTCCGGGATGCGCTGCAAACCTTTTCGTCCCGGAGCCGGGCAGGGCGTGGCGCGGGAGCGCCGGGCGGCGGGGCGGAACGGATGGTCCGGGCAAGCGATCCGGGCGTATGGTCCGGGCGAACGGGCCGGACGGCAGGGCTGCCTCCGTCAGGCGCTCCGGCGTAGCGGCAGGGGCCTCTCCATCCCTGCCGGCTCCGTGGCGAAAGGCTCCGGCCGTCCGCGTGCCGGGGGCAGGGAGGCCCGGCGGGAACGGGCGGGCGGCGGACCGGCGGCTCGGGACGATGGCCCGGAGACAGGGAACGGAACGGCCCGGATGGTGCGGGACGGGGCCCGGGGCGGGGGTGAGGGGACGGCAGCCCGGAACGGCGGCTCAGGGACGGCCCGGCCGCCAGATGCCGTCGCGCTGGATGCGCGGCCGGGGCAGACGGTGCTGCTGGCCCTGGCGCAGCCTGTCATAACGGCGCTGGTCCTCGTATTGCCGGCGGGCGCGTTCTTTTTTCTGCCACTGGCTGTCGTCGGGCCGCGCCGGGGGCGCGACCCCCTGACGCTGTTCCCGCCGCAGCTGTTGCCGCTGCTCCCGTATCCCGTCCGCTGCGGCCAGCAGGTCGCCGCCGGTCCTGGCCACATGCTGCCGGGCCGCGGCAGGGGCCTGCGCCGTTTCCCGGACGGTGGCGGCCGCGCAGGCGGACGGTTCCGCCACGGCGGGGGCCTGTACGGGGAACAGGACGGCCAGCAGGAGGAGGGCCGTTCCCGGATGGATGTGCTTGCTGTCCATGACCAATGCCTCCCGGATGCGTTGCTGCCCGGCGGGGCTCCCGCTGCTGCCGCAGGACCGGCCATGCGCATGCGGCAGCGCTGGCGTCCCCGCATGGAGCGCAACACGGAGGACGGCCCGCCGGGCGCGCATGCGGGAGCGTCCCCCGGGCCGCCGGGGCGTGTCCCTGCCGGATGCCTGTGCGGGATCATCGTGCCGGGCCCGGCGGGAGCGCGGCGGGTGCCGCGTCTGCCGGACGAAAAAGGCGGCGACCTTCCCCTGCGGGAAATGCCGCCGCCCTGTACCTGTCCTGTGCCGCCCTAGATGACCTTGTTCAGGGCGTATTCGATGATGCCTTCGGCCCCGGCTTCGCGCAGGCGGGGGATGAGGTCGCGCACCACGTCGATGTTGACCACGGTCTCCACCGAGAGCCAGGCCTCGTCGCGCAGGGGCGAGACCGTGGGCGAGTTCAGGGAGGGCAGCATCTCGAGGATGGCGTCCAGATTGGCGGCCGGGGCGTTCATCTTGAGGGCCACCAGGCTCTCGGCGCGCAGGGCGCCCTGCAGGAGCAGGGTCAGCTGTTCGATCTTGGCGCGTTTGCGCGGATCGGCCCAGGCTTCCTTGTTGGCCACGATGACCGGGTAGGAGCACATCACTTCGTCGATGATGCGCAGGCCGTGGGCGCGGATGGTGGTGCCGGTCTCGGTCACTTCCACGATGCCGTCGGCCAGGCCTTCCACCACCTTGGCTTCCGTGGCGCCCCAGGAATAGAAGACATCCACGTCCACGCCCACGCGCTTGAAGTAGCTGCGGGTCAGGCCCTTCAGTTCGGTGGCGATGCGCTTGCCGGCCAGGTCCTGCGGCTTCTGGTAGGGGGAATCGCCGGCCACGGCCAGCACCCAGCGGCAGGGACGGTTGGAGGTCTTGGAGTAGACCAGATCCGCCACATGCACCACCTTGTCCTCATGACCGCCTTCGGTGAGCCAGTCCAGGCCCGTGATGCCCACATCCAGGATGCCCGCGACGATGTAGCCGCCGATCTCCTGCACGCGGCACAGGGAGGCCGTGATCTCGGGGTCATTGATATCCGGGAAATAGTTGCGCGTATGCTTGCGGATCTTCCAGCCGGCGCGCTCGAAAAGATTGATGGTGGCTTCTTCCAGCGAGCCCTTGGGCACGCCCAGTTTGAGGATGGCCTGCGATTCTTCGCTCATCGTGTCTACTCCGGCAGGCGAAGGCCTGCTGCTGTGCGCTCCCCTGCGGGAGCCGTTGTGCGCCCGCCGTCCGCGGCGGGCCGGCCATGCTCCGGCATGGCCCTGTTCCAGTGACGGGCCGCACGGCCCGAAAAAAGCGTGTCCGGGTCCCGGCTATTTGCCGCCGTAGACCTTTTGGGGATCGAAGACCATGGGCGAGCATTCGCGCACCACGCCGTTGACCCATTCCCGGTAGAAGCAGGAACGCCGTCCCGTATGGCAGGCCGCGCCGCCCACCTGCTCGATCTTGAGCAGCACGGTGTCGCTGTCGCAGTCCAGACGGATGGCGAGCACCTTCTGCACATGGCCGGACGTGCCGCCCTTGTGCCAGAGTTCCTTGCGGCTGCGGCTCCAGTAATGGGCCTCGCCGGTTTCCAGGGTACGTTTCCAGGCTTCCTCATTCATATAGGCCAGCATGAGCACTTCGCCCGTGGCCGCGTCCTGCGCGATGGCGGGGATCAGTCCCTTGGAGAAATCAGGACCAAAATCCGGCTGTAGTTGCGCCATGGCTCCCTCCGAGATCAGAAAAACATGACCCGGCGTCCCTGCCCGCCTTGCGGGCCGCGCCGGTGAGGCCTTTCAGGCTAGCCGCATTCGCGCCGGGACGCAAGCGGCGCTGGCGTCCGCCGCCATTTTTTCCAGTCTGGCGGCCCGCGGTGACGCTCCGGCGACAGCCCGGTGACAGGAGCCCGTCGCCGTGGCTCCGGCACTGTCCGTGCGGCGCTTCGCGGGCCCTTGCCCGTCCGCCGCCTGCTTCCCCGGTGCCCGTCCCGTCCTCTGCCGGCCCGCTGTTCGGCCAGCCGCCGTGCGCCCCGCCGCCGCTGCCGCAGGCCGGGACCTCCCCTGCCGTACCGCCGGGCAGGGGCAGGCGTGGCCTTTGGGGCCCGTCGCCGCGTCCCGCATCCTGCCGCCGCGTCCGGCACGGCCAGCCTGGAGCCGTACCCGTGGCGGCCCGGGGGATCGCGGCCCCGGCGCGCCACCGTTTGGGATGGAGGGCTCTCCAGCCGCCCCGTCAGGCCGTCGCGGCCCCCGGCGCGCCCGCCTTTGCGGCCTGTCTTGCGCATGAGCGCCGCTTGTGGCAGGTTATTGCGTTTCCGACGATACAAAAAAGAACTTCATTCCGCGTCGCGGGCCCCCGATCCGGCCTTGCGGCGCCAGAGAGCGAGCCAAGCATGTCCGATACCATCATTCCTTCCTGCCCCGCCCCCGCCGGAGAAGCGGCCGCGCAGGAACAGGCCGCGAAGACGGCCGATCTTTCCACTCCCGGCGCTTCCCTTGAACATTTTTCCGTGGCCGAACCCGAGAACGCCCTGCCGCGCGCCACGCTGGAGACCCTGCCCGAAGCCATCGTCGCGGCCTGCGGCCGCGCGGGCTGGACCTCGCTGATGCCCGTGCAGTCCCTGGCCATGCCCTATCTGCTGGAAGGCCGGGACATCATGGTGCAGTCCCGTACCGGCAGCGGCAAGACCGGCTGCTATCTGCTGCCCCTGCTGCCGCGTCTGGACTCCGGGCTGCGCGCGGTCCAGGCCCTGATCCTGGTGCCCACCCGCGAGCTGGCCGTGCAGGTGGAGCACGAGGCCCGCGTGCTCTTCGAGGGCACGGGCATCCGCCCCGTGGCCGTGTACGGCGGCGTGGGCTACAAAAAGCAGATGGACGCCCTGCGCGACGGGGCCCAGCTGGTGGTGGGCACGCCCGGCCGCGTGCTGGACCATCTGCTGCGGCGCACCCTCTCGCTGGAGGATCTGGAGGCGCTGGTCTTCGACGAGGCCGACCGCATGCTCTCCATCGGCTTCTATCCCGACATGAAGGAAGTGCAGCGCTACCTGCCGCGCCGCCGCATCCATACCGGCATGTTCTCGGCCACCTATCCGCCTCATGTGCTCAAGCTGGCCGGGGAGTTCCTGACCGAGCCTTCCATGCTCTCCCTGTCGCAGAAGGAAGTGCATGTGGCCGAGGTGCAGCACCTGTTCTGCCAGAGCCGCCCCATGGACAAGGACCGCGTGCTGGTGCGCCTGCTGGAGACCGAGAACCCGGCCTCGGCCATCATCTTTTGCAACACCAAGGCCAACGTCCATTACATCACCGGCGTGCTCCAGGGCTTCGGCTACAATGCCGACGAGCTTTCCGCCGATCTTTCCCAGGCCCGCCGCGAGGCCGTGCTGGACAAGATCCGCCAGGGCAGCCTGCAATATCTGGTGGCCACGGACGTGGCCGCGCGCGGCATCGACATCCCGGCCCTGTCCCACGTCTTCCTCTACGAGCCGCCGGAAGACCACGAGAGCTACATCCACCGCGCCGGGCGCACGGGCCGTGCCGGTGCCGCCGGGACGGTCATCTCGCTGGTGGACATCATGCAGCGCATGGAGCTGGAGCGCATCGCCCGCCATTACAAGATCGCCCTGCGCGAGATCCCCGCGCCCACGGACGGGGACGTGGCCGTGGTGGCCGGGGCGCGCGTGACCACCCTGCTGGAGAGCCGCTTCCGCAAGCTGACCGGTCTGGAGAAACTGCGCGTGGCCCGCTATGCGCCGCTGGTGCGCGAGCTGGCCGGCCAGGCCGAGGATGACGAGGACGGCCTCCTGCTGGCCATGCTGGTGGATGCCGCCTATCAGGCGAGCCTGGGCC
Organism: uncultured Desulfovibrio sp.; assembly: GCF_949282365.1. Taxonomy (GTDB): domain Bacteria; phylum Desulfobacterota; class Desulfovibrionia; order Desulfovibrionales; family Desulfovibrionaceae; genus Desulfovibrio. The sequence continues at coordinate 18,892 of NZ_CASDOY010000040.1, forward strand.
ATGTGCAGCCCCTGCCCGAAGGCCGCCGCGCCGACGAAGGCCGCCGCGGCGAGGGCGAGGGCCGCGGCCGCAAGCGTTCTTCCCGCCGCCGTCGCGATCGCGGGGACAGTGCCGCCGATGCGGCCCCCGGGGACAGCGCGCCGGAAAAGGCCGCGCCCGCGCAGGATGCCGCCAC
>NZ_CASDOY010000041.1 GCF_949282365.1 uncultured Desulfovibrio sp.
AAACGTGGCGCGAACCGGGCGGCCGGGCCTGCCCGGGGAGCTGCCTTGCGGGCGACGGTCAGGCCGCCCCGCCCGCTCCCGCCGGCACGGCTTGAGCCCGCCGTCCCCCCGTGCTATGCTCGCATCTTGTCCCTGCCGCCATGGCGGGGACAAGCGCGCCGGTATGTCCCCGCGCCCGGGCCCCACCGTGCCGGCCGGTGACGCCCCTCCAGACTTGCCAAGGATCTTCCCGTGACCGCTGCCCCCTTCGTCCGCCCCGTCATCCGTCCCGATGCCGATATCCTCGCCCGGGTGCCCGGGCTCTGTCTGGGCCTGATGGCCCATGAAGTGGAGGTCGAGCCCAGCCGCCCCGACTGCCGGGACTATCTGGACAATGACCTCTCCCCCCGCCTGCTGGCCCGCATGGAGCAGGAGCCTCTGGCCCAATGGCCCAATCTGGGTCCTTCGCGCGCGGCCTGCAAGGCCTGCGGCAAGGACCCCGGCCGCTACCGCATCTCGTCCGAGGCCCTGTACCGCCGTCTGAAGCAGGGCAAGGGCCTCTACGCCATCAACAGCGTGGTGGACGCCAACAACGTCGCCTCGCTGGAGACGGGCTTTTCCCTGGGCAGCTACACGCTCACCAGCCTGCAGGGCGACATCGTCTTCCGCCGCGGCCAGGCGGGCGAGACGTACGAGGGTATCGGCAAGGGCGGACTCAATCTGGAACATCTGCCCCTGCTGGCCGATGCCCTGGGGCCCTTCGGCAGCCCCGTGAGCGATTCCACCCGCGCCCTGGTGGACGAGCGGACGCGCCTCTGCCTGACCGTGATCTACGGCTTTGACGGCAAGGCCCCCGTGGAGGCGGCCCTGCGCACCAGTGCCGTCCTTTTCGCCCGCTTCTGCCGCTGCCGTCCCCTCTGCGAGCCCTGGTGCGTCCAGGGCTGATGCCGGACGCCACGCGCGCGGCCCGGCGGCCGTGACCGCCCTGCCGCTCCGCCTTCCCTCCCACCGCCTGCCGGCGGGGCATCCGTCCCGGGTGCCCGCGACGCTTTCGAGGAGCATCCATGACCGATCTTTCCTGTTTCAAGGCCTATGACATCCGGGGCAAGGTCCCCGATCCCCTTTCCCCGCAACTGGCCTTTGCCCTGGGCCGGGCCGTGGCCGAACATTTTTCCGCCCGCCGCGTGGTGCTCGGCCACGACGCGCGCCTGAGCGGCCCCGTCCTGCACGCCGCCCTGGCCGCGGGCCTGCACGGGGCCGGGGCGCAGGTGGCCAGCCTGGGCATGTGCGGCACCGAAGAGATCTACGATGCCGCCGCCCGCCAGGACTTCGACGCCGGCATCATGATCACCGGCAGCCACAACCCGGCCGACGAAAACGGCTTCAAGCTGGTGCTGCGCGGCGCGCGGCCCGTGAGCGGCGATTCCGGCCTGCGCGACCTGCGCGGGCGCGTGGCGTCCCTGCTGGAAAGGGGCGCGGTCCTGCCCGCCGCCCAGGCGCCCGTGACGCCGGTCAGTTTCCGGCAGGACTATGCCCGCCGCATCCTGGACTACACCGGCGCGGCCGCCCAGAAGCCCCTCAGGATCGTGGCCGACGCGGGCAACGGCTGCGCCGGCCTGCTGCTCAGGGAGCTGGCCCCGCACCTGCCCCACGAGTTCATCTTCTGCCAGATGGAGCCCGACGGCAGCTTCCCCAACGGCGTGCCCAACCCCCTGCTGCCCGAAAAGCGCGCCGCCACCGCCCGCGCCGTGCGCGAGTACAAGGCCGACCTGGGCATCGCCTGGGACGGCGACTTCGACCGCTGTTTCTTCTACGACCACGAAGGCAACTTCATCGAAGGCTACTATCTGGTGGGCCTGCTGGCCTCCGAGCTGCTGCCCCGCTTCCCCGGCGCCAAGATCATCTACGACACGCGCGTCTACTGGAACACCCGCGAGCTCATCGAGGCGGGCGGCGGCATCCCGGTCATGGGCAAGACGGGCCACGCCTTCATGAAGGAGCGCATGCGCGCCGAGAATGCCGTCTATGGCGGCGAGATGAGCGCGCACCATTATTTCCGCGATTTCGCCTACTGCGATTCCGGCATGCTGCCCTGGCTGCTGGTCATCGCCGCCATGCAGCGCCGGGGCACGTCCCTGGCCGGACTGGTGCGCGAGCGCATGGACGCCTGGCCCTGCAGCGGCGAGATCAACCGCCGCGTGGCCGATGCCCCGGCCCTGATGCGCAGGATCCGCGACCGCTACGCCCCCGCGGCCACCCATGAGGACGCCATCGACGGCGTCAATCTGGAGTTCGACGACTGGCGCTTCAACCTGCGCATGTCCAATACCGAGCCCCTGCTGCGCCTCAACGTGGAAAGCCGCGCGGACAAGGCGCTGCTGGCCGCGAAGACCGCCGAGCTGCTGGCCCTCATCGACGCCGGTCTGTGAGTTCGGATGGATGCGGGGCGAGGGGCGGAGGGGCCCTTTTTGAAAAAAGGTCTCCCTCCTCCCCTCGCGCTCCCCTCCTCCTGCCAAAAACTTTTATCCAGGTCACCGGCAGGACAGGGAAGGAGCGACGGCGATCGCGCTGCTGCCGGTCCCCCGGCGATACGGGGAAAACGTCTGCCGGCCGCTTTCGGCCTGCGTGGCGGCACATAGATCCGACAGCAACATGGCGGCGCCCGTGAGGCAGCGACGGAGACCACCGGGCCGGACCGGAAGAAGGTTTTTTCGGGGCGGGGGAGGGGTTGAGAGGGGGGGGGCAGTTTTGCCCCCAAAACGCCCTTCCCCCTCTCAGGCCCCGTCGAAAGCAAACGAACCATAGGGGACCACGCCATGGAAAAAAGCAAGCTGGCCGCCGCCATGTTCATCGTGGGCAGCATCGGCCTCTTCGTCCATTACATCCCGCTGCCGCCGGCGGTCATCGCCTGCGCCCGGGCGGTCATCGGCACCTGCTTCCTGCTGCTGGTGCTGCGCCTGCAAAAAACGTCCCTGCACGGGCAGGCCATCCGCAGGAACGCCCTGCGTCTCCTGCTTTCCGGCGCGGCCCTGGGCTTCAACTGGATCTTCCTTTTCGAAGCCTACCGCCATACCGGCATCGCCGTGGCCACGCTCTGCTATTACATGGCCCCGGTCTTCGTCATCCTGCTCTCGCCCCTGGTGCTGGGCGAGCGCCTGACGCGCCGCAAGCTCGCCTGCACCCTGCTGGCCGTGCTGGGGGCCGTGTGCATCTCCGGCGTCCTCACCGGCGGCCGCCAGGACCCGCGCGGCATCGCCTTCGGCCTGGCCGCGGCCCTGCTCTACTGCGCCATCATCCTCATCAACAAGCGCCTGCACGGTCTGGACACGCTGGAGACCACCTTTTGCCAGCTCTGCACCGCCGCCCTGGTCATGCTGCCCTATGTGCTGCTGGGCGGCCACCTGCAGGGCCCGGCCCCCGCGCCGTCCACGCTCGTGCTGCTGCTGGTGGTGGGCATCGTCCATACCGGGCTGGTCTATATCCTGTTCTTTTCGGCCGTCGGCCGCCTCCCGGCCCAGACCTCGGCCATGCTCAGCTACATCGACCCCGTCACCGCCATCCTGCTGGCCACCTTCTTCCTGCATCAGCCCTTCGGCCCGGCCGAACTCTGCGGCACCGTCCTCATTCTGGGCGCCACCCTGGCCAACGAGCTGCCGGGAAAACCGATCTCTGCGTCACGCGTTTAATCTCAAGGAGAAACCATGTCTGGTCTACTGCATTCCCTATTGGGGACGAAACAATCAGAGCCGGAATTTGTCACAACGCACGGTATCGCGGCCCATCTTGAAACTATGTTTTATGACGCCAGGTCTTTCATCATCATTATTTCGCCGTATATCAGACTCAGTCTACGAATCCGTGACATCCTCGACGAAAAGAAAAAATCCGGCATTCCCATCACTATTGTCCATAAAGAACCTTTCACACCCGTTGACATCGCTTCTAAGCGATTTCAGCGCAGTAACCTGCATGCAAAATGTTTTCTCACGGAGCAGGCGGCGCTTATCGGCAGCATGAATTTGTACGATTACAGTCAAGTCAATAACGATGAACTTGGCATATATATTACTAAGGAAGATTTCCCAAATACATACGAAAAAATGTATGCTGAAGCAAACCGTCTATGCCGTAATTTTTTACTCCCAAAATCGAATCAAAAAGAAAACACCTCGAAATATACGGTACAGCTCGAGCGCGGTAAGCGTTACAGCCAGGAAGAAATGCGCAATCTATTTGCTTTTATGGATGATTATCCCCGTGGCATTCGCCCAACAAAAAATGGAAATGTGGTGTTATTTTCCAAAAGTCATAGTCGCTACACTAACTATGAAGAAAATGGAATTATTTACTATCAGGGACAAAATACGGGTCAAGGAATACAACAACTGATTTATGGAAATAAAAACTTATATGACTGTTTCAAAAATCCTCAATCTCGTATCTTCTTTTTTAAAGATGGCATCTTTTGTGGAGAAAAATATATTTGCCAAGAGCCCTATCAAGAAAATGGCAAATGGATATTCCCTTTAAAGGATAAACCATAAGTATTTCTGCTTGATCCTCTCCTTTTTTTGCTCCATTCTGCCCGCGCCCTTTACTGCCCGCGGCGGATCCTTATCTGTATGCTTTCTGGCGCATACGGCGTTGGCGGTATCACCAGGATCGTGAGTGTCATTGGCGGCGGTTTTTTGCACACGCGCCGCCCCAGTCATCTATCCCAAGGAGAATTCCCATGCAGGTCCTGCTCATCAACGGCAGCCCCCATCCCAAGGGCAGCACGGCTACGGCCCTGGCCGCTGTGGCCGAACGTCTGGAAACGGCCGGTATCGAGACCGTCAGCGTCCATGTGGGACACAAGGCCATCCGCGGCTGTATCGCCTGCGGCAAGTGCGCCCAGACCGGGCTGTGCGTCTTCGAGGACGATCCGGTCAACGAATGCGTGGAGCGTCTGCGCCGGGCCGACGGCCTGGTGGTGGGCTCGCCCGTCTACTACGCCGGCCCCAATGCCGGCCTCTGCGCGCTGCTGGACCGCATGTTCTTCATGAAGTCCGCGCCCTACGCCTTCAAGCCGGCGGCCGCCGTGGTCAGCTGTCGTCGCGGCGGGGCCAGCGCCTCCTTCGACCGCCTGAACAAGTATTTCACCATCGCCCGCATGCCCGTGGTCTCGTCCCAGTACTGGAACTCCATCCACGGCAACGATGCCTCCGAAGCCGTGCAGGACGCCGAAGGCCTGCAGATCATGCGCACCCTGGGCGACAACATGGCCTGGCTGCTGCGCTGCATCGAGGCCGGCCGCCAGGCGGGCATCACGCCGCCTGCCGTGGAGCCCTGGCAGCCCACCAACTTCATCCGCTAGGCTCAGGACCCATTACCGGGGCCATGTTTCTGGGGGATATCCCAGATACGCTGCCCCCGCACGAGGGAGCTCCTCCCCCGTACGAAAAACAGGCGTGTTTCCACCTGTGACGGCAACAGCTTCCTGCCGGGACATCACAGAGGGGCCCCGCCCCCGGGCGGCGTGCGCCGGACGACAGAAAAGGGAGACCCGCCGGGCCTCCCTTTTTTTGCGTCTTCCCCCGCAAGGCCGGTCCCCTTCGCCGGACGCGGGGACGGGCCGCGTCCCTGCCCGACAGACGCCCGTACTGCGGCAGCCCGCACTATGGCAGTCCGTGCTATGGCAGGCAGCCCGGACCACGGCACTCTGCCCAAGCAGGGCCAGGACGAAAACGCTGTTCCCCTGCCGGACCATGAAGGCCGGCACTCCGCCCGCGCAGGGCCGTGACCATTTCCCGTCGATTGCAGGGAATCCCCGTAGCGGCAGCCCGCCCGCGCCTGCGCGGGCGCGGGCGCCGCTACCAGTGCCTGCCCGCGGTCATGCCCAGAAAAAGGGCCGCGAAGCCCAGCACGGTCTGGGCGCCGATGTTGAACAGCAGCAGGACCGGACGGGTCTGGCCCAGGGCGAAGGAATCGAAGATCAGGGACGAGAAGGTGGTGAACGAACCCATGAAACCCACCAGCACGATCAGGCGCACGGTATCCGAAATGAGCAGGCGCACGGCGGCCAGTTCCCAGACCAGACCGAACAGGAAGCAGCCCAGCACGTTGACCGTGAAGGTCCCCAGCGGATACTGCCGCCCCACCAGACTGTTGGCCAGTTCCGACACGCCGTAGCGCGCCAGGGCCCCCGCGCCGCCCGCCAGAAAGAGCAGCCCGCAATTGCGCAATGTCGTCACATCCATGTCGTCTTCCTCCCGCTTCGTTCTGTGCGGCCGTGCAAGCACGCCCGGCCCGGTGCAGCTGCCCGCGCCCGCCCCTCCCTGCCTGTTCGTCCCGCCTGTTGTCCCGCGCATCTCCCGGACGTAGGAGTGGACGCCGAGGAGGACGCAGGCCTGCCTGGCGCCGCGGCCCCGGCAGCAGGTGGCACAGGACGGCGGCAGGGCACGGCGGCCCCGGGATGGCGGACCGGCACACAGGCCCGTGCGACGGTCCCCGTGCCCGGCGGGCTTTGCAATCCCGCCTTTCTGCCGTAGGCTGCGGGACGCGGGACGTTGCCCGGCGCAGGACGGTCCGCCGCCGCGCGCGGCAGGGGCGGGGACAGCCGCAGACGCGCAGGCGCCCCGGCCCGCCTGCCCTGAGTCCTGTCGTCCGCGTGCGGGGCGTCCCGCAACGTCTTTCCACACACTGCCGTCTGACCGGGAGGTCCCATGTTCCCATCGCTGCCCGGACGCCGCTGGTGGCATGTCCGCCGTTTCGAGGGCCTGCTGCTCTCCCTTGCCTGCATGTTTTTGCTGAATATCATTTTTCCCGGAAAAATCTACGGCGGCGCGGCACAGGCCTGTTACCTGCCCCTGCAGCTGCTGGCCGGCATCAACCTTTACGGCCGCCTGCGGCCGGGCTTCTGGGCGGCCTCCCTGACGGCCCTCGGCATCCTGGCCCTGCACCCCTTCCAGGCCCTGGCGCAGATGCCCCGCGCGCTCCAGCTCTGCCAGCTCATCCTGCACGGCCTGTTCTTCTGCATCGTCCTGCTGGAGCTGTTCAGCCAGCTCTACCGCGCCCAGACCCACCGCCTGCATCTGGATGCCCGCCAGACCCTCTGCGCGGGCCTTTGCGGCCTGCTGCTCATCGGCTACAGCGGCTTTTTCCTCTTCCTGCTGCTGGAAAGTTTCCAGCCCGGCTCCTTCCGGGGCCCCGACCCCGCCGGCGTGAGCCTGCAGGACCTGTTCTACTTCAGCTACATCAGCCTCATGACCATCGGCTACGGCGACATCACGCCCGTTTCCTGGGCGGCGCGCAACGCCACCGTGCTGGTGGCCCTGTCGGCCAACATCTATTCGCTGGTGGTCATCGCCTCCATCGTGGGCCGGACCTTCGCCAGCCGTCCCCCGGACAGGCCGGACCAGGACTGAGCCCGACTGCCCGAAGACGGATGGCCGCTCCCTGCCGGGAGCGGACAGGCGGCGCCCCGTGCGTCCTGACGGGCGGGCAGGCCGCCGCGCCCTCCCGGACGGACAGAGGCCGCGGATGCACGGGCCGGGCAGGCGGCAGCGCTCCGTGCCGCTCCGGCCGCTCGGGCCTTCCCGGTCCGGCACGGGCTGGGGACGGCTTTATCTACTTATTTAAATTGATATGTGATTGACCCGGTCCGGCACGGGCTGGGAGAAGCCTCCCGGCCCCACGACGGACGAAAACGGCACCGCGTGCCGGGGACAGGCGTCCCCCGGACGGCAGCCGGGGAGGGGGCCTTTCCCGCCTGTCCCTTCCCCGGCCCTTGTGCCGCGCCCGCTACACGCGGCGGCGGAACATCCAGACCGCCACGCAGACGCAGACCACGGTGATGGCGCAGATCTTGAGCAGGCTCACGGAAGCGGCCTCCACGGTGATGTCGCGCAGGAACACGCCCTGCACCAGGGTGGTGAAGTGGCGGATGGGATTGAGCTGGCTGCCGTGCTGCAGCACCAGCGGCATGTTGATGACCGGCGTCACGGCCCCGGAGAGCAGGATGCAGGGCACGCCTACGGTGAACGCGCCCAAAAAGGCCTGCTGCTGGGTGGACGAGAGCGAGGAGATCATGAGGCCGATGCCGCCAGCGGCCAGCGAGAAGATGAGGATGCCCGTATAGAGCAGCAGCACCGAGCCGGTGAAGGGCACGCCGAAGCCGAAGACCGAGACCAGCAGGAAGATGGTGCCGTGGGCCAGCCCCACCACGCAGCCGGGGATGAGCTTGGCCAGCGCGATCTCGGTGGGCGTGGCCGGCGAGACCAGCAGCTGGTCGAAGGTCCCGGCCTCGCGCTCGCGGGCCACGGAAAGGCCCGTCACCACCAGGCCCAGCATGAAGCTCAGCATGCCGATGAGGTTGGGCAGGAAAAACCACTGGAACTCAAAATTGGGGTTGAACCAGCTGCGCAGGCGGATGTCCAGGCTGCCGCCGCCCGTCAGGGCGGCCTGCCGCCCCAGGGGCGTCTGCGCGGCCACCTCGGCCAGCATGGTCTGCACATAGTAGGCCGCGATCTGGGCCGCGTTGGAGCGGCGGCCGTCCAGCAGCAGCTGCACGCTCACGGGCTCGCCGCGCTCCGCCCGGCGGGAGGATTCCGCGTCGAAGACCATGACGAACAGGGCCTTCTCCTGCTCGATGACCGGCCGTATCTCCTGCTGCCCGCGCAGGAAGAAGACCCTGCGGAAGGTGGGCGAACCTTCCAGACGGCGCACGATCTCGCGGCTCAGGGGGCCTTCGTCGTGATTGAGCACGGCCACGTCCACGTTGCGCACTTCCATGGTGGCGGCCCAGCCGAAGATGACGATCTGCATGAGCGGCGGCACGATGAGCAGCATGCGCGAGACCCTGTTGCAGAACAGGACCAGCAGCTCCTTGCGCACGATGGCGGCCATGCGCCGGACATTGGGCAAAAAGAGGGCGCGCGGCATCAGACATCCAGCCTTTTGACCAGTTTCTTGTAGACCAGCCCCAGCATGAGCAGGGCCAGCAGGCCCATGGCGCCCACGCAGGGCCAGAACAGCCCCCAGACGTCCCCGGTCAGGAAGAGCGTCCGCAGGCAGGTATTGAAGTAGCGGGCCGGCACCAGATGGGTGATGGCCTGCAGCACGGGCGGCATGCTGTCGATGTCGAAGACGAAGCCCGACAGCAGCAGGGCGGGCAAAAAGCCGGAAAAGAGCCCGGCCTCGGCGGCCTGCAGCTGGCTGCGCAGGCTGACGGAGATCAGCAGGCCCTGGCCCAGGGCGCAGAGCATGAAGACCGAGGAGATGAAGAGCAGCGCCCCCAGCGAGCCCCGGTAGGGCACGCCGAACAGGGTCACGGCGGCCAGCGCGCACAGGCCCATGCTGAACATGCCCATGCAGTAATAGGGGATGAGCTTGCCGAGCAGCATCTGCCAGCGGCTGACGGGCGTGGCCAGCATGGCCTCCATGGTGCCGCGTTCCCACTCGCGGGCGAAGACCAGCGAGGTCAGCAGGGTGCCGATGAGGGTCATGATGACCGTGATGGCCCCGGGCACCAGGAAGCGCTCGCTCTTGGCCGAGGGATTGTACCAGTAGCGTTCCTCGACGCCCAGCGCGGAGGCCTGCGGCACGCCGCCCGCCTGCCGGGCCGCCTGCCAGCGCAGGATCACGGCCTGGGAATAGCTCAGGATGAAGCGGGCCACATTGGGCTCGGTGCCGTCCACGATGAGCTGCACGTCCGCCGTCGCGCCCCGGTCCAGCTGGGCGTCGAAGAGCTGGCCCAGCACCAGTATGCCCTGCACCGAGGATTCGCGCATCAGGCGCTCGCCCTCGCGCATGTGGCCGATGGAGCGGATGACGAAGTGCGGCGAGTGGGCGAAGTCCGTCAGCAGGGCGCGCGAATGCTGGCCGCCGCTCTGGTTGAACACGGCCAGCTGCAGCACGCCCGCGTCCAGGGTGATGCCGTAACCGAAGAGCAGCAGGAACAGCAGGGGCAGCACCCCGGCCACCAGATAGGACGAGGGGTCCCGCACGATCTGCCGGAACTCCTTGCCCACCAGGGCCAGCAGCTGCCGCAGCCAGAGGCGGCGTGACAGGCCTTCTTCCATCAGTCTCCTCCCTCTCCGGGCCTGCCCCCTGCAGACGCCGGCTTTGCCGGTCCGCTCTTCCCGGTCCGCCGCTCCCCGCCGGACCGGCGACGTACCCGCAGCATGCCGCCCTGGCAGTCCGGGGCTTCCCGCCTGTCCGGCACGGGGATGGAGCCCTGTACCGCTCCCCTGCCGGCATACGGGGCGGGCGTCCGTCGCCTTGCCTCGCCCCGGGCAACAGTCCGTCCCCTACTGCGGGTGCTCGGCGTCGTAGCGCCGGATGCTGGCGATGAAGGCATCCTCCAGCGTGGGATCGTCGGGCACGCCCGCCATGCCCCGGCAGGAGGCCTTGAGTTCGTCCGGCGTGCCCATGCTGATCATGGCCCCGCGGTAGATGAGGGCCATGCGGTCGCAGTATTCGGCCTCTTCCATGAAATGCGTGGTCACCAGCACCGAGGCCCCGGCCTCGGTCATGGCCGTGATGTGCTTCCAGAAATCCCGGCGGGTACGCGCGTCCACGCCCGAGGTGGGTTCGTCCAGAAAGAGCACCGGCGGCTCGTGCAGGGTGGCGCACAGCAGGGCCAGGCGCTGCTTCTGCCCCAGTGGCAGGCTGCTGGTGCGGCTGTCCAGATAGTCCGTCAGCTCCAGGGCCCGGGCCAGCACGGGCAGCAGGGCCTCGCGGCGTTCAGGATCCAGGCCGTAGAGGTCGGCGCAGGTGCGGATGTTCTCGCGCACCGGGATGTCCAGATACAGGGAAAATTTCTGCGCCATGTAGCCCAGGCGCGAGCGCGCCGCGCTGCCCGCGCGCAACAGGTCCACGCCGTCCACGCTGCACCGGCCCGACGTGGGCCGCGACAGCCCGCAGAGCATGCGGAAGGTGGTGGACTTCCCGGCCCCGTTGGGCCCCAGCAGGCCGAAGATCTCGCCCGCGCGCACGCTGAAGCTGATGCGGTCCGCGGCCGTGAAACTGCCGAAACGCTTGGTCAGCTCCCGCGCCACGATGCGTTCCGGCGCCTCCGCCGCAGGCCGCGCGGCCTGCCCTCCGTCGGCCCGCCCCAGCCTGCCGTAAGGCGACGGCTCCTGATTGAGCCCGCCCACCATGTGCATGTAGGCGTCTTCCAGCCGCGCCGCCACAGGCTCGCCCCCGGCGGCGCGCACGGCCTCCGCCGTGACCGGCGGCGCGTCCCGCGCCAGCAGCACGCGGATGCGGCTGCCCTGCATCAGGGCGTCTTCCACGCCCGGCGCGCGCGTCCAGCGGGCCAGGGCCGCCTTGCTGCCCTCCCCGCCCGGCGGCACATGGAACACGCGCCCTTCCACCCGGGCCGTGAGGCCCCGGGGCGGCCCGTCATAGAGGATGCGTCCGCCGTCCAGCATGATGATGCCCGGACAGCGCGCGGCCTCGTCCAGATAGGCCGTGGACCAGATGACGGTCATGCCGTCGTCGCTCAGTTCGCTGACCATCCGCCACAGCTCCTGCCGCGACAAGGGGTCCACGCCCACGCCCGGCTCGTCCAGCAAAAGCACGCGCGGCGCGCCCAGCAGGGCGCAGGCGATGCCCAGTTTCTGCTTCATGCCGCCGGAGAGCCGCCCGGCCAGACGGCCGGTGAACGGCCCCAGCAAGGTGAAGGCCAGCAGGCGTTCGAACAGGGCCTCGCGCGCCTGCCCTTCCAGACCGCGCAGGCGGGCGTGCAGCTGCAGGTTGGCCATGACGGAAAGATCCTCATACAGGCCGAAGCGCTGCGGCATGTAGCCGATGCTGTTGGGCGCCGCGGCCGCCACCTCCCGTGCGGGACGGCCGAACAGCAGGGCCTGCCCCCGCGCCGGTTCCATGAGTCCGGCCAGCAGGCGCAGCAGGGTCGTCTTGCCCGCGCCGTCCGGCCCCACCAGACCGGTGATGCGCCCGGCCGGGATGCGGGCATCCAGGCCGCGCAGGGCCTCCACGGCCCCGAAACGCATGGCCAGACCACGCAGCTCCACGGCACAGTCGTCCCGTGCCGCGGCCTCTCCCCGCGCCGCCCGGGAAGCGACGGGCTCCCGGCCCGTGCCTCCGCTCCCGCCGGCCTTTGCACTGGCGTCAAGGCCTGCGGCCACGCTCGCGTCCCCGCTCCTGTCCGTGCCCATGTCCGTGTTCATGGCCGGGCATGCGGCAAGCCCGTCGCGCGTCTCCCCGCCCGCGGGCAGGGCGGCCTTCCCGTCCGCTCCCCCGCCGGCCGGACGCCGCCGGGCGGGCCGGAAGGGCATCACGGCTCCACCAGGGTCACGGTCACGGGCATGCCCTGGCGCATGACATTGTCCGGGTCCTCCACCTGCACCCGCAGACGGTAGACCAGCGAGGTGCGCACCTCCATGGTCTCCACGCTCTTGGGCGTGAATTCCGCCGCCGGCGACACGAAACCCACGCGCCCGGGGAATTCCCTGCCCGGCGCCGCGTCCACGCGCACCCGCACGGCCATGCCCGGCTTGATGCGCCCCAGCTGCGGCTCGTCCACATAGACGCGCAGCCAGACCGGATCCACCAGGCTCAGGGTATAGACCGTCTGACCGGCCTGCACGATGGCCCCGGCCTCGCGGGCGCGGGTCAGCACGATGCCGTCCTGCGGCGCCACCAGCAGGGCGTCGCGCAGCCTGATCTCCGCCAGCTCCAGAGCGGCGGCGGCCGCTTCCACGGCGGCCCGCTGGGCCAGGACGTCCTCCTCGCGGTAGCCGGAGGCCAGCATGTCCAGCTGCTCCTGCGCCGAACGCAGCTCCGCCCGGGCCGAACGGTCCGAGCTGCGGGCATTGTCCAGCTCCTTCTGGGAAATGGCGTTGCGCGCCCGCATGGCGCTGACCCGGTTCAAATTGATGGCCGCGTTGTCGGCCACGGCCCTGGCCCGGGCCACGGCCGCGCGGGCCTGCTCCACTTCCTCGCTGCGGTAGCCCCGCTCCAGGCGCAGCAGCTGGGCCTTCTGGCCCGCCAGCTGGGCCGAGGCCTGATCCCGCTGCTGGCGCAGCAGGTCGTCGTCCAGCCGGGCCAGCTCCTGCCCGGCGCGCACGCTGTCGCCCTCGTCCACCAGCACGCCGGCGATGCGCCCGTCCACACGAAAGGCCACGTCCACCTGCCTGATCTCCACATTGCCGTAGAGCACCAGCCCGCCCTGGGCCGTATCCCCAAAAAGATACCAGCCCAGCCCCGCAGCCGCCACCAGGAACAGCACCACCGCCAGGATCTTTTGCCGCATGATGTCTCTCCCGTCAGGCGCTATCCCTGCTTCTCAAAAGGATTCTTCAGTTCTTCCGCCGGGGCCGTCTTCCTGCCCAGCCTGGCGCGCAGGATCTCGATGACCACGGGCAGGACGGAAATGATGATGATCAGGTAGACGATGATGCTGAAATTCTGGCGCACCCATTCCAGGTTGCCCAGGAAGTAGCCGGCCGAGACCAGGCCGCCCACCCAGAGGACGCAGCCCGTGATGTTGAAGAGGAAGAAGCGGTGCGGGCACATGAGGGCGATGCCAGCCACGAAGGGGGCGAAAGTGCGCACGATGGGGATGAAGCGGGCCAGGATGATGGCCTTGCCGCCGTGCTTCTCGTAGAAGTGGTGCGCCTTGAGCAGATGTTCCTTCTTGATGAGGCGGGAATCCCGCTGGAAGATGGCGGGCCCCACATGACGGCCGATGAGGTAGTTCACGGCGTCGCCCAGGATGCCCGCGCCCAGCAGCACCAGCAGGACGTGGCCGTAGCCCATGAGCCCGGCCCCGGCCACCACGCCGGAGGCGAAGAGCAGGGAATCCCCCGGCAGGAAGGGCGTGACCACGAGGCCGGTCTCGCAAAAGACGATCAGGAAGAGGATGGCATAGATCCACAGCCCGTACTGCTCCACCAGCTCGAAGAGATGGGCGTCGATATGCAGGATGAAGTCCACCAGATAGGTCAGAAATTCCATGTACACCTCGGCATCGGAGTTGACAGAAAGCCTTTTCCTTGTATCCCAGCCATGCCTGTGGCACAACACCTGCAGACGCCCCGCGCCCCGCGCGCCCCGGCGGCACGACACCTTTTTCCCGTCCGTGAGGTCCCATGCCCGCCCGTTCCGTCCTCATCGCGGCCCTGCTCTGCCTGGCCTGCCTCCTGCCTGTCCCGGCCGCGGCCGAAAACGGCTACAATCCCGGTTTCCGCACCCTGGGCTTCTGGCAGCAGGAGAGCGGCATCCGCGTGGATGTCAATGTCTGGTATCCGTCCGTGCGTGCGCCCCGCTCCCTATCCTACGCGCCCTGGACCATCCGCGGCGCGCGCAACGGCAAGCCGGTGGACGGACGTTTCCCGCTGATCCTGCTCTCGCACCCCTCGTCGGGGACGCGCTTTTCCTTCCACAATACGGCGGCGGCCCTGGCGGCGCGCGGCTTCGTGGTGGCCGCGCCCACCCATCCCCGCGACTGCATGGAAAACATGGACCATCTTTTCCTCTGGGGCCAGCTCAAGGACCGCGCCCTGGAGCTTTCGGCCACCATCGACCTGCTGCTGGCCAACAAGGATATCGGGCCCAGCATCGACCCCAGCCGCATCGGCGTGCTGGGTTTCGGCAGCGGAGCCACGGCCGCCCTCCTGCTGGGCGGCGCCCTGCCCGACTGCTCCGGCTGGGTGGACTACTGCCGCAAGGCCCCTCTGGACGACGCCTACTGCTATGACCAGCCCCGCGCCCGGGTGGACAGCATGTGCGGCTATTTCCCCCTGGATCCCCGCAGCCTGACGGACCCCCGGATCAAGGCCATCGCCGCCGTGGGCCCCACCTTCGGCATGCTTTTCAGCCGCCAGGGCCTGGCCGGCCTGCAGCCGCATCTGCTGCTGGTCGGCCTGGGCCATGACGATCTGAGCATCCCCGCCCTGCATGCGGACGCCCTGTACGAACGCATGGACAGAAAACCGGCCCGCCTGCTTCTGGAAAAAGCGGACATGTCCCTGCTCATGGCGCCCTGCCCGCCCAGCCTGGCCAACGAGCTGCCCGAGATGTGCCATGACGAAATGGATCCCCTGCGCCAGCAGCTTTTCGGGCAGCTGACCCGCCGGCTGTCCGCCTTCTTCCTGCAATGGCTGGGCACCCAGACCAGCCCGGGGGGCTTCTTCTCCCTCGGCGACGCCGAATGAGCCCCGGCTTGACAAGGCCCGCCCTTCTTCCTAGGAAGGAACATCATCCCCTGTACCAAGGATAACGGCATGCGCCATCTCCCGTCCTTGCTGGCCTATCTCCTGCTGGCCCTGGCCGCCCTGGCCTGCGCCTGGCCCACGCTGTACGGCGGGGGCCTTTTCCGCGCCGCCGCGGACCAGGCCCCCGCGCCTGCCGCAGGCCCCCTGACCGGTCACGCCCTGCCCGAAGGCTGGACAGGCATGCCCGCCGGGGCCCGCTCCACCTATCTGGGCATCCACGGCGGCACCGTGCCGGTGAGCCTGCTGGTGAGCCGCGACGGCATGTCGCTGGTGTCCTTCGTGGGCCAGACCGGCAATGACTTCCTGGAATTGCTGCGCCGCGCCGACGTGCGCCTGCCCTCGCTGCTCAACAGCACCCGGGGCAGCAGCCACGGCGGCAGCATGCTCCTGGCCGGACGCGCACAGAGCAGCATGCCCGTGCTCTATGTCCTGGGCGACCGGCTGGCCGCCATGTCGCAGGGCATCCAGGGCCTGCAGCCTTTCGGCCTTTCCGACAAGCCCCTGTCCATCGAGGGGCACATCTCCCTGCCGCAGCGCCGTCTCCCCGCGGCGCAGACCTATCGCCTGCATATCGATCCCCGCTATCTTGAACCGCGCTCCTGAACGACAGCGCAGCGCGCCGGTCCTGCCTGTCGCCCGACAGCGCCGCCGCGCAGCACCGGGCCAGATCGGACCTGGGCGGACCGGGCGCGCCGGACCGGATGGGACCGGGTGGGACCGGGACGAGACGGCGGCGGAGGCCCGCACCGCGCACTGCCGCCCTGCCAAAGCGGGCCGCCCGGACTGCCGGGGCGGCTCTGGCAACTCCTGCGGACAGCGCTGCAGCCGGTCACTGCGCACGGCGCTGCGGGCGGCTTCTGCGGGCGGTCTGCTGCGGGGATCCTGCGGACGGCACCACGGGTGGCGGCTGCGGGCCGATGCGCCTGTCCGGCTCGCGCGCCGCCGGATGGGGTCCCCGTGCCCTGTGCCGCCATCTGCGGATGGCCCCCGGCCGGGGGGCCGGCCTGACCGGGACTGCGCCCGCTCGCGGTCGGAACACCGCTCCTGAATGACGTCCCGGGCAGGCGAAGCTTGTCCCATGACCATGCGGCCGATTTATTGCATTTCGATATCTATTAACTTATATTAGGGCGCAAACAGGAGTTTCCCGTGAATATCCGCGAAAAACGCACTTCCATCAGCCAGTTTGCTGCGGCGCTGCGGCAGCAGCCCCGGCACAGCAGGCGTGACCTGCTGATTGCTGATACGCTGGATTCCCTGTGCCGCCACTGCGACCTCTATGATGCCGCCCGTGTCAGCAGCAATCCCTTCCATCCCGAACTGCTGCAGGCCGTCCTGGACGACGACCTCTCTCCCGACGCCCTGTTCGCCCTGTTCGAATGCCTGGCGGTACTGGTCCGGCTGCGCAAGCGCGCCCATCCCGCCGTCCCTCTGGACGAAGCGGAAGAGAACCTGCTCCAGCATTTCGAGAGCAGCGGCCAGTGGTTGCCCGACGATCCCACCATGGTCTCGCACTGGTACTGGCATGCCGCGGACTGCGCCACGCAGGACAACTGAGCCGACCTTCCCGTAACCACAACGCGCCCGCCCGGAAGCGATCCGGGCGGGCGTTTTTTTCAGCTCCGTGGCGGGCCTGCCCCGTACGGCGCGGCCCGCCGGACGATCCGCGCGCCCTGCGCACGCCGGAGCGCGGGCCCTGCCGTACGCCGGGCCGCAGGCATGAAAAAAGCCCGCCGAAGCGGGCTTTTTCAGTTGGTTCCAGAGGCGGCGGCCGTTACAGCACGCGCCCGATGAGGTAGAAGCAGACCGTACCGGCCACCAGACAGTAGAGGATGAAGGGCCAGATGGTACGGCGCAGGATGATGCCTTCCTTGCCGATCATGCCCAGCACGGCGCACACGGCCACGATGTTGTGGATGCAGATCATGTTGCCGGCAGCGCCGCCCACGCCCTGGGCAGCCACGATGATGTACTTGCCGAGAGCGGGATAGTCCAGCAGCCCGCCCATATCCCACTGGAAGTTGGCGAAGAGCATGTCGGACACGGTGCAGGAACCGGTGATGAAGGCGCCCAGACCGCCCACGAAAGCGGCCAGCATGGGCCAGGCGGAACCGGTCACGTCGGAGGCGAACAGGGCCATGGCCATGGGCATGGAGGGCAGGGCCGCGCCGTCGGGACCGGCGGTGTTGACGCCGGAACCGCGCAGGATGGAGACCAGGGCCACAGCGGCCACCAGGGCGATGGTGGGAGCGGTCATCTTTTCCAGGGCGGTGCCCCAGGCCTGGCGGATCTTTTCACCGTTCATCCTGTGCAGGCCGATGGTGATGATGGAGACCAGGATGAAGGGGATGGTGCCGGGCAGGTTGAGCAGGGCCAGCTTGGAGGTGACGCCCTGGTACCCCAGGATGTTGGCCCAGCCCACGCTGAACATGGGATCGGTGACGATGGGCTTCAGATGGAAGGCGGGCACACGGGTCAGCACCAGGAGCAGGCCGCACAGCACATAGGGCAGCCAGGCCATGGTCTGGCTCATGTGTTCCTTGTATTCGGTGGCGGCGCTGGCTTCGATGGAGCCGGTCCATTCAGCGTCCCAGGCATCCCTGCGGTCGAAGTCCCACACGCCGTCCTTGGGCACGCAGAAGCCCTTCTGGGTCAGCCACACCAGAGCGCCCAGGCCCAGCAGGCCGCCGACCATGGAGGGCAGTTCGGGACCCACCAGCCAGGCCAGGATCAGGTAGGGCACCAGGAAGCAGGCGGAAGCCATAAGGCAGAACTTCCAGGCGCGGAAGCCTTCCATCCAGGACTTGTTCTTGCCGAAGAAGCGGGTCATGAAGCCCAGCATGAAGATGGGCAGGATGATGCCCATGGGGAAATGCATCAGGGTGACGTATTCGCCGATGGTCTTGTAGGCCATGGCGGGGTCGGAGAAGTTCAGGGCCTGCATGGCCACGCCTTCGATGGATTTGAAGCCCTGAAGCACGGGCGTGCCCACAGCGCCAAAGGTCACGGGCACGCTGTTGAAGGCCAGACAGATGACGGCGGCGCACAGGGGCGGGAAGCCCAGGCCCAGCAGCAGGGGAGCAGCCAGGGCGGCAGGCGTGCCGAAACCGGCGGCGCCTTCGATGAAGGCGGCGAACATGAAGCCGATGATGATGGCCTGCAGGCGTTTGTCGGGGCTGATCCGCTTCATGCCGGCCTGGATGGTCTCCATGGCGCCGCTGTACTGCATGGTGTAGTAGATCAGCAACGCGCCGAACACGATGATCAGAACGCCCACTGCCGTGATGGTGCCTTCGATGGAAAGCGCCACCAGACGCATGGGCTCCTGTCCCCAGAAGGCGAAGGCCAGCACCACACCCGCCAGCCAGGCGATGGGCATGGCGCGGGTGGAGGGCCAGCGCAGGCCGGCCATGAGGATCAGGGCAATCAGGATCGGGATGAAGGCAAGAAATGCCAGAAGACCGATGGACATGAGACCTCCTCTGCAAGTGTCCAGGTTAACAGCGTCCCGGCCGCATTTTTCGCACCACACGCAGCCGTGACATTCCTCAAGCCGACGGCATGTGAACATGCCGCATGACGGTCGTGACCTTGCCGTATCGCGTGCCTTTTTCCGGCGCTCCCTGCGGGTTCGCCAGGAAAACGGCGCAATGCGGCATTTTCGGACAGAGCAGCGGCCTTCCTCAAAACCGCCCCGTTGCCGGTCCCTGCCCGGAAATCTTCGCCCTTCGGGCCGCGGCCGGGGCGCCTGCGGCGGCGCCCG
>NZ_CASDOY010000042.1 GCF_949282365.1 uncultured Desulfovibrio sp.
CCCGGCAGGCGGCATTGCGGCCGCGCCCGAGGCGGCGTATAGTCGTCTGTCCGGCCCCTTGGACCGGTCATGTCCATCCCTGAACTGGAGCTCTGCATGCGTACTCCCAATATCCTGACCATCGCCGGTTCCGACTCCGGCGGCGGCGCCGGCATCCAGGCCGACCTCAAGACCATCATGGCCCTGGACGGCTACGGCATGAGCGTCATCACGGCCCTGACCGCCCAGAACGGTCTGGGCGTGACCGGCATCCATGCGCCCGATCCCGACTTCGTGGTCCTGCAGCTGCGCGCCGTGCTGGACGGCTTTCCCGTGCACGCGGCCAAGACCGGCATGCTTTTTTCCGCCGATATCATCCACGCCCTGGCCGACGCCCTGCGCGAGCGCGCCTTCCCGCTGGTGGTGGACCCCGTTTCCGTGAGCCAGAGCGGCAGCCGCCTGCTGCGCGAAGACGCCGTGGAGGCCCTCAGGGAACGCATGATCCCCGGCTGCGACCTGCTGACCCCCAACCGCCCCGAGGCCGAGATGCTCACCGGCCTGCGCATCAGCTGCGCCGACGACGCGGCCGCCGCCGGTGAGGCCCTCATCGGGATGGGAGCCAGGGCCGTGCTCATCAAGGGCGGCCATATGGAAAGCTCCATCGTGGTCACGGACTGCCTCTGCCAGGCCGGGCAGGCACCCAAGTTCCTGCCCCAGCCCAAGGTGGAGACCAGCAACAACCACGGCACGGGCTGCACCCTGTCGGCGGCCATCGCCACGGGCCTCGGCCATGGCCTGCCCCTGCAGGTGGCCGTGACGCGCGCCCAGGAATTCCTCAATCTGGCCCTGCGCAAGAGCTACGCGCCCGGCAAGGGCTGCGGGCCCGTCAATCACGCCGCCCGCCGCTAAAGGCGGGCCCGCCTGCGATCTGCCCGCGGGAAGGCGCCGCCACGGCTCGCGCACGAGAGGGGCCCGGCTGCCGTCCTGCCTTGCCGCCACTGCCCGCAGCTTCCTGCGTCACGACGGCGCGCCGCTGCCGTCCCCTTTTTCCTTCCACATCAACCCCAGAGCCTCCATGCCGGACATCTCTTCCACCATGCGTCTCAGGCTGCTGCTGGCCTATGACGGCAGCCGCTACCACGGCTGGCAGATACAGGAGACCCCCAGCCCGCCGCCCACCGTGCAGGCCGCCGTGGAAGCCGCCCTTGGCCGCATCGCCGGGCGGCCGGTGCGGGTCTTCGGTTCCGGCCGCACCGACGCGGGCGTCCATGCCCACGGCCAGGTGGCCCATGGCGACGTGCCCCGCCGCCCCGGTCTGGACTGGCGTCACGCCCTCAACGCCCTGCTGCCCGCGGACGTGCGCGTCCTGCACTGGCAGGAGGCCGCGCCGGACTTCCACGCCCGCATCAGCGCCCTGCGCAAGACCTATGTCTATGATTTCTGGCAGGAACAGGGCTTCGTGCCGCCCCGGCTGGTCCCCTTCGTCTGGCGCTGCGGCCCGCTGGATGCCGAAGCCATGCGCGCGGCCCTGCCCTTCCTGCTGGGCCGCCGCGACTTCGCCAGCCTGCAGAACGCCGGTACCGAGATGGAAAGCACCGTGCGCGAGCTCCAGGGCGCCACGCTGACGGAACTGCCACCCGTGGAGTTCCTGCCGCCCCACCTTCCTTGCCTGCGCCTGAGCGTCACGGCCGACGGCTTTTTGAAACAGATGGTGCGCAACATGGCCGGACTGCTGGTCGCCTGCGGCCGCCACAAGCTGCGCCCCGACCGGATCCCCGCCATCCTCGCCGCTGCCGACCGCCGCGCCCTGCCCAGCCCCACGGCCCCGCCGCAGGGCCTGGCCCTGGCCCATGTGGAGTATCCGGCATGATATATCGGGGACAGGAGGGGTCATGACGGCGGCAAGGCGCATCATGCCCCTTTTTGCCCCGCCGTTTTCCTTCTTGTCAGCAAAACGATCCAGGACCGGGAGCAGGCTATGAGCGATATCAAATTATTCCGTTTTTCCAAGGAAGGAGCCACGGCCCTTTCGGCACGCACGGCACTGGTGGAACGCGAGCTGCATGACCTGATGGAAAAGCATATGCAGTGCTTTTTGGGCATACGCTTTGTGGCTCATGAATTCAGTACGGGAAAAGTCCATCGCGGACGCATCGACTCGCTGGGTCTGGACGAGAACAACTGCCCCGTGATCCTTGAATACAAGCGCCACGTCAATGAAAACGTCATCAATCAAGGTCTGTACTACCTCGACTGGCTGATGGACCATCAGGCGGACTTCAAGCTTCTTGTCCTTGAGCGCTACGGTCAGGACATGGCCGATGCCATTGAATGGCAGGGGACCCGCGTGCTTTGCGTAGCCGGGGATTTCACCAAGTTCGACGAACACGCCGTTGCCCAGATCGGCCGCAATATCGAATTGATCCGCTACAAATATTTCGGCGATGACCTCCTGATGCTGGAATGGTTGAATCCGGTACAATCGAGTATCGAGCCCGTCGGCACCGGAAAACAGACCATCGAAGCCACGGGAAAAAATCCACAGTCCGGCGCCTGCCCGGAAAGCCCGGACAAAAATACCGGCTGCCTGACCTCCCAGCTGGCGACCATGCCGGACGGACAGCGTACCTTGTATGACGAGCTGTACCGCTTCGTCACCTCGCTGGGAGACGACGTCAACAGCAAGGAATTGCGGCGCTATATCGCCTTTGCACGGCTCAAGAACTTTGCCTGCCTGGCTCCCATGAAAGGCTGGTTCAAGCTGTGGCTGCACCTCGCCCCGGACAGCGTGCCCCTGGAAGAAGGCTTCAGCCGCGACGTCAGCAAGACAGGCCATTGGGGCACCGGCGATATTGAAATAAACCTGCGCACCCTGGCCGACTTCGACAAGGTCAAACCGCTGTTGGAACGGGCCTATCTGGAAAGCTGACCCCCAGTGCGCTCACATCCTTCCCCGCCGTAAAAAAGAGGACGTCCCGTCATCGGGGCGTCCTCCTTCTCTTTCGTCATCCCTTGTCCTGGCGGACAGGCAGCCTATTTCTGCGCCGCTCCCCGCCGGTTGTAGGCCTCCACAAAGGCATTGTAGGCCTGCTGGCAGTCCTGCAGGGCGATGTTGAGCTGCCGGCGCGTGGTATGGCTGAAGTGGTCCTCCTGCCCCTGGGCCACGGCCCGGGGAAAGAGGTCGGCCTTGTCCAGGAAGGCCAGCCAGAGGCGCTTTTCTTCCTCCGTCATGGCCTGGGTCCGGCTGCGGGCAGTGGCCAGCGCCTCCTCCATCTCCTTGCGCCAGGCCTCCACGGCCAGCGCATCGGGATTGGCGTCGCGCAACAGCACGCTGCCCAGCAGGAAGCGGCTGAACAGGAAACGGGCCGAGCTGATGGCATCTTTCAGCGGATCGCCGCGCAGCAGCACGTCCTCGGCCTGGCGGCTGCGATCCCGCACCAGCACCAGCAGGGCGTCGCGGGCCCTGGCGAACTCGGTGTGCCGGGCCTGCAGACGGCGCAGCAGCTTCTTGCCCTGGGCGCCGTCGTCCACTATTTCCTCATCCAGCGCGTACTTGCGCAAGGCCGCGTTCAGCTTTTCCATGTCGGTCAGCGCGCGCCGCATGTCGGCCGCCAGATCGCGCAGCCGGGCCGCATCGCCCTCGCCCCAGACGGCCGCCACCACCGCGGGACGTTCCCCCAGCTCGGCCGGGCGCTGCGGCGCTTTGCCCAGCAGCCAGGTGCGCATATAGTCCTCGGCCTGATGCAGCAGATGCCCGGCGTATATGCCGGCCACATCGGCCCAGCGCCAGAAGGCATTGCCCGCATCCAGCAGCCGGGTGGCGGCTTCGGCCTCCCCGGCGGAGGCGGGCGGCTCGGGCACGCGCAGCCTGGCGGCCGCACGCTGCACCGCTCCGGCGATGGTGGCCGTGTCCGGCCCTGCCGTGCGGGGGGCTTCCTCACGGCAGGCGCAGAGGACGAGGATCAGGGCGGCGGCGCAGACCAGTGCCGTCAAACGGACAGGAGCAAAGCCGCGCACTAGACGTGCTCCGCGATCCAGGCGTCGAGCCCGGTCAGATCAGGCCCCCAGGGGAATGCCCCGCCCCGGAGTTCCGGCCCGATGCCATAGAACAGGGTGCCCACTTCCTCGGCGGCATCGCGGTCCGTGGAGGCGTCGCCCACCATCAGGGCCTCCTCGGGCAGCACGCCCGCCTTGTCCACGATCATGGCCAGCAGGCGGGCCTTGGACGGCGGCGAACCGTAGATGCCCGTGAAGCAGCCGTCCAGCCCGCGTTCCCTGAGGATGACGTTCAGTTCTTCGTGCGGCGCGCCGGAGCAGACATAGAGCGGCAGCCTGCCGCGCCAATGTTCCAGCACTTCGGCCACGCCGGGGATGAGGTCGCAGCGGCGCACCTCGTCCAGGGCGTAATCGGCAAAACGCCTGCCCCATTCCCCGGATTCGGCGGGCGTGATCTCCCTGCCCAGCACTTCGCGGAAGAACCATGCGAATTTTGTGTAGCGGCTCACGCCGCCGTGCACGGTATGGTACATGACGAAACGGTCGCGGGCCTCCTCGCCGTAGGGCTCGGCCAGACGCGCGAAAGCGCGCGTCTTGACGGGCACACTGTCGAGGATCACGCCATCGCAGTCGAAAACGAGACATTTCAGGGCCATGCGGACTCCTTTCACACGCCGTTGCCGGCGCGCCTTACACTGCCGGAGCGGGAGGCGGACGGCCTCGGCCGCCGGGCAGGACACTCCCGGACAAAGATCGCAGCGATGGCCGGCGGCGCGGCGGAAGGCCGCCCCTGCCGGGGACTGCGCGAAGGGGACGACACAGGGGAGCGGAAGGCACGGGCCTCCCTCTCCCGGACAGCCAGCCTCACGGCCCGCAGCGGCCGTGGTCGCGCCGGCCGATGGGCCGCGCCGGGACACCGCCCACGATGCTGAAGGGCGCCACATCGCGGGTGACCACGGCCCCCGCGCCCACCACGGCTCCGCGGCCGATGCACACATCGGGCGTGATGACGCAGTTGGCACCGATCCAGACATCGTCCCCGATGACGATGGCGCCGGGCTGGTGCCCCTGCTGCAGGATGGGCACATCGGCCCGGGTGAAGCAGTGGTTGGAGGCGCGCAGCACGGTGCCGGGCCCCACGGCCACATGCTTGCCCATGACGATGCGGCCGCCATCGGCCGCCACATGGACATGGGGCGAGATGGAAACGCCGTCGCCCAGCACCAGCTCGCCGTCACCGGCCGTGATGATGCAGCCCCGTCCCAGGCGGACGGCATCACCGAAACGCATGTTGCGGCAGCCCACGAAACTCAGGCCCGTGCCGAAGCGCACCGAGCCGCAGCCGGCGAACAGCCAGCGCCAGGCCAGCAGGCGCAGGGCCAGCCCCAGCGGTGTGGGGATCCAGGCAAAGCAGGCCACCCAGAGCTCTTCCCAGGCTGCCCGGAGGCGGGAGGCGAGATCCATCTACTTCCTGTACTCCCGCATGAGGGCATCGCCTTCCATGAGGCGGGTCACGCGGGCCAGGTCCCCGGGGGTGTCCACGCTCCAGGTGCGGGCGCTGGTGGGCACCATGCGGACTTTTTCGCCATGTTCGAGGATACGCATCATGTCCACGGATTCATAGATCTCCAGCGGGCTCTCCTCCATCTCGTTGAAGCGGAGCAGGTAGTCGCGGCGGAAGGGGATGATGCAGACCTGCTTGCGCATGGGCACCCTGTCGGAGCCCTTCTTGCGCGAGGGGATGGGCTCGCGCGAGAAGTAGAGGGCGTCGCTGTTGCGGTCCACCACCACCTTGACTTCGTTGGGGTCCTCGAATTCTTCCAGGGTGTCCATATCGGCCATCAGGTTGACCACATTGATGGACGGGTCCCCGAGCATGGGTGCCACGGCGGCGTCGATCATTTCGGGCAGCACCATGGGTTCGTCGCCCTGCACCATGACCACGATATCGGCCTTGCGGCCCGTGGCGGCCTCGATCTTGAGCAGGGCCTCGGCGGTACGGGTGGAGCAGCGCACATGGTGGTCGCCGGTCATGACGCACTTGAGGCCCGCGTCCTTGCAGTAGTTTTCGATGATCCCGTCGCAGGTGGCCACATAGGTGCCGGAAAGGCACTGGCTCATGGCGGTGCGGAAGGCCACATGGCCCACCATGGGCACGCCGTGGATCAGGGCCAGGGGTTTGCCGGGGAAGCGGCTGGAGCCCATGCGGGCGGGGATGATGGCGATGATGTTCATGAGGTCCTCCCTGGGCAGCGTCCTGCCCGGACAAGGGATGGAAACGGCCGGGCGCGGGAGCCGGGCCGGGAGCTTGCTGACAGCACAGACCGCGGACGGGCCGCCCCTGACGCGGAGCCTGCTGCCGGCCGTCCTGCAGGGCCTTTTGCGCCCTGACGCGCCGCCGGGACAGCCGACCCGGAGCCGGAGGCCCGCCGGATACGGCGGCCGGACGGCGGAAAGATGCGGGCCGGAGCCGGCAGGCGCGGGCAGGCCGGCGGCCGCACCAGGAGCCCGCACGGGCCGCACGCAGGCCGGCACTAATCGTCAGTGGACACCAGATAGCCGCCCTCGCTCTGCAGCTCGGGGTGGATGCGGCGGTGTTCTTCTTCCATGATGCGCAGGATGCCCTGGCCCAGGTCCACGGTCAGCGGCGGCACCAGCTTGCGGCCCATCTTGGGCATGAAGGCGTAGGGCGTCACCTGGTAATGGCCGCTGTTGGGGTCGTTCTGGTAATTGATCTGCAGCTCCTTACCCAGCATCTCGCCGATCATGGTGAACAGATCGCCCACGCGCATGGGCTGGTTGCCGGAGATGATGATGTTCTGGTTGGCGAATTCCGGCTCCAGGATCTGCAGGGTGGCGCTGGAGGCGTCGTCCACATGCACATATTCCCGCAGGGCCGTGGGCGCGCCGTAATAGGTGATGCTGCCGCTGGTCAGGGCCTCGTGCACGAAGCGGTGGATGGCATTGCGCGTATCGGCGCGGGGCCCGTACAGGGAACCGTAACGCAGGATGGTGTACGGCAGGCCGTGCATGGCCTGGTAATTTTCGATATAGATCTCGCAGGCCTGCTTGCTGCAGCGGTAGAAGCCGCCGGATTTGCCGTAGACATAGAGCGAGCTGGCAAAGATGTAACGCCGTGTGCCGGCCTGGCGGCAGGCCTCCAGGGCCATGACGTTGCCCACCACATTGAGGCGGGCCGTATCCACGGGACGGCTGTTGGCCTCGCCGATGTCGGCGATGCCCGCATAGTTGAAGACCATATCGGCGCCCTGCACCGCGGTCCGCACGCAGTCCTCGTCCAGGATGCTGCCCACCAGCATCGTCTGGTCGTCGCGCAGCCAGGGAGAAGGACGCACGTCCACGATGGTCACATCATGGCCGGCGCCGGACAGTTTGTCGCAGATGTGCGATCCCAGGAAACCGGAACCGCCGAAAACGGTGATCTTCACTGTGCTGCTCCCTGCAAAAGGGCCTGCCGCCTAGACCCCGGCGGGACGCTCCGCCGCCTGCCAGAGGAAGACCGAGTCGATACCGTAGGCGATGAAGCGGCAGCCCGCCGCCACCTGGCGCTCCAGTTCGCCGGGATCGGGCTGCACCACATGCAGGCCCATGCGGACATGGTGGCGCCGGCAGGCCTCGTCGATGCGCTCCATGGCCGCCCTGAAATCGGGATGGTCGAAACGGCCGGTCAGGCCCATGGAACCGGAAAGGTCATAGGGGCCCACCATGATGGCGTCCAGGCGCGGATGGTCCAGGATGGCGTCCAGCTCCTCCAGGGCGCGGACATGTTCGATCTGGGCCACCAGGAAGAGCTGCGGGGCCGTGTCCCGCATATAGTCGTCGAAATGTTTGCCAAAGACGTTGGCCCGGCAAAAGCCCACGCCCCGGTTCTCGCGCAGCGGCGCATCGGGCAGGCGGCCGTCGTCATGACCGGGATAGGTGGCCCAGCTGATGGCCTGGTCCAGCTGTGCGCGGCTTTCGATCATGGGGAAGATCAGCCCCTGCGCGCCCGCTTCCAGCGCGCTCTTGACAGCGGTCTTGGAGGCGACGGGCAAACGGGCGAAGGGCGCGGCCCCGCCGCATTCGATGGCGCGGAAGATGTCGGGCAGGCCTGTGCGCCCGAAGGAACCGTGCTCCATGTCCACGGCCACCCAGTCATAGCCTGCACGGGCCATCAGCTCCGCCACATCGGCGGACGGCAATTGCAGCCAGGTGCCGATGGTGGCCTTGTCCTGCGCCAGCCTGGCGCGAATATCATGAATGTCCATAGCGAAACGGCGTGCCGCCGCCGGGCTTGAGGTTATGCCGTGAAGGCCCGGCCAGCATAGCGCGAGGCCGCACGGGGCGCAAGCAGGCCGCCCCCGGGGAAGGGCCACAGGGAAAAGCAACTGCCGAAGCAGCGGAAAAGCCCGGCCCGCGTCCGCGAAGAAGGCGACATGTTGCGGCACGGCCTGCCGGTTTCCCGGATACAGGCCAGCGCCCGCAGGGAAGCCCCCATTTCCGGCCGGCACAATGGACATCGCAAGCCGGCCCGCCTCAGCGGGAGGAGCCGGCAGACAGGGCATAAAAAAACCCGCCCGGAACCGGGCGGGGGAGCGCCGGGCCTTGAGGAGGAAGGGGCCACGGCTGCGTGGTGCGCTCAGGAAATGTCGCTGCCAGAGAGGGAAAATGCGGCACGGGTCTGGCGGCCGTGCCGCATGGGAGATTACTGTTTGACCAAACAAACAGCCACGCACGGGATGAGACTACGCAGAGCATGCTCTGCCGTCAAGCCATTGCTCCAAAATTCACGAAGTTTTTTCTTCACAAATCCTGTCGCAGGGGCCCCTCGTGTGGGCTGGCTACTTTTTATGAAATTTTTTATGAAAAATCCATCTTTTTTTTTGCAGAAAAATCCTGCTCCGTCACAGCGGACCTAAGATGCTTGTTCTGCTGGTGATATTTGCGCCATCCGTCCGTGCCGCCCCCTCAGATAGCGCCCGGGGCACGCTTTTACAAGCGTTTTTTTTCGTTGCCGCCGCAACGGCATCGCACGGCAGGATAGGCACGGGAACGCAGGCATGCACCGGTATCGTTATTTTTTTCACAATATACAGGCCGCCCGGCAGATGACAAGCGCCCTGCCCTGCCCTATACTGGGCCTGCCGCGCTCCGTGCGCAGGAGCGCCTGCCCCTGATAAAAATATCCTGTCATAAAGGAGTGTTCCCATGAAAGAGATCAGAGCTGCCGCGCGTGAGCGCATGAAAGGCCATTGCCGCGTCTGCCCCGTCTGTGACGGCAAGGCCTGTTCCGGTGAAGTGCCCGGCATGGGCGGTCTGGGCACCGGCGCCAGCTTCCGCAACAACCGCGAGGCCCTCAACGCCTGCCAACTCAACATGACGGCCCTGCACGACGCCCGCGAGCCCCGGACCGGCTGCTCCATCCTGGGCATCGACCTCAGCTTCCCGGTCATGGCCGCGCCCATCGGCGGCGTCTCCTTCAACATGAGCGACGCCATGAGCGAGGACGACTACATCTTCGCCATCCTGGAAGGCAGCCGGGCCGCCGGCGTCATCGGCTGTACCGGCGACGGCGTGCCGCCCTTCATCATCGACGGTGCGGTCAAGGCCCTCAAAGCCTGCAACGGTCACGGCATCCCCTTCATCAAGCCCTGGGAAGGCAAGGAACTGTACGAAAAGATCGACCGCGTGCTGGCTGACGGCAGCCCGGCCCTGGGCGTGGACGTGGACGCCGCCGGCCTCATCACCCTGCGCAAGATGGGGCGCCCGGTCATGCCCATGTCCGTGTCCGAACTGGCGACCGTGGTGCGCCATGTGCACGACATGGGCCGCAAGTTCATCGTCAAGGGCATCATGACCCCCGTCGACGCCCGTCGCGCCATCGACGCCGGCTGCGACGCCATCGTGGTCTCCAACCACGGCGGCCGCGTGCTGGACCACTGCCCCGGCACCGCCACCGTCCTGCCCGGCATCGCCGACGCCGTGCGCGGCCAGATCACCATCCTGGCCGACGGCGCCGTGCGCGACGGCGTGGACGTGCTCAAGATGCTGGCCCTGGGCGCCGACGCCGTGCTGGTGGGCCGCCCGCTCTGCATCGCGGCCATCGGCGGCGGCGTGGAAGGCGTGACCAAGTACTGGCAGCAGATGCAGGGCCAGCTGGTGCAGGCCATGTTGCTGACCGGCTGCGCCTCCCTGGCCGACGTGCGCGGGCACATCATCTACCGCGGCTGATCTTCCCGCGGACCTGTGCGCGGGGAGCGCTCCCTGCCGGGCGCTCCCCGGCCCCGCGCCGCGCATCCCGGCCCGCCCGGCGGGCTTCTTCACGGCCTGTCCTGCGACAGGCTTTTTTTTCAAAGGATATCGCCATGCTGTTTTCCGTCGATACCGAACGCTGCGTTTCCTGCGGCCTGTGCATCTCCGACTGTCTGCCCCACGCCCTGGGCATGGACGACGAAGGCCACCCCCACATCAAGGATGAACGCCTGTGCATGCACTGCCATCATTGTCTGGCCCTCTGCCCCACGGGCGCCATCAGCGTGGACGGGCACGACCCCGACGCCTCCCGCCGTCTGCTCAATGCCCTGCCCAGCCCGGAACAGCTGGAGACCCTCATCAAGGGCCGCCGTTCCGTACGCCAGTACCGCCCGGAAAACGTGGACCCCGCCCTGCTGCGACAGGTGCTAGACGTGAGCGCCCATGCGCCCACCGGCGTCAACGCCCGCAAGCTCTGGGTGGGCGTCATGGACGACATGGATCGCATGCAGGCCTTCCGCGAGGAGGTCTATGCCCGGCTGGCGGACAAGGCCCTGCATGACGCCTTGCCCCAGTGCCGCCGCACGGCCTTTTTCGCCGCCGCGCCGCGCCTGTGGAAAGAACAGGGCATCGACGGCATCTTCCGGGGCGCGCCCCATTTCGTGCTGGTGGGCAACGCCAAGGACGCCCCCTGCCAGGAACAGGACCCGCTGATCTACCTTTCCTATCTGGAGCTCTACGCCCAGAGCCTGGGCCTGGGCACCACCTGGTGCGGCCTGCTCTACTGGTGCCTGCAGCTCATGCTGCCCGAGCTGCTGCCCGAACTGGGCCTGCCCGAGAGCCACAGCTTCCAGTACGCCATGCTGCTGGGCGAGCCCGCCATCCGCTATGCCCGCACGGTGGAATACGGCCCGGCCACGGTGCACCGCATCCTCTGGAAATAAGAGCCCTGCCGGCGCGGGCCGTCCCGTCCGGGGCAAGATCCCGGGGCGACGTTCAGGGAGCGGGGACCTGGACAAGAAGCCCTAGACATGAGGCTCCAGACACGCCCCGGGACGCGCTGCCCGGGGCATGACGCACGGGACGCTGTGCTGGCACAGGCCGCTCTCGCCTGTCCGGCCGGGGCTCTCCCAAGGCGTGCCTTCACCCCCGTGCGACACTCCAGGCCGGAGAGACCGCAAGGGACAGCAGCCCCTGCGCCGGACAGCGCCAGCAGCACGACGGCCGTGCGGAACAGCCGCAGCCTCGTGCCAAGCGGCTGGCAGGGCGGCAGTCACGAGAGGGACGGGGCACAACGCCCACCCGGGTGCGGGCCTGGCGTGCAGACACACCAGGCCCGGCCAGCGCGCGGGAGCGGACGCGCCACGCTCCAGGAGCGCACCGCCTCCCGGTCCGCGCCCGGCCGCCTCTTGACAACGTCCGCTTCTGAGACTATTTTGCCAAAAAGCCAATAAAGGTCCCACATGCAGCACTCCAGGGAATTCATCGCGGCCCAGGCCCGTATCTTCAAGGCGCTGGGGCACCCCAGCCGTCTGCTCATGGTCGATGCCCTGCGCGACGGCGAAAAATGCGTCTGCGACCTGCAGGCCCTGGTGGGGGACGACATGTCCACCGTCTCCAAGCATCTCGCCGTCCTGCGCGAGGCCGGCGTGGTCACCAGCCGCAAGCAGGGCGTGAACATCTATTACAGCCTGGCCCTGTGCTGTCTGGAGCAGTTCCTGGCCTGCACGGGCCAACTGCTGGAACGGCGCATCCGGGGCCAGATGGACATGCTGCGTCGCGACTAGGCCGGTCCCGCCCCGTGCGGATCTTTTTCCTCCTTCAATTTGGCAATTTTGCCAATAAGCAATTCGTCATGGACCATACCCCTGCCCCGCGCGCCTTCTCCCCCGTGCGCTACAGCCTCACCCTGCTGGCCGTACTGGCTGCCTGGACGCTCCTGTACACGGGCATCCAGCCCCTGGCCGCCTGGCTGACCTTCGGCCTGCTGGGGCTGGAAGCCGGCAGTCCGGCGGGGCTGGCGCTGGAATTCTTCCTCTATGACAGCGCCAAGATCCTGCTTTTGCTGGTGCTGATGGTCTATCTCATCGGCTGGCTGCGCGCCGGTCTGCATGTGGAAAAAGTCCGCGACCATCTTGCCGGCAGGGGCAGGGGCCCCGGCTACTTCCTGGGGGCCCTGTTCGGCGCGGTCACGCCCTTCTGCTCCTGTTCCAGCATCCCGCTCTTTCTGGGCTTCACCATGGCGCGCATCCCGCTGGGCATCACCATGGCCTTCCTCATCACTTCGCCCCTCATCAACGAGATCGCCGTGGTCCTGCTCTGGGGCCTGCTGGGCTGGAAGTTCACCCTCGTCTATGTGCTCGTGGGCATGCTGGCGGGCATGCTGGGCGGCTGGCTGCTGGACCTGCTCCATGCGGACCGCTGGCTGCAGCCCTTCCTGCGCGGCATGCCGGGCGCGCCCGGGCAGGCCGCCCGCGACCGGCGCACCGGCCGCCTGGGCCTGGAGGAACGGCACCGCTTCGCCTGGGGCGAGATGACCGGCATCTTCCGCCGCGTCTGGCGCTGGGTCGTCATCGGTGTGGGGCTGGGCGCGCTCCTGCACGGCTTCGTGCCGCAGGAATGGTTCGCCGCCCATCTGGGCCAGGGCCGGTGGTGGTCCGTACCGCTGTCCGTGCTGGTGGGCATCCCCCTGTACACCAATGTCACGGGCATCGTGCCCATCATGGAGAGCCTGCTGCTCAAGGGCCTGCCCGTGGGCACCACCCTGGCCTTCTGCATGAGCACCGTGGCCGCCAGCCTGCCCGAGCTGCTCATGCTCAAGCAGGTCATGCGCTGGCAGTTGCTGGCCCTGTTCCTGGGCCTGCTGCTGGTCATCTTCACCCTGGTGGGCTGGCTGTTCAACGGCCTGCAGCTCACGCTTTTCTAGCTTCCCCCTGTGCCCGCCATCCCCTGCAAGGAGTTTTGCCATGATCATCAAAGTCCTGGGTCCCGGTTGCGCCAAGTGCGCCGAAGCCTGCGAGACCGTCAGCCAGGCCGTGGCCGCCGCAGGCAGCGACGCCCGTGTGGAAAAGATCACCGATCTGCGCGAGATCATGTCCCTGGGCGTGCTGGCCACGCCTGCGGTGGTCATGGACGGCGCCATCATGTGTACGGGGCGCGTGCCCGGCAAGGAAGAGGTGCTGGGCTGGCTCAAGGCCTGAACCACCTCCCGCACGGGCCGGACAGAGCGCAGGCGAGCGCCCGCCCGGGCACGGCCCGGGCCACGGGTCGCGCCACCGGTCGCCCCCTCTGCCCGATGTCTGTACCGGCCGTCCCGCCCATCTTTCATGGAGCGGAGCGGGGCGCAGGCAGGCTTTCTCCGCGGCTCGCGGCGGTGACCATCCCAACGGACAGGACACCGTCCTTGCTCCATGATGGGCCTGCCGCTCTGGCGGCAGGCCCTTTCCTCATGAGCGCCGCCCCGCGGCCCATCTTCCCCAAAAACCGCCAAATGGTTATGGGCCACTGAGGACGCGCATCCTCAAAAATACAGCCTTCGATGATGGGTCCTGCCCCAGGGGATATCCTCCTCATCCCCACCCTGCTTCCCGTTATGCGCGAAAACACAGGGCCGCCGTCTGCACCGGCCGACCACCGCAGCGCAGGACAGGAGGAGGCCTGCACCCGGAACGCTGCACCGGCCTGCCGCTAGAGGAAAAGGCGTGTCCGCACGCAAGGCGGCCTGAAGGCCGGAGTACGCGCGGCCTTCCTCCAAAGGATTGCCCCCGCACGCGAAGCGGCCTATGCTGACGAAAAATCCTTTATGGAGGCGTGCCATGCCATATCCCCGCATCCTGCTGTACTGTCTGGTCATGCTCTGTCTTGCCGCTCCGGCGCTGGCGCAAGAGGAAGAACTGGCCCCGGGCTTCAACATGTGCATGGAAAACAGCGGCGGCGTCACCGTGGAGATGCTGGGCTGCCTGCAAACGGCCTACGACTATTGGGACGCCCGGCTCAACGCCAATTATAAAAAGGCCAAACAGGCCTGCCGCGATTCCGGCGATCCCAAAGCCTGGTCGGACAAGCTGCTCAAGGCCCAGCGCGCCTGGGTGCAGTACAAGGAACTGACCTCCGATCTGGTGCAGCTGCCCAATGAAGGCGGCAGCATGGCCCGCCTGAACGCCATGGGCTTTCTGGTGGAGGAGACGCGCAAGCAGGCCCTGCTGCTGGGCAATCTTGCGTATGAATAGCAGCGGGAGCGGCCCGTCCTGCGCCACGCGCCCCTGGCGGCAGGTGCTCCGGGCGGTCTGCTCTCCGCGGCCTGCACAGAGGGCCACCCCGCAGGGGGCGTCGCCGTGCCTGGCAACCTTCTCCGCTGCCGCGCTGCGCGTCGTCCCCCTGCACTGCCTGCGGCCTTCCCGCCGCCACGGGAAAAACGCGAGGGGCGAGGCTGTGCATTCGCTCCCCGCTGCCGTGGGACACGGCTTGTCCGTTTTTTCTGTTGCCGGGCAACCTGCCCCGTTCCCCGGCTGCCGGGCGCATCTGAACGATACCAGGGCGGGGCCGCCGCATCACCCCGCTCCCCTGGCTGTCGCGTCTCCTTGCCCGTCGGCAGTCCCGGGCGCTTTCCGGTCGCCGGACGCAAAAATCCCCTGCCGTCAGGAAAGGCGACAGGGGACAGGGACACAGGCAAACGTCCGGCGCCGACAGCGCGGACCGGACCATGCGGCGGCCTAGACCATGCGGGCGATGATGTCCATGCGTTCGCCGCGCAGCAGGGCGATGGGCGGCACTTCGATGAGCGTATGGCAACCGGGCTGCAGACGGGTGGCGGCACGCGCGCAGGAGACCAGCACCTGGGCGGTCAGGGCGGGGTTGTTGATGCGCATGTCGAACTTGAGGATCTGGTTGTCGGTCATGCCGGAAGCGCCGGTGCGCTCCATGAGCACGCCGTGGGACTGGTCAGCCACAAAGGCCAGTTCTTCACGGTCACGGCACTGGCGCACGTCCAGGGGATCGTGGGCGAAATAATCATCGGCCTTGATGCGGGCCGTCACGTCGGCCAGGTTCTCGCCGTCTTCCAGCACCACATAGACCAGGCGCGAATGGCGGCCGCCCCCCACCGGGATGGTGATGGACACGGCATCGGCCACGCCCTTGATGGCGCGGGCAGCCACGGAATGGCCCATGGAACGGCCGCGACCGAAGTTGGTGAAGGTGGTGCCGCGGGGCACCATGGCTTCGAACAGGGCGCGCAGCACGGAGTCCGTGCCGGGGTCCCAGCCGGCGGCCGTGATGCTGACGCTGTTGCCGGCCCTGGCGGCGGCATCCAGACGGGTCACGGCGGCGGGGATGTCCGTATGGACGTCGAAGCTGTCCACGCAGTTGTAGCCCTGCTTCAGGAAGGCTTCCGCCGTATCGGGGATGCTGCGCGAAGGCCCGCACAGGGCGATGACGTCGGGACGGCCCTGGGCGGCTTCGAGGCTGGCCAGGTCGGCGAATTCGGGCAGGCCGCGCAGGGCCTGGCCGTTCGTGCCCAGGGAATCGGCGCGGCGGATCACGCCGAGGCACTGGCAATCAGGCGTGGCAAGGGCCGCTTCCACCACGCGGGTACCGATATTGCCAAGACTGTGGACGGCGAGCGTAAACTTTTTCATATGCATTCCTTTGGAAAAAAACCGGGGGGCAGCCGAACAGCCGCCCGCAAGACATTCCTACTTTGTCGGTAGGCCATTTTTTTAGATGCAACTGCCGCCCGTCGTCAAGAGCAAGGCTGTCTCCCCCATGCTCCACGGATAAAAAGAAGACCTCCGGCTGCTGCTCCAGGCAACCCCTTTGGCGATCCGTCCATTTCCGCAAAGACGGCAGAGCCCTCCGCACATTGCGCAAGACATATTTCAACCTCCCGCAACCCTTGATTTTTCAAAAAGCAATCAGCAGTTGCCCGACGGCAACCGATCATGGCTTGCCTGCTGCGGCCAAGTATGCTTAGGTAAAAATCCCCATATGGGAATCCACCGACAGCACCGCTGTCCAACGCATTGAGGTATGTATGAAAAAACTTTCGCTCCTGCTGGCCTGCGCCCTGCTCCTGTCCACCGCATCCCTTGCAGCAGCTGCCTGCTCGCCTGAAGAAGCGCAGAAGAAAGCCAATGAATTCGCCGCGGCCGTCCAGAAAAAATCCCAGGACGACCCCCAAGGCTATGCCAAGATCATGCAGGAACTCCAGCCCCAGCTGCTGAAACTCCAGCAGGAACAGAATCTGGAAAATATGTGCAAGTTCTATGATGATGCCCTGGAAAAGCTGAAGTAAGCCATGATCGTGCAAGAGGTGGCCATGCGCCACCTCTTCCCTTTCCCCTCTTTCCACCTATGCGCGTTCTATGAAAGACGGGCGGATCAGGCTCGGACAGCAGATCCTGCGACGGCGCAAAGTCATGGGCATGACGCAGGAAGAACTGGCCTCACGGATGGGCGTTTCACGTCAGTCCGTTGCCAAATGGGAGACGGGCCAGTCATCACCGGACATCGACCGTCTGGCCCTGTTGCGGGACGTACTCCAAACGAGCCTCGACGCGCTCATCATCCCCGACGGCAGGGGATCCTTCCCGGTCCCCGACCTTCCTGCGAAGGAAGCCCCACGTCCTGCCCGGCCGAACGTACAGCTCATTCCCGTCCGCTCCCCTTTATCCTGGGGATTTTACTGTGCTGCTGTGGCCTGGGCGGGCTAGGCGTCTTGTGGGTGCTTTCCCGCGTGCATCCGGCCCGTCTTGTGGATTGGAACGCCTCCCTGCATACAGGCCTGGAAGGCTATATGATGGCCACCGGCCTCTGGCCCGTCCTGCTGCTGGCCTGCTTCCTGCTCGGCTGCGGCAGCCTCACGCTGCTCTCCAGTGGCGCACAGGCAGGAAAACAGGCTGATCCGTGACCGGCCTTCCTCCGCGCTGTACGGCACCGCTCCTCGCCTCACCATGAAAGAGGCATCGTCTATCAGGCATCGTGCATCCCGTTCGCTACAGCAGGTTTTCGCCTCCCCCGTGATGACCGTCCCGCCCCCTGTCGCAGACAACACGCACCCGAGGGATCAGGAGACAGGAGACGTGCCTTTCCTCCGATCTCCTTTCCGCAAAAAGAACGCTCACCGTCCTCCATGCTCCACTGCGCCCCCGGCTTTTTCTTCCCCCCCAAACACGCCCCGGGATTTCTTCCTTTTTGTTTCGGGCCTGTCAGGGGCCCAACAGGCCAAAGCCCATAAAAAAGACCCCCTCGCGCTCTGAGCGGCAAGGGGGTCTTTGAACGATCTTTGGCAGCGGCCTACTTTCCCACATGACGTTATGCAGTATCATTGGCGATGGAGAGCTTAACTTCCGAGTTCGGAATGGGGTCGGGTGTACCCTCTCCTCTATGGCTACCAAAGAAATTTGTCAAATATATTGAAATAGGGTGGAAGGATCTTTCGAGAAAACAAGACGCACGGGCTATTAGTACTGGTCAGCTCCACGCCTCACGGCGCTTCCACCTCCAGCCTA
>NZ_CASDOY010000043.1 GCF_949282365.1 uncultured Desulfovibrio sp.
TTAAACAACGCAAAAGCCAATCCATAGAAAAATCATAACCAGAATTTTGATATCTAAGCAAAATATTTTTCATCTGTTCTCTGGGTATGATAATCCTCGGATTAGGACATTTCTTACCGGGTTCATCTTCTGTATGCTCCCATATAAGACATGTAGCATTTGGATGTGCCTCAAGGTTAAAAAATATAAGCGGTTCTTTAGGATTAGTTGTTACAGATTCCAGATTCGGATCAGTACCGTATTTTTTTATATGATCAATTCTAACAAACCATGATTTTTCCGCATCTGCAACGCAAAGCCTTCCGTTGTCTTTATAAAAACTGGGATGGCAAAGAGCCTTGCTCACTTCGCCAAGTCGACGCATAGCCAGAAAATCATCATTCAGGGACATGGGCTTGTTCCTTTTGTCCGTATTCCCCGCAAACAAGGAATGCAGGACAGCAATAGGTTGCTTGCTTGAAGAAATCGTCTTGGAATGGACACAAGTTTTTGGAAAACAGAACGGAGAGGACTATCTGCAGTCTGCATGCCTTTCCATGCAGTCGAAAATACCAAAAAAGGCACCACCCGTACAGGGGAAGTGCCTTTGGAAATTCCTGGTGGGACGTGCGGGGATCGAACCTGCGACTCTCTGCTTAAAAGGCAGATACTCTACCTGCTGAGTTAACGACCCGTTGAGACGTTTCTGATAGCCAAATCCTCACGGCAAGTCAAGGATTATTTTCCCGGCGGCCCTTTTTCCCGTCATCCCGGGAACGTGCCCTGCCCGGGCTCTGCGCCCTGTCCGGCGTGCGGAGGCGGAGCGTCCGCCGTTCCGTGCGCATCCCGTGCAATGACAGTCGCCCCGGCCGTCCCATATCCCCGCGCATCCCGCGCGTGGGCGATCCCGCCCCTGAAGGCCTGCCGGCCGGTGGCACACGTCGCGGGGGGAGCCTCCCCATGCGCGCTTGCCGGCGGCCCGCTTGCCTGCCACCTTCCGGGAAACGGAGCCCCCGGGGCGTGCCGGCACGACGTTTGCGCTTTATCCCGAATGCAGAAGGGGGATCGGCCACGCCTGTCCCGTGGAGGAGGCGTGCCGCATGCTCCCGCGCCCATCCGCAGAAAAACGCGCTGGGGAAAGGCCGGGCGGCATGGGGGGAGGAGGGAAAGCCCTCCCGCGCGGGCAGCCGCCGCATGGCGGCCGCAGGCCGTGCCCGTTGCGATGAAGGAAGCTGCGGGCATCGCCGGCAGAGATGAGGGCTTTCCCTGCCCCGAAACACGTTGCCGCTGGCGTCGACACGCCCTAGGCGTTCTTCTTTTCCTGCTTGGCCCAGGAGTCGCGCAGGCCCACGGTACGGTTGAAGACCGGGAGGGCCGCCGTGCTGTCCTTGTCCTTGCAGAAGTAGCCCACGCGCTCGAACTGCACCCTGGTCCCCACTTCCAGGGCGGCCAGGGCGGGTTCCAGCATGGCGGTCACTTCACGCAGGGAATCGGGGTTGAGGGCGTCCAGGAAGGTCTGGCCTTCGGGCATGGCATTGGGGTTCTCGGCCGTGAACAGATGCTCGTACAGGCGCACCGTGGCGGGCACGGCATGGCGGGCCGAGACCCAGTGGATGGTGCCCTTGACCTTGCGGCCGTCGGGGCTCTGGCCGCCGCGGCTGGCGGGGTCATAGGTGCAGCGCAGTTCCAGCAGCTTGCCGTCATCGTCGTACACGGCTTCGCGGCAGGTGATGAAATAGGCGTAGCGCAGGCGCACTTCCGCGCCCGGAGCCAGACGGTGGTATTTCTTGGGCGGATCCTGGCGGAAGTCGTCGCGCTCGATCCACAGCTCGCGCGAGAAGGGCACGCTGCGGCTGCCGTAGGCGGCATCTTCGGGATGCCAGGGCATCCCGAATTCCTCCACCTGGTCCTCGGGATAGTTCTCGATGACCACCTTCACCGGATCCAGTACGGCCATGGCGCGCGCGGTGTGGGCGTTGAGGTATTCACGGATGCAGAACTCCAGCACCGCGTAATCCACCATGGAGTCGGCGCGGGCGATGCCGATGCGGCTGCAGAACTCGCGCAGGGCCTCGGGCGGCACGCCGCGGCGGCGCAGGCCGCTCAGGGTGGGCATGCGCGGGTCGTCCCAGCCTTTGACGTGGCCTTCCTTCACCAGCTGGATGAGCTTGCGCTTGGAAAGCACCGTGTGGGTCAGGTTGAGGCGCGCGAACTCGATCTGCTGGGGATGGTAGACCTCCAGGGCGTCCAGCACCCAGTCGTAGAGCTCGCGGTTGTTCTCGAACTCCAGGGTGCAGATGGAATGGGTGATGCCCTCCAGCGAGTCGGACAGGCAGTGCGTGAAGTCGTACATGGGATAGATGCACCACTTGTCGCCCGTGCGGTGATGTTCGGCATGGCGGATGCGGTACAGGGTGGGGTCGCGCATGACCAGGTTGGGCGAGGCCATATCGATCTTGGCGCGCAGCACATGCTCGCCGTCGGCGAACTCCCCGGCGCGCATGCGGCGGAACAGGTCCAGGTTCTCCTCCACGCTGCGTTCGCGGCAGGGGCTCTCCTTGCCGGGACGGGTCAGGGTGCCGCGGTACTCGCGGATCTCGTCGGCGCTCAGGTCGTCCACATAGGCCTTGCCCTTGAGGATGAGCTGCTCGGCGTATGCGTAGAGCTGGTCGAAGTAGTTGGAAGCGTAGAACTCACGGTCGTCCCATTCGCCGCCCAGCCACCTGACGTCCTCGCGGATGGAATCCACATATTCGGTGTCTTCCTTGACGGGGTTGGTGTCGTCGAAGCGCAGGTTGCACAGGCCGCCGAACTCCCGCGCCACGCCGAAGTTGAGGCAGATGGACTTGGCATGGCCCAGATGCAGGTAGCCGTTGGGCTCGGGAGGAAAGCGCGTGTGCACCTGACCCCCGAAACGACCCGACGCGTTGTCGTCCATGATGCGGGCGCGGATGAAGTCCACACCGGCTTTGGGATTGTCGTTGCTTTCCGCGGCGGCGGCCACGGTCTCGGCCTTGTTTTCGCTCATGGCGTTCTTTCCTCCGTAAGATA
This sequence comes from uncultured Desulfovibrio sp., assembly GCF_949282365.1. Taxonomy (GTDB): domain Bacteria; phylum Desulfobacterota; class Desulfovibrionia; order Desulfovibrionales; family Desulfovibrionaceae; genus Desulfovibrio. The sequence continues at coordinate 3,031 of NZ_CASDOY010000043.1, forward strand.
GTGAACGCAGCAGGATACGCCAAGCCGGTACGGGGGTCAACGCCGGCCGCGCGGCCCGGGCCGCGCATATGCCGGGATTTTTTTGCGCCCCGCCGGCTTTCCCCTTGACAGGGGCCGCCATATTGACTAGGTTACGGCTTCACGCGGGAATGACGATGTCTTCCCCGAGCGGAGAGGTGTCCGAGTCGGCCGAAGGAGCTCGCCTGCTAAGCGAGTATACGGGCTTAAACCTGTATCGAGGGTTCAAATCCCTCCCTCTCCGCCACCAAGGCGGCAAAGCCGGTATGTCAGCGATGACGTACCGGCTTTTTTCGCGTATCCTGCGGACAGCGGGATCAGGGGAGCTCCCGGCGCCGCGCCTGCCGCCCCCCCCTGTTCCCGGATGCTCCATCTTTCCTCATTCAACGCGCAGGGGAGGCATGACATGACAAGCAAGAGCTGCATCACGGACAAACCTGTTTCCACAAAGGACGGCGACAGCCTCCAGGCCCGGGATTATGCCCAAGCCTTGAGTCTCTTCATCCGGCATGCGGACACACCTGTCACCATCGGCATCCAGGGTGGCTGGGGGAGCGGGAAAACCAGCCTCATCAGCATGCTGCAGGAGCTGCTTGAGAAGGATGAGGCGCACGAGAGCCTGTGCGTATGCGTCAATGCCTGGGAGCATTCCCTGTTCCAGGATGCGAACAGCAAAATGGACGTGGCCCTGAGCCTTCTGGGCGGACTGGCTGACGGCATTGAACAGAGCGTTGTCCAGGCCACATGGATGAGCCGGGACGTGCGCGATCGTGTCAATAAGAACAGTCAGGCGATCAATGCGGCCCTGGGCGCGCTGAAGTTCTGCCTGCGCATTTCCGCCCGTATCGCCGTGCAGGCTGTCGCCAATGCCGCCGGCGCCGGTGAAGCCGTGAGCGGCACCTTCGAGGACAAGCGGGGCGAACAGACGGAGCAGAAACCCATAGCCCAGCATGTGCACGAATTGCGGGAGTCGCTCCGCGAACAGGTGGGCAGGATCACGCAGGGCGGCAAGCCTGGCAAGATCGTGTTCTTCATCGACGACCTGGACCGCGTGCCGCCGGCCACGGCGGTGGAGATCCTGGACATCACCAAGAACATCTTCGACATCCCCCACTGCATTTTCATCCTGGCCATCGACTACGAAGTCGTGGTGAAAGGACTGGAAGGCAAATTCGGGCCCAAATCGCGGGAAAACGAACGCGAGTTCCGCCAGTATTTCGACAAGATCATCCAGATCCCCTTCACCATGCCTATCGGGGCCTATGCCACGCACATCGCCGACATGCTGCGACCGGCCCTGAAACAGCTGGGCCTGCCGGCCGGGGAAGACAGCAACCTGCTGGAACGCCTCGCCGAGGATGCCACCCTGGCCACGGGCGGCATCCCGCGCAGCATCAAGCGCATCGTGAACACCCTGTCCCTGCTGAACTATATCGCCATGGCATCCCGGAAGGACGCGGACGCCTCGGCCAAAGCGGTCATGGACGACCTGGAAGCCCGCTTCATCATCGTGGCGCTCCACATCAATTTTCCCGAGATCTGCCGCCGGCTCATGGAAAGGAGCGCCTTCACCCAATGGACGCGCGCGGAACTCGACAAGGTCTGGAAGCTGGAGAGCGGCAACTGCGACAGTGAGCTGGCCGTGCTGGAAAAAAGCGAACTTTTCAATGACGAATGGGAAAAAGCCCTGTATTGCCTTTGTGCCCAGTCCGACTGGCTCAAGGCGCAGGCCAAGAACATTTCCCAGCTGCTGAACAACCTGCTCGTGGCCCTCAACGGCGAGAAGGGCCAGAGCGAACTTTCGGAAGATGGCCTGGCCCTGATGGCCGACATCCTGGACAGCATCCGCGTGGTCTCCATCGACTCGGAGACGTCCACCCAGCATATCGACGACAGCAGCGTCAAAACGGACAGCTGCACCTACTTTTGCCGGCAATTCCATGAGGAGCTCGCCAAGGCCCTGCCGAAGGGGGCCTTGGGCAAGCCGGCGAACGAATACGCGAAACGCGTCAAAGGCGGCAGGCGCTATGATGCTGACATGGGTGAAGGGCGGGCGTTGTGCATGATATGGTATAATCAAACACAAAATTTTGAGATTTCCATCATGGGCGATAGAAAAAATATCCTGCAAGCCAAGGCCAGCCCTGTATTAGAAAAATACATCGGCAGGGTGGATGAGTATGAGTGTGAAGGCCGCTCAAAATTCTGGCTCACACGCCAGCATGATGGCTTTTCTTTCAATAGGTTCCGCGATAGCCCTGCCAGGGACTATATCGACGATACCGTGACCTTGTACGAGACCGTTTGCAAAGCGGAAAAAGAGCTGGCTGCCCTCAAGCGCTGAATGCACGCGGGACGCTACCCGCGGGCATCGCGTACCGGTCTTGCGCCTGTCCTGCTGGCGCTTTTCGGCGGCACATACGTTCGAAAAAGGAAGATCGTGCGAAGCATCGCGGTAATGGGCCCGTCCCTTGTCTCCACAGCCGTGGCAGGGAGGCATCCCTTGCAGGTATCCTGAACTCCAGGCCCTGCCCGGTCCATCCGGGCGGGGCCGTCATTTTTTCACCGGCTTGCCGGGTACCGCAAGGCGGGCGGCAAAGCAGGGGACTGGCGTCCTCCATCCGGTCCGGGAGATACGGGCCGCCGGTCCTGGCGACAGAATAGCCGACTTTGGGGCAACATATGGACATGGTTGCGGATTGCTGTGAAATGAGTACTCTTTCCCGGTGAAAGGCAGAAAAGATTCCGCGGTGATTGCCCCATTGTGCAAGGAGCCGCCCGGAGCCTGGAGAGGAGGTTCCATGAAAAGATCCGATGTTGCCAAACGTTACACCAGCCTTGCGGTCTCGCTTTTTTTCAACGCCCTGGGCATCGCCCTGATCACCCAGGCCGATCTCGGCACCACGCCCATCACCAGCCTGCCCTATACGCTGGCGGCCATCTTCGGCCTCACGCTGGGCACCACCACCTTCGCCTGCAACCTGCTCTTCCTGTTGCTGCAGCGCATCCTGCTGCGCCGCGGGCTGGGCGTCGCGGAACTGCTGCAGATCCCGGCGGTGCTGGTGTTCAGTGTCTTCATCGACTTCTGGATGTACCTCACCGGCGCGCTGGTCACGGACGTCTATCTTTGGCAGATCGCGATGTGCGTCGTGGGCAGCGCCGTGCTGGGCGCGGGCATCAGCCTGGAGATCATGAGCAACGCCACCGTCATCCCCGGCGAGGGCCTGGTCATCGTCATCGCCGCGCGGTCCCGCAAGAATTTCGGCAATATCAAGGTGTTGTTCGACTGTACGCTGGTGCTGGCCTCCTGCCTGCTCGGTCTTGGCGTGCTCGGCGGCATCGTGGGCCTGCGCGAAGGCACCGTGCTTTCGGCCCTGCTGGTGGGGGTCTTCGCCAGGCTCGCCTCGCCCTGGACGCGACGTTTGAAGCCCCTGCTCTGGTCACGGGAGCAGCGCGAGCGCTTCCGGCACATCAGGGACGAGATGCCCGAGAAGCGGAAGGGTTAGCGCTTTCCGTCGAACAGGCGCGGTCATGGATGCCGGGGCATGGCTCATCCCCCGCTGCGGCGGGCCGGTAGCCGTGCCGCCTTCGGCATCTGCCGCTGTCTCCCGGCCCTTCTGCGGCCCTGTCCTCCGCCCGTCGTGCGGCGGCGCCGCGTGCCCGGGGTCCTCCTTTTTCTGCAGCTGCCGGGGTGGTCGGCGCTCGGGGATGCAGCATGGAAAAGGCGGGATCATGCCCCGCAAGCGCAGGGAGGCATGTGTTTCGATCCCGGCGTGGACGGGAGATGGTCGTCCGGCTCCGCGCACGGTCCGCCGGCATGGCGGCTCATTCCCGTTCCAGCCGCACCGTCACCGCGAACCAGGCGATCTTGCCCCAGTCCTCCCGCCGCGGCGCGAAGGCTCCCTGCTGCGGGACCTCGCCCATGACAAGGGTGCAGAGGGGGCCGGTCTGGGGGGCATTGCGGGGAGTTTCCCGGGGGCCGCTTTGCAAGGGGCCCCGGGAGCCGTCCTGCGGTCCTGCGCCCCTGGGGAGGGGAGCCGGAGCGCCTGCCGTCAGGGCCGCGCCGGAGGCCTGCGCAGCGGCTCCCACGCCGGCCTGCCCTGCCGTCGTGCCGGTGCTCCTGTCCGGGGCAGGGACCGGGGGCGCGGTGATGGCGTCGCGCGCCGCGTCGCCCTCCGCCACGGGGAGAGGCGTTTTGCTGTCCGCGCGCTTCCCGTCGGCGGGCCCGCCGGCGGCCGGACCGGGGAGTAGGCCGGCAGGCACGTCCGGGACCAGGCCCGTGGGCACATCGACGTCCAGGTCTGCGGCCGGATCAGGGAGCAGGCCGGCGGACGGGCCGGCAGGCACGTCCATGAGCATGTCGGCGGACAGGCCCGGGGACAGGGCCCCGGGGCGGTCGGGTCTGTCCGTCCCGGCCGGGCGCAGGCGGAAATGCCCGGCGCCGTCTTCCGGCAGCTGCCAGATGCCCGCCTGCCGCTGCAGGGCCGCCATGCCCGTGCGTTCCCGCAGGGCCGTTTCCACGGCGGCCGCCCGCGCCCCCGGGACGCGGTAGCGCGCCGCCAGGACCGCGCGCCCCGTGCGCGGGTCCGCGGCCGGGCGGCAGTAAAGATATTCCAGCCCGTCGGGCTTCAGGCCCGCCTGCTCCAGAAGATCGCCGCACCGGCCGTCGCCCGTCGTAGTGGACCCGGGCAGGGCGGGCAGGAACAGCACCGGGCCCTTGCCGTCGGCCAGGGCGGGCAGGGCCAGCCACAGGCAGAGCGCCAGACACAAGAACACGCGCATCGGATCCCTCCTTGGGGGCTCCGGCCCGCCTTGCCCGGACGGTCCGGGGAGGCTCTGCCGGAGCGGGGTCGGTGGGGAGGACGGCCCGGACTAGGGGACGCGCCGGCAGGGCCGGGCAGGGCACGGGCCGCCGCCCGTCCACCAGCCGTCCGTCTGTCCGTTGTCCGTCCGCCCGCCGTCCGGGCGCGGCAGGAGCGCCCGCGGGCCGCCCTCCGGCACGGACAAAAAAAGAAGGAACCTTTCCCCCGGAAACGCTCCTTCCTGTCTTTGGTCCCGCGTGGCGCCGCTAGACGCGGCCTTCCCAGGCCTGGACCGTATTTTTCAGCAGCATGGCGATGGTCATGGGGCCCACGCCGCCGGGCACGGGCGTGATGGCGGCGGCCTTTTCGCTCACGGAGGCGAAGTCCGCATCGCCGCACAGGCCGTCGTCCGTGCGGTTGATGCCCACGTCGATGACCACCACGCCCTCGCGCACCATGTCGCCGGTGACCAGGCGCGGCTTGCCGATGGCCAGGAAGAGGAAGTCCGCGCTGCGGCACTGTTCGGCCAGATCGGGGGTGCGCGAATGGCAGATGGTCACGGTGGCGTCGCCGAATTCGCCGGGACGGGCCAGCAGCAGGGCCAGGGGTTTACCCACGATGTCCGAGCGGCCCAGGATCACGGCCTTTTTGCCGCGCGTGGGCAGGCCGTAGCGGCGCAAAAGCTCGATGACGCCCGCGGGCGTGCAGGAGACCAGGCCCGGCAGGTTGAGGGACAGACGGCCCACGTTTTCGGGATGGAAGCCGTCCACGTCCTTGGCCGGATCGATGGCCAGCAGGCAGGCGGAGGCGGAAAGCTGCGCCGGCAGGGGCAGCTGCAGCAGGATGCCGTCCACGTCCGCGCGGCCGTTGAGCTCGGCGATGAGGGCCAGCAGGGCCTCCTGGGTGGTATCGGCAGGCAGGCGATAGGGGAAGGAGAGGATGCCCGCCTCGGCGCAGGCGCGTTCCTTGTTGCGCACATAGACCTGCGAGGCGGGGTCTTCGCCCACCAGGATCACGGCCAGGCCGGGAGCGCGGCGTCCGGCCGCCACGGCGGCCGCTATCTGTTCCTTGAGTTCCGCACGGATGTCACGGGCGGTCTGTTTTCCGTCGATGAGAATCATGGCAACCTCGTGGCTGACGTTGGCGCCGGGGCCGGCGCGAGGGCGGGGGAAATATACTCCGTCGCGCCGCCAAGCTCAAGCCTCCCCGTTTGCGCGTCTTTTTTCCCCGCGCGGCTTGCGCTGGCCGCGGGATACGGTATATGGTATCGCATCCATGTATCATCAGCATTTCCTGGGGACAGTCCCCCCGCGGTGATGCTTTTGCGGATCACTGCTGCGGCAATTTCCTGCGAGAATGTCCCATGCTCCGAAAGTCCCTGACGTTTCTTCTCTGTCTGCTGTTCCTTGCCCTGCCGGCCGTCTCCCCCCTCGCCTCCCGGGAGAAATCTCCTGTCAAGAACTATACCGCTCCTGTGGGCGGAGCGAGCTTCCATTTTTTTTCTCCTGAATCCATCCTCGCCAACTACAGGGAGCCCAGGACCATCCGCGTGGGCTACTTCGACCAGCACGGCGTGTTCGAGGGCGAGGGCGACCAGCTCTCCGGTTATGCCGTGGCCCTGCTCACGGCCATCTCCCGCTATACGGGCTGGGAATACGAATGGGTCAGGATACGTTTCGACGAGCTGGCCCAGCGCCTTGACGACGGCAGCATCGACATTTCCTGCGGCATCAGCTTCACCCCGGAACGCTCCGGGGTCTTCACCTATTCGCGCCTGCGCGCCGGCTACGAGAACACCTGCCTGCATGTGGCCCGTGACAGCGACATGTACTACATGGATATCGAAGCCTTCAACGGCATGCGCATCGGCTTCTTCAACGATTCCCTGCAGTACGGCGTGATGGAGCAGTTCGCCGCCTATCACGGCTTCAGCTTCCGCCCCCTGTTCTTCGAGGAAAGCAGCGAGATGTCCCGGGCCCTGGCCGAAGGCCGCATCGACGGCTATGTGGACGGCGTGCTGCGCGGCAAGGGCACCAAGGTGGTGGCCACCATTTCCACGGACCCGTTCTTCTTCGTCACCCGCAAGGGGGACACGCAGATCATGCCCCAGGTCAACGAGGCCATGCGCCAGCTGCTGCTGAACCACCCCAGTTTCCTCTCCCGCCTGTACGACAGCTACCTCAATGTCACCTCGGACGTGCCCGTGGTCTTCACCCGCTCCGAAAGCCGCTGGCTGGCCACGAAGCCCGTCCTGCGCGTGGCCTACAGCCGCGACCAGGACATGATGGACCCCACCCAGGGCTCCACCTTTTTCTATACCTTCCTGAAGATGCTGGAGCAGCAGAGCGGCATCCGCTTCATCTTCGTGCCCCAGGATTCGTATGATGACTGCCTGCGCGCCCTGGCCGATGGCGCGGCGGACATCATGACCGACGTCTATCCCAAGACCTCCTTCCTGCGCAGCCAGGGCATCCTGTGCGGCAAGATCTTCTACAACGCGCCCATCACCCTGGTGGGCAAGATCGGCAAGCCCCGGGTCCCGGGCCAGAAGTGCACGGTGGGCTTCACCCGGGAGATGCGCAGCGTGCGCCAGGCCTATCAGAGCACCTATCCCGACGACATACCCAGGGTCTTTGCCTCCAGCGAGGAATGCCGCAGGGCCTTTGAGAAGGGCGAGCTGGATTTCTACGTCTGGCCCTATCCGGCCTCCTCGCTCTGGGACGGGCCGCCCGAGGACGGCATCCTGCTCCCCACCAGGGCCATGTATCCCATGGCCCTGGGCGTCTCGCCACAGACGTCGCCTTTCGCCATCTCGGTGCTGGACAAGGTCATCAACGCTACCAATAACACCGTCATCGAGACCATGCTGCTGACCACGGCGCCGGAATCCCCGCTGGCGATGCTCAAGCGCTTCGTGCACCGGCATGTCCTGGAAAGCCTGATCGGCTTCCTCCTGCTGGTGGCGCTGCTGATCCTTTTCGCCGCCTGGCGCAGCCGCCGCCGTCTGGCCGCCCTGCGGGCCGTGGCCTTCACCGATCCCGTCACCCGGGGGCCCAATCGCGGCAAGTTCCTGATGGATGCCGCCCGGCTGCTGCAACAGGGCGAGCGGCGCTTCTACCTGTGTACCCTCAACATCCGCAAGCTCAAGCTCATCAACCGGGTCTGCGGCCTGCGCACCGGCGACAGCCTGATCCGTTTCTGCAACCGGGAGTTCACCCTGCGCACGCGCCACGGGGAACTGGCCGCCTACAGCGGTTCGGGCCGCTACCTGCTGCTCTGGCACTGCGCCGATGATGCGGAATTCGGCCAGCGCATGGCGGAGCTGTTCTCCGTGGCGGAAACGGCGCGCAAGCTCTACGAACGCCCGGTGAGCTTCGCCTGCGGCGTCTATGTGATCCAGGGCGGGGGAGGCGCGGACGGCGCGGACCTGGCCGGGGACGAGGAAGCCGGCAAGAGCTCCCAGGACGGGGAACGCTCCGTGGCCCGCTATCTGCTCTATGCCGACACGGCGGAAGCCAGCATCGCCTCTGCCGGCGACTACCGCTCGCAGTTCCTGTTCTACAGCGAACTCATCGGCGCCCGCCAGCTCAAGGCCAACGATATCGAGAACCGCATGGTCCGCGCCCTGGAGCAGGGGGAGTTCCTGGTCTTCCTGCAGCCCCAGGTCTGCCTCGCCGACGGACGCCTGCACGGCGCCGAGGCCCTCATCCGCTGGCGTCCTGCGGACGGGAGCATGATCTATCCCGACGAGTTCATCCCGCTTTTCGAGCAGAACGGCTTTATCCGGGAGCTGGACATCTTTGTCATGGACACGGTCTGCGCCTGGATACGCCGGCGCCTCGACCAGGGCAAAAAGGTGCCGCCCATCAGTGTCAATCAGTCCAAGGCCCTGTTCTTCAAGGACAACTATGTGGAAACCGTCCTTGCCATCGTGGAGCGGCACCGGGTGCCGCCGGGACTGCTCTATGTGGAGGTCACGGAAAGCATGGCCTGGATGGACAAGGACCTGTTCCTGCGCACCCTCAGCGACCTGCGCCGGGCCGGCATCGGCCTGAGCCTGGACGATTTCGGCAAGGGCTATTCCTCCCTGGCCATGCTGCATTCCTTCGGCTTCGACATTATCAAGCTGGACCGGGCCTTTCTGGAGAGCTCGCGCGAAAACCGGCAGACCGGCTGGATCATCATCTCGTCCCTGGTGGACATGGCCCGCCGCCTCCATATCGAGATCCTTTGCGAAGGCGTGGAAACGGAAGAACAGCTGCAACAGCTGGTAATGGCCCATTGCAAGTACGGACAGGGCTATTTCTTCTCCAGGCCCGTGGATATGGAGACCTTTGCCGCCTATGCGGACGAGCGCGAGCTGGAGGCCGGAGGGCCGGGCATCCCGGGGGAGGAGGATCAGGAGCAGGGCAGCTCCCGGCGCCCGTAAGACGCGACGACGGCCTCCTGCCGCTGTGCCGCGCACGTCCGCGAGCTGTTTTCAGGGTCCCCCGCCGTGCGGGGGACTTTTCGTACGGCCTCCGGCCTGTGCGCGCCTGACAGGTACGCCGCCGCAGCGCACTCCCCTGTCTGTTTCCCTTCAATCGTCCATCCGTCTCCTGCGGTCCCGATCCCGGCCAGGCAGGCCTGCGGCCGTGGGGATGGCGCGTGTTGCCCGCGGGGCGTGCCGGGGCGTTGCGCCGCGCGCCCGTCCACACACGAAAAAAAGGGGGCCTTGCGGCCCCCTTCGGGATCGGGATGCGGCGGCGCTCCCCGGTACGGTCTAGTTCTCGCTTTCGTCCAGGGCGTAGTACTCCGCCAGCATGGGGCCGAAGAATTCGGCGCCGTCGCCCAGTTCCTCTTCGATGCGCAGCAGCTGGTTGTACTTGGCCATGCGTTCGGAGCGGCACAGGGAGCCGGTCTTGATCTGGCCGGCGTTGACGCCCACGGCCAGGTCGGCGATGAAGCTGTCCTCGGTCTCGCCGGAGCGGTGGGAGACCACCGTGGTGTAGGCGGCTTCCTTGGCCATTTCGATGGTGTCCAGGGTCTCGGTCACGGTGCCGATCTGGTTCAGCTTGATGAGGATGGAGTTGGCCACGCCCTCGGCGATGCCTTCGGCCAGGATGGAGGGATTGGTCACGAACACGTCGTCGCCCACCAGCTGGGTGCGTTCGCCCAGGCTGGCGGTCAGCATGCCCCAGCCGTCCCAATCGCTTTCGGCCATGCCGTCCTCGATGGAGATCAGGGGATACTTGCTGGTGAATTCGGCCAGCCACTGGGCCATCTCGGCATTGTTGAAGGTCTTGTCTTCGCCCTTCAGCACATATTTGCCGTCCTGATAGAATTCGGAAGCCGCGGCGTCGATGGCCAGGGCCACTTCGCTGCCGGGGATGTAGCCGGCTTCCTCGATGGCCTTGACGATGTAGCTGAAGGCTTCGTCATGGTTCTTCAGGTTGGGGGCGAAGCCGCCCTCGTCGCCCACGCTGGTCACATGGCCGTCCTTTTCCAGCAGCTTCTTCAGCACATGGAAGATCTCGGCGCCCATGCGCAGGGCGTCACGGAAGCTCTGCGCGCGCAGGGGCATGATCATGAATTCCTGGATGTCCAGGTTGTTGGGCGCGTGGGCGCCGCCGTTGATGATGTTCATCATGGGCGCGGGCAGCACCTTGGCGTTGACGCCGCCCAGGTATTTGTACAGGGGCAGGCCCAGGTATTCGCTGGCGGCGCGGGCGCAGGCCATGGACACGCCCAGCATGGCGTTGGCGCCCAGGCGGCTCTTGTTGTCGGTGCCGTCCAGGTCGATGAGGGTGTTGTCCACCTGCACCTGCTGCAGGGCGTCCAGGCCCAGCAGGGCGTCGGCGATCTCGCTGTTGACGTTCTCCACGGCCTTGGTCACGCCCTTGCCGCCGTAGCGTTTGCCGCCGTCGCGCAGTTCCAGGGCCTCACGGCTGCCGGTGGACGCGCCCGAAGGCACGGCCGCGCGGGCGCTGTGGCCGGATTCCAGAGAAACTTCCACTTCCACGGTCGGATTGCCGCGCGAGTCCAGGATCTCGCGGGCATACACAGACGCAATGCTGCTGCTCATGATCGCTCCTTTGAAGGTTGATTCTTCCGCCGCGCGAAAGAGTCTTGTTCTCCGCTGCGCCCCCACGGGCGGATGCGGGGCCTTGGTCCGACGGCAGGGAAGCCCTGCCGCAAATTTTCTTTTCACAACGGGTCGCCTGTCCTGCGGCGCAAGCCCGGACAGCGGCGGCCCGGGACGGCCCGCCGGGCCGTCCTCAGTAGGGGTGGCGCTCGTAATACAGGCTGCGCAGGCCCTCCAGCAAAAGCGAGGGCAGCACGGCGTCGAAGACGGCAGGGCTGATGCGCGCGATGGACGGGGCGAAACCGCCGGTGGCCAGCACCAGGCAGTCGCCGGGCAGGACGTTTTTCAGCCGGCGGGTCAGGCCCTCCACCATGCAGGCGAAACCGAAGACCAGGCCGTGCTGGATGCTCACCGCGGTGCTGCGCCCGGGCGCGGGCTCCGTGGCGTCCACGTCCAGATTGACGCGGGGCAGCTGGGCCGTCTCGCGCGCCAGGGCCGAGATGGCCGTGCGCGGGCCGGGAAAGATCAGGCCGCCGAGGTAGGCATTGCCGCTGATGCAGTCAAAGGTGACGGCCGTGCCGAAATCCACCACGATGAGGGATTCCGGCTCGGCATACAGGCGCCGGGCCTCATAGGCGCCCACCAGACGGTCGGCGCCCACTTCCTGCGGCCGTTCGTAATGGTTCTGCAGGGGGATGGGCAGGTCCTGCGGCACCATCCACAGGGGACAGGCCAGGTAACGCTCGACGGCCTCACGCAGCAGGGGATCGAAACCCGGCACCACCGACGAGGCCACGCAGGCCGTGAAGCGGGGCGCCGCGCCCGCGTGGCGCAGCAGCTCCAGCAGGGTCAGGCCCAGACTGTCCGAAGTCTGGGCGGGGTCCGTGCGCAGGTTGTAGGTGGTCGTCACGCCCCGCGAGTCGGCCAGACCGACCTTGATGCAGGTATTGCCGATGTCGAAAAGCAGAAGTTCTGGCTGCATGTCGCACCCCTTGGGAAACAGGTCCGTGCACAGGGGAATCCGCGGCAGAAAGTATGCCAGAAAGCCCGGGCATTCGCAAGGAAGGCGATGCCCGCGCCCGCGGCCGTCCCTCAAGTAGCCCCATCTGGCAGTGTTTGCTCTGCTAGGATCAGGACTCATTACGTTTTGCTTTGAGGGGGGCCTTCCCCCTCAAACTCCCCTATCTTCCCCAAAACCCGTAAAATTTTTATGGACAAGTAAGAATAGGAGTTCTTATTTCTGAAAATACTTTTTTATTTCAGTATATTATTTAAAATATTACACAGAAACACAATCTTAATAATGAGTCCTGGGCCTAGTGTTACCGCCTGGACGAATTTCCACGATTCATCTTTTCCTGGAAAAAAAAGTGCAAGAAATGTAATATCTCTATATCTATTCAGGAATCAATAGATTTCATAAAATGCTGTTGAAAGGAGAATTGTCATGGAAAGTATTTTTAAAGAATGCTGTGATTTTATTGATACAGAATATAAACGCCTTGGGCATATGTTAGGTTATCGTTTTTTATTATGCCCTCAAAAATTATTGAATCCTCAGACAAAGATACTTTATCTTGGACTTAATACTGGAGGTAAGGAAGAAATATCTGAGCATTCATGTACTAGTTGTGAGTATGGGACAGCATTCTTTACAGAATCATGGAAAGGCATGGCTCCTGGAACAGAAAATCTTCAAAGACAGACACAGTTTCTTTTTGGAAAATTGCAAAGAAATCTTGGCGTGAATGGAACGATACAAGAATTTTCCGATTCTTACGTTCTTTCTGCCTATTTTATTCCTTTCCGCTCTCCTTCATGGACATCTCTTTGTAAGAAAAAAGAATCTATTGAAAGCGCTAACAATCTATGGTCAAAGATTTTTGATTATTGGATGCCGAACCATATAATTGCACTTGGAAAAGATACATATAAGCAAATAGAAAAATTATTTTTGCAGCACAACTTTGATGCTTCTCCCATACAACTGATTCCATCAGGATGGGGGAAATATAATCTTGCTGTCCGAATATTTTTTCGAGAAGGCCGCACAATATATCTGGGGAACCTTCTGCATCTCTCACAGTTCAAAATAATGGGTAAAATTAAATATGCCTATGCGATAGATACATTTTTGGATATGATGCACTTTGGTTAAAAACTTCGCCAAGTGCTGCCCGTGACCATGTCCGTTGTGGGTGGCATCGTCCCGGCGGGATGCCTCCCGTGCGCTGTGGCTGGGGAAACCGTGCAGCGGGCCCTTGCGCTCTCCGTGTTCGGGGCATGACGCCGGGGTGCCTTCACGGCAACCGCCCGGCAGGTCCCGCGCCCTGTTTGGGGAAACGTCCGCATGTTTTTTTCACCGTGACGGGCATCTTTTTTGCCGTGGCGCGCAGGGGATGATTGCCGCGCGGGGCGGGCATTTTTTGCCTATTTCATAAAAACATGTCCTGGTACAACATAACTAATTTTATAGAATCATTGAAAAATATTTGTTGACAAGATGCTGTTTCCTCTCTAAACGAAAATAGATTTTATTTTCATGTAGCAGTGTCTGCCAGGGGGGCAGTGCGGGGCGGCCTCAAAAAGGAGGAAACATGAAAGAGACCCAAGGCGCGCTGAGCATGCTGCTGCGCCGCTACCGCCTGATCCTGGGCAAATGCCGCTGGAAGAACCTGCTGGCCGGGCTGGTGCTGGGGGCGGTGCTGGCGACCCCGGCCGTCTCCCTGGCCGACAGCGGCGGCAAGCCGGGACGTCCGGGCTATCCTGGTGAAGATCGCTTCTACACGGGCACCGTGGATGGCGCGTCGGGCGAATATGTCGGCAGCAAGGGCAACATCGTCATCGAGAACCGCAATTCCGATTATAACCACAAGGAGTATTACGGCGGTTATGTGGACGGCGAAGGGGACGTCACGGGAAACACCGTGACCATGCGCGGCGCCGATCCGCGAGCCAAGAACATCTACGGCGGCTGGACGGACAAGGGCGAGGCTGCCGGCAATGTGGTGACCCTGGAAAACGGACGCGTCGGCAGCATCTGGGCCTAGGGTCGCGTCTATGCGGGCGGGACCGGTGACGGTGACGCCACCGGCAATACGCTTGAGATCCGCAGCGGTCACATCGAGGGCTCCCACACCGATGTGATCGCCGGCTACACCGCCAAAGGCGACAGTACGGACAACAAGCTCAGCATCAGCGGCGGCCGCATCGACCGGACGGCTGCCGACCACTTCGTCAGCGCCGGCCGCAGCGAGGAAGGCAGTGCCCGGAACAACACCCTGACCGTCACCGGCGGCGAGCTGGGACAGGAGGCCTACGGCGGCCACGCCCAGACCGGGGCGGCCGAAGGCAACCGGGTGGAGTTCTCCGGTGCAGGCAGCTCCGTGGGCAAGCTGACCGCGGGCCATACCGTCCAGGGCGAGGCGCGCGGCAACTCGCTGGTCATGGGCGGCGGCACGGTCAAGACGTTCCTGATCGGGGGCGAAAGCGTCAGCGGTCTGGTCTCCGGCAACAAGATCGAGATGCACGGCGGGACCGTGGGCAAAAGCGTCTATGCCGGCTACACCAATGGCGGCGGCGCTTCCGGTAATGAGCTGGTCGTCGACGGCGGCACCATCTCGGGCAATGCCTTCGGCAGCTTCATCGACGCCG
>NZ_CASDOY010000044.1 GCF_949282365.1 uncultured Desulfovibrio sp.
GGGGTTCCCTTCCCCCCGGCCCCCCATCCCTCCCCCAACGCGCTTTGCTCAGGAGGATGGCGAGGCTCGGGAAGGCCATGGCCTTGCCCGCGCGGCCGTCCCCCGAAAAAACACCGCCTGCCGGCGGTTGAGCAAAGACGGAAAGGGGTGGACGTGCACCGGGGCGGACGACGGCGCGCACCGGACAGTTTTCGCACAGATCAGCAACGGAGGGGCAGCGCGCTCCATCCATGAGGAAACACACATGGCACAGGATAGCCCAAACAAAAACACGGCCGCGCCGGCCTTGCTTGACGAACGGCAGCTGGAACGCATCGCGGACTTTTTCCACGAGGCGGGCCACCTGCGCCACACGCCGCGCAGCGGCTATGCCTTCCTGGGTTCCGGCAGCGAGAACGTGGCCGAGCATTCCTACCGCACCAGCGTCATCGGCTATACCCTGGCCAGGCTGGCCGGGGCCGACGCCGCGCGCGTGACCTTCCTCTGCCTGTTCCACGACCTGCACGAAGCCCGCACCGGCGATTTCAACTACGTCAACCACCGTTACGACACCTGCCGCGACCGCGAGGCCCTGCACGACGCCGTGGATGGCACCGGTCTGGAACAGGACATCCTCGACGGCTGGGACGAACTGGAACAGCGGCAGAGCCCGGAAGCCGTGCTGGCCCATGACGCCGACCAGCTGGACCTGATCTGCAACCTCAAGGCCGAGCTGGACAAGGGCAACAGATTCGCCGCCGACTGGCTGGACAGCGCGGTCAAGCGCCTGCGCAGCCCGCAGGCCCGCGCCCTGTGCGACGTCATCCTGCGCACGGACCACAATCGCTGGTGGTATGGCCGCGTGGACAAAAAATGGTGGGTGGACCGCAAGTAGGATGCCCGTCCCGATTCTCTCCAGGACGGCCCTCTCCCGATAACGATGACAGCCCGGCCTCGACGGAGGCCGGGCTGTTTCGTTCGTCACGGAGCCGGATGAACTGCCCTCTCTGGCCGGCTCACCTCAGGCCGGCCAGAGCACGACAGAAAAAGAAGAAATCCCAGCGGACCGGGAACTTGCCGACATGCGCGAGAGGAGGAAGCGCAGGACCTCGCAAGGGCCGTGTCCGGCGGTGATGGAGATGACTCATAAAGCGCGTTTGAAGGAGGATGAGGGTGTGGGGAAAGGCTATTTCCCTCTGGGCGGTTCGCGGCGGGGGCAGAAGCCGGCCATCTCGCATGCCGCGCAGCGGGGGCTGCGGGCGTGGCAGACATCGCGGCCGAACCAGACCATGCGGTGGTTGACGTCGCCCCATTCGGCACGGGGGAAGAGGCGCATCAGGTCCTGTTCGATATCCACGGGATCGGTGTGGGCGGTGAGGCCCAGGCGGTAGCTGATGCGCTTGACGTGGGTATCCACGGCCAGGCCCTCATTGATGCCGAAGGCCCCGAACAGCACCACATTGGCCGTTTTGCGGGCCACGCCGGGCAGGGTGACGAGCTCGTCGAGGCGGGGCGGCACCTCGCCGCCGTAGACGGAGACCACGCGCCGCGCCGCGCCCAGCAGGTTGCGGGCCTTGCTGTGGTAGAAGCCGGTGGGCCGGATGACGCTTTCCAGTTCTTCCTGGGTGGCCAGGGCCAGCTCGGCCGGGCCGGGCCAGCGGCGGAAAAGTTCCGGCGTCACGGTATTGACGCGGGCGTCGGTGCACTGGGCGGCCAGCACCGTGGCCACCAGCAGTTCCCAGGCATTGCGGGCGTCGAGATGGGTGGCGGGACGGGGGTAGCGGGCCTGAAGGGCCGCAAGGACGTTCTCGGCGCGGGCGAAGGCCCCGCGCGGCAGGGATTTTTTTGCGCTCATGGGCCAGCTATGCCACAGGAAGGCAGGCGGGGCAAGGCGGCCCGCCCTTGGTTTTTGCGGCCCGCTGGTGTATCCTTGGCTCCGCTTTTCCCACTTTCCGAACAGGAGGATGCCATGAGCCTGCTTGCCTGTGTGACCGTGCCCGACGGAGCGACCGCCCGCACCCTGGCCCATCTGGTGGTGCAGCGGGAGCTGGCCGCCGGGGTGAACATCCTGCCCGGAGCCCTGTCCGTCTATCGCTGGAAAGGCGAGATCCGCGAGGCCCGCGAATGTCTGCTGCTGGCCCAGGTCAGCCGCGCGGCGTGGGAAGATTTCCGGGCCGCCGTCGCAGCGGCCCATCCGTATGACGTGCCCTGTATCGTCGGCATGCCGCTGGAAAAGGGGCACGCGCCCTTTCTGGACTGGATCGCCGAAAACAGCCTGCCCGCAGGGCGGCAGAACGACTGAGAAGGAACGAAGATGGCCATTTATGTTTCCGGTTCCCTGGCTTTTGACCGCATCATGACCTTTGGCGGCAACCTGCAGGACCATGTGCTCATGGACAAGCTCCACATGCTGAGCGTCAGCTTCATGGTGGACAGCATGGACGAACGCCGCGGCGGCTGCGCGGGCAACATCGCCTACACCCTGGCCCTGCTGGGCGAGAAACCCATCGTGGTCTCGGCCGCCGGGCGCGACTTCACCGGCTACGCGGCCGCCTGGGAAAAGCTGGGCCTGTCCCTGGAAGGCATCCGGCGCGATTCCGACGTCTTCACGGCCCTGTGCTACATCACCACGGACCAGAACAACAACCAGATCACGGGCTTCTATCCCGGCGCCATGAGCCAGCCCGCCACCTACACCTTCCCCCGTCTCGATCCCGCCGCGGACTGGGCCATCGTCTCCCCCGGCAGCGTGGACGACATGCGCCGTCTGCCCGCCTTCTTCCGCGAAAAGGGCGTGCGCTACATCTTCGATCCCGGCCAGCAGCTGCCCGTGCTTTCGGGCGACGACCTTTGCGACGCCATCCGGGGCTCCTATGCCTGCGTGACCAATGACTACGAGCTGGGCATGGTCTGCAAGAAGACCGGCAAGAGCGAGGAAGAACTGGTGGCCATGACCGGCTGGCTGGTGACCACCCTGGGCGGCGACGGCCAGCGCGTGCGCAACGCGCAGGGCGTGGACGTGCGCGTGCCGGCCGTCCCCTGCGACGGCGTGAAAGACCCCACCGGCGCGGGCGACTCCCACCGCGCTGGCCTGCTCAAGGGCCTGGTCTGCGGCCTGGAGATGCCCGAGGCCGCCAGGCTGGGCGCTGTGAGCGCCTGCTACGCCATCGAGAAGGTGGGCACCCAGGAACATCGCTTCAGCAAGGAAGAGTTCCGCAAGCGTTACGAAGCCAGCTTCGGCCCCCTGCCCATCAGCCTGTAGCCGGAGCAGGGCCTGCGCGGCAGGTCCCTTTTGCCGTCCCGCCCCCGGAGCGGGGCCCCTCTCCCGCCATGCCCCGGGGCCGTCCCGGCCCGGCGCATGGCGGATCATCCCCACAAGGAGCATCCATGCGTACCGAAGCCGTCAGGGCGCAACTGGCCGCCCACGGTCTGGGCGACCGCTACCGTGAATTCACCGTCTCCAGCGCCACCGTGGCCCTGGCTGCCGAGGCCCTGCACTGCGAAGCCGGGCGCATCGCCAAGACCCTGTCCATCCTCACCGCCACGGGCCCCGTGCTGGTGGTGGCCATGGGCCTGGCCCGTCTGGACAATCGCAAATTCAAGGACCTGTTCCACGAAAAAGCGCATTTCATCCCCGTGGACGATGTGGAGCGCCTGACCGGCCATCCGCAGGGCGGCGTCTGCCCCTTTGCCCTGCCGGAAGGCGTGCGCGTCTTCCTGGACGAGAGCCTCAAGCGTTATGATGTGATCTATCCCGCTGCCGGTGCGCCCAACAATGCCGTGCAGCTGACGCCCGACGAGCTGGCCGCCGTCACCGGCGGGCAGTGGGCGGATCTTTGCAAGCTGCCGGAAGAACTGGCCTGAGCGGCCGCCGCGCCGTCGCGGACGATCACCACGGACGGACAGGGCCGCGCCGGCCCTGCGGACGCCCCGTCCTGCTTCCAAAGGCGCGCTGCCGGCCGGCCCGCGATGACCTCACGGCCGCCGGCGCCCCGGGGACGTGTCCCGGGCCGGATATCTGCACCGGATGTCCGGGCCGGATGCGTGCCGCGGAACGCACGGCAAGGGCGCGGCTGTTGTCCGCGGTGCCCCTGTCTTCCTTCAGGCCGTCCCCGGCTGGCATCACGAAAAAAGGGCGTCCCTCTCCATGCGGGAGGGGCGCCCTTTCATTATATATATCCGAGCCGGAGCGTCACCGCGCGCCACGGAGCCCGGTCCCCCTGCCCCCTGCGCGAGGGCAGGACGGCCGGAGGCAACGGATCCTAGTAATCCTCGTCTTCCAGCGGCGGCGGCACGGCCACGGCGTTGGTGATGACGCGGCGGCGGTTCCGGGCCGGTTCGGCGGGCGCTTCGCGATGCTCGCGCGTCATGTGCGGCTCGGGCAGATTATTGTACAGCACCCAGAAGGGCGGGTAGAGCTCGGTGAGCACGCCGGGATTGCCCAGCTTGAAGCCTTCCTGTTTGCCGCGGGCGCAGGCCGCCAGGGCCAGGGCCACGGCCCAGGTGGCGTCGGGCGCGTTCCAGCCGCGGGCCTGCAGGGCGGGACGGGGCTTGCGCACGGGGCGCCCTTCCTCGTCCGGTTCTTCCGTCTCCGGCATCTCCTCCCCGGGCTTCCAGGCCGTGAGGCGGCCTTCGGCGTCCAGCGCCAGACCGGCGGCATGCAGATAGCTTTCCACCACGGTCTCCTCGGCTTCCAGACCGGCAGGCAGCGTGGCGTGGCCGCCGCGCAGGGCCGTCATGGCGCTCAGGGCCACCGCCAGCGGCCGCCAGGAGGCGGGCAGGCCTTCGGGCAGGGCGAAATCGCCGGGCAGTCCGGCCAGGGGCTTCTGGCTGCAGGCCAGCATCTCCGTGGCCGAGCATTCCACCCTGGCGCCGGTGCGGCGCAGCAGCTGCAGACCGGCTTCGGCCCCGGGCCATTCAGGCCAGCGGCCTTCCAGACGCACCTCGCCGCCCAGGGCGGGGGCCAGGCCCATCAGGAACACGGCCAGTTCCGGTTCCGCCGGCAGGTCGGGCTCGACGGGGATGGTCAGGGCACAGGGCTGGAAGTGCAGCGTATCGCCTTCGCGGCGCACGTCGGCGCCAGCGGCCTCCAGCACGGGCAGGATGCGGGCGAAGGCCAGCTCGCGCCCGGGCATGGCGGCCAGGTCCAGGGTGATGGCGCGCTCATAGGCGGGCGCGGCCAGCATGATGCCTTCGGCCAGTTCCACCGGGGCATCGGCCGGGAAGACCACCTTGCCGGGCAGCACGCCGGAACATTCGATGCGCACCGGGAAGCCGTCGGACTTGGGCACCACATGCACCAGGCGCGCACCCATCAGGGGCAGGAAACGGCGGACGGCGCTGAGGTCGGCCAGCTTGAGGGCCGCGCCGCCGGTGAACTTGGTGCGCGAGGGACGGCCCAGATAGTGGCCCAGGAGCAGATAGAAATTCCAGGCGCTGTCGCCCACGAAGAGCACCTTGTCCGGCGTGCCCAGGGGAGCGCCGGCGGCCACATGGACGGCGCCGTCGTCACGGTTGACGTGGGCGCCCAGCTGATTGAGCAGCTTGACGCAGTCCACCACGGGATCGTTCATCAGGGCCGGGGCGATGCGCACGCTCTGACCGTGGCAGGCGGCCAGGGCGATCCAGGCGCGGGTCAGGCGGCAGGCGCGCGGCGCGGCCATGCTCAGGCGCACGGGCAGATCGGCGGGAGCGAGGTTGAAGGCGGGGCGCTGGGCTTCGCCGTCCTCACCGGGACGGGGCAGGAATTCCATTTCCTGCATCAGGGTGAAGAAACGGCCGCTCAGGCGGGGATCGCGGCTGACGCGGGAGACGGCGGCCTCCCAGGATTCGCGGATGCTCTTCTCTTCCGCGGGCTCCAGGAAGCCCTTGGCATTGTACATGCGCCTGATGAGGTTGTGGCGGCGCATGAGCATGCGCAGGATGTCGCGGTCGATGTCACAGACGGTCTCGCGCAGGCTGCGGCGCGGACGTTCGGGCTTGCCGTCGCTTCTGGCCTCGAAACGCCCTTCGGGGCGGTCGCTGCGTTTGTCCGGCCTCTGGGCGGGTCGGAATTCGTGGTGCTCGTTCATGCTGGATGCTCCTCTCGACCGCCGGACGGCGCGTCGCTCTATGAATTTGTGGGGATGCTGTAGCCCGAAACGCGCGCACTGGCAAGCGCAAAATGGCGGCTTTTCCCGGCAGGCTGTGAAAGAGGGTGCAAGCTCCGGGAAGGCTTCATCCCACGAAACAGGAATACTTCCTGATTCAAGGGCGGTATCAAATAAATCATTAAAATACAATATGTTATTCAAAACTAGTTAATTTTATTATATATTTTCCAGGCTCCAGGGCTTTTTTCACCCTGCTCCGGGCCGCCAGGGCCAGCGGAAAAGAAAAATATGCGTGCAGACAGGAAAAAGTCCGACGTACAACCATTTGTAATCAATAGATATTTTAATACAACTTCCGCGTGCCCGGCCCTGGGGCTTTTGTTCTAACCGGCGGATAAAAAGAGTTTTTTTCAAAAAAATCCTGTCATCTCCGGTCATTCCAGTCAAAAGGGAGCGCGTCTTTACACGGCAGAAAAATTATGCTAACCAAAAAGAGCAAGGATTATAGTCGGTTGTGTCGTTTTTCACAAAGAGTTCCCACGAAATTTTCAAAAGGGGACTTGACGTGGAGAGGGTTAGCTTGTTACTAAAAACACAAGCGTACGACCTTGGGCGCTGTTGCCCAGGGGCGTAAAATCAAGACGGCACTCGGGCGGCCCGAGTGGCTGCCCATATGGTCAAAGTGACCTGAAACACTTAAAGAGTTGGAGGATACGTTATGCCTACGTTTGTCGATCCGTCCAAATGCGACGGCTGCAAGGGTGGCGAAAAGACGGCCTGCATGTACATCTGCCCGAACGACCTGATGATCCTCGATCCTCAGGAAATGAAGGCGTACAACCAGGAACCCGACGCCTGCTGGGAATGCTATTCCTGCGTGAAAATCTGCCCCCAGGGCGCCATCACCGCTCGTCCTTACGCTGACTTTGCTCCCATGGGCGGTACCTGTATCCCCATGCGCTCTGCCGACTCCATCATGTGGACCGTGCAGTTCCGCAACGGCAGCGTGAAACGCTTCAAATTCCCCATCCGTACCACTCCTGAAGGCTCCATCAAGCCCTACGAAGGTCGTCCGGAAGGCGCCAACCTCGACGACGAACTGCTGTTCACCGAAGAAAAGCTGGCCACCCCCATCGAAGTCCTGGGCAAGAAGTTCGAAGTGGCTGAAGCCGACAAGGTCTTCACCGCCATGGAACAGGGCCGCTAGAGAGCAGTAACCGCATAGAGCTTAAGGAGAAATCACTATGCCTATGATTCCCGTCAAGGAAGCGATGAAAGGCGTTGCCATTGCTGAACCGGAAGTGAAGGAACATGACGTCGACCTGCTGATCGTGGGCGGCGGTATGGGTGCCTGCGGCGCGGCTTATGAAGCCGTTCGCTGGGGCGACAAACAGGGCCTGAAGATCCTGCTGTGCGACAAGGCCGCCCTCGAACGCTCCGGCGCCGTGGCCCAGGGTCTGTCCGCCATCAACACCTACCTCGGCAAAAACACCGCCGACGACTATGTCCGCATGGTCCGCACCGACCTCATGGGTCTGGTCCGCGAAGACCTGATCTTCGACGTGGGCCGTCACGTTGACGACTCCGTGCATCTGTTCGAAGATTGGGGCCTGCCCTGCTGGATCAAGGACGAAAACGGCCACAACATGAACGGCGCCACCGCCAAGGCCGCCGGCAAGAGCCTGCGCAAGGGCGACGAACCCGTCCGCTCCGGCCGCTGGCAGATCATGATCAACGGTGAATCCTACAAATGCATCGTGGCCGAAGCCGCCAAGAATGCCCTGGGTGAAGACCGTCTGATGGAACGCATCTTCATCGTGAAGCTGCTCCTCGACAAGAACACCCCCAACCGCATCGCCGGTGCCGTGGGCTTCAGCGTCCGTACCAACGAAGTGCACATCTTCAAAGCCAACGCCATCATGGTGGCCGCCGGCGGTGCCGTCAACGTGTACCGTCCCCGCTCCACCGGTGAAGGCATGGGCCGCGCCTGGTACCCCGTGTGGAACGCCGGTTCCACCTACACCATGTGCGCTCAGGTCGGCGCCGAAATGACCATGATGGAAAACCGCTTCGTCCCCGCCCGCTTCAAGGACGGCTACGGTCCTGTGGGCGCCTGGTTCCTGCTGTTCAAGGCCAAAGCCACCAACAGCAAGGGCGAAGACTACTGCGCCACCAACCGCGCCATGCTGAAGCCCTACGAAGATCGCGGCTACGCCAAGGGCCACGTGATCCCCACCTGCCTGCGTAACCACATGATGCTTCGTGAAATGCGCGAAGGCCGCGGCCCCATCTACATGGACACCAAGACCGCCCTGCTGACCACCTTCGCCACCCTGACCGAAGAACAGCAGAAAGACCTCGAATCCGAAGCCTGGGAAGACTTCCTGGATATGTGCGTTGGTCAGGCCAACCTGTGGGCTGCCACCAACACCGCTCCTGAAGAACGCGGCTCCGAAATCATGCCCACCGAACCTTACCTGCTCGGCTCCCACTCCGGCTGCTGCGGTATCTGGGTTTCCGGTCCCGACGAAGCTTGGGTGCCCGAAGACTACAAGGTCCGTGCCAGCAACGGTAAGGTCTACAACCGCATGACCACCGTGGAAGGCCTGTTCACCTGCGCCGACGGCGTGGGCGCTTCCGGCCACAAGTTCTCCTCCGGCTCCCACGCTGAAGGCCGCATCGCCGGCAAGCAGCTGGTGCGCTGGTGCGTCGACCACAAGGATTTCAAGCCTGAAATCAAGGAAAGCGCCGAAGAACTGAAGAAACTGATCTACCGTCCTTACTACAACTTCCTGGCCGGCAAGGACGCCTCCACTGACCCCGTGGTGAACCCCAACTACATCACGCCCAAGAACTTCATGATGCGCCTCGTGAAGTGCACCGACGAATACGGCGGCGGCGTGGGTACCTACTACACCACCTCCAAGGCTCTGCTGGACACCGGCTTCTATCTGCTCGGCATGATGGAAGAAGACTCCGCCAAACTGGCTGCCCGCGACCTGCACGAACTGCTGCGTTGCTGGGAAAACTACCATCGTCTGTGGACTGTGCGTCTGCACATGCAGCACATCGCCTTCCGCGAAGAATCCCGTTACCCCGGCTTCTACTATCGTGCTGACTTCATGGGCATCGACGACAGCAAGTGGAAGTGCTTCGTGAACTCCAAGTACGACCCCGCCACCGGCGAAACCAAGATCTTCAAGAAGCCCTACTACCAGATTATCCCTGACTAGTAGGCGGAAGAACATCCCTGGGGTGGCCGCCTAGGCCACCCCATTTTTTTCGGCGCGGCGGGTGTGCGACATGCAAGCTCCCCGCCGCGCCTTGGAATATGCGCCGCGCGGCAGGGCCAAGGGCCCTCAATTTGCGCCGCCCGGCAATCCCATACAACCGGGCAGGCGTGCGCGCCGCCCCGCAGAGGGGCCACGGCGCTGTAACGCAGGAGGATATCCAGGATGTCCAACTCCATTCTCGTCGTGGGCGGCGGCTTTGCAGGCCTTACTGCCGCCATCGAAGCGGCGGAACTGGGCCACGAGGTCTATATCGTGGAAAAGTCGCCCTACCTGGGCGGCCGTGTGGCCCAGCTCAACAAATATTTCCCCAAACTCTGTCCCCCCTCCTGCGGGCTGGAAATCCAGTTCCAGCGCATCAGGAAGAACCCCCGCATCAAATTTTTCACCATGGCCCAGGTGACCAAGCTGGTCGGCTGCAAGGGTGACTACACCGCCACCGTGCGCATCGAGCCCCGCAAGGTGGCCGCGCACAACGTGGACTTCACCCTCCTGGCCTCCAGCCTGGAAGGCACCGTGCCCAACGAATTCGACTTCGGGCTGTCCCGGCGCAAGGCCCTGTACAAATCCATGCCTTTCGCCTTCCCCAACCGTTTCGTGCTGGACACCAACGCCCTGAGCAAGGCCGACGCCGCCCGCGTCGCCGGCCAGAAGTTCCTGGACCAGAACGAGACCGCCCGCGAGATCGAGCTCAATGTGGGCGCCATCGTGGTGGCCACCGGCTGGAAGCCCTATGATGTCACCAACCTGGCCAACCTGGGCGCCGGCAAGATCAAGAACTGCGTGAGCAACATGCAGCTCGAACGCCTGGCCTCCCCCTTCGGCCCCACCGGCGGCAAGATCGTCCGTCCCACCGACGGCCGTCGTCCCAAACGCATCGCCTTCGTGCAGTGCGCCGGTTCCCGTGACCAGAACCACCTCAACTACTGCTCCTACATCTGCTGTATGGCCACCCTCAAGCAGTGCCAGTACGTCTGCGAGCAGTTCCCCGAGACCCAGATCTCGGTGTTCTACATCGACCTGCGTACCCCGGGCCGCTATGTGAAGGTGCTGGACAAGGTGAAGGCCGCTCCCAATGTGCGCTTCATCAAGGGCAAGGTGGCTGACCTGGCCCAGGCCGCTGACGACAACGTCACCGTGACCGTCGAAGACGCCATCCGCGGTGAAAAGCTGCATCTGGATTATGACATGGTGGTGCTGGCCACGGGCATGCAGCCCAGCCTGGCCACCGAAAGCCTGCCCCTGCCCCTGCCCCTGGACGAAGACGGCTTCGTCATGGGCGGTGAAGAGGCTGGCATTTTTGCCGCCGGTTGCGCCCGCATGCCGCTGGACGTGATGCGTACCGCGCAGTCCGGCACGGCCGCCGCTCTCAAGGCGGTGCAAACGGTGAAAGGGAGGTAGGCGGCATGGCCAGCAAGATCGGCGTCTATTTTGACGTACAGAACATCGGCGGCGGCCTGGATGTGGAAGCCCTGGCCGAACAGGTCCGCAGCAAATGGGCGGACTTCACCGCTGTGGTGAAAGTGGTGCCCGTGCTGCGCGCGGCCGAAGAAGAAGTGCGTGCCGATATCGAGGCCAACGGCCTTGACGGCGTGCTCTTCTGCGGCGCCAGCCCCCGCGACGAAGCCACCCCCTGGCAGCTGCCCGTGCAGGTGGAATATGTGAACCTGCGCGAACAGTGCGTGCTCGCCTACAAGAACCCCGACGGTTCTTCCTTCAGCGGCGCGGCTCCCGCCCTGCTGACCCAGATGGCCACCGACTACCTGAACATGGGCGTGGTCAAACTGCAGAAGAGCTCCATGCCCGACTCCGCGGCCATCGAAGGCGTGAAGCGCCTCCTGGTCATCGGTGGCGGCTGGACCGGCCTCACCGCCGCCCTGGAAGCCGCCAAGACCGGCTACGAAGTGGTGCTGGTGGAAAAGGCCGACAAGCTCGGCGGCGCGGTCAACAACATGCCCATGGGCTCGCCCCTGAAGGCCCCGTGGGAAGACCGCGAACCCACCAACCTGCCTGAAAAGATCGCCGCCGTCACCGGCAACAGCAACATCACCGTGCTGCTGAACGCCCACATGGGCAAACTGGAAGGCCAGCCCGGCGAGTTCAAGGCCACCGTGGTCACCGCCAGCGGCGACCAGACCTTCGACATCGGCGCCGTGGTCCTGGCCACCGGCTGGGTGCCGCTGGGCGACAAGTATCTGGAAAGCATGGGCCTGGGCGTGAGCCCCAAGGTCGTCCATGCCGCCCAGTTCGCCAAGATGCTGAACGAAGGCAAGGTCGATGCCCGCCGCATCGCCTTCGTGCTCGATACCACCATCGCCGAAGAAGCCCTGCAGAAAGCCGCTGACGAAGCCGCTGCCGCCGCCGCGGCCGCTGCTGCCGAAGCCGAAGCCGCTCCTGCCGCCGCTCCCGCGGAAGAAGAGGAAAAGGTCTTCGTCAAGGAGAACCTGGAAAGCATCAAGCACCTGCGTTACTCCAACGCCGTCAACAGCGTGGGCATGCTGCGCCTGGCCAACCTGGTCTGCGACAAGACCGACGACGCCGTGCAGACCTTCGTGCTGTACAAGGACATGACCATCCCCGGCATCCTGGAACGCTTCTACAAGAAGATGCAGGACCGTCTGGGCCTGATGATGACCAAGGCCGACGTCACCGAGATCCGCGAAGCCGGCGACCACATGGTGGTCAGCTGCAAGAACACCCTGCTGGGCATGGACTTCGACCTGGATGTGGATCTGGTGGTGCTGCCCACCGGTATCGTGCCCACGACCGCCACGGACGTGGTGGTGGGCTTCGAATACCGCCAGGGCCCGGACTTCCCGGACCTGCAGCTCTTCGACGGTTTCGCGGACTCCAACTACATCTGCTTCCCCTACGAAACCCGCCGCACCGGCGTCTACGCCGCCGGTTGCGTGCGTCAGCCCCAGACCCTGGACGCCTGTGAGGAAGACGCTCGCGGCGCCGTGCTCAAAGCCATGCAGTGTGTGGAAGCCGCTTCCCACGGTGTGGCCGTGCACCCCCGCTCCGGCGACAATTCCTACCCCGTGTTCAACTTCGTGCGCTGCACCCAGTGCAAGCGCTGCACCGAAGAATGCCCCTTCGGCGCCCTGGACGACGACGAAAAGGGTACGCCCAAGCCCAACCCGGCCCGCTGCCGCCGTTGCGGTACCTGCTTCGGCGCCTGCCCCGAGCGCGTGATCTCCTTTGCCAACTACAACATCGACCAGATCGGTTCCATGATCCGCGAAGTTGTGGTGCCCAAGGACTTCAAGAAGGAAGGCCCCCGTATCCTCATCCTGGCCTGCGAAAACGACGCCTACCCCGCCCTGGATATGGCCGGCATGCGCCGCAAGGCCTGGAGCCCCTACTGCCGCATCATCCCCGTGCGCTGCCTCGGCTCCGTCAACGCCATCTGGGTGTCTGACGCCATGAGCAAGGGCTTCGACGGCGTGCTGCTGCTGGGCTGCAAATATGGCGAAGACTATCAGTGCCACTTCATCAAGGGTTCGGAGATCTGCAACCGCCGCAAGGAAAACATCGCCGAGACCCTGAACCGTCTGGGCGTGCAGCCCGAACGCGTTGACCAGCTGGAAGTGGCCATCGACGAATATGACAAGGTGCCGGACATGATCGACGAATTCGTCGCTCGCATCGTGGAACTCGGCCCCAACCCGTTCAAGGGCATGTAGGAGGAAGGCTGCAATGGCACAGAATATTCTCAAGCCGGATTCCACCTTTACGCGGGAGCTGATGGAAGCGGGCGGCGACAGCCTGAAAAAATGCTATCAGTGCGCCACCTGCTCCGTGGCCTGCCCCATGGCTCCGGAAAACGCTCCCTACCCCCGCAAGGAAATGGTGTGGGCGTCCTGGGGCCTCAAGGACAAACTGGTCACCGACGTGGACCTGTGGCTCTGCCACAACTGCGGCAACTGCGCGGATCTCTGCCCCCGTGGTGCCCGTCCCGCCGATGTCATGGGCGCGGCCCGCAACATGGTCTACCGCGATCTGACCGAGCCCACCGTCGTGGGCAAGTGGATGAGCAAGCCCGCCGGCCTGCCCTACCTCTTCGCCATCCCGGCCCTGCTGTGGCTCATCATCTGGTGGATCCGCGCCGGCTTCAATGACGGCAACTGGTTCCCCCGCGCCGCTGACGGCCGCATCGTGTTCGGCCAGGTCTTCTACGGCGACTATACCATCGACCCCATCTTCATGATCACCTTCTTCGGGGCCTGCTTCATCCTCTACAAGGGTGTGCGCAAGCTCTGGGGCATGTTCAAGCCTGAAGGCCGCCTGACCGTGCTGGGCAAGACCAAGGCCTGGTACTGGCACCTGCTGGACGTGCTCATCGACGAAGTGGTGACCCATCGCAAGTTCGACGACTGCGAAGCTGGCCCCAAGACCGGTACCAATGTGCCCAACCGCAAGGGCGGCCACATGCTGCTGGTGTACAGCTTCGTCATCCTGGCTTTCGTGACGGCCGTGGTGGCCCTGGGCCACTGGGGCGGCAAGGTGATCCCGCTCATCAAGATCGAGACCCCCATGTCCCTGACCTTCCCCGTGAAGATCCTGGCCAATATCGGCGCCATCATGCTGGTCTGCGGTCTGGGCATCCTCACCGCCCGCCGTCTGAAGCTGAACCCCAAGCATCAGGGTTCGAGCTGGTATGACTGGTATCTGCTGGGCATCATCTGGCTGGTGGCCCTGACGGGCATCCTGTCCCAGATCTTCCGCCTGGCCGACGCCATTCACCCCGCCTTTGTGGTGTACTACCTGCATCTGGTCTTTGTGTGGATGCTCTTTGCTTACCTGCCGTGGTCCAAGCTCGGTCACTTCGTGTACCGCACCGCGGCCCTGGTCTTCGTCCGCATGTACGGGCGCGGCTACTAGGATGGTCTTTCGGGCCGTCGCCCCGTGACGACGGCCCGCACAGGCTCACACTGCAAAACACCGTTCTCCGAGGAGGAGGCCGAAAATGTCTGATACCGCTCGTAAAATGTTCCCTGTGGAAACCGTCCTGGCCCTGGCCGTCGCCAAGAAGGGCGCGGACGTGAAAGATATCGCCGGTTACATCACCGGTCGCAGCATCGTCTGTGACGCCTGCGCCGCCGCCGTGGCTCCCTTCGCCGCCGCCTGGCTGGCCAAGCTGTCCCCCAAGTTCCTGGAAATGAACTACAAGGACGATGACAACTGGGCCGACTTCGTCAATCAGGGCGCCCGCCTGCTGGGCGACACCATCTCCCTGACCCCCATGGACGACTGCCTGAAGAACGCCGTCGCCACCGTGCTGGACATGATGGACGACATGCACGGCACCATGGTCAGCCAGCGCGTGGAGATCGCCGACCTGCGCCAGCAGGTGGAGACCCTGGCCCCCTATCAGGGCAAGGCCGAAGAACTGCAGAAGAAGTGCGACAAACTGGAAGACACCATCAAGACCATGAAGACCGACATGGGCGGTCTGCGCCGTCAGGTGGCCGAATTCCAGGGCAAGGTCGCCATCAGCCATGACGAACTGATGCAGAGCATCAAGGACGCCATCAAGGACAATCTGAAGAACATCACCGTGGGCGTGGCCGCCGCCGGCGTGGCCGGCGAAGCTGCCGCTGCCGACGAACCCGCCCAGGAAGACAACGGCGGCGTGCCGGACGATTTCGGTTTCGGCTCCAGCGGCGCCAACTCCGACGGCTTCGGCTTCTAGTCCCGGCTGCACAAGCAGCGTCATTCAAGGCGCGTCCGTTTCGGCGGACGCGCCTTTTTCGTCGCCCGCCGCCAGCACGCTGGAAGCACACGGGCGCACGGGCGAAGGCAGGGAGACGAGAAGCAGAGCAGCAGAGGCCGGGCATGGCAAGGACGCGAGAGCGGGAGCGAGAGGGCAAAGGCAGAACAGGACGCAGGGCCCGCGCAAAACGGCAAGAGCGCGCCCGAGTACAGGAAGGACGGCGCGCCCAAACGGCGCTGGGCTGAGAGCCAACGCCCATGACGGCTGTGGCCCGGCCTCCGGGCCCGGTCGCTCTCCGGCGGGGACACGCCCGCACAGGTCGTACCCTTTGCGAGGCAGGGGAGCGACCATCAGCAGCAAGGCCGGACGGGGCAGCCTGAGGCAGGAAAAGGGCCCCTTCGTGCGTCAGCCAGCAAGCGAAGGTCCCCTCCCCCGTCCGCAGGCCCTGCCCGCTATGGGGCGCCGTTGGGGCGGCGTGCATGACGGCCGCAGCCCCTCCCTAGCCGGCACGGCGTGGGGAGCGGACGCATATGGCGGCCCGCACAGGCCGTGCCGGCGACGACCGCCTTGCGGGCACCGGCAAGGCCAGAGACCTCCCGGTCCGGTCCGCCGGCACAAGCCGCTGTCCCGGGACGCTGTCCCGGACCATGCGCCGGTCCGCTCCCGGCCTGCGCTACAGCGACAGCAAGGTCATGACCACGGGGATGGTGAGCACGGAGATCAGGGTGGAGAGGCTGACCATCAGGGCGCCGAATTCGGCATCGGTCTTGTAGTAGGCGCTGAGGATGGAGATCTGCATCATGCAGGGCAGGGCCGACTGGACGATGAAGACCTTTTCCATGAGTTCGGGCAACTCCACCCAGCGCAGCAGCCCAGCCAGTATCAGGGGACAGACCACCATCTTGCCCAGCAGGGCCAGCACCAGATCGCGCGAAAGGCGCAGATGGCGCAGATCCATCTTGTAAAGGCAGATACCGATGAAGATCAGGGCCAGGGGCGTGGTGAGGTTGCCCAGATAGCGGGCGGCATCCTGCACGAAGCCCGGCAGGCGCAGGTCCACCAGGGTCAGGGCGGCCCCGGCCAGAAAGCCCAGCATGGGCGGCGAGAAGACGTGGCGCACGTTGTCCAGCACGCTGTCATGGCCGCGCAGCTCCTCGTTGTCATGGCTCACGGCATAGTTGCCGATGGTCCAGAAAAAGACGGTATTGGCAAAGAAATAGAGCAGCACATAGGGCGCGGCCGCCTCGCCGAACAGGGCCAGATTGACCGGCAGGCCGATGAAGACCGTATTGGAGGTGGCGAAGCTGGCACAGAACAGGCCGAAGTGCCGCCGCTCCACGCGGCTGACCCTGGCCACCACCAGGGCCACGGCAAAGGTCAGCAGGATGCTGCACAGGGGAAAGAGCGAACCGTAGATCAGGTGGATCAGGTCGTCCCGGCCGAAGGAATGGGTGATGGTATAGAACAGATAGGGCGGCAGGGCCACGGACGTGACCAGGCGGGGCAGCAGGATCTGGGTCTCGGGCGAGAACCAGCCCTTGCGGGCCAGCGCGTAGGCCAGGGAGACGATGAGCAGCAGGCCGAAGATCCCCTGAAGGGCATGCAGAAAAACCATGACGGCACCTTGCGGCAGGAAGGCCCTGCCCCGGAAAAGCACGGTCCCGCACTGCGACAGCGGCAATGCGGGACCGTCGGCAAATGATGACACGGCCGGGCCTGCGGGCAAGCCCCGTCCTCACGGCGGCAGCGGGCGGAGCGGCCCCGCACGAGACCGAACGCGCCGGGCGGCTCCCGGATGCCCCCGGCGTGGGCAGCTGCGGCTCCCGGA
>NZ_CASDOY010000045.1 GCF_949282365.1 uncultured Desulfovibrio sp.
TGTAGTCGATATCGCCGGGGGCGATGCCGCGCAGGGCGTGGAGGCTGAGGCACATCATGCCGGTCATGATCACAAAGACGCCGGGCACGCCGTACCAGTAGCCCACAGCGCCGCCCAGCAGGGCGGAAAGGCCGTTGCCCGCGTGGTTCCAGGCTTCGTTGCGGCCCAGCTGGGCGGGCAGATGGGCCTGCCCCACCAGGCCCAGGGTCAGGCCGCTGATGGTCGGGGCCACGGCCGCCGCGCACACGGCCTGCACGATCTGCGCGCCGCCCACCAGCAGGGGCCGCTGGCAGAGGAAGATCAGGGCCAGCGCGCCCACGATGCCCAGCGAGGCCAGGGCCAGCAGCAGGCGTTTGCGGCGGGTGGCGTCGGCCAGAGCGCCCATGGGCGCGGTGACGGCCATGCCCGCCAGACCGCCGATGGTCATGACGTAGCCGATGCTGTCCGGCGTCCAGCCGTGGCTTTGCAGGAAGATGCCCAGGAAGGGCCCCAGGCCGTCGCGCACGTCGGCCAGGGCGAAGCAGAGCAGGGAAAGACAGGTCAGGGAGCCGGCCTTGCCGGCCAGTTGCGGCGGCAGGGCGCGGGGAGCGAAAAAGGACAGAGCGGACATGCGGGCCTCGGTCAGCGGAGAGTGGGGGAGATCGGCCAGGGATTGTTCCGAAAAACGCGGCCGTTGGCAAGAGGGGCGCGGCTGGCCGCCGGCGGCGAGCCGCATGCCGCGCCCGCCCTGTCCCGCATCCTGTCCGCCGGCGGGACGGCGACGCATGCCCTTGCCAAAGGGAGAGGAAAAGGGCTAGGAAAACTCTTTCATTTTCAGGAGAGGAGGCTGCTGTGGCATCTCCCTATATGGACGGCGTGCGCCGGGCCCTGCCCATCGTGCTGGGGTACGCGCCGGTGGCGTTCGCCTTTGGTGTGCTGGCCGTCAAGAACGATATCCCGCCCGCCCTGGTGGTGGCCATGTCGGTCTTCCATTTCGCCGGGTCCGGGCAGTTCGTCTGCGCGAGCCTCTGGGGGGCCGGCGTGGGCGCCGTGTCCGTCATCGTGGCGGTCTTCGTGGTCAATCTGCGCCATCTGCTCATGTCCGCGGCCATGGCCGAGCCCCTGGCCCCTCTCAGCCGCCTGCAGCGTTTCCTGTTCGGCTGCGAGATGACGGACGAGACCTTCGGCGTGCACATCACGGCCTTCCGGCGCGGCTGGCAGTTGAGCGCGGCCACGCTCTACACCTGCAACCTCACGGCCCACGCATCCTGGGTGCTGGGCACCGTCGTGGGCGTCTTCTGCGGCGGGCTGGTGCACGACGTGAAGCCCCTGGGCCTGGATTACGCCCTGACGGCCATGTTCCTGGCCCTGCTGGTGCCGCAGTGCGTCAGCCGCCTGCATGTGCTGGTGGCCGTGGTCACGGCCATCCTCTCCCTGTCCCTGAAGTTGGCCGGCATGGGGCAGTGGAACGTGGTGGTGGCCACGGTGCTGGGCGCGAGCCTGGGCGTGGCCTTGCTCTACCGCAACAAAAGCGCCCTGCCGGACAGGAAGGAGGAAGAGGCATGAGCTGGCTGCAGCAAAATGCGGAATTGCTCTTCTGTCTGGTCGGGTGCATGCTGGTGACGGTGATCCCGCGCGTGGGACCGGTCATGTTCCTGCGTGCCGAAAGCCTGCCCGACCTGCTGCGCCACTGGCTCTCCTTCGTGCCCGTGGCGGTCATGGCGGCCCTGCTGGGCCCGGACGTCTTCATCTACCAGGGCGAGTTCATGCTCTCGTGGCGCAATCTCTTCCTGATGACGGCCATCCCGGCCCTGCTGGTGGCCTGGTGGAGCAAGAGCTTTTTCGGCACCATCGCCTTTTGCATGGGCTTCGTGGCCCTGATGCGCTATCTGGGGTGGTACTGATGGCCCGCGCAGCACGGCCGCACTGCCCCTTCCATCTGCGGGAGGCCCATCTGCCCCCGGCCCTGCGCAAACCGCGCAAGCCCGGGCCGCCCCTGCCGCCCCCGGCCCGCAGCGCCCGCCTGCTGGTGCGCCTGGCCCCGGAGGATACGGCCCTGTTCCGCTTTTTGCTGGAAGGCTACGACAACACGGCCTATTTCACCGTGCTGGAACCGCGCGCGGCCCTGCTCAAGCTGGTCTTCTCGCCCCACCGGGAAGAAGCCCTGCGCCGGGCCCTGGCCGAGATGGCCGAAAGCCTGTCCTTCACGGTGGAGGACTGGCCCACGGACAGGGGCCGGGACCGTTCCCCGGACAGCACCCCGGACGATGCCGCAAGCCATCTTCCGGGCGGGGCCCCAGACAGTGCTCCGTCCGCAGCGCGCCCGTGACGCGCGTACCGCCGTCACGGACGTTTTTTGCTCCCCATCCTCATGGCCCTGCCGGGAAGGGGAGGTCAGCCAAGGCAGGGCGGGAGCGTGGTGCTGATGCGACAGGAAGGCCCCTGGAGCGATGACGGACAGCCCGGGAAGCGGGACGCCGACGGCGCGCCCGCGGCTGCGGACGGCCACGGCGGCCTGAGCGCTGCCGTGCCGGTTGTCCGGCCCCATGCCCGGCCCCATGATCAGTTCGATGACGTGGCCGGCCCCCTGTCCGGCGCTCCGTGCGCTGCCCGGCCCGATGGCCGTCAGGCCGCCTGCATGGCGGCCCCTCTGGACGCCCTGCTGTCCGCCCTGAGCGCCGCCGGCTTCGATGTGGAGCGCCGGGACGGCCCCGGCAGCCTGCGCGCCCTCTGCGCCTTCCACCGCCGTGACGAAGCCTATGTGCTGCACCGCAAGGCCACGCTCTGGGCCGCGGAGACGCACGAATACCTGCAGGTCCATGACCTGCCCCTGCTGGACTTGGCCGCCTGGGAGCGCATCCGCGACGGGGCCCTGGCCTGGGGCCGGGAACAGGTGCGGCCCCATGACGAGCACATGGCCTCCTATGTGAGCGTCAGCATCCTCTGCCGGGCATGGCGGCAGGACGCGGCCGACGCCGTGGCGCGCTGCCGTGTCTGCAAAAGTTTCTGGTGGGGCCTGCGCGGCTGGATGCGCCTGCGCGTGCTGGCCCTTGTCCTCCCCGCCGCGCCGCGGCGCGACACCGACACCGCCGATGCCGCCTGCGCCTGCAACAAGGCAGCCCGGGCCACCCTGCTGCCCCTGGTGCGCGGGGCGTTCCCATCCCTTTTTTCCCGTGAGCGTGCATCATGAATTCCCTGTATCTGCTCCTCGGCGGCCTGGTCCTGCTGGGACTGGGCTATTTCGTCTACGGCGCATGGCTGGAAAAAGTCTGGGGCGTGGACCCCTCCCGTCCCACGCCGGCCCATCAGTTCCGCGACGGCGTGGACTACATGCCTTCCAAAGCGCCGGTGGTGCTGGGGCACCATTTTTCCTCCATCGCCGGGGCCGGGCCCATCAACGGCCCCATCCAGGCCGCCATTTTCGGCTGGCTGCCCTGTTTCCTCTGGATCGTCGTCGGCGGCATCTTCTTCGGCGGCGTGCATGACTTCGGGGCCCTGTTCGCCTCCCTGCGCAACAAGGGCCGCTCCATCGGCGAGGTCATCGCGGGCAGCATCGGCCTGCGCGCCAAGCGCCTGTTCGTCATCTTTTCCTTCCTGACCCTGGTGCTGGTGGTGGGCGCGTTCGCCTCCATCGTGGCGGGCACCTTCAACGGCTTCATGACGGACGCCTCGGGCGCGCTGGTCCACAACCAGGTCAACGGTTCCACGGCCACCATCTCCCTGCTGTTCATCGTGCTGGCCGTGATCTTCGGCCTGCTGGTCTACCGCTGCGAGATGCCGCTGGGCAAGGCCACCCTGCTGGGCCTGGCGGGCATCGTGGGCGTCATCGCCCTGGGCCTGCGCTTTCCCGTCTATGCGGGCTACGACACCTGGATGTGGCTGCTGGGCCTCTATATCCTGCTGGCCTCGGTGACGCCGGTCTGGATACTGCTCCAGCCCCGCGACTACCTGAGCTCCTTCCTGCTTTACGCCATGATGCTGGCCGCCGTGGTGGGCATCGCGGCCGCCCATCCCGTCATCGAGCTGCCCGCCTTCACCGGCTTTGAAGTCAACGGTCAGTACCTGTTCCCGGCCCTGTTCGTGACCGTGGCCTGCGGCGCCATCTCGGGCTTCCACTCGCTGGTGGCCTCGGGCACCACCTCCAAGCAGCTGAGCAGCGAAGGCGACGCCCGCCTGGTGGGCTTCGGCTCCATGCTCATCGAAAGCGCCCTGGGCATCGCCTCGCTCATCGCCGTGGGCTATATCTTCACCCGGAACGGCAACGCCTTCACCAGCCAGACGCCCACCCAGGTGCTGGCCGACGGCCTGTCGCAGATGCTGGCCTGCGTGGGCCTGGGCAGCGGGAGCGCCCGCGGCGTCACCTACGGCCTCATCATCCTGGCCGTGTCCACCTTCTGCCTGACCTCGCTGGATACGGCCACCCGCCTGGGCCGCTATATGTTCCAGGAACTGTGGCTGGCCCCGGGCCAGAGCGTGAAGGACGTGCGCGGCTGGCGCGCGGTGCTGGTCAACAAATATGTGGCCACCCTGGTGACCGTGGCCCTGGGCATGAGCCTGGGCTTCGGCGGCTATGCCAAGATCTGGCCCCTGTTCGGCGCGGCCAACCAGCTGCTGGCCGCCCTGGCCCTGCTGGCCGTGGCCTGCTGGCTGCAGAACCTGGCGCGCCGCAACGGCATGTTCCTCGTGCCCATGTTCTTCATGCTGCTGGTGACGCTCTCGGCCCTGGTGCTGGGCATCGTGGCCCAGGGCAGGGCCCTGCTGGCCGGTACGGGCGGCGCTGTGGCCGCCCTGCAACTGGTCATCGCCGTGCTGCTGCTGGTGCTGTCGCTGGTGCTGGTGCGGGAAGGCTGGCAGGCCCTGCGCCGCAAGGGATGCCCTGCGGCGGAAAAGGCCTAGACGGGTCTTTCCCCTGAACAGACTGGTGGGGAGGAGCCGCCCGTGATGGGAAGGGCTCCTGCCTGTCGGCGTACGATAAAAAAGGCGGATCCAGGGATCCGCCTTTTCGCGTCCCGATGTCTGCTGGTTGTGCCGGGATGTTCCGTGGGATGCCGGCCGGGGCCGGGAGGGGCTTCGGACCTGTCCGCCGGCATGGCGCAGGGGCCATACTGAAGATGCCCCGCTCCGGCGGCCTGGCGTCCCGGGGAGCTAGCTGTTGAAGATGACCGGTTCCTTGCGCTGGGCCTCGGGCAGATGGCCCTTGGCATAGCCCAGGCTCAGGGCGCTGACGAACTGGCAGCTGTCCGGCACCTTGTAGCGGGCCTTGATCTCCGGCCGGTTCATGAAGTCCTGGGCGAAGCCGATCCAGCAGGAGCCGATGCCCCTGGCGTGGGCGGCCAGCATGATGTTGGCCGTGCAGAGGGTGCCGTCATAGACGTACCAGTGCGAG
This sequence comes from uncultured Desulfovibrio sp., assembly GCF_949282365.1. Lineage (GTDB taxonomy): Bacteria > Desulfobacterota > Desulfovibrionia > Desulfovibrionales > Desulfovibrionaceae > Desulfovibrio. Next base: position 5,366 of record NZ_CASDOY010000045.1, read on the forward strand.
GCCGTGTCCCCGTAGACGCAGACCACGTTGTGGGCGTCATAGAAGATGTTGTAGTTGGGATTGTCCAGCCATTCGCGGTACTGGGCCAGCCAGGGGAAGTCGTCGAAATGCTCTTTGAGCCAGCCCTTGATCTCGTCGGAGAGGGCGGCGATCTTTTCCCTGTCCGTGAGGGTCACGAAGCCCCAGGGCTGCATGCCCGAGCCGGTGGCGGCCTTGGTGCCGATGGTCAGCAGCTCCAGGATCTCTTTCTTGGGGATGGGCCGGTCCTCATAGGAGCGGCAGGAACGACGGGTGAGAATGCATTGCAGGGCATCCATGATATGACCTCGATCATGTCTTGAAGATGGAACATGTCCCGTGGCGGCACGGGTACAGGCCAGTATAGAGGATACCGGCGCAAAGGTCGAGCCGGGGCACGGGCGCGTCCTTCCGGCTGGACATCGGGGCGCACTTCCCGTAGTCAGCGCGGGAGAGGCGCTGCCTGCGGGGCGGCCCGCGACGGTCCTGTTCCCCGGCTCGCGGGGCGGCAGGCGCTCCCGGCCGGAGGTGCGATGGCGGCATCTGCCGGAAGGGCTGCGGGGATGCGCGGCGCCGGAACATGTTTTACTGGAGGCTACATGCAACGGATCCTTTGGGCCCTGACCATCCTGCTCCTGACCGCCGCGAACTGCGCGGCCGGGCAGCATGCCCTCCGCGTGACCCGGGTGGCTGATGACCTGTATGCCGCGTGGGCGTGGGATGTGCTCATCAGGACGAAATTCTGTTTCGAACAGGCCGCCGGAGCCCGGGCCGTCCTGACTTCGGACAGGAATGGGCTCCTTTTCCCGGACAGCGGCCGGCGCTGCGCCGTGGAGGACGTCTATGTTCGGAAGCTGCTGCGGCGGGGACGCCATGAGCTTGTCGTCACCCGGGAAGAGGAGGGCCTTTACCGGATCGGGGACACGAAGGTCGTGATCTTCACGGCCGCCTGCCGCGCATTGGCCGTACAGGACGCGGCGGTGCTGGAACTGCCTGACGGGATCTCCGGCACGCTGCGCCTGCACGATGACACATGCCGGGTGGAAGGCGTCTTCGAGGCGGTCCCGTACTGAGGCATGACGGGCTGCCTGCTGCGTCCGTTCTCCGGTCCCGTGGGCCGGACGGCACGCCAGGGAGCCTGCGGGACGGCGATATCCCTGCCCGGCACCGGGCGGCACGGGGCACGGCGGCGGACGTACGGAGGCGCACGCAAAAAAAAGGCCGCCGCGGAACTCCTCTGCGGCGGCCTTTCATGCTCTGGTACCCGGAGCCGGGCTTGAACCGGCACGGCATAGGCCGAGGGATTTTAAGTCCCTTGTGTCTACCAATTCCACCATCCGGGCGTGGGCTCTTTTGTAGCTGGCCGCTCCTGCGGCGTCAAGGGGCGGGCACCGGCGGGCCGGGCGTTGCCAGACGGGCGGCAAGCCGCTACACTGCCCAAGGCTCCGCCGTCGCAAGGAGGCCCGGAAAGGATGTGCGTTTTCGTGCAGCGCTGCTTTGTCCGGGCCATGCCGCAGGGCCTCCGCCCTCGCCGTGGCGGAAGACAGGGAAGCTCATCGGGACACGCGCGAAGACCGTCACGGACGGTCAGACAACCATGAGCGGAGGTCCCTGGCGCGTCCGTCCGTGTGCGGCTGTGCGGGACAAGGCGGGCGGGAAGACCCCACCACTACCGAACGAACGTCCGTGGGGGATATCCGGCTCGAGGCAGCCCGCTTTGCAGATGCCGGGACCATGCGTCCGCCCGTGCGTGCCTTGTGGCCCCGTGGCGCTCCGGTATCGTCGCTCGCCGCGTCCGCTCGCGGACGGCTTTCGTGGCCGGGGCCCCGGCATCTGTGGGACATCGTCTTGCGGCGGGCGGCCCTGGGGATGGAGGCCTTTGTGCCCCTGGACCGCGGAGCCGTGGAGGAGAGATATGTCATTCTGGAATACCTGCATCCTGGCCTATTGCCGTCTGGGCATCGCCGGGCTGTCGCCCAGGGCGCCCGGCACGGCCGGCTCGGCGCTGGCCGCCCTGCTGGCGCCCCTGATCTTCCTGCCCCTGCCGCTCTGGGCGCGGCTGCTCTTCCTGGCCGTGATCTTCGTGACCGGCGGTCTGGCCGCCACGCGGGCCGAAGTCCTGCTGGGCCGCACCGACCCCGGCGAGGTGGTCATCGACGAACTGGCGGGCGTCTGGATCGCCCTCCTGCCCCTGGGTGCGGGCGACTGGTCCTGGGCCGGGCTGGTCTGGGCCTTCGCCCTGTTCCGCCTGTTCGACATCTGGAAGCCCTGGCCCGTGCACGCCTCGGAAAACTGGCTGCCCGCGGGCTGGGGCATCATGCTGGACGACGTGCTGGCCGGGCTCATGGCCATGATCTGCCTGCTGGCGCTGCGGGCCCTGGGCTGGGTTTAGGAAGTTTTTTGCGGGCATGGTCCTTCGGGTGTTTTGGGGGGAAGGGGACCCCTTTGGCTGGCGCACAAAGGGGTCCCCTTCCCCCCGAGCCCCCCATCCCTCCCCAAACGCGCTTTATCGGGGAGGATCGGGCGGAAAAGAGGGCCAGACGCCAGGCCTGGAGGCGATGCGCTCTCGGGGCTGGAGAAATGAAAAAGGACGCTGCGGCGTCCTTTTTTTGTGTCTTTTGCGGACACAAGGCATGATGGAGGAAAAGGGCCCGAAGCCGTCTCCCGTTTTTTGATGGAGCTGCGCAGGCGGCGGCCTCCGGTCAGGGAGGCCGCATGCCATCCACAGGACGCAACAAAAGCGCACCTCTGTCATGCCGTCAGGGGTGCGCTGCAAAGGCGGGTCGGGTGCGGGCTACTTCATGCGGTAGGTGATGCGGCCGCGGGTCAGGTCGTAGGGCGAGAGCTCCACCTTCACGCGGTCGCCGGGCAGGATGCGGATGTAGAATTTGCGCATCTTGCCGGAAATGTGCGCCAGCACTTCGTGGCCGTTTTCCAGCTCCACACGGAACATGGCATTGGGCAGGGCTTCCTGCACCACGCCGTCAACTTCAATGGAACCTTCTTTAGCCATATTTCCTCCCAAAAGATTCAGATGAGCGGCGAATATCTACACGGAAGAAGCAAGGTCTGTCAACGCTTTCGTGCGCCGCGGGCCTTGCGCGGGGCTTCCGCCGGCGGCGTGGCGGCCTGCGGACGCGGGCTGCGGCAGAGCAGCCAGAGGCCCGCGGCCATGAGCGGCAGGCAGAGCACCTGGCCCATGGTCAGCCAGCCGAAGGCCAGATAGCCCAGCTGGGCGTCGGGCACGCGCACGAATTCCACGCCGAAGCGGAACACGGCGTAGAGCAGGGCGAAAAGGCCGGACACGGCGCCCGCCTTGCGCGGCCGGGCGGAAAAGATCCACAGCACCACGAACAGCACCAGACCTTCCAGCAGGCCCTCGTAGAGCTGCGAGGGGTGGCGCGGCCAGGGCCCGCCGCCGGGAAAGATCATGGCCCAGGGCACGTCGCTGACCTTGCCCCAGAGCTCGCCGTTGATGAAGTTGCCCATGCGGCCCCAGAACAGGCCCTGCGGCACCAGGGGCGCGATGAAGTCCGAGACTTCGAGAAAAGACTTCCCGCGCGTGCGCGAGAAATACCAGAAGGCGCAGAGCACGCCCAGCAGGCCGCCGTGGAAGGACATGCCGCCGTTCCAGATGCGCAGTATCTCGCCGGGGTCGTCGATATAGGCGGGCAGGTCGTAAAAGAGCACATAGCCCAGGCGCGCGCCCAGGATGACGCCCAGCATGACGAAGGTCAGCAGGTCGTCCACGTCCACGGTCTTCCAGCCGGAGCCGGGACGGGAGGCCCGCCAGCGGGCCAGGCCCCAGCCCACGAAGAAGGCCAGCAAATACATGAGGCCGTACCAGCGCAGCTGCAGGGAGCCGATGCTGAAGGCCACGGGATCGATGGCGGGGAACTGCATCCGTCTAGTCCAGGGGCCTGGCGTGGAACGCGCCGCTGCGGCCGCCATCCTTGAACAGCAGGCGGACACGGCTGATGACGATGTCGCGCTGCACGGCCTTGCACATGTCATAGATGACGGCGGCGGCGGTCTGGGCGGCGATGATGGCTTCCATCTCCACGCCGGTGGGGCCGGTGGTGCGCGTTTCGGCCTCGATGCGTACGCTGGGCGGGGTGTCGCGCACCTCGAAGCGGATGTCCACCAGGCTCAGGCCCAGGGGATGGCAGAGCGGGATCAGCTCGGCCGTGCGCTTGGCGGCCATGATGCCGCCCACCTTGGCACAGGTCAGCACGTCGCCCTTGGGCAGGGCGCATTCCTTGAGCAGTTCCAGGGTTTTGGGCGAAAGTTCCACGATGGCTTCGGCAATGGCCACGCGCCGGGTGTCGGGCTTGGCGCCCACGTCCACCATGGTGATGTTGCCGTCCTTGTCCAGATGGGAAAAATTGTCCTGCATGAGGTGTTCCTTGCGTAAGAGTGTGCCTTGCTGTGTAGCGCATGGCCCGGCGCAAGGCAAGACGGCCCCTGCCGTACGGGAGCGCCGGAGCGGGACAGGGGATCATCCACGGCCCGTCAGTGGTCGCTTCCCCAGCGCACCGGGCAGGGAAGCTGGCGTCCCTCCCGGGGGCGCCGCTCTCGCGGAGCCCCGGGCGGCCAGCCCCGCGGATGTCCCGGCTCCCGTCCTGTCCCGGCGCGGGGACGGGCATCCCCGGTGTCCGCCGGAGGAGCGGTGCCGAAGCCGCCCCGGCCGCCCTGTCGTCCGGCCTGTACTGGCGCGGGACGGGGCCTTGGCCCTTGCCCTCGGAGCAGCGGCGAAGCCCCGGCCCGCCCAGGCCGTCCTGTCCGTGCCCGCAGGACGGGGAAGCGGCGTTGCCCCGTGGTTCGGCGACGCCCCGGCCGCCCCGCGCGGGGAGTTCAGAGCGGAAACGCGGGCCGCGAAATTTTTTTGCGAAAATGCTTGCCAGTCAGAGGGAAATCCGCTACATATCTTTTTGCGCCGAAGTGGTGGAATTGGTAGACACGCTAGGTTCAGGGTCTAGTTCTGGCAACGGAGTGGGAGTTCGAGTCTCCCCTTCGGCACCAATGGAAAGCAAAGGCTGGTAGCAATACCAGCCTTTTCCTGTTTTTGGGCAAATCGCTGTCTGTTGCCGCGCCGCGCCGGAAGACGCGGCACTGCCACGGGCCACATGCGTGCATGAGGTTGTAGCCGCGCGCCACCGGGGACAGACCGCTGGGCCCGTTGCGCTGCGGCCCTCCGCCGTGCCGCCCGTCCCGGCGGAGTGATCGCGCTTGGCCGGAAGTCCGGGCTGCCCTGCTGGTGTCGCGGGCCGCGCACTGGCGCCGCAGAGGTGGGATGCGTCTCTTTCCAAGAGGGAAGGGGCGCTTTTTTTATGCGCGGACGGGGGAAGGGCGCGGGCAGCGGGAGGCGTCCGCCATGCCGTGCGGGCCCGGCGACGCTGCCGGGCTGGCACGGGCCGACGCGCGGGGAGGAGGGCGGCTGTTCCCGGCCGTGCGGGCGCGGCTCAGAAATCAGGCCGCTCCAGACGCAGGCAGCGTCCGGCCACCACCAGGAAAACATCTTCCGCCGCAGCGGCCAGCAGCTGGTTGGCCAGGCCCAGACCGTCATCGAAGATGCGTCCCAGACGGCTGGTCTGGATGCCGCCGAGGCCCGTCTCGCCGGAGACCAGCACCCAGCGGCAGGGAAAGGTCCGCATGACCGCGAGCAGTTCCGCCACTTCTTCCCGGACGGCGGTCTCGAGATCGGCCGGCTCCGGGGGATCGTCCAGGGCGAAGAGGATGTTGCCCATCCAGAGGGTCACGCAGTCCAGCAGCACGGTGGGCATGGCCGTGGCGGGAGCCTGGGCGGCCAGCAGGCGCGCCAGCTCCCGGCCCGGATGGCGGGGGCATTCCACGGTCCGCCAGTGCCCAGGACGCCGCAGGCGGTGGCGGCGGATGCGTTCGGCCAGATCCGCGTCGTCTGCGGCCGCCTGCGCCGTGGCCAGATACCAGACCGGCCCGGCGGCCCGCGCCGTGACCAGGGCCTCGGCCAGGGCGCTCTTGCCGCTGCGTGTACCGCCCAGGAACAGGGTCAGATCAGGATGGTCCATGGGTCCTCCTCAGGTGCTGCCGCGAGTGCGGGCTGTCGCCGTCTTCGTGAGTGCAGGTGCCGGCGCATGGCGCGAGCCGCACGGGACGCCGGGACATCGGGACAGCGGCCTGTGGTCGCGGCCGTGCCGCCATGCCATGCGGGCCGTACCATGCTCGCGGATGGGGGCGCGCGGGGACACCGGCCGGGCGCACAGCGCGTCCGCATCGCCGTATGCGGCCCTGCCGCCGGTGCTTGCGGGCCGCTGTCGCATGATCAGGTGCGCACCGGTGCGTCACGGTCCGTCCCGGCGCTGCGTTCCTTGTTCAGGGCAGGCAGCAGGCCAGCAGCACGGCGCATTCCGTGGTCTCGATGAGCGCGCCGAAAACATCGCCCGTCACGCCGCCGATGCGCGCGCGGGCGGCGGAGAGCAGCCAGATGCCGGTCAGGACGGCGGCCAGCAGGCTGTACAGGCCATGCCGTCCCATCGCGAGACAGGCCACCAGACAGAGCCCGAGGGCCGTATAGGCGTAGCGTGGCTTCATGCCGTCGTGCATCATGCTGCCCAGACCGCCGGGCCGGGCCGTGGGCAGGCGCATGCCCGCGAAGACCTGACAGCGGCCCAGCATGCCCGCCAGACAGCAGGCGCACAGGGCGTGCAGGGGCGCCGTCCCGACCAGTGCCGCCAGGGCCGCGACCTTGGTGGAAAGGACGAAGAACAGGGCCAGCGCGCCGAAACTGCCCAGACGCGAATCCTTCATGATGGCCAGGCGGCGTTCCGGCGGCGCTTCCACCAGCAGGCCGTCGCCGCAGTCGGCCACGCCGTCGAGGTGCAGGCCGCCGGTGACGGCGGTCCAGGCCAGGGCGGCCAGGACGCCGCAGGGCAGGGCGGTCAGGCCCAGCCGGGCAGCCAGCAGCAGGGCCAGACCGGCCAGGGCCCCCACCAGCAGGCCCACGGCGGGCAGCCAGGCCACGATGCCGGACAGCGTGGGCGGCAGGGGCGCTTTGCCCACGGGCAGACGGGTGAAGAAGGCCACGGCGGCGCGGAAAGAGCTGATGACGGACATGGTGCAGTGCCTTGCTGAAGGTTGGGGGAAAATTTTTCGCTGCCTGTCCTGCTGTCCCGTCCTGCGCGTCCTGTCCCGGGCGGGCTCAGACAGAGGCGGCCAAGGCCGCGAAGACCAGCAGGGAGGCCAGGGCCGCGAAGACCAGCAGGGAGGCCCACATCAGGCGCACGGCCTGCCGGATGTGTCGGGCCGTGGCCAGCGGGCTGCCGTCGCCCAGCCAGGGATGCCGGCGGTACAGGGGGCCGTACCAGGCCGGGCCGCCCAGACGCAGGCCCAGGGCGCCCGCGAAGGCCGCCTCGCTCCAGGCGGAGTTGGGGCTTTCGTGGGCGCGACGGTACCGCCAGCCTGTACGCCAGGCCCCCCGGCCGTCGAGGCCGGGCAGCAGGGCGGCGGCCAGGGCGATGCAGGGCAGGGCCAGACGGGCCGGGCACCAGTTGAGCAGGTCGTCCAGCCGGGCGGCGGCCGTGCCGAAACAGCGGTAGGTCTCGTCGAGCTTGCCCCACAGGGCATCCAGGACATTGGCGGCGCGATGGCAGGCGGCCAGGGCGGCCGCACCGGGCAGACCGGCCAGCAGCAGGCCCGTGGCGGCCCAGAACAGGGTGCCGAGCACGCCGTCGGTCAGGTTCTCGCCCACGCTCTCCACGCAGGCCCGGGCCACGCCGTGGGCGTCCAGCTGTTGCGGGTCGCGGCCCACCAGCATGGACACGGCCCGGCGGGCACCCGTCAGGTCCCCGGCTTCCAGCGGCAGGGCCACCCGGCGGGCGTGTTCGTCCAGACAGCGGGGCGCCAGACAGAGGGAGACCGCCACCACGCAGACCAGCCAGGCGGCCGCATCACCGGCCAGAGCTCCGGCCAGCAGGACCGGCAGGGCGGCGCAGAGGGCGGCGCACAGGACCAGGGCCAGACAGGCCAGCAGACCGGCCAGACGCAGGCGCAGGCCGTTGGGACCGCGCCGGAGCCTGCTTTCCAGACGGGCGGCCAGCGCGCCCAGGGCGCAGACCGGATGGACGCGGGCCGGCGGCTCGCCGCAGAGGCGGTCCAGCAGCAGGGCGGCGGGCAGGAGGAAGACGGCGGACGAAAGACTCATGGCAGCGGCTCGTCGGGGACAATGTTTCGGGTGCGGGGCAAGTGTGCGCAAAAAACGCGGGAGCCGCAAGCCGGGATCGGGAACGCGGCCGGGCCGGGCCGCTGGGCAGCGCTGCAAGACGGGCAGAACAGGCTGTTTTTTCAGGATAAAAATAAAAAAAGCATAAAATGTGAAAAAAATGCTTGCCATGCGGGGGCGAATCCTGTAGACAAATTTCCACGCCGAAGTGGTGGAATTGGTAGACACGCTAGGTTCAGGGTCTAGTTCTGGCAACGGAGTGGGAGTTCGAGTCTCCCCTTCGGCACCAATGGAAAGCAAGGGAGTTCGAGTCTCCCCTTCGGCACCAATGGAAAGCAAGGCTGGTAGCAATACCAGCCTTTTCCTGTTTTTGGGGAATGGCAGTGTCGGGGCCGCGAGGGCCGCGAGCCCCATGGGGCCCGCGCGGCGCGCCATCAGCACCGGGGCAACGGTGCCGCCTCCATCCTGCTGCGGTGAAACGGCTTGCGCCTGTTCCCGCCGTGTCCCGGCAGTCCGTCACGGATGGCGCAACGCCGCCTTTGTCCCGCGCCCCCTGCCTTTTTTCCCGCCGCTGTCTCTTCCCCTCCCTTGTCCCGCTTTTTTCCGCTCCCGTCGCCTCCCCCGCTGCTTTTGCCGCGCCCTGTTCCGGGCCTCTTCCCGGGGAGGCTGGCGTTTGTCCGCCGCCCTTGCGTGCCCGCCGCTGTGCCTTGCCCCGCCCGGCCTTTCCCGCGCGGGCATGGAAAAGGCCGCCTCCCGGGGGAGACGGCCTGTGATGCTGTCGTGGCTTGACCGGACTGTCGCGGCTGGGGGCGGCTGGGGCTGCCCCGGCTCCGGCGCGGGAACGTGCCTTAGGCCAGCACTTCCACGGTGGCCTGGGCGATCTGCAGTTCCTCGTTGGTGGGGATGATGAGGACCTTGATCTTGCTGTCCGGGGTGGAGATGGTGCGGGCGCCGGGCTTGCGGGTGCCGTTTTCTTCCAGGTTCAGGCGCACGCCCAGTTCTTCCAGGCCTTCGCAGACCATGGCGCGCACGATGTCGTCGTTTTCACCGATGCCGGCGGTGAAGACCAGGGCATCGACCTTGCCGCCCAGCAGCAGGAAGTAGGCGCCCAGGGTCTTCTTGATGCTGCGGACCAGCATCTTGAGGGCCAGTTCGGCCTTCTTGTTGCCCTTTTCCACTTCCTTGTGCACGTCGCGCATGTCGGTGAAGCCGCACAGGCCCAGCAGGCCGGACTTCTTGTTCATCAGGGTGTCCATCTGTTCGGGGGTCAGGCCCTTCTTTTCCATGATGAAGGGCACGATGGCCGGGTCGATGGAGCCGCAGCGGGTGCCCATGATGAGGCCTTCCAGAGGCGTGAGGCCCATGCTGGTGTCAAAGCACTTGCCGTCCTTGACACAGCTCATGGAAGAGCCGTTGCCCAGGTGCATGGTGATGGAGCGCAGCTCGGACTGGGGCTTGCCCAGATATTCGGCGGTCTTCTTGGCGATGTATTTGTGCGAGGTGCCGTGGAAGCCGTAGCGGCGGATGTGCATTTCCTCGTAGATCTCGTAGGGCAGGCCGTACATGTAGGCTTCCTGCGGCATGGCCATGCCGAATTCGGTGTCGAACACGGCCACGTTGGGCACGCCGGGGAAGAGCTTTTCGGCCACTTCGATGCCCATGAGGTTGGCAGGGTTGTGCAGGGGGCCCAGGGGGAAGCAGTCGCGGATGATCTGCTTGACCTTGTCGTCCACCTTCACGGTCTCGGTGATGGCTTCGCCGCCGTGCAGCACGCGGTGGCCGATGGCGTAGATCTCGCTCTTGTCCTTGATGACGCCCTTTTCAGGGTCGGTCAGCAGGGCGATGACCAGTTCCATGGCTTCCACATGGGTGGGGAAGGCGCTTTCGCGCACGATCTTTTCTTCGCGGTCGGTATCGGGGGCGATCTTGTGGGTCAGCTTGCCCGTGCCGCCCTGGCCGATGCGTTCGGCCAGACCGGAAGCCAGGACGGTCTCGGTATCCATTTCCAGCAGCTGATACTTGCAGGAGGAAGAGCCAGCGTTGATAACCAGTACTTTCATGAGAGGTTCCTCGTCGGGGGGAATGCGGGACGGAGCCGAAGCTCCGTCCCGGGATTGGCAGTGTGGCGGAAAGGACGGCCGCCGGGCAGGGCCCCCAAAAGGGGAGCGCCCGGCGGGCAGGGCCCTTAGTCGTGCTTTTCGGCAGCGGCCTGGATGGCGGTGATGGCCACGGTATTGACGATATCGGGCACGGTGCAGCCGCGGGAGAGGTCGTTGACGGGCTTGTTCAGGCCCTGCAGGACAGGACCGATGGCCACGGCCTCAGCGGCGCGCTGCACGGCCTTGTAGGTATTGTTGCCGGTGTTGAGGTCCGGGAAGATGAAGACCGTCGCCTTGCCGGCCACCTTGCTGTTGGGCAGCTTGGTACGGGCCACGGTGGGATCGATGGCGGCGTCGTACTGCAGGGGGCCTTCCAGGGAGAGCTCGGGAGCCTTTTCCTTGGCCAGGGCCGTGGCTTCCACCACCACATCCACGTCGGCGCCCTTGCCGGACGTGCCGGTGGAGTAGGAGAGCATGGCCACGCGGGGCTCGATGCCGAAGACCCGGGCCGTGTCGGCGGAGGCCACGGCGATCTCGGCCAGCTGCTGGGACGAGGGGTTGGGGTTGACGGCGCAGTCGCCGAAGACCAGCACGCGGTCCTTGAGGCACATCAGGAAGACCGAGGAGACCACGGAATAGCCGGGCTTGGTCTTGATGAATTCGAAGGCCGGGCGGATGGTGTGGGCGGTGGTGTTGACCGCGCCGGAGACCATGCCGTCGGCGTCGTCCTTCTTGACCATCATGGTGGCGAAGTAGGTGGCGTCGGCCATGACGTCGCGGGCGCGTTCGATGGTCACGCCCTTGGCCTTGCGCAGCTCGGCGTAGGTGGCGGCGTAGTCTTCGAACTTGGGCGAGGTCACGGGATCGATGATGGTGGCCTTGCTGATGTCAAGGTGCAGTTCGCGGGCCAGCTTGCTGATCTTGTCCGCGTTGCCCAGCAGGATGATGTCGGCCACTTCGCGGCGCAGCAGGATGTCGGTGGCCTGCAGGATGCGGGGTTCCTCGCCTTCGGCCAGGACGATGCGCATCTTGTTGGCCTTGGCGCGTTCGATGAGGTTCAGTTCGAACATCATGGGCGTCATGCGGCCGGGGTTGGTCATGTTCAGGCGGGCGCTGATCTCCTTGCCGTTGACGTAGTGGTCATAGAGGCCCAGCACGGTGTTGATCTTGCGGGTGTCGGTGGGTTCGATGAGGCCGTAGATCTCCTGCAGGGAGAGGAAGGCCTTGGAGGTGTGCTGGTCGGTCAGCAGCACGGGCAGGGGCGCGCCGGTCCAGCCTTCGATGAGGTTGCTCACCTCGGTGCTGGGACGGATGCCGCCGGTCAGCAGCACGCCGGCGATGTCGGGCTTGCTGGAGGACAGGCGCGAGGCGATGGAGGCCAGCAGGATGTCGGTGCGGTCGCCGGGGGTGACCACCAGCTGGTCCTTGGCCAGATAGCCCAGGAAGTTGTCCACGTGCATGGCGGCGATGAGGTAGTCGCCCACCAGGGCGTCGAGGTGGGCCTCGCCGGAGAGCACTTCGGCGTTGAGGCCCTTCTGCAGGTCGCGCATGGTGGCGCGGCCCAGGGCGGGCTCGTCCGGGATGGCGTAGACCAGGCCGGGCTTGTCGTCCACGGCGAAGATGTCGCCCAGGTCGTCGGTCTCGGCGCGGGTCAGGCTGGAGCGGTTGACGATGGTGGCCACCACGTCCAGGGCATAGGGGGCCATGGAATCGCGGGTCACCAGCAGGGAGTCGCGCACTTCCTCGGCGTTCTTGCCTTCACCGCTGGTGATGAGCATCACGGGGCAGCCCAGGTTGGAGGCGATCTCGGCGTTCAGTTCGAATTCGAAGACCGGGTCCTTGCCCAGGAAGTCGGTGCCCACGCAGAGCACGAAGTCGTGGCGGCTCTGCAGCTCCTTGAATTTCTGGATGATGTTCTCGATGACCAGGTTGCGGTCGCCCTGGTTGATGATGGTGCGCACTTCCTGATGGGTGTAGGCGAAGGTGTCGCAGTAGTCCTGACGGAGTTTGAAGTGTTCCAGCAGCAGGTTGATGTCCGGGGCGCGGTCATCCAGCTGGGGCTCGTTGATGATGGGGCGGAAGATGGCCACATCCTGCATGTTGCGGCTCAGGATGGACATGGTGCCCAGGGCGATGGCGCGCTTGCCGGTGCGCGGGCCCGTGGCGGTAAGGTATAGGGCGCGATGCATGGTTTCCTCCAGGACGGGGCGCTGGCCCCGGTGAATCATTGGCCGTTATGTCTGGAGTTTCGTGGGCCCGAAACTCCCAAGCGCGGGTTCAGGGGTGGCGCGTCAGGCGCCGCGGCCCGCAGGCCGCTGCCCTTGCGGGCGGAAATATGGTGGTGCGGATCGTGCTTCCCGCGGGCGCGTCCCCGGCGGCTGCCGCCGGGTCGCGCAGGCTGCCCCTGCGCTCCAGATAATCGGGGCGCGGCCGTTGCGGCCGCGCCCCTTCAGTCATTCAGCGTATGCCGGCTTAGTTCTCGCTGCCGGGATGGGGCAGGCTGGCCAGCTGCTTGTACAGCGCGTGACGTTCGTTGTAGGCCTTGTCCAGTTCGGCCTTGAGCTGCTTGGACACTTCGGGATCCTTCTTGTCCAGGGCGGCGAAACGGGTCTCGCCGGCCAGGAAGGCCTGCAGTTCGCCGTTGGGATCCTTGGTGTAATCCAGCTGGAAGGGATTCTTGCCTTCCTTGGCCAGTTCGGGATTGTAGCGGTACAGGGGCCAGTAGCCGGTCTGCACGGCCAGCTTTTCTTCTTCCTGGCTCTTGCCCATGCCCTTGCGGATGCCCTGGTTGATGCAGGGGGCGTAGGCGATGATCAGCGAGGGGCCCTTGTAGGCTTCGGCTTCGCGGAAGGCCTTGAGCACCTGCTGCTTGTCGGCGCCCATGGCGATGGAGGCCACATACACATAGCCGTAGCTCATGGCCATGCGGCCCAGGTCCTTCTTGCCGATGCGCTTGCCGGCAGCGGCGAACTGGGCGATGGCGCCCAGCGGGGTGGACTTGGAGGCCTGGCCGCCGGTGTTGGAGTACACTTCGGTATCCATCACCAGGACGTTGATGTCGTCGCCGGAAGCCAGGACGTGGTCCAGACCGCCGTAACCGATGTCATAGGCCCAGCCGTCGCCGCCGAAGATCCAGACGCTCTTCTTGGTGAAGAGGTCGCCCATATCCCACAGCTTGTGGGCCAGGGCGTGGTTGGCTTCGGAGAGGCTGTCCAGGTTGTCCAGGATCTCTTCGCCGTACTTGCGGGAGCCTTCGGCGTCTTCCTTGTTGTCCAGCCAGCCCTGCAGGGAGGCCTTCAGTTCGTCGTCCACGCCTTCGGTGGCCAGGGCTTCCTGCACGGCCAGGGCCAGGGCGGCGCGGCGCTGCTTGTAGCCCAGACCGATACCGCAGCCGAATTCGGCGGCGTCTTCAAAGAGGCTGTTGCCCCAGGCGGGACCGAAGCCGTCCTTGTTGGTGGTGTAGGGCGTGGTGGGCGAGGAGGCGCCCCAGATGGAGGAGCAGCCGGTGGCGTTGGCGATGATCATGCGTTCGCCGAACAGCTGGGTGAGCACCTTGACGTAGGGGGTCTCACCGCAGCCGGCGCAGGCGCCGGAGAACTCATGCAGGGGCTGCTGCAGCTGGGAACCCTTGACGGTGTCGCGGGCCATGAGGTCGTCCTTGATGGAGACGTTGGCTTCGGCGAAGGCCAGGTTGGCCACCTGGGCGTCGATCTGGGTATCCAGGGGCTTCATGGACAGGGCGCGCTTTTCAGGCTTGGTGGGGCAGACTTCCACGCAGGAGCCGCAGCCCAGGCAGTCTTCGGCGTAGACCTGCATGCGGAACTTCATGCCGGTCAGTTCCTTGCCCTTGGCGGGCACGGTCACGAAGCTTTCGGGAGCGCCGTCCAGTTCGTCGTCATTGGCGACCACGGGGCGGATGGCGGCGTGGGGGCAGACGAAGGAGCACTGGCAGCACTGGATGCAGTTTTCGGCCACCCATTCGGGCACGTTGATGGCCACGCCGCGCTTTTCGCAGGCGGCGGTGCCCAGGGGCATGATGCCCGCGGGTTCCATGGCGGACACGGGCAGCTTGTCGCCGCGCTGGCCCAGGATGGGACGCACCACGCCGGCGATGTAGTCGTCGTCGCCGCAGTGGCAGACTTCGGCGCCTTCGGTGGCATCAGCCCAGGATTCGGGGTATTTGATCTCGACCAGGGCGTCCATGCCCTTGTCCACGGCGGCGATGTTCATGTTGACGATCTTGTCGCCCTTCATGCCGTAGGTCTTCTTGATGGATTCCTTGAGCAGGGCCACGGCCTTGTCGAAGTCGATGACGTTGGCCAGCTTGAAGAAGGCGGTCTGCATGATCATGTTGATGCGGCCGCCCAGACCCACTTCCTGGGCCACGGCGACGGCGTCGACATTGAAGAACTTCAGGTGCTTGCGGGCGATGGTGCGCTTCATGGAGGCAGGCAGGTGCTTTTCCATGTCTTCCAGCGACCAGTTGGAGTTCAGCACGAAGGTGCCGCCGTCCTTGATGCCGTCCAGGATGTCGTACTGGGTGACGTAGGCGGCCTTGTGGCAGGCGATGTAGTCGGCCTGGGTGATGAGGTAGGACGACTGGATGGGGCTCTTGCCGAAGCGCAGGTGCGACACGGTGAAGCCGCCGGACTTCTTGGAGTCGTAGGCGAAGTAGGCCTGGGCGTACATGTCGGTGTTGTCGCCGATGATCTTGACGGCCTGCTTGTTGGCGCCCACGGTGCCGTCGGCGCCCAGACCGAAGAACTTGCACTGCACGGTGCCGGCGGGCACGGTGTCGATCTCTTCTTCGACGTCGAGGCTCAGGTTGGTCACGTCGTCATTGATGCCCACGGTGAAGTGGTTCTTGGGAGCCAGGCCCAGCATGTTGTCGAACACGGCCTTGGCCATGCCGGGGGTGAAGTCCTTGGAGCCCAGACCGTAACGGCCGCCCACGATGGTGGGAGCTTCGCCCTTTTCCATGAAGGCGGTGCACACGTCCTGGTACAGGGGCTCGCCCAGGGAACCGGGTTCCTTGGTGCGGTCGAGGACGGTGATGGTGGTGGCGGTGGCGGGGATGGCCTGCAGCAGGTGTTCGGCCGAGAAGGGACGGAACAGATGCACCTTGACCAGGCCCACGCGCTGGCCGCGTTCGTTCAGGTAGTTGACGGTTTCCTGGATGACTTCACAGGAGGAACCCATGCTGATGATCACGCGGTCGGCTTCGGGATGGCCCACATAGTCGAACAGGCGATGCTTGCGGCCGGTGATGGCGGCCACTTTCTTCATGTTTTCCAGCACGATGCCGGGCACGGCGTCATAGTAGAGGTTGCAGGCTTCGCGGTTCTGGAAGAAGATGTCGGGGTTCTGGGCGGTGCCGCGGATATGGGGATGTTCCGGGTTCATGGCATTGGCGCGGAACTCTTCGACCTTGTCCCAGGGCACCAGTTTGCGGATGTCTTCGTAGTCGATGGTCTCGATCTTCTGCACTTCGTGGGAGGTGCGGAAACCGTCGAAGAAGTGGCAGAAGGGCACGCTGGCATCCAGGGCGGACAGGTGGGCCACCAGGGCCAGGTCCATGCATTCCTGCACCGAGGAGGAGCAGAGGAAGGCAAAACCGGTCTGGCGACAGGCCATGACGTCCTGATGGTCGCCGAAGATGGACAGGGCATGGGAAGCCAGGGCGCGGGCCGAAACATGGAAGACGCCGGGCAGCAGTTCGCCGGCGATCTTGTACATGTTGGGGATCATGAGCAGCAGGCCCTGGGAAGCGGTGTAGGTGCTGGTCAGGGAACCGGCGGCCAGCATGCCGTGCACGGCACCGGCGGCGCCGGCTTCGGACTGCATTTCACGCACGGTCACGGTCTGGCCCATGAGGTTCTTGCAGCCCTTGGCGGCCATTTCGTCCATGACTTCGCCCATGACGGACGAAGGGGTGATGGGGTAAATGGCTGCCGTGTCCGACAGAGCGTAGGCAATATACGCGGTGGCGTTATTGCCGTCCATGGTTTTCATTTTCGCCATCTGTTCCTCCTTGCGCATCTGTTTCGACACGCATGTTTTTCCGTAAGGGATGCACCGGCGCACCGGCGCCTTGTCGCGAGCAGGGAGGGGCCCATCGTCGCCGCCGCGGGAAGACGGGGCGGCAGGAAAAAAGTCCGCAAAAATGGCCGGGACCGAGCCCTGTTGGCGATGGATGAGCCCTACCACAAAATTGTTTGTTTGAACAGTCTAATATGCCCTGGTTGTGAAAAAAAATATTTTCGCATTTTTTCCATCAAAACAAGGCAGTTGGCTGATTGTTCCCCGTTTTTTGCGGGGTCGGGCGCCTGTCGCGGCCTTGGTCTTTCTTCTGGCTGCCTACTAAAAAGGACGACAAAAGGCAACTACGGGAATTTTATGAAATATGTTATGCAAATAAGGCCGCATGGCGGCGCGCCGCAGGCCGGCCGGCTGCGCGGGGTCCCGGCCCTGCTCCCCCCCATCATAAGAAAGGGGCCCCCTTGCGGGGGCCCCTCCAGGAAGGCATGGCGGACGGGCGGACTAGATCTTGCCGCCGGTCTTGAGTACGGCCTGCATGCCGCCGGAGGCATTGACCACATCGGTGATGCCGTTGCGGGCCAGGATCAGCACGCTGTCATAGGCGCGCAGGCCGGTATTGCAGATCAGGGCCACGGGGCGGTCCCTGGGCACTTCATCGACGCGGCCGGGCAGCTCTTCCAGCGAGATGGAGTGCCATTCGGGATGCACGGCCTGCACGGCCTGACCGGCCTTGGCGGGACGGGCGTCGATGAAGAAGACATTGTTCTCGGCGCGCTTGTTCCACAGGTCCAGGAACTCCTCGGCGGTGACGGGCTTCACCCGGCCGGCCAGCACGTTGTCGGCCACGTTGCCCACCACGTTGACCACGTCCATGGCCGAGGCGAAGGGCGGCGCGTAGGAGATCTCCAGGTTGGAGATGTCGTCCACGGTGGGCGCGGCGTACTGCAGCACGGCGGCCACGGCGTCCACGCGGGCCTTGAGGGCGTCACCGGCGGTGCAGGCGCCCTGGATGCCCAGCACGCGGCGGTTGCTCCGGTCAAACACCAGTTCCAGGCTCATCATGTTCTTTTCAGGATAGAAGTGGGCGCGGTCCAGCTGTTCCACGGCCACGGAGAGGGCGTCATAGCCTTCCCGGCGGGCGCGCTCCACGGTCAGGCCCGCGCCGCAGAAGGACATGTCGAACAGCTTGACGGCCCAGGTGCCCACGAAGCCGGGGAAGATGGCCTCGCCGCCGGCCAGGTTGGTGCCGATGACGCGGCCCTGGCGGTTGGCCATACTGCCCAGGGGCAGATAGCCCGGCTTGCCGGTGATGAGGTTCCTGATGGCCACGCAGTCGCCGCCGGCGTAGATGTCGGGATCGCTGGTCTGCATCTTTTCATTGACCACGATGGCGCCGAAGGGGGCCACTTCCAGACCGGCGTTCCTGGCCAGCTGGCCGTTGGGCAGGAAACCGGCGGCAAAGATCACCAGCTGGGCGGGCAGCTCGCGCTTGTCGGTGACGACCGTGCAGACAGCGCCGTCCTTGCCTTCCAGCCTGACCACCTTTTCGGAGGTATAGACGGACAGGCCGTGGGCCTCGCAGTCGTGGGCGGCCATCTTGCCCATATTGTGGGAGAGCACGCCGGGCAGCATCTGGTCCATCATCTCCACCACGCTGACCTTGACGCCCCACATGTCGGCCAGGGCCACGGCCGCTTCCAGACCGATGAAGCCGCCGCCCACGATGACGGCCTCGTTGACCTGGCCGTGTTCGCAGGCCTTGCGGATGGCGTCGGCGGCTTCCAGACGGGTGAGGGTCAGGACGTTCTTGAGGTCATGGCCTTCCACCGGAGGCAGGCGCGGCGTGGCGCCGGTGGCCAGCACCAGCTTGTCGTAGGGCAGCTTCTCTTCCTGGCCGGTGACCACGTTGCGCACCAGCAGGGTCCTGGCCGCGCGGTCGATGGCCAGGGCGCGGGTCTGGTTGCGCACGGTGATGCCCTTCATGGTACGGAAGAATTCGGGATCGCGCACGGTATGGTAGGGCGTGGCGCGCAGGTCGTCGAGGTTGTTGACCTCGCCGGACACATAATAGGGGATGCCGCAGCCGCCGTAGGAGATGAAGAGGTTTTCATCCACCAGGGTGATCTCGGCGTCGGGCATCAGACGTTTGCAGCGGCAGGCCGCCTTGGGGCCCAGGGCCACGCCGCCGATAACCAGGATCTTCTGTGCCATGATGCACTCTCCTTGTAGAGACGTTAGCGTGTGAAAGGGACGGACGCCGCGCAGCGTGCGCCGTCCGCGGGCAAAGGGGCCGCGTCCCGGCGCGGGATGCGGGCGTCGCGGGACACGGGTCCGCAGGCACCCGGACCGCGGGACGCCCAAAGCACGGGACCTGCGGGCCCCGGCCGGATGCCGCGCATGGCGGATATCGCCGCCGGAGAGGCCCCGGACGGCCGGGGCGCCCATACGGGCCGCGGGCCGCTGCGACGGTCCGGGAACAGCCGGCGGACAGGCGCGACCGCCCCTGCTGTCCCCTGCCGGCGGGGGCGGGACTAGCGGCCCCGGTACTGCCGGGTGTCGCCCACCCGGACGGTGATCTTTTCCCTGTCCATGAATTCCAGCAGGGCGATGAGATATTTGCGCGAAAGGCCCAGGATCTCCTTGAGCCCGGCCACGTCCAGATCGTCGTGGCTGGTGAACCACTGGCGCACCTTGTCCAGGATCGCGTCCAGGGCCTCGCTGCCGTAGTAGAGGCCGTCCCTGACGCGCACCAGCTTTTTCTGCTCGCAGAGCAGGCGCAGCACGGGCGCGGCCTCCTTGTTGCTCACGCCCAGTTCCTCCAGCACGTCCTTGAGGTTGGGCGGGGTCAGCCCGGCCGAGACGTGGGCTTCCAGCAGCTTGCGGCTCAGGCCCTCCTGATCGGACGCCAGGGTCACTTTGTGGCTGGCCAGACGCAGGCCGTCGCCTTCGGCCACCAGCAGGTCCTTCTTCTGGGCCGCTTCCAGCACGCGGGCCACCAGACGCGGGGGCAACTTGTCGCCCCAGCCGGCGCACAGGGCCCCGCTGGGCAGGGCGGGCTTGAGCGGGTTCTTGGCGTGCAGGGCGGCGGCCCGGGCCAGGCAGGCGCGGATCAGGGCCTCGAAATGCAGGCCGGCGATCCAGAGGCGGCTTTCCTTGTGCCAGCAGATGGCCTCGCCCTGGGAGGAAAGCTGCAGCAGCTGCTTTTGCAGGGCGGGGCCGCTCTGGCCGGTGAGGACCTGCAACTGGCTGTGGCTGGCGCCCGCGTTGCCGCTCAGGTGCAGGGCGGCCCGGGTCAGGTCGAGGGCCGTGTGCGCGGCGATGTATTCCGGGGACGCCAGCTGGGGCAGGCGGGCCAGCAGGTCCAGCTTGCTGGAGAATTCCGGGTCCTTGCGGCGCAGCAGCGGCGGCAGGGGGCTGACGATGGTGCCGCCGGCCACCGTGCGCAGCGGCGAATAGGCGCGCAGCACGCAGTGATCGCCGAAGATGCCCACCATGTCGCAGGAAAAGCGCACTTCGGCCAGGCAGGTGTCGCCGGGCGCCAGACGGTCGCGGTCGAAAAAGACCACCCGGGCCGCGCATTCCTGCGTGGCATGATGGAAGTGGACCTCGGTGCGCTGGCGCAGGGGACGCGGCGCGGACTTGAGGCACTGCAGGCGCACCAGCCAGCGGCGGGACGGGAACAGGGTGCCGGGGCGGCAGAGGGTGTTGCCCCGGTGGATGTCCGTCACTTCCAGTCCCTGGACGTTGACGGCGCAGCGCTCACCGGCGCGCACCAGCTCCACGCTGCTGCCGTGGCGCTGCAGGCCGCGGGCGCGGGTGGGCAGGGCGTCGGGCATGAAGCAGAGCTCGTCCCCTTCGCTGACCGCGCCGGAGATGACCGTGCCCGTGATGACCGTGCCGTGCCCCTTCATGGTGAACACGCGGTCCGCGGGCAGGCGGAAGATATCGGAACCGTGACGGGGCGGCAGGCTGGCGGCGCAGGTCAGGATGTGCTCGCGCAGGGCCGGGATGCCCTGCCCCGTGCTGGACGAGACCGGGAAGATGGGCGCGCCTTCCAGAAAGGTGCCCTGCAGGAAGGTCCTGATGTCGTCCTGGACCAGTTCCAGCCAGTCGGCGTCCACCATGTCCACCTTGGTCAGGGCCACGAAGCCGTGACGGATGCCCAGCAGGGAGCAGATCTCCAGATGCTCGCGGGTCTGGGGCATGACGCCTTCGTCGGCGGCGATGACCAGCATGACGAAGTCCACACCGGCGGCGCCGGCCACCATGTTCTTCACAAAGCGCTCGTGCCCGGGCACGTCCACGATGCCCAGGCGTTCGCCGCCCGGCATGGAGACCCAGGCGAAGCCCAGTTCGATGGTGATGCCGCGCCGCTTCTCTTCTTCCAGCCGGTCGCAGTCGATGCCCGTCAGGGCGCGGACCAGAGATGTCTTGCCGTGGTCGATGTGACCGGCGGTACCCAGGATCAGTGCCATTCTACCCCCAGAAAAAACACGGGCGCCCCTTGAGGCATGCCGTGCGGCGGCCCCGGGAAGCGGGAGCTGCCCCGTGTGCGGAACTGGTTTTCAGTGTACGCCAGAGAGCGGGCCTTTGCAAACAGCCGCGCCGGACAGGGAAGGACTTTGGCGGCAGACGGGCTGCAGGGTGAAAAAAGGCACGATCCGGGCAAAATCCTGCAGGATGTCCCCTATCCTGCCGCGATCGTTACAGAGTTTGCCGCAGCGCGGGCGCGCATGCCCTGACGTCGGGCGGCCAGGCAGCCACGCGGGAAAGGCCCCGTCGCGGCGTCTGCCGGGAGCGGGGCCGGAAAGCCGCGTCCGCCAAGGGCTCGCGACGGCCGGTGCGACACGGGGTTTTTCCCCGCCGCAGTGCTCCCGGAAGAAAGCCTTTTTTTCACGATGCGGCGGGCTGCCGCTCCCCGTCCCGCAGGCCTTCCAGCCAGGCCTGGGTGGCGTCGATGAGCGTGCGCGGCGTGGACGCGCCGGCCGTGAGGCCCACGCGGGTCTTGTGCGCGAAGTCTTCGGCCCGCAACTCCCCGGCCTGTTCTATATGATAGGTGGCGATGCCGCTCTGGGCCGCCAGGTCGGCCAGACGGCGGGTATTGCCGCTCTGGCGGCCACCCACCACCACCATGGCTTCCACCCGGGCGGCGATGCTGCGGGCTTCCTCCTGACGTTCGCGGGTGGCGTCGCAGATGGTGGCCAGCACCTCGAGCCGGGGCAGGCGCTCGCGCAGCTCCTGTTCCAGCTGCTCGAAGACGGAGCGGTCCTGCGTGGTCTGGGAGGCCAGCACATAGGCCCGCTGCGGGTCAGCGGCCAGTGCTGCCAGCTCGTCGCGGCTGCCGAAAACATGGGCCGGGCCGTGGGCATAGGAGACCAGACCGCGCACTTCGGGATGGTCGGCCTCCCCGAAGAGCAGCAGCTCCGCCCCGCCCCGCGTGGCCCGCTCGATGGCCAGCTGGGCCCGCTTGACCTTGGGGCAGGTGGCGTCCACCACCTCCGCGCCGGTGGTGCGCACGGCTTCTTCCACCTGACGGGTGATGCCGTGGGCGCGGATGAGGACCCGGTCGTCGGCGTGGAGCTGGGAGGGCTCCTGGGCGCAGAAGACCCCCCGGGCCTCATAATCGGCCAGTACCTGGGGATTGTGGATGATGGGCCCCAGGGTGCAGATGCGGCCCGCGCAGGGCTGCTCCAGGGCGGTGTCCAGTTTTTGCAGGGCCAGGCCGACCCCCATGCAGAAACCGGCGGTCTTGGCGCGGATGACGTCCATAGTCCTCTCCCGGGAAAAGATGGTTTGCGGCAGTGTTCCGCGAGAGCGGGGCGCTGTCAAGGGGGAGGAGGGCGGACGCCGGCGCTTTGCCGGGAGAGCGCCCGGATGGGCGGCCTTCTGCCTTCTTTTCGGGCGTCCCGTGCGGAGCATGGGACGCCGTGGGCGGATGTTGGGGGTGGGGGAGTTTGAGGGGGAGGGGCCCTTTTTGCCGGCGGCAAAAGGGCCTCTCCCCCTCAACGGCGCCCATGCCGGCCTATCCCGGCAAGAAGCGGTCCATCAGTTCGTACAGGCCTTCCCAGGAGGTACAGCGGCAGAGTTCGAGGCGCAGGGCCTTGACGCCGGGCAGGCTGCGCACATAGCGGGGCACCACGCTGCGCATCTTCCAGAGGGCGGCGCGGCCGGGGCAGAGTTCCCGGGCCAGTCCCATATGGCGCAGGACCATGGCCCGCAGGGCGGCCGGTGTGGGCGGCTGGGGATCTTCGCCCCGGCAGAGGCGGAGATGGTCGGCGAAGATGGCGGGACCATGCATGGCCCCGCGGGCGTACATGACCGTATCCACGCCGGTCTGGTCCAGCACGCGCAGGCCGTCCCGGGCGCTGAACAGGTCGCCGCTGGCGATGAGGGGGATGTCCAGCAGGCTTTTGAGTTCGGCCAGCACCGCGTGGTCGGCCTCGCCGCCGAAGCCCTGCCGGGCCGTGCGCGGGTGCAGGGTGATCCAGCCCGCGCCCAGGTCCTGCAGGCGCAGGGCCAGGTCGCGCCAGACGTGCCGCCGGCTGTCCAGGCCCAGACGGATCTTGAAGCCCACCCGGCCGGGACCGGCGGCCCGGAGCATGGCGCGGGCCACCTCCAGGGCGTTGGGCACGTCGCCCAGCATGGCGGCCCCGGCGCCCTGCTTGAGGACCTTGGCCACCGAGCAGCCCATATTGAGGTCGAACCAGCCGTAGCCCGCATCGCGCAGCAGCTCCACGGCGCGTTGCAGGAAGGATGCCTCGGCCCCGAAGAGCTGCACCACCAGCGGCTGGTCTTCGGGCAGGCTCTGCAGGAGCTCGCCGGTGCCGGGGCTGCGGTAGACCAGGCCCTTGGCGCTGACCATCTCGGTCACGCAGACCGCCGCGCCGTAGCCGCGGCAGAGCAGGCGGAAGGGCAGGTCGCTGTAGCCGGCCAGGGGCGCCAGCCAGGGGTGCTCCCGGTCGAAGGGCAGGCTGGCGGGATCGGCCGGGGATGCCGGCAGGAAGAAGGCTTTGTGCATCATCGCGGCTCCGTATGGCGGGGCGCGGGGGCGCCGGCCTGCCTCTGTTGCAGGCGCTGCTGCGCCGGCTGCTCCACGCTGCGGGGGCTGTCCGGCGGCGTGCAGGCGCAGGGCTGTCGGGGGCAGGATTCCTCGGGGCAGCCGGTATGGCAGCGGATGGCCCGGCCCAGGATGTCCACGCCGATGCGCAGGCCGTCGGCCAGGGTATCGGCCACGAAGCCGTCACTCAGGCAGTCGATGACGCCGGTGCGGCCGAGGATGTCGCGCACGTTGCGGCTGCCCAGCACCAGGACCACTGGCACGCTGCGGGCGTAGCAGCGTTCAAGGAACTGTTCCAGGGCGTGGGCGCCGGAGGCGTCCAGCCAGAAGACGCGGGTCAGGTGCAGGACGATGAGCCGGGGCGGGGCGTCGTCCTCCTCATAGAGCTGGCGTTCCAGTTCGTGGATGGCCCCGAAGAAGAGCGTGCCTTCGATGACATAGACCACCAGCCCTTCCGGCATCTGCGCCGGGGCGTAGCGCATGAGCGGGTCCGTGGCGCGCAGGCGGCGCACCCGGGGATGGGCGGCCTTATAGATGAAGAGGGTCAGGGAGAGCAGCACGCCGATGAACACGGCCCGTTCCAGATCCAGGAGCAGGGCGGCGGCGAAGGTGATGAGCAGGACCCAGCGGTCCACGCGCGTGGCGCGCAGGCAAAGGCGGATGGCCGGGATGTCGATCATGTTCACCGAGATGAGCAGCAGCACGGCGGCCAGGGCGGGCATGGGCAGCCAGCTGACCAGGGGCGCCATGACGAAGAGCATGGGCAGGGCCAGGAGGCCGGAAAAGACGGTGCCCATGCGGGTGCGGCCGCCGCTGGTGACCACCAGGGCGCTGCGGGTGAAGGAGCCGCAGCCGGGGATGCCGGAGGTGAGGCCCGCGGCCATGTTGCCGAGCCCCTGGCCAATGAGTTCTTGGCTGCCGTCGAAGCGGTCGCCGCGGATGCCCGCCAGCTGCTTGCCGATGGCCAGGGATTCCACGGCGCCCAGCAGGGCGATGGCCAGGGCGGGCATGAAGAGGTCGCGGATGGAGGCCATGTCGAAGGCCGGGGGCAGGGACAGGGGCGGCACCACGCTGGGGATGGCCCCCACCAGGCGCACGCCCTGTTCGTGCAGGCCCAGCAGGGCCGAGACGGCGGAGATGATGACCAGGGCCGCCAGCGTGGCCGGGAAGCGGCGCGAGATGCGTTTGAAGAGCAGGATCAGGAGGATGGTGCCCCCGGAGACCAGCAGGCACCAGACATCGGTCTGCTCGAGGCTGTGGAGCACATGGTCCATCTGGGGGAAGAAGCCCTGCGCCTTGTCGGCGGGCAGGCCGAGGGCGGTCTTGAGCTGGCCCGAGGCGATGAGCAGGGCCGCCCCGGCGGAGAAGCCCACCATGACCGAGTGGGAGATGAAGTTGGCCAGCTCGCCCAGGCGGGCGAGGCCCATGGCCACCTGGATGAGGCCGCAGAGCAGGGCGATGCCGAAGATGTAGGGCATGCGGGCCTCTTCGGGCAGGCTGGCGATGGTGACGCCGCCGATGCTGACCGTGCTGACGGTGGTGAAGAGCACCATGGAGATGGCGTTGGTGGGGCCGGCGGCCAGATAGCGGGCCGAGCCCCAGAGGGCGGCCACGATGACCGGCAGCATGCAGGCATAGATGCCGTATTGCGGATGCACGCCGGCGATGAGGGCATAGGCCATGGCCTGGGGGACGGCCATGGGCGTGACGGTGAGCGCGGCCACGGCGTCGGCGCGGAAGTCGCGCAGGCTGTAGCGGCGCAATTCGCTCAGGAAGGGGAAGATGCGGGCGGCGTTCATGGCGGCTCCCGGACATTGGAGGTGGACAGGGCGGCCCGCTGCGGGGTCGAGATCATGGCCGCGAGGGCCTTGCCGGGCATGGCGGCTGCCGGCGTCAGGCG
>NZ_CASDOY010000046.1 GCF_949282365.1 uncultured Desulfovibrio sp.
GGCTACTACCAGGTCAGCCGGGATACGGAGCGGCTGCGCCCCGCCCGGTACAATCTGCGCTTTCTGGTGACCGCCCACTCCAAGGCCCCGGCGCAGCTGAAGGAGGCGGACCAGTACCGGATGGTGGGGGCGGCGCTCCAGGTGCTGCGGGACCATCCCATCATCGACCAGGCGTATCTCAGCGGCTCCCTGGCGGAGCAGAACGCCCAGGTTCATGTGGTGCTGGAGAAGACCACCCAGGATCAGCTGCTGAAAATCTGGAACAACACGTCCACCGCCTATAAGCTGTCCTTCGTGGTACTGCTGACCGGGGTGGAGATCGACTCCCGGCGGGAGCGCCGCTTCACCCGGGTCACCGATGTGTCCATCGATACCCAGCAAAAGCCGGGAGGTGCGGGACGATGATTACCTTTCACGCCAGCGCCGTGTGCCGGGTGCGGGACAGCTACACCGGCAGGCCCCTGGAGGGGGCGGGATTGCTGTGCACCCTGGACGGGCTGCCGGTGCGGCCCCTGTCCAAGCCCGGAGGGATTCTGGTCCTTTTGAACCTGGAGCCGGGGCAGCACCGGCTGACGGTGCGCTCCGGAGGGTATCAGGAGGAGTGGGTGGATATTTTTGCGGGGACGGGAACGGCGGAGCTGGAGATCACCCTGAAACCCGGCGCCGGCTACCCCTTCCTGGGAGAGATCACCCGCCTGGGCCTGACGGTTCTGCACGGGGCTGTCGTTGTTGCCGGCGTTCGTGCCGGCGGGACGTTTTTTGCTGGCCATGACGGAAGCTCCTTGGGATCAGATATCGTCCCTGGTGATGTGTTGGGAGATCATGATTTCCTGCGCGTTGACGGCGGTCTCCTTGCTGCCGGGCCGCAGCCTGACATAGGTGGCGTCGGCCTGCAGCTGCCAGGCCTGGACATTGTCCGCCAGGTGGACCTCCAGGATGTCCTCGCGGATCCTGCGGCGCAGTTCGGGGTCCAGGATGGGGGTCAGGACCTCGATGCGGTGGTCGAGGTTGCGCGGCATGAGGTCCGCGCTGCCGATGTACATGCTGCCTTCGCCGTTGGCGTGGAACCAGTAGATGCGCGAATGTTCCAGGAAGCGGCCCACGATGCTGGTGACCGTGATGTTCTCGCTGATGCCCGGCAGGCCGGGCCGCAGACAGCAGATGCCCCGCACCTGCAGCCGCACGCGCACGCCGGCCATGGAGGCCTTGTACAGGGCAAGGACGATGCCCGCGTCCACCAGCTGGTTGCACTTGAAGATGATCTCGCCGTTGCCGTAGCGCTTGTGCAGGTCGATCTCGCGGCGGATCATCTCCATGAGCGGGCCGCGCATGGCCTGGGGCGAGACCAGGAGCTTGCGGTAGAGGTCGCGGTCGGCATAGCCGGTCATGACGTTGAACAGGTCCGTCACGTCGGCGCAGATGTCCTCATTGGCGGTGATGAGGCCCATGTCCGTGTAGATCTTGGCCGTGGAGGCATTGTAGTTGCCCGTGCCGATATGGACGTAGCGCGTGATGTGCCCGGCCTCGCGGCGTACCACCAGGCAGAGCTTGGCATGCACCTTCAGGCCGATGAAGCCGTAGACCACGTTGACGCCTTCCTTTTCCAGCTCTTCGGCCCAGGTGATGTTGCGTTCCTCGTCGAAGCGGGCCTTGAGCTCCACCACGGCCACCACCTGCTTGCCGCGGCGGCGGGCTTCGATGAGGGCGCGCACGATGGGCGAATCGTTGCCGGCGCGGTACAGGGTCTGCTTGATGGCCAGGACGTTGGGGTCCTCGCTGGCGCGGCGGATGAAGTCCAGCACGGCCTTGAAACTGTCGTAGGGATGGAAGAGCAGCACGTCCTGCTTGCGCAGGTGGCGGAACATGTCGCCTTCCTGGAACAGGCGCGAGATGTGGCCCTGGATGGCGGGGGTCTTGAGCTGGGGCCGGTCCACATTATAGAGGGTCATGAACTCGGAAAAGCCCATGGGCCCCTTGATGCGGTAGATCTGGAAGGGCTGCAGGCGCAGACGGCGGGCCAGGAATTCCACCAGCTCGCGCGAGGCCTTGTGGGCGATCTCCAGCCGGACCACGTCGCCGAAACGGCGCTGGTCCACGAAGTCGCGCACGGCTTCCAGCAGGTCGTCGGCCTCGTCCTCCTCGATCTCCAGATCCGTGTTGCGGGTGATGCGGAACACGGCGGCGGCCACCACCGTATGCCCGGGGAAGAGCAGGTCCAGATACTGGGCCATGAGGTCTTCCAACAGCAGGATGTCGTCGCCGCGCACGTTGGGGTCGAAGCCCAGGGAGGCGTAGGTCTTGGCCTCCTTGTTGCGCGGGATGAAGATGAAGCGCGAAAGGTTGTTGGGGCACTTCAGGCGCACGAAGCGCGTCTCGTTGTCGCGGTTGCGCAGCTGGATGATGAAGTTCAGGCAGGTGGTGGAGATGGTGGGGAAGGGGTGCCCGGGGTCGATGGCCTGGGGCGTGAGCACGGGGTAGATCTCGTTGCGGAAATAGCCGTCCAGGAAGCGGCGCTGCTTTTCCGAAAGATCGTTGTAGCGCACGATGTGCACGCCCCTGTCCACCAGCTGCGGGGCCAGGCTCTTGAGCCAGTGGCTCTGGGCGCGCGAGGTCAGCAGCAGGGTGCGGCGGCGGATCTCGGCCAGCTGCTTGGCGGGCGTGATGCGGTCCGCCGAGCCGTTGGGCGCGCCGTTGCGGTACTGGCGCAGGATGTTGGCCACGCGAACCATGAAGAATTCGTCGAGGTTGTTGTAGAAGATGGCCAGGAACTTGAGCTGCTCCAGCAGGGGCTGGCGGGGGGAAAGGGCCTCGTCCAGGACCTTGGCATTGAAGTCCAGCCAGTTGATCTCGCGGTTGAGATAGAGGTTGGGGCAGGAAAGATCCTGCATGTCTTCAGGCGAACAGGGTTGTTCAGGATACTTGAGGACGATCTGGGAGGTCATGCCGCTCTCCTTGTGCGCAGGGCTGTTCCCGGAATACTGCTGCAGTGTTGTGACAATTCTGTGACATCGGCAGGCAGGATCGCAAAAGAAGGGACGAAGAAAAAGAGTCGGGCCTGCATAACGTCCAGACAGGGCGGAAGGACGGGGAAAACAGGATGCCGTAGGGCGGAAAAGTTTTCCATGTCCTCTATTACGGTGTTAGCACAGGCCCTTCCGCAGCTCAAGGGGGGCCGGACCGGGAGGGCGGGCCCAAAGCACGGTCCGCTTTGGCTGCGTCACGCTGCGCTGGCCCGTGCGCGGGCGGCCTTCCCCGGCCTCCGTGCGCTGCCCCTTGGAACATCAGGCACGTCGATCGACGGGCGGCCTCCCCTCGCGCGTGCGTCCAATGGCGGCGGGAGGGCGGCAGGCCCGTGGCTGCCGGCTGTCCTGCGCGGGGCGCGCCGTGGCCTCCCCCGCGCATGCCTGACGGCCCCTTTCCCCGAGCGGGGCGGGGGCGGCCGGGCCGTTGACCAAAATGATTTTCCTGCCCGCCCCTTTTTTCGCGCCGGGCAGCGGCACCCGGCCCGGCGAACGGGAAAAGAAAAGGAGGGGGGGCCGGCGGCCCTCCCCTCCCTGTACTGCTGTCCTGTCATGCAGCCCCGGCGGGCTAGTCCTGCATGCGGAAGTCCACGCGGATCTTGAACAGGCGCGTGGCGGGCAGGTTGAGGATGGGGATGCCCGTGCTGGCCGTGATCCCGTCCAGGGTGGCGCGCTCGTCCTCCCGCGAGGGGCTGATGAGCGTGAACCAGATGTTGTAGTTGTGTTCGCGCAGGTAGTTGTGGGTGATGCCGGGGCGGGCGTTCACCTCGCGCACGAAGTCGTCCATCTTGTCGTCGGGCACCTTGGCCGCGCAGAGGGTGGAGACGAACCCCAGCTTGTTGGACTGGAAGTTGGCCCCCAGACGGCGGATGATGCGGCGCTCGCGCATGCGGCGCACGCGTTCCAGGGCCTCCTCTTCCGGGATGCCCAGCAGGCCGCCCAGGTCGGCGTAGGGCCGGGGCGTCAGGGGGAAGGCCGTCTGGATGATGTCCAGCAGGCGGCGGTCGGTCTCGTCCAGGGCTTCCTGCGCGGTGTGGGGGCCGCAATATTCAGGGGCGTCCGTCATGCTCGCTCACTTTGCGCCCGCGGCGCGCTTGGGCTGATAGGTACACAGGGGTTCCTCGGCCATGTGGTCGCCGTTCATGCTCCAGGCGCGGGCGCGGCAGCCGCCGCAGACCTTGTGGAACTCGCACACGCCGCACTTGCCTTCGTAGCACTTCTGGTCGCGGAACTGGAGGAAGTACTTGCTGTGGCGCCAGATCTCGGGGAAGGGCGTCTCGCGCACGTTGCCGCAGTTGAGTTCCAGATAGCCGCAGGGCTGCACCTGGCCGGTATGGCTGATGAAGCAGAAGCCCGTGCCGCCCAGACAGCCCCGGGTCAGGGCGTCCATGCCGAAGGTTTCGGGCGTCACGGCCACGCCCTCCTCATGGGCGCGCTGGCGCATGATGCGGTAGTAATGCGGCGCGCAGGTGGCCTTGAGGTGCATGCTGGTGGTCTTGCGGAAATCATAGAGCCAGTGCAGCACGTCCTCGTATTCCTGGGCGCTGATGACCTGGTCGGCCAGGCCCGAGGCCCGGCCCATGGGCACCAGCAGGAAGATGTGCCAGGCCGCCGCGCCGATGCGTTCGCAGAGCTGGAAGATGTCCTTGAAGCTGTGCAGGTTGTTGCGCGTGACCGTGGTGTTGATCTGGAAGGGCACGCCCGCCTGCTTGAGGTATTCGATGCCGCGCATGGAGGCCTCGAAGGCCCCGGGCACGCCGCGGAACTCGTCGTGGCTGGCGGCGTCGGCCCCGTCGATGGAGATGGAGCAGCGGTTGACGCCGGCCTCCCTGATCTTGCGGGCCAGCTCGGGCGTGATCAGGGTGCCGTTGGGCGAGAAGGCGCAGGTCAGGCCCTTGGCATGGGCATAGGCCACCAGCTCGTAGACATCGGGGCGCATCATGGGATCGCCGCCGGTGAAGATGATGATGGGATTGCCCACCTCGGGGAAGGTGTCGATGAGGGCCTTGGCCTCCTCGGTGGAGAACTCGCCCGGATAGGGTTCCGGGTGGGCCTCGGCGCGGCAGTGCTTGCAGGCCAGGTTGCAGGAGCGGGTCACTTCCCAGGCGATGAGCTTGCAGGCCGGGGTGCCGTCCGCGAGGGTGCGCACCATCTTGTGACCGGGCGCGCCGCCGGGGTGGCCTCCGGGATGCCCGCCCGCGGCGGCCTGCGCGCCGGGATGGCCCGGCATGTGCTTGGTATCGTGCATCAGCGCACCAGCCTTTGCTTGAGCAGGGTCTCGGTGAAGTAGGTGATGATCATCTTGGCTCCGGCGCGCTTCATGCCCAGCAGGCTTTCCAGCATCACGGCTTCCTCGTTGATCCAGCCGTTGAGGCCGGCCGCGCGGATCATGCTGTATTCGCCGCTGACCTGATAGGCGCACAGGGGCACGTTCACGGCGTCGCGCACCTGGCGGATGATGTCCATGTACGGCCCGGCGGGCTTGACGATGAGGCAGTCCGCGCCTTCGTCCAGGTCGGCCAGGGCTTCGATGATGGCTTCGCGGGCATTGCCGGGATCCATCTGGTAGCTCTTGCGGTCGCCGCAGGCCGGGGCGGATTCGGCGGCTTCACGGAAGGGCCCGTAGAAGGCCGAGGCATACTTCACGGCATAGGACATGACGGGCACCATGATCAGGCCGGATTCGTCCAGGGCCTGGCGGATGGCGGCCACGCGGCCGTCCATCATGTCCGAGGGGGCCACCATGTCGGCACCGGCGGCGGCATGGCTCACGGCGGTCTTGGCCAGCAGCTCCAGGGTGGGGTCGTTGAGCACCGCGCCGCCGGGGGTCAGGATGCCGCAGTGCCCGTGGCTCATGTATTCGCACAGGCAGACGTCGGTGATGACGTAGAGCGAGGGCCAGCGGTGCTTGAGGCGGCGCACGGCTTCCTGTACGATACCGTCCTCGGCGTAGGCGCCGCTGGCCTTTTCGTCCTTCTCGGCCGGGATGCCGAACAGGATCACGGATGTCAGGCCGTCATCCACGGCCTTTTCCACCTGCTTTTCCAGCTCGCCCAGCGAAAGCTGGTACTGGCCGGGCATGGCGCCGATCTCCTTGCGGAAGGACTGGTCTTCGGTCTCCACCACAAAGTAGGGCATGATGAGGTCTTCGGCCAGCAGGGGCGGGGTCTCGCGCACCATGCTGCGGATCTCGGGGGTCCAGCGCAACCGTCTGCCGCGATGGAAGGATTGGGACATGGTTCTACCTCGATGCGGCGCTGCCGCGGTTATGTTTTGTTGAGGGCGGCGGGCTGCCGCGCCCGTCCGTGCGGGAGGCGGACCTGCCGGATGCCGCCGTGCGGCGGGGCGGGGCCCCGGCGCGAAGAAGAGCATAGCGCAAAACGTGTCAGGGGAAAAGCCGCGCCCGCGGGCTGTGACGGCGGGCATGCCGGGGCTCTTTTCTCCGCCCCGGAAAGCTGGAGGACAGATGGACCGACGCAACGATCTGAAAGGCCGGCGCGGGCTCACGCGCCTGCGCAATGCCGTGCGCTATTCGCTGGAAGGCTACGCGGCCGCCTGGCGCGATGAGGAGGCCTTCCGGCAGATAGCGCTGCTGGCCGGGGCGGGCCTGCCCCTGGCCTGCTGGCTGGGACGGGACTGGGCGGAATCCGTGCTGCTGGCCGTACCGCTGGTGCTCTGCCTGCTGGTGGAGCTGCTCAACAGCGCCATCGAGAACACGGTGGACCGCATCTCGCTGGAGCGGCACCCCCTGGCCAAGAAGGCCAAGGACATGGGCAGCGCCGCCCAGTTCACGGCCCAGATCTTCCTGGCCCTGGTCTGGGGCAGCCATCTCCTCGGCAGGCTGTAGACGGGGCCCGCCCGCAACGGCCGGGCCGGCCATCCCGGGCACGCGGCCCGGACGCCATCCCCGTTCCTGTGCCGCCGGCATGCGGACCGGTCATCCAGGGCATGCGGCCCTGGCAGCATGGGGCCGGATGGTGTGCAGGTCAGACAACGGGGCCGGACGGCATGCGCCCCGTGCGCCGCCGCGAGGACAGCGTGCCGCGGACGGCCCGTCGCGGGGCCTGACGGCGCGACGGCACGGTCCCGCACCTCCGGGAGCGGGCCGGTCACGCCGGGCCGTCCTGTGCGCCGGCGGCATCGTACGGCCGGCAGCCTTTCCGGCATGCCTTACGGCCGGCGCTGGCGCGCCTCCTGATGCGCGACCGCGGGCGCCGCCGTCCCGGCCGGGGAAAGCGTCCTCGCGGCATCCGTATAGATCTTGGTGAAATAGGTCCCGGCATTGGCCCGGAGGAAGTCCTGGCTTTCCACGTCCAGACCCTCGGGGCGCCCTGCCTGGAACAGCAGCACTTCTTTGCCTGCGGCCCGCAGGGCGGCGACATGCCGCAGCAGCGGGGCATGATCCGCCTGCCAGGCAACGGCGGACACCGTGTACCAGGCCGCGTCGAGCGTCAGGAAATGCTCCAGGTCGTCCAGTTTCCAGGGCAGGGAGAAGGCGGGCGTGAAGCCGTGCCAGAGGCAGGTCAGATACTCCCGGCGGTCAAAGGCTTCCACGATGATCCTGTCCTGGAGGGGGATCTCCCGGGCCAGCAGGGCCATGTCGCGGATCTTGTCCGTGACCAGGATCATTTGCGGGTTGCGGCGCATGAGCTCCGCGATGTCCCCGCCGCAGAGCACATGGAGCCCGTCCCTGAGCGTGAGCCCGCGCACCTCGGCCAGTGTCGGCGGCAGCGGCAGATCCGGGCGCCCGGACAGGCTGCGCAGGGTGTCCCAGTCATGGGCGGCCACAAGACGCCCGTCCCGCGTCACCAGCAGATCCAGCTCGATATAGCGGTAGCCCTTGCGCAGCGAGGCTTCCACGGCCTCGCGGCTGTTGGTGTAACGCTGTCCGTGGATGACGCCGCCCGCGTGCGCGATGTACAGCTCCGGCGAGGCGGGCGCGAAGCTGAAGGCCCCGGGCTTGAGGGGGAGTTCGAAGAACGAGGCCGCGGTGTTGGTCAGCGCGTTCTTGGCCGTTTCGCTGTTGTAGACGATCTCGAAGAGCAGGAAGACGCATACGAGCGGGAACAGGATCTTCTTCATGGCTTCCCCCGGCTCAGGAAGGCGCGTCGGCGTCCTTCCCGAAGATCTTTTGCAGATAGGAATACATGCTGCAGCGGCTCAGGACGGGCAGCTGCCGGCCGTCGAAATGCAGGCTGGAGCCCTTGGTGTGGACGAGGAAGGGGATCAGGCCGGAATTGTCGCGGCTGTAGGAACGGTGGTCCCCCCAGAGGATGAGCATGGTCCCCTGCGGGAGTTTTTCCACATACCGGCGCAGGGCGGCGTCCGTATCGTGGGCCAGGGTCAGGAAGGCGGACCTGGGGGAGGAGCGGAAGCGCAGTTCCGGGGTGACCAGATCCACATATTCCGGCAGATGCATGCTCATGGTGATGATGAACTGGACGAAGGGTCCCGGGGGCAGCTGCCGGGCCGCGTAGTCGAACAGGTCCCTGTCCCTGACGACCCCTGCCCACCAGCAGTCCAGCGGCCTGACACCGGCGGCGCGCATGACCTCGATGTCGTGATAGCGCGAGAAGCCCTGCAATTTGTACGCCGCCTTGAGGTTCATGTAACTGGCGGGCAGACCGTGGAAGACTTCCACCGGGCGTCCGCCGGCGGCCAGGCGCGGGATGAGGCTGCGCGGGTAGGCATCCTCATATTCGTAATGCACGATGTCGGGGCTGGCCTCCAGACCATTGAAAAGCTCGAAGTCGGAATTGGCGGAGGCCAGTTTCTTGGTCCCGTCCAGGCGTAGCAGGACGGCGTCGGGGAGCAGGCTGCGCAGGAAGGGCATGACGGGCTGGCCGTCGACTTCCATTTCCAGCAGCTCAAAATCCAGGGACTCCACCTGCACCAGCGCCACGCGGTCCGGGGCCGCGGGGACGGGGATCTGCTCCGTCCCGGCGGGGGAACAGGTACGGGCGGGCGCATGGACGGTGGCGAACGCGGCCCCCGAGCCCAGTTCCAGCACGAAGGTGGCCAGATAGCCCCGGTATTTGAGGGACCGGCGCGCCGGAGGCTCGAACTGTGAGCGGCCTTCGCCCAGGACGAATTCGGGCGTGAACTGCCGGGGCGGCTGGAGACGGCAGGCATTGTACTGCGTCGCCAGCAGGGCGCAGGCCGGGATGAGCGCCAGCCAGCGGCGGCCGTAGCGGGGCTTGCGGCCGCAGAGCCAGCACTGGGCCAGGACGGACAGGCTCAGGAAGGCCAGAGCGGCCGGGTCCAGATAGGTCCACAGGCTGCGCAGGTCCATGCCGACGATCTGCCTGCTGCCGTTGAGGGCGGCGGCCAGCGTCGGCGGCATGCCCATGCTGGCGGCGTAACTGAGGCAAAAAAGCGAGAACAGGCCCTGCAGCAGGCTCACCAGGCGCAGGAGCCCCGTCCCGCACATCAGGACCAGCAGCAGGGAGGCGGCGAGGTCCGTCAGGATGAGGCCCCGGATATCCACACCGGAAAGATGTTGCGTGAGCAGGCTCTGGCCGGCCATCAGCAGCGTCAGGGCCGCCGCGGCCAGATGGGCGGAGAGGGGAGGAGCAGGCAGGGCTTTCGTCATCATGTCCGGTCCGGCGCTCCGGGCGGGGGCTCGAAGCGGTGTGGAAGAGCCCCGGGCATGCCGGGGCTCCAATCGATGTCCGTTACAGGCCGATCTCTTCGTCGGTGAGATAGCAGGCCGGGTCCTGGGCCCATTCGTCGCCGTAGTAGGCTTCGGCGCGGGCGCGGAAGTTGCCGCCGCAGATGTTCAGGAAGCGGCACCTGGCGCAGCGGCCGCCCACATGGGCCTTCTTGTCCTTGAGCTTGTGCAGCAGCTCGATATCGGGGTCGTCCCAGATCTGGGAGAAGGGGCGTTCCAGCACGTTGCCGAAGGTGTGGTTGCGCCAGAACTGGTCGGCATGCACCTGGCCGTCCCAGGAGATGCAGCCGATGCCGCGGCCGGAGTTGTTGCCCTCGTTGTACTGCAAAAGCTCGAAGACTTCCTCGGCGCGCTTGGGGTCCTCGCGCTTCATGCGCATCCACAGGTACGGACCGTCGGCATGGTTGTCCACGGTCAGGATCTCCTTGGGCTTGCCCGCGTCGAACAGGGCGCGGGTCTCGTCCATGATCAGGTCCAGCACCTGCCGGGTCTCGGCGTGGTCCAGGTCTTCCTTGATGAGTTCGGAACCGCGGCCCGAGTACACCAGGTGGTAGAAACAGGCGCGGGGCACTTCCAGATCGGCCAGCAGGCGGAAGATGCCGGGGATCTCGCCCACGTTGCGCTTGTTGATGGTGAAGCGCAGGCCCACCTTCAGGCCTTCGGCCTGGCAGTTGGCCACGCCTTCCAGGGCCTTGCGGAAGGCGCCGCGCACGCCGCGGAAGCGGTCGTGCACTTCTTCCATGCCGTCCAGGGAGATGCCCACATAGGAGAGGCCCACGCCCTTGAGCTCGCGGGCCTTTTCCTTGGTGATGAGCGTGCCGTTGGTGGAGATGACGGCGCGCATGCCCCTGGAGGTGGCATGGCTGGCCAGTTCCACCAGGTCCTTGCGCACCAGGGGCTCGCCGCCGGAGAAGAGCATGACCGGCGCGCCGTAGGCGGCCAGATCGTCGATCATGGTCTTGGCCTGTTCGGTGCTGATGTCGTCGGCGCCGTCCACGGGCACGGCCTGGGCGTAGCAGTGCACGCACTTCAGGTTGCAGCGCTTGGTCATGTTCCAGACCACCACGGGCTTCTTGTCCTTGGAGAACTGGAGCAGATGCGAGGGCAGGTTGCCGGACTGGCGGCCGTAGCGCAGGGCGTCGGAAGGCTCCACCTGGCCGCAATACAGTTTGGAAATACCGATCATCGTTCAAGGTCCTTTAGGCGAGTCGCCGTTTGTGCCCCGCCGGGGACAGCGGACGCGGGGCGGGGGAGGATGGCGCGGCAGGCCCGGGAGCAGCCCGGCGCGGGTGTCCGGGGACGGGGCCGCCGTGCCCGTCGGTTTCATGGTCATGCCTGCCTGCGGCCGCCGGAGGGCCGGCGGAACGGGCAGGGAAAGATGGTCGCGGCCGGGGCCGTGCGTCCGGGCAGGCAGGCCGGACGCCTGCGGCTGCAAGCAGGCCGGGCCCGCTGGTCCCGCCGGGGAAGCGCCATGTGCGCGTGTCCGCGGGACCTTGCTTCCCGGGCGGGGGAGCCCGCCGCCGTCATGCGGCGCGGCCCCCCGGAACAGCGGGACTAGCCGGCGATCTTGCCGCGCAGCACCTCGAAGGCCGCCGCCACGCCGTCGGCCCTGGTGCCGCCGGCTTGGGCCAGATCGGGACGGCCGCCGCCGGAACCGCCGCAGGGCGCGGCCACGTCCTTGATGAGGGCGGGCGCGGTGAAACGGCCGTGCAGGTCCTTGGAGACGTAGAGCAGCAGGCCCACCTTCTCGCCTTCCACCGTGGCCAGGCAGGCCACGCCGGAGGGGATGCGCGAGCGCACGTCGTCCATGATGTCGCGCAGGGCCTTGACCGGCACGCCGTCCAGCCTGGCGGTGAGCAGCCTGACGCCGTTGACCTCCACGGCCTTCTGCACCAGCTCGGCGCCGGTGGCCGGGCTGGCGGCCGCCTTTTCGGAGGCCTTGCGCAGCTTCTTCACATCGCTGTGCAGGGCCTGTACGCGCTCGGCCAGCTGGCCGGGCTTGGCCTTGAGCAGGGCCGAAAGGTCGTGCAGCTCGGCACGCTGGGCCACGGCCAGGTCATAGGCGTTCCAGCCGGTGACGGCTTCGATGCGGCGCACGCCGGCGGCCACGCCGCTCTCGGAGACGATGAGGAAGCTGCCCGCCTGGCCGGTATGGCCCAGATGGGTGCCGCCGCACAGTTCCACGGATTCGGTATGGGCCTCGTCGCCCATGCTGACCACGCGCACGGTGTCACCGTATTTTTCATTGAACAGGGCCATGGCGCCGCTGGCGATGGCCTCGTCATGTTTCATCTCCCTGGTGCGGACGGGGTAGTCGGCCATGATGGCGCGGTTGACCTGGCGTTCCACGGCGGCCAGTTCCTCGGGGGTCAGGGCCGCGATGTGGGAAAAGTCGAAGCGCAGGCGCTGGCTGTTGACCAGCGAGCCGGCCTGCTTCACATGGGTGCCCAGCACGGAGCGCAGGGCGGCGTGCAGCAGATGGGTGCAGCTGTGGTTGCGGGCCGTGGACAGGCGGGCGTCCTCCTCCACGTTCAGGGCCACTTCCTGGTCGATGCGCAGCAGGCCCTGTTCCACTTCGATGGTGTGTACGATGAGGGCGGGCGCGGGCTTCTGGGTATCCAGCACGCGGGCCGCGCCGTCGGGGCCTTCCATGCGGCCGGTATCGCCGGCCTGGCCGCCGGATTCACCGTAGAAGGGGGTCTGGCTGGTGACCACATAGCCCTTCTGCCCGGCGGGCAGTTCTTCCACGCTCAGGCCGCTCTCGTCCAGCAGGGCCACGATGCGGCCCTGGCCGCTCAGGCCGCCGTAACCGGTGAAGGTGCTCTGCAGGCCGTCGTCGGCCAGCCGCTGGAACAGGGAGGAGCCGCTGCCGTCCTGGCCCAGCAGGCCGGACTTCTTCTGGCTCTCGCGGGCGCGGCGGCGCTGTTCGGCCATCTGGGCCTCGAAGCCGGCCGCGTCCACGCGGAAGCCGCGCTTTTCGGAAACGTCGGTGACGATGTCCAGGGGGAAGCCGTAGGTGTCGGAGAGCTTGAAGCAGAACTCGCCGGAGATGACCTTGTTGCCGGCCTTGTCCAGCGCGGCCAGCTCGTCTTCCAGCAGGGCCAGGCCCTTGCCCAGGGTCAGGGAGAAGCGCTGTTCTTCCTCATGCACGGCACGGGCGATGAAATCGGCGTGTTCGGTGAGTTCGGGGTAGTCCTCGCCCATGATCTCCGTGACCTTGCGGGCCACCTTGTACAGGAAGGGCTCGTGCACGCCCATGAGCGTGGCGAAGCGCAGGGCGCGGCGGATGAGGCGGCGCAGCACATAGCCGCGGCTCTCGTTGGAAGGCAGGGTGCCGTCGGCGATGAGGAAGGCCGCGGCGCGGGCGTGGTCGGCGATGACGCGCAGGGCCGTGTCCACGTCGTTGGTGTCGGGCGCGCTGAAGCTGTACTTCACGCCGGCCAGTTCGGCGGCGTACTGGATGATGTCCTGGAACAGGTCGCAGTCGAAGTTGGAGCGCTTGCCCTGACAGACGGCGGCGATGCGTTCCAGGCCCATGCCGGTGTCGATGTTGGGACGGGCCAGACGGTCGCGGGTGCCGTCGGCGTGCTGGTCGAACTGGGTGAAGACCAGGTTCCAGATCTCCAGGAAGCGGTCGCAGTCGCATTTGCCGATGCCGCAGTCCGGGCCGCAGGCCATGTCTTCGCCCTGGTCGATGTAGATCTCGGAACAGGGACCGCAGGGGCCGGTGTCGCCCATAGTCCAGAAGTTGTCCTTCTCGCCCATGCGCACGATGCGTTCGGCGGGCAGGCCGGCCACTTCCTGCCAGATGGCGGCGGCTTCGTCATCCTCGCGGAAGACGGTCACCCACAGGCGTTCCCTGGGCAGTTCCAGTTCCTCGGTCACGAACTTCCAGGCCCAGGTGATGGCCTCGCGCTTGAAGTAGTCGCCAAAGGAGAAGTTGCCCAGCATCTCGAAAAAGGTGTGGTGGCGCGCGGTGCGGCCCACGTTTTCCAGGTCGTTGTGCTTGCCGGACACGCGCAGGCACTTCTGCGAGGTGGTCACGCGCGGCACGTCGCGCACTTCTTCGCCCAGAAAGAACTTCTTGAACTGCACCATGCCCGCGTTGGTGAAGAGCAGGGTGGGGTCGTTGGGCGGGATCAGCGGCCCGGAGGGCAGGATGTCGTGCCCGTGGCGGGCGAAGAATTCCAGATAACGGCGGCGAATCTCTTTGGCGGTGAGCATAGGGGCTCCATGTTGCTGCCCCGGAGGGGCGATAAAAAAACGGGCGGCCCCGCGGGGCCGCGTTGCACACGGTATCAGTCCAGATCGGACATGGCGGCGCTGCCGTCGTCCAGATCGTCTTCGCTGGGGATGAATTCCTGCGGATGCATGCCCAGGAATTCCGTCACCTTGGCCTCGATCTGGCGGCGCAGGTCCGCATCCTCGTCCAGCAGGGCGCGGACCTTTTCGCGGCCCTGGCCCAGCTTTTCGGACCCGAAGGCGAACCACGAGCCGCTCTGCTCGATGATCTTGGCCTCCAGGCCCAGGTCGATGAGCTCGCCCGAACGGGAGATGCCCTGACCGTAGAGGATGTCGAAGGTGGCGCTGCGGAAGGGCGGGGCCACCTTGTTCTTGACCACCTTCACGCGGGTGCGCGAGCCGAAGGACTCCTCCTTGTCCTTGAGGGTCTGGATGCGGCGGATGTCCATGCGCACCGAGGAATAGAACTTGAGGGCGTTGCCGCCGGTGGTGGTCTCGGGGCTGCCGTAGCCGGTGACGCCGATCTTCATGCGGATCTGGTTGATGAAGATCACGGACGTGCGCGACTTGTGGATGGTGCCGGTGAGGCGGCGCATGGCGTGGGACATGAGGCGGGCATGGCCGCCCACCTGGCTCTCGCCCATGTCGCCTTCCAGTTCGGCCTGCGGGATGAGGGCGGCCACGGAGTCCACCACCACCAGGTCCACGGCGCCGGAGCGCACCAGCATGTCGGCGATGTCCAGGGCCTGCTCGCCGTAGTCGGGTTGGGAGATGAGCAGCTCGTCGGTGTTGACGCCCAGGCGCTTGGCATAGTTCACGTCCAGGGCGTGTTCGGCGTCCACGAAGGCGCAGGTACCGCCCATCTTCTGGCATTCGGCGATGATGTGCAGGGTGAGGGTGGTCTTGCCCGAGGATTCGGGGCCGAAGATCTCGGTGATGCGGCCGCGCGGGATGCCGCCCACGCCCAGGGCCAGGTCGAGGCCGATGGAGCCCGTGGGGATGACGGGGATATTGACGTGGGCCTCGTCGGAAAGCTTCATGACCGCGCCTTTGCCGTACTTGCGTTCGATGGTGGCAAGTGCGGTGCCCAGGGCTTCGGCGCGGGCTTCTTCAGGAGAAAGGGCCGGTTTTTTGGCCATAGAGACGCTCCCTGTAGGAAATTTAAGCAACGCAATATAGCAAAGCGCGCACGGCAAGGCAAGAAAGGGCCTGAGCCGTCCGGCCGGGAAAAAGCGTTTTTCCGGCGCGCCCGCGGACAGCCGTCCGGGACGATGGCCCGAAACAGGCGCCGGGGTCGGCAGCGTGCGGTGGGGGATGGGCCAGGCAGGACCGCCGCATGGTCGCGCGACGAGGCCGCCCACGCCGCCCGCTCCTCCGGGCCGCCGGCCACGCGACACGGACAAAGCGGCCCCCGTTTCCCGGCGGCACAGGACAAGGCCTGCCGCCGCGTCCGTCCGGGGATGCGCCGTCGCGGCCGCCGGCCCCGTGCGGACACGCCCGTGAGGGAAAAGGATGTTGAGCGATCTTCAGCTCGCCAGCCTCCACGCGCGGGCTGGCCCGCGAAAGGCGATCGTGTCCG
The DNA here is from genome assembly GCF_949282365.1 of uncultured Desulfovibrio sp. Classification (GTDB taxonomy): domain Bacteria; phylum Desulfobacterota; class Desulfovibrionia; order Desulfovibrionales; family Desulfovibrionaceae; genus Desulfovibrio. Next base: position 15,512 of record NZ_CASDOY010000046.1, read on the forward strand.
CGGCCAAAATCCGTCGGGACCGTGGGCGGGTTCTCCGCGGCTGTCCGTCAGAGGATACGCCCCTTGCCCTGTGCCGGCTGTGCGGGCACGCACGAAAAACAGTGCTATTCAGGAATAAATATCAATAATTGTCAAGGGGGGAGGGGCGCCTGCGCGGCGGGCGGCAAGGGGCCGGGGCTTGCGCAGCCCCAGGCCCCCTGCACCCCCGTACCCCGCGTCAGTCCCCGGTGCCGTGTATGGCGCGCCGGGACGGACGGCACGGCGCCTTCGGCGCACGCCGTCAAACGGCGCGCTCAATCACCGGGAGAGGGTCGCCGTGGATACGGTGTCCGGTCATGTGCCGCAGCTCCATGGAGAGATGCGTGTCGTCGGGGAAAGCGTACCGTCCGGACAGCGGCATGTGGCGCCCCGTTTTTTTCTCCAAAGCGCGCCGGGGAGGAGAGCGGTCGAAGTCGGCCCGCAAGGCCGCGCCGTGGGCGACGCCGGGAGCCTTGCGGGCATCGGCAGCAGCCGGGCGGCACGGGCGCGGAGAGGGTCGCCGTGGGTAGGGTGTCCGGCCATGTGCCGCAGCTCCATGGAGAGATGCGTGTCGTCGGGGAAAGCGTACCGTACGGACAGCGGCCTGTGGTGCCCCGTTTTTTTCTCCAAAGCGCGCCGGGGAGGGGAGCGGTCGAAGGCGGCCCGCAAGGCTGTGCCGTGGGCGACGCCGGGAGCCTTGCGGGCATCGGCAGCGGCCGGGCGGCATGGCGCGGAGAGGGTCGCCGTGGGTACGGTGTCCGGCCATGTGCTGCAGCTCCACGGAGA
>NZ_CASDOY010000047.1 GCF_949282365.1 uncultured Desulfovibrio sp.
TCTCGCGCCGGGCGCGTTCGGGCTCGCAATAGAGGCGCAGGGTGGCTTCCAGGGCGGCCATGGTCAGTTTGTCGCAGCGCAGGGCGCGGGTCAGGGGATTCTTTTTCAGGGCCTCGATGCGCTCCCAGCTGCCCACGATGAGGCCGCACTGGGGACCGCCCAGCACCTTGTCGCCGGAAAAGGTCACCACGTCAGCGCCAGCGGCCACCACCTCGGGCACGGTGGGCTCGTTGGGCAGGCCCACGGCGGAAAAGTCCATGAAGGAGCCGCTGCCCAGATCCTCGAAGACGGGCAGGCCGTGCTCGCGGGCCAGGGCCGTGAGCTCGGGCAGGGGCACGGCGGCATGGAAGCCCACGATGCGGTAGTTGGACGTATGCACGCGCATGAGGGCCCGGGTATGCTCGTTGATGGCGGCGGCGTAATCGCGCAGGTGGCAGCGGTTGGTGGCGCCTACTTCGCGCAGGCAGGCGCCGCTTTTTTCCATCACTTCCGGGATGCGGAAACTGCCGCCGATCTCCACCAGTTCACCGCGCGAGACGATGACCTCGCCGCCCTTGCAGAAGGTGTCCAGCACCAGCAGCACGGCGGCGGCGTTGTTGTTGACCACCATGGCGGCCTCGGCCCCGGTCAGGCGCTGCAGCAGTTCATCGATGATGACATAGCGGCTGCCGCGACCGCCGCTGCCCAGATCCAGTTCCAGACTGCAATAGCCGGAGATGGCCCGGCGCACGGCCTCCTGGGCGCTCTGCGCCAGCACGGAGCGGCCCATATTGGTGTGGATGACCACCCCGGTGCCGTTGATGACGTTGCGCAGGCGCGGGGCCGTCTTGCGGCGCACGAAGGCCAGCAGCTCGGGCAGGCAGGCCTCCAGGGCCAGTTCGGCGGGGTCCTGCAGGCGTCCGGCGCGGATGTCGTCGCGGCGGCTGTTCCAGAAATCCGTGACAGCCTCGCGCAACAGGGGGCGGGGCAGGTCATGCAGGCCCCTGTCCGCTGCCAGCAGGGCTTCCAGACTGGCGTCCATGGACGGCAGGGCGCGGAAAAGATGGTTCATGCGCTCTCCTTCAGTTCCGGTCAGGGGCCGGCGCGTGCAGCAGTTGGGGGTAGAGGGCGTAAAATTCGGCCAGCAGGTAGAGGGAACCGCTGATGATGACCGGGGCCCCGGCATCTCCGGGCAGGTCGCGCGCGGCTTCCAGCGCGGCGCGTACGTCGGGCAGCAGGATGGCGCCAGCCGGGGGGACGGCATTAGCGGCGGCCGTCACCTGGGCGGCATCGGCGGCGCGTTCGTTGTGCAGGGCCGGGATGAAGAGCGGGGCCGCGCCCAGGGCGCGCTTGAGCAGCATCAGGGCCGGATGCCAGTCCTTGTCGCCCAGGCAGGAATAGATGGCCGCGCGCGGGCGCAGGCCGGCCTGCCGCAGATGGGCCAGCAACGCGGCCATGCCGTGGGCATTGTGGGCGCCGTCCAGCAGCAGGGGGGGGTGTCCCCCGGTGGCGGGGACGGACTGCAGGCGTCCAGGCACGAAGGCGCGGGCCAGACCGCGCGCCACGGCGTCGGCCCGCGGCCGCAGGTGCAGGCGCGGGGTCAGGGCCTGCCAGGCGTGCAGGGCCACGGCGGCATTGATGCGCTGGTGCGGTCCGGCCAGGCCCAGCGGCATGTTGCCCGGCAGGGGCGCGACGACATGCAGGGGCGCGGCCAGCCGGTCGGCCCGGCGCTGCAGCACGTCCGCGGCGGCGGGGAACTGGGGCGCGCTGACCACCGGCACATGCGGGCGGATGGCGCCGCATTTGTCCGCGGCGATGTTCCGCAGGGTGGGGCCCAGCACGGCGGCGTGATCCATGGCCACGGGCGCGAAGCAGGTCAGGTCGGCGGCCAGGGCCGTGGTGGCGTCGTGCGCGCCGCCCAGACCGGCCTCCATGACGGCCAGCTGCACGCCCCGGCGGGCGAAGGCCAGCACGGCCAGCACGGTCAGGAACTCGAAATAGGTCAGCTCCGGCTGCGCCGCGTGGACTTCCGTGGCCAGGGCGGGCCACTGGTCTTCCGGCAGGGGGACGCCGTCGATGCGGATGCGCTCGCAGGGGGAAAGGAAATGCGGCGAGGTATAGAGGCCCGTGCGGCAGCCGTGGGCGCGGGACAGGCTGTCCAGGAAGGCGGCCGTGGAGCCTTTGCCGTTGGTGCCCACGATCTGGGCCACCACGAAGGGCGGACGCGTGAGCCCCAGCCGGGCAAGCGCCGTCTCCATGCGCCCCAGGCTCAGGTCCATGTGGAAGAAACCCAGGCCGTCCAGATGCTCCCGGACCTGGTCGATGGTGGTGAATGTTTTGGCAGTCTTCATGGCGCGACCATGCCACAATTCCCGGTCGTTGTCAGCGGTCGCCCCTGCGGCGGCAGCGCGTCGCGGCGACGGCGGGGAGGGGAAGGCCGCGCCGTCCCTGCCCGTGGCGGGCGCGGAAGGCGGAGGGGCCAGGAGGCCCGGCGTAACAGTGGAGGAATATGCGGGGCGGTCCGGTTGCGGCGACAGTTTCCCCCTGATAGGCTGTATGCGGCAAGGAGGATGCCCATGATTCGTCTTGAAAAAGCCTGTCGCGAGGATCTGCCGTCCCTGCTGCAGTTGCAGGAACTGGTACGGGAGCATCTGTTCCCGGAAGGACAGGCCCTGCCCGTGACGGTGGGGGACAGCCTGGAAGATTTTTTTGCCGGGGGCGTGGTCCTGCGTGCCCTGCTGGATGATGGAACCATGGTGGGGGCCGTGTGCGGGCGCGAAAAAGACGGTGCCCAGCGTCTGGCGTGTCTGCTGGTGCATCCGCAGTGGCAGGGACAGTATGTGGAGACCATGCTGCTGTTGCAGATGGAGAGCCTGCTGCCCGGGGCCCGGCGCGAGCTGCTCTTCCCGGCACGGGATGCCGCAGCCCTGCGCCCTCTGCTATGGCTGGGCTATACCGTCAGTGAAGAGACCCCCCTGCCGCAGGGGCTGACCCTGTACCGGCTGGAGAAAGAGGGCTAGGGCGTGTTGACACAATTTTTATAATTTATTTCCAATAAATAGAGAGTATCGGCTGCACATGTCCAGTGAAGGCGGCTTGCCGCAGGCTCCCGCGCTCATCTGAAAAAGCGTGCTGGGGAAAGGGGGGCTTTGGAAGGGGGAGCCCTCTCGCGTGAGCAGAGGGCTCTCCCTTCCCCAAAAACATGCTGCGGATACTGTTCCCCTTGGGACGGTGCAGCCTCCGCTGTTGGGGATCAGCAGCTGCGTGGCGACGGATGGGACCGTCGGGACATCCGGCCCAGCTCCTGACAGGGGGCGACGAAGATGGGGGCAGCCACGGCGGACAGCCTGCGCAGGAGACAAAAAAACAGGCCATCCCACAAAGACGGCCTGCTGCGATATCTGGCGCGCCCGGGAGGATTCGAACCCCCGGCCAAGAGCTTAGAAGGCTCCTGCTCTATCCACCTGAGCTACGAGCGCGTGCTGCCTTTATAGGTGGCAAGGGCCTGCCCGTCAAGTAGCATGGGCAGCGGCCGGGCAGGGCGGCGGGCAGGCTGCGCTGGACGGGGCCGGCGCGGTTGTCAGGAGCGATGTCTTCTTCCGCGCGGCGGCTGCCTGCTGTCCCGGTAGGCAGGCGGCAGCAGGGTATGGCGGCAGCTGGATATGGACGCCTGCCGTCCTTTCGTCTGGAGTTGCTCCCGGCAGCCAGGCGCCGCAGCGGACGGCGGCCCTCCCGATGCGGCAGCCTTTTCTTCCGCAATCTTCCCGTCCCCTGTCTCCCTTGTCTTCGGCCGCCGGGCGTGGCAGTCTGGAGCAAAGTCTTGCCGGCTGCCCGTACGTTGACGGTCGTCTTTCCCACGGCAAGCGGAGGTCACATGAACTTTCTGGAACAGTGGAAAAAGCTGCTGCTGCCCCTGCGCTACGGCGGCAGCGGCGTGGATTTCAAAAAGCTGGACCCGGCCCGCAGTCCTTTTTTGAAAGACCGGGACCGCATCGTCTATTCCAGTTCGTTCCGGCGGCTGGCCCGCAAGACGCAGGTGCATCCGCTGGTGCGCAACGACCACATCCACACCCGCCTCAGCCATTCGCTGGAGGTCAGCAGCGTGGGCCGTTCGCTGGGGGCCATGGCGGGCTATTTCCTGCGCCGCCGGGGCGAGCTGCCTGACTACGCCGCGCCGGAGTTCCCCGGCCAGATCCTCGAGGCCGCCTGCCTGGCCCATGACATCGGCAATCCGCCCTTCGGCCACGCGGGCGAGTCCGCCATCCGCGACTGGTTCGGCGACCCGGTCAACCATGTCTATGTGAACGCGCTGGAGGAGATGCAGCAGAGCGACTTCCGCTGCTTCGACGGCAACGCCCAGGGCTTCCGGGTGGTCAACGTGGTGGAGAACAACCGCGATCAGGGCGGCTTCCGCCTGACCTATCCCACGCTGGCCAGCATGGTCAAATATCCGTGGGATTCCTGGCAGGCCCGCGCGCGGGGCGGCAAGTGCAAGTTCAACTACTATCAGGCCGAGGCGGGCATCTTCGAGGATGTGTTCACCGCCCTGGGCCTGAAGACGCGCCGGGGGGGCTTCGCGCGGCATCCGCTCTCCCTGCTGGCCGAGGCGGCCGACGATACCTGCTACCGCATCGTGGACATGGAAGACGCCCGCGAGCTGGACATCATCACCCTGACGGACATCCTGAAAGTGGTGGAGCCCGTGGCGCCCCGGCTGCATCTGGACATGCAGCGCCTAGAGGGCATGGGCTCGGACCGGGAACGGGCCGGCTATGTGCGGGCCCGGGTCATCGGCTACCTGACCGCGAGCCTGTTCGAGACCTTCGCCGCGCAGTACGAACGCATCATGCGCCGCGAGTGCGAAGGACCCCTGATGGATCTGGCCCCGGAGGACGTGCGCGAATACATGGAACGGGCCAGGGACATCTTCAACAACCGCATCCTCAAAAACAGCCACAAGACCGCGCTGGAGATCGGTTCCTACAGCGTCTACAAGCGCCTGCTGGATACTTTCGTCCCGGCCTGCCATCGCCGCATCTACGAGCCCGGGCGCCTCACCTACAAGGAGCAGCAGGCCCTGCAGCTCATGGGCGGCCATGCCCCGCGCCCGGACGACGACCTGTACGTCTCCTATCTGCGGGTGCTGGATTTCATCACCGGCATGACGGATCCGTACGCCAGCTTCGTGTCCACCCAGTTCCTGGGCACGTCCTGCTAGGCTCAGGACTCATCATCGAGGCTGTGTTCCTGTGGAAGATCCCAAAGACTATGCTGAGATAAAAACCATTTTCAGAAATGGGGATTCCCGTCCTTGTTCGCCATAAAAATTGGCGGGTTTTGGGGACGATGGGGAGTTCGAGGGGAAGGGACTCCTTTTTGCCGCAGGCAGCGACCCAAAGGCGGCCGGAGGCCGTGCCCGTTGCGACGAAGGAAGCTACGGGCATCGACAGCAACGCGCGACCGGATGGCGGCCGGAGGCCGTGCCCGTTGCGGCGAAGGAAGCTACGGGCATCGACAGCAACGCGCGACCGGATGGCGGCCGGAGGCCGTGCCCGTTGCGACGAAGGAAGCTACGGGCATCGACAGCAACGCCGGAGGCCGTGCCCGTTGCGACGAAGGAAGCTACGGGCATCGACAGCAACGCAACGGGCTTCCTGCCGCCGCAAAACAAAACGTCATGGGGCCTGGCCCTGGCAGAGGGCTTCCTCTCCCCGCAAAGAACTAGAGCGCCCCGGCCAGCAGCTGGATGGCGGCCAGATGTTCCAGTTCTTCGCTGAGGGTCAGGGCCTGGCCCGGGCAGGGGGCGCTGGCGCAGAGGCCGTGGCGGGCCATCCAGACGGCCTCGTGTTCACGGGCGGCGCGGCCCACGGCTTCGGCCAGCTCGCGGGTGCCGGGCTCGAAGGCCGGGGCGTGGCCCAGGCGGGCGCGCCAGACGCCGGACTCGAAGACCGGCAGTTTCAGGAAGCGCTCCTGCCAGTCCGGCTGCTGTTCCAGTTTCAGGGACAGGGCCATCAGCTGCCGGGGATGGGTGTGCAGGATGGCCCCACACCGGGGCCGGGCCGCGTAGACTTCCAGATGCATGAGGCCTTCGCTGGACGAGGGCCCGCCGTAGAGGGTGGCGCCGCTGCGGGCGTCCAGCACGCAGAGGTCGCCCAGGCGCAGACGGCCCTTGGCCGCGCCGCTGCGGGTGATGACGATGCGCTCGCCCACGGGGCTTCGCCAGCGGCAGCTGGCGTTGCCGTTGCAGCCGGCCAGCATGCCGCCATGCCAGGCCTCGCGGCAGACTTCGGCCAGTTCCCGGACGATGCCCGCAGGCAGGCCGGCCAGGGCGATGTCCTGCCCGCAGCGCTGATGGAAAAGAGGGAAGGACATGCTCAGGCCTCCGTGGGCATGGCGAAATGGTCGAAGCCCTGGAGCTCTTCCAGCGGCTCGTTGTTGCAGGTCAGCTCGCCGTCGTCGGTCACGGTGCCGATGCTCATGAAGCCGGGCACGGCGGCATGGAGGATGGGCAGCATGTCCGGGGCGCAGGAACCCAGCAGGGCGTAATCCTCGCCGCCCAGCAGGGCCTCGTGCACGGGGTTGCGGCCGTTCTCGCGGGCATGGCGCACCACCTCGGCATGGAGCATGCCCTGGGGCAGCAGGATGGCCGCGCCCAGACCGCGTTCCGAGGCCGTGGAGGTATCGTCGTGGCGCCGGGCCCGGCTCTCGCCGGTGCGGCCCAGCAGACGGGGCAGGTCGCGCATGATGCCGTCGGAAAGATCCATCAGAGCCGGGGGACGGGCATTGGCGCCCGCGCGGGCCAGCATCAGCCCGGCATCCACCTGCGGCACGGGCGTCAGGTGGGCGGCGCAGGCGGCGGGCCAGCGTTCCAGCGCGGCGCGGCCTTCCTTTTCCAGCACCTGCAGGCCCACGCGGGCCAGGCCCGGGCGGCCCACCACGAACAGGCTGTCCCCGGGCATGGAGCCGCCCCGGACGAGGAAGTCCCCGCCCGTGTAGGATTCGCCCCAGATGGTGATGCAGACATGCAGGAAGGGGCTGCGCGAAAGGTCCCCGCCCGCCAGGGCCAGGCGCTGTTCCTGGGCCAGCGCGGCCATGCCCGCGAAGAAGCGGTCCAGCCAGGCGGCGTCCACGTCATCGGGCAGGCCCAGGGCCAGGGTGAAGGCCAGCGGACGGCCGCCGCAGGCCGCGATGTCGCTCACATTGACGGCCAGGGCCTTGTGCCCGATCTCCTCGGGCGTGAAGTAGGCGCGCCGGAAGTGGACGTCCTCCAGAAAAAGGTCGCTGCTCACGCACAGGGGCGTCCCGGCTTTGAGCACGGCGCAGTCGTCGCCCCGGCCCAGCAGCAGGGAAGGGTGCGTGGCCGGGAAATGGCGGGCCAGACAGGCCAGGATGCTGTCCTCGGAAGCGCGCGAAGGCTGGGGCATATCAGTCCTCCAGTTGCAGATAGTCGGCCAGGATGACCTTGACCCCGAAACCGGCGAAGTTCACCTGCACCTTGTCCGGGGGCATGAAACGGACGATCCTGCCCCGACCGAAGATCTTGTGACGGCAGAAGCGGAGCGCCTTTCCCGTGGCGGTGGCGGCTTTGGCCGCGTCCAGCACCGAGGCGGCGGCAGCGGGGCCCGGTGCGGGAGCTGCGGCGGCGCGGGCCGGTGTGGCCGTAGCGGCCGTCCGCTCGTCGGGGGGCAGCTGGCAGTCGTCGGCGTCCTGCAGGGCACGGGTGGCGGCCAGACGCTGGGCCGGGGTCAGTCCCCCGGGCGCGGCAGGGCCCATGCGGCGCCCGCGTCCGAAGCCCGCTCCGGGGCCGGACGGCTGCGGCCGCGGTTCGAAAGGATCGGCGAACAGACCGCCGCGCGCGCGTTTGTTCAGGCTGCCGCCGTAGCTTTCCACCCATTCCTCGGTCAGGGCGGCGGGCAGCTCGCGCACGAAGGGGCTCTGGGCCACATGCTGGGTGCCCTGTTCGGCCTTACTGTAGATGGTGGCCGGCGCATAGAGGTCCAGTTCCTGCCGGGCGCGGGTGCAGGCCACATACATCAGGCGGCGTTCCTCCTCGAAGTCCTCGGGGCGGGCCAGGGCGTGGCGGGAGGGGAAGCGGTCCTCCACCAGATCGATGAGCAGCACGGCGTTCCACTCCAGGCCCTTGGCCGAGTGCACCGTGGACAGGGTGATGCGGCCCTCGTCGTCCCCGTCCTCCTCGTCGGGGGAGTCCAGGGCCAGATCGGCCAGGAAGAGGTCGAGGTCGTTATAGCCCGAGGCCATCTGCAGGATCTCTTCCAGACCCTGCTGGCGGCGGGGCCAGTCTTCGGGGTAGCGGCTCTCCAGCACGGGCCGGTAATGGTCCACGATGAGTTCCAGCGCCGTCACCGGATGCAGCGGCCGGGAGCGCATCTCGGCGATGAAGCGCAGATCCTCGCGGAAGGAGGGGAAACGGGCGCAGGCCTTGTCCAGGGCCGGGCCGTCGGCGCTCTGGGCCACGTTGTAGAGCTTGAGCACGGTCTTGGGGCCGATGCCCTCGTGCAGCTCGGCCACGCGCGAAAAGGCGGGCATGTCCAGCGGATTGAGCAGCAGCCGGGCATAGGCCATGACGTCCTTGACGTGGGCCGCCTCGGTATAGCGCAGGCCGCCGTATTTGCGGAAGGCGATGCCCGCCTGGTTGAGGGCCATTTCCAGATGGTAGGAATGGAAGCCCGCCCGGAAGAGTACCGCGATCTCGTGCGGCAGGTGCCGGGTGAGCAGATCCTCGATGCGGCGCACCACCAGTTTGGCCTGGCTCATGTCGCTGAGGGGCGTCACCAGGCGCACCGGCGCGCCACCCTCCTTGCGGGTGAACAGTTTTTTGCGGAAGGATTCCGCCGCGTGCTCCAGCAGGTTGTTGGCCACGTCCAGGATGGGTCTGGTGGAGCGGTAGTTCTCCTCCAGCCGGATGATGCGCGTGCCGGGGAAGAGCTTGGGGAAATCGAGGATGTTGCGCACATTGGCGCCCCGGAAGGCATAGATGGACTGGGCCTCGTCGCCCACGGCCATGACGTTGCCCGGCGGCAGGCCCTCGCCCTCGGGCCCGGCCAGCAGGCGCACGATGCGGGCCTGCACCAGATTGGTGTCCTGGTATTCGTCCACCAGGATGTGGCTGAAGCGGCGGCGCAGGTTCCCGGCGGCGCGTTCGTTGTCGCGCAGCAGCCGTTCCAGCTCGAAGAGCAGGTCATCGTAATCCAGCAGGCCCTTTGCCTTGCGGTAGGCGTCATAGGCCTCGCCCAGACGCATCAGGGGCTCGGCATAGGGCAGCAGGTGGAAGGCCTCGCGCTGCAGCACCTCGTCCAGGGGCAGTTCCTTGTTGCGGGCCTTGCTCAAAAAACCCACGATGGCCTGGGTGCGCGGGAAGGAGCGGTCGCCCTTGCCCAGCCGGAGCTCGTCCTTGCAGGCCTTGACCGCCGCCGTGATGTCCGCGCCGTCCATGACCGTGAAGGGACGGTCTTCCAGCCAGTCGGGCCGGTAGCGGCGCAGCACGCCGAAGGCGAAGGAATGGAAGGTGCCGCCCTGCACCAGACTCAGGGCATGGTCGGAGAGGGCCGCGGCCCGTTGCAGCATCTCCTGCGCTGCCTTGCGGGTGAAGGTGAGCAGCAGCATGGATTCCGGCGACACGCCATGATCCGCCAGCCACGACAGGCGGTAGGTGATGGTGCGGGTCTTGCCGGAACCGGCGCCGGCCACCACCAGGACCGGCCCGTCGCCGCAGGTGGCGGCCTCGTACTGGGCGCTGTTGAGCGCGTGCGCGTAATCAATCATCCTGCCAGACTAGCATAAAGGCGCAGGGCAGGCCAGAGGAGCCCGCAGGGGCATCCCGCCGGGGCCCGCGCACGGCGCGTCTTCCACACAGGCGAACGTCATGCTCCATGCCGATGGGGGCATCCCGCCGGGGCCCGCCCGGCAGGTCCGGTCAAGGCACGGAAAGCCGTCACGCCAGTTGACGCCGTGGGGCGGGGAACGTAAACTACTCTGAAATTTTTTTGCATAAAGGATGTTCCATGCCTACGCCTCAAGAAGAATTCCAGAATGCCGTGCTGCGCATCCTGGAAACCGTGATGTTCGAGAACTGGATCCGTTTCTACTTCCTCACCGAAAAGCTGGATGCCCCTGTGGAAGAAGGGGAGGAAAAGCCCCTGTGCGTGGCCATCCCCGAGCAGGGCATGGCGCGCATCAAGGAGCTCTATCCCGAGCTGCTGCCCCTGGCCGAGAGCCTGAACGGCAAGGAGATCAGCTTCGCCCTGTCGCAGCAGGCGGTCTGTTCCTATGTGATGGAACATCTGGACGGCAAGGTCCTGCCGCAGCGCATGGCCGAGACCGTGTTCGACAGCACCACCTTCCAGACCCGCATGCAGCTCTTCAATGCCTGGGTGCAGATGCACGAGAACCAGCTGGACAAGACCTTCATGGAATTCGGCAGCTGGCGCGAACTCTTCGCCCAGTGGTGCGCCACGGACCAGGTCAAGGAACTGGCCACCCGCATGGCCGCGCCGCGCAGCGAAGGCAACGGCACCACCCACTGATCATGACGGCTCCCGCGGCCGCCCCTGCGGCGGCGAACGTTCTTCCCGCCGGGGCGGCCTTGCGGCCGCCCCGGCCTTCGCTTCTGGACGCCGTGGCGCACAGCGCCGTGCTCCGTGCCCTGGCGGCCTGGCGCGACACGGGCGGCGCGTGTCCGCCCCTGCTGCTGGACGGCACCGCCGGCAATGGGCACGATTGCCTGTTCCTGGCCCGTCAGGCCCCGGCGGGCAGCCTGCTGCTGGCGCTGGACGTACAGGAGGCCGCCCTGCGGGCCAGCCGGGCGCGTCTGGAGCAGGCGGGCATGGCGGCGCGCTGCTGCGCTTCGGCGGAGGCGGCCTGCGCCCTGCCGCCCCTGCCGGGCGACGCTCTGGACATCCGGCTGGTGCGCCATTCCCACGCGGCCTTGCCGGCGCTGCTGGACGGCCTGCCCGCGCGGGAGAGGGAGCGGCCCCTGCTGGCGGCGATCTTCAACTTCGGCTATCTGCCGGGCGCGGACAAGAGCTGCACCACCACGGCGGCGGGCAGTCTGGCGGCCGTGGAGGCCCTGCTGGGACGTCTGGCCCCGCAGGGCTGCCTGAGCCTGCACTGCTATACCGGCCATGACGGCGGCGCGGCCGAAGAGGCGGCCCTGACGGCGCGGCTCGCCCGTCTGGAGCCACGGCGCTGGCGCGTGCTCTGCTGCCGGGACGCCAACCGGGACAGCCACGGCGAGACCGTCCTGCTGGCCGAGCGCCTGCCCGTGCGGCGCGGCTGAACGGCGCGCATGGGCGGAACTGCCTTTTTTCCCTGTATCTTCCTGTGCCGGGTGCGGCCTGCGAAGATGTTATGAATTATTTTATAAAATAAAAATAGTTATTAAAATCAGATAATTATCATATCGCTTCGGGCGGGGAAAAAGCGTGCGCGTGGCCTGCGAGCATGTCTAACCTATTGCATTTTCATCATTGCGGGTCTAATCTGACCAGTATGGATGTATTTGTGCCGCCTGCTCCCGGCAGGGGCCGGGCGGCGGGACGGCACGCTTTTCTAGAAGGGAGAGAAAGATGGCTTGGACTCAGGTTTACGAACCCCTGGGAGGCATCGGTCTGTCGGCGCTGGCCGCGGCCGTGCCGCTGATCATTTTGTTCTACATGCTGGCTTTCCGGCAGGCCAAAGGCCATATCGCCGCTGTGGCCGGCCTCATCGGCGCCCTGCTGGTGGCCGTGCTGGTCTGGAAGATGCCGGTGGGCCTGGCAGTCAATTCCGTGGCCCTGGGCGCCTGCTTCGGGCTGTTCCCCATCGTCTGGATCGTCATCACGGCCGTGTGGGTCTACAACATGACCGTGGAATCCGGTGAGTTCGAGATCATCAAAGACTCCCTGGCCCGCCTGACGGACGACCGCCGCCTGCAGGCCCTGTTCATCGCCTTCGCCTTCTCCTGCTTCATCGAAGGTACCGCCGGTTTCGGCACCCCCGTGGCCATCGCCGCCGCCATGCTGGTGGGCTTGGGCTTCACCCCGCTCTGGGGCGCCGGTATCGCCCTGATCGCCAACACCGCCCCCGTGGCCTTCGGCGCCATCGGCGTGCCGCTGATCGTGGCCGCCCAGGTGTCCGGCCTTGACCAGATGACCGTTTCCGCCATTGCCGGTCGCCAGCTGCCCCTGCTGTCCCTGATCGTGCCCCTGTGGGTCTGCGTGGTCATGTGCGGCTTCAAGCGTTCCATGGAAGTGCTGCCCGCCATCATCGTGGCCGGTGTGGCCTTTGCCGGCGCGCAGTTCCTGCTCTCCAACTTCCACGGCCCGACCCTGCCCGACATCGGCTCCGCCATCGCCACCATCGTGGCCCTGATGCTGCTGCTCAAGGTCTGGCAGCCCAAGAACATCTTCCGTTTCGAAGGTGAAGGCGCCTCCAACCTGCAGGGCCAGGGCTACCCCCTGTCCGTGGTCATGCGCGCCTGGGCCCCCTATCTGGTGCTGGCCGTGTTCGTGTTCTTCTGGGGCCTGGGTTCCTTCAAGGCCATCCTCAACGGCATCCCCGGCACGGTGTTCAACTTCTCCTGGCCCGGTCTGGACGGCGAGATCATGAAGACCGCCCCCATCGTGCAGACTGACGCCGTGTACGCCGCCAAGTTCGGCTTCAACTGGCTGTCCGCCGGCGGCACCGCCATCCTGCTTTCCGGTCTGGTGTCCGTGCCCTTCATGCCCAAGTACGGTTACGGCAAGGCCATCGCCTGCTTCATGCGCACCCTGAAGCAGCTGACCTTCCCCATCCTGACCATCGCCATGATCCTGGGCCTGGCCTATCTGATGAACTACTCCGGCATGAGCTCCACCCTGGGTCTGGCCTTCACCCACACCGGCTGGCTGTTCCCCTTCTTCTCGCCCCTGCTGGGCTGGCTGGGCGTGTTCCTGACCGGTTCGGACACGTCTTCCTGCGCCTTGTTCGGCGGCATGCAGAAGGACACCGCCCTGGCCGTGGGCATGCGCCCCGAACTGGCTGTGGCCTCCAACGCCTCCGGTGGTGTGACCGCCAAGATGATCTCGCCCCAGTCCCTGTCCGTGGCCACCGCCGCCACCAACAATGCCGGTCAGGAAGGCAAGCTCTTCCGCTTCACCATCGGTCACAGCATCGGCATGACCCTGGTGCTCTGCGTGCTGGCCTACCTGCAGGCTGGTCCCCTTTCCTGGATGCTGCCCTAGTCACGGCGGCGTCCCCATGTCGGGCCTGAGGGCCTGACGCGGCATGTAGCAGCAAGGGCCCCGGTCTTCCGGGGCCCTTTTCGTATGGCTCCGGCCCCGGGTCCTGCCCGGCGCGGAGCGGCTGCCTGCCGCCATGCGGCCGGTCTTGTCCTGTCCCGGCCTTCGCCGTGCGGCCGGACAGCGCGCGCACGCCCCGCAGCGGCGGCCGCGTCCGTCAAGGCGCCGGGGCCCCCTTCGCGCCGCAGGATACCGTGTGTCACATGCCGTGTGTGGAATGCCGTGTGCCGGATGCCCTCGCCATAGCGTACGACAGGGCTGCGGCCCGGTATGCAGGCACGGCAGGGAGACGGAGAGGCCGCAGGAAGGTGCGACAGGAGCGGAAAGGCGGGGACGGCGCGTCAAGCCGGCAGGGGAGACAACGCCACGGCCGCCCAAGCCTTGCGGCGGATGCGGGACCCGGCAGGCCACGGCCGGCTGTCCCGCTCATCCGGCGGTCTGTTCGGCGTTCCGTCCGACCGCCCTCCGGCGCGCCTGCGGGACAAAAATCCTGCACCGAGGGGCCGGGCCGTGGGGAGCGGCGGGCCAGCTTTTTTGACCTGCGCGGCTTTTCGCTTGCGGCGCCGGCGCCGCCCGTAGTATGGGGAGGCGGCACGCCACGCCGCATGCCGTTTTTTGCCCCTGTTCCCCGTTGTCCGCAGCGGCCGCCACGGGCAAGACCGGCCATTTCGCCACCGGGAAGCGGCCCGTTTTTCCTCTGGCGGCCGGACAGGGGCAGGGCGCGCTCCCGGCCCGGCGCGCGGCTGTGCAAGATTTTTGTCCCCCCGGGGGCCTTCCAGGGCGGCGATGTAAAAAAAATTAAACGGCCCCTGGATGGGGCGTAAGGATATAATCCAATAAAAACAATAAGATATGCAAAAGAACTTCGCTGGCATTTTTTGGCACGTTCCATGCAGTAAGCTAAGTACCTTCCTTTCTTACTGACAGTTCAACCTAAACGGCCTGCCCCCCCAGCAGGCCGTTTTTCCGTTCAGAGAGGAAACCATGTCCACCCCCGCCACGGTCTGCCATCAGCAGTTCGACGAAAGCTGCTTCCTGGCCTCGGAATATGCGCCTGTCGCCCCGCACGAGGCGGCCTTCCACATCATCCCCGTGCCGCTGGAGCAGAGCGTCTCCTACGGCGGCGGCACGTCCCGCGGCCCGGCCGCCATCCTGGCCGCCTCGCAGCAGCTGGAGGCCTGGGACGGCATCAGCGCGCCCGGCGAAGCGGGCCTGTACACCGCGCCCGCCGTGGACTGCGACGCGCCCGTGGAGACCGTGCTGGAGCGCATCGGGGCCGCCACGGCCCGGGCCCTGGGCTGCAAGGCACTGCCTGTCATCCTGGGCGGCGAACATACCGTGACCCTGGGGGCCCTGCGCGTCCTGGCCGCCGAGGCCGCGCGCACGGGCGAGCCTTTCGGCGTGGTGCAGTTCGACGCCCACGCGGACCTGCGCGCCAGCTATGAAGGCTCCATCTATTCCCACGCCAGCGTCATGCACCGGGCCGTGGCCGATCTGGGCCTGCCGCTGGCCCAGTTCGCCATGCGCGATTTCTGCCGGGAAGAAGTGGAGGTGCGCCGCCAGTACAATGTCTTGCACTACGACGCCGACGTCCTTTTCCGTGAGGGCCTGCCGGAGCGGCCCCTGCCCGCGGACTTCCCCCGCCGCCTCTACATCACCTTCGACGTGGACGGCCTGGATGCCTCGCTGATGCCCGCCACGGGCACGCCCTCGCCCGGCGGCCTGTTCTGGCATCAGGCCCTGCTGCTCATCGAACGCTGCCTGCAGGGCCGCGTCATGGTCGGCATGGACGTGGTGGAGCTGGCGCCCCTGCCCGGCCTGCATCATGCGGATTTCACCGCCGCCAAGCTGACCCACGCCCTCATGGGTTTTGCCCAGCGCGCCGGGCTGCCTCGCAAGGCATAACGGCCGGGGCACTCCGCCTTGGAGGGAGGAGGGGTGTCCCGCATCCTGCTGGCGCCCTGTCCGGGCAGCCGATGCCGCAGGCCCGGCCTTCCGGCCGGAAGGCATCGCAGGCTGCGGGAAGCCCCCTCCCAGCTTTGCTCCTTGACGGCGTTTTTGTGGTGTCATCGCTATCCCGGCTTTTTTGCTGGACTTTTATTCTTATCTGTGCCATAGGGAACAGGCCGTCGAGCTGACGGCCATGTCACGCAAGGAGTCCCCATGTCATCTGACAGTCCCATCCCTCCCAGTATCCAGGAATCCGTCCCGTCACGCTGACCGCCTGCCTTGCGTCCGCCTTCCCGCAGGCAGTGCCGGCCCTGCGAGGAGGTCTCCATGTCCCGTTCCCGCATCTTCCTGCCGTCTGTCTCCCTGTACGGCCCCGTCCGTGACCGGAGCATCTTCCGGACACGCCGTCATGCCCTGCATCCTTCCCGCTCGTCCATCCCCGTCATGGGCCGGACGTCCGTGATGCGCACTGCCTGCTGACAGGCCGTCACATCCTTGCCGTCCTCTGCCGGGCCCTGCCCTGCGGGATGGCTTTCCGCCACCAATTTGTCATTGCCTTCGGCGTCAGGTCTGCAGGTGACCAGCCTGCGGCACTGCCTGCGCACGTCCCGTAGCGGCCCGCAACGGCACGTCCTGCCGTCATGCCGTGCGTCTGCCATGACGTCCGCCGGAAAGGCTTTCCCCACGCACACCCCCCAACCAAAGGAGCTGACCTATGGACAGTCACCCTGCCCCCCTCCCGTCGTCCGTGACCGCGCCAGCCTTCGCACGCGCCTGCCCCCTGTACCCCAACCTTGGGGAGGTCTGTCATGATCCGCAAAAGAAACCAGCAGGCCCGCCGGGTCGCCTCCGGCGTCACCGTCCATGACCTGGGCCTGATCCTTTTCGTCCCCTGGACGCATAACGGCTTTCTTCTCTTCCGTGCCCGGCCGCACGACCCCGGATCGCAGACGGCCTTCGGGCGGCGCCTGCCGTCCTCCTGCTGCCGTTCCCATCCCGCACGCTGAAGAAAAAAGGAGAAAGACCATGATCCGTGAAGACCTGCTGCGCACCGTGCGCCATCTGTCCGCCCGCCACGACATCGACATCACGGCCTTTGCCGAACTGGTGGAAAGCGTCCATCCCTCCGACATGGCCGAGGCCCTGGAGATCCTGAAGATCCGTGATGTGGCCCGCCTGCTGCCCTGCCTGAAGACCGGGACGCTGGCCGAAGTATTCGTGTATTTTTCTGAAGATCGCCAAAGTCGCCTGTTGCAGGAGCTGCCCCGCGAGACCGTGGTGGCCCTGTTCGAAGGCATGGCCGCCGACGAGCGCGTGGACCTGTTCCACGATCTGGATGAAGCTGCCCGCCAGCGCCTGCTGCCCGCCCTGGCCCACGGCGAACGAGAGGACATCCTGCGCCTGGCCGCCTATGCCGAAGGCAGCGTGGGCTCGGTGACCACCTCGGACTATGTGTCCGTACTGCCGGACATGAGCGTGGCCCGGGCCCTGGCCCATGTGCGGGCCACCGCCGCCGACAGGGAGACCATCTACGTCATCTATGTGCAGGACAGGGAAGGGCATCTGTGCGGCACCCTTTCCCTGCGCGAGCTGCTGCTGGCCGATGACTCCCTGACCATCAGGGACATCATGCGCCGCGATCCCGTGTTTGCACGGGCCCAGTGGCCACGGAGCAAGGCCTCCGAGCTCATCGGCCGCTACGACCTGCTGGCCCTGCCCGTCATCAACGGCGGGGAAAAGATGGTCGGCATCGTCACCGTGGACGACGCCATGGACATAGAAAAGCGGGAAGACGCCACCCAGCTGGCCCGCTTCGGCGGCACGGTCGGTGACGGCGGCAGCGATCTGGACATCCTGGCCTCGCCCCTGCGCACCCTGTTCGGCGTGCGCGCCTTCTGGCTGGTGCTGCTGACCCTGTTCGGCATCGTGACCAGCACCTTCGTGGCCGCGCAGGAGGAGATCCTTTCGCAGGTCATCGTGCTGGCGGCCTTCATCGCGCCCATCGTGGACATGGGCGGCAATGCGGGCAGCCAGTCGGCCACCCTCGTCATCCGGGCCATGGCTCTGGGCGACGTGCGCCTGGACTGGCGCGACATCTGGCGCGTGGTGCGGCGCGAGCTGCCCGTGGCCGCCGCCCTGGGCCTGGTGGTGGCCGGGCTGGAGAGCGTGCTGGCCTGGTTCTCCAAGGGAATCGGCTGGGACGTGCTGCTGGTGGTGGGCCTGAGCATGCTGGTCTGCACGGTGCTGGGCGGCATCATCGGCGTGCTCCTGCCCTTCCTGGCCCGGCGCATGGGCACGGACCCGGCCACCCTGTCCTCGCCGCTCATCACCTCCGTCATGGATCTGGTGGGCGTGTTCGTCTACTTCGCCTTCGCCTATGCCCTGCTGGGCGATCTGCTGCGGCAGGCGGGCTAGGGCGTGTTGACGCAACATTTACAAGTTATTTCCAATAAAGGGAGGATATCGGCTGCGCATGCCCGCTGAAGGATGCCTGCCGCATGCCCCGCGCTCCTCTGAAAAAGCGCATTGGGGAAAGGATGGGAGGCGTGGGGGGAAGGAAAGCCCTCTCGCGCGGGCAGCGCCAGCAGAGATGGGGGCTTTCCCTTCCCCCAAACAACTGCGGATGCCGTTGTCAACGGGCCCTAGCGTCCCAGACGGGCGCGCAGGCCCCGCAGGCGTCCGTAGAGCTCGGCCCGGCTCAGGCCCAGCAGCTGCGGCAGCAGCAGGGCCGTGAGCCCGGCGCCCACGGTGTAGATGACGCCGGAGGCCAGGAAGCGCAGCAGGGAGTCGATGCCGCCCAGGCCCAGCAGGATGGTGGCTTCGCGGCAGGCGAAGGCCAGGGCGCCCAGCACCAGCACGCACCAGATCTCGTGCAGCATGATGGGCACCAGACGGATGGGCACCAGCCGCGAGGCGCGCCAGAGGTAGATGTTGACGGTCACGCACTGCACGGCCACGGATTTGATGGCCAGGCCCACGGCGCCCAGGTGCAGGCCGCCGTAGTCTTCGGGTGCCAGCAGGACCCAGACCGTGATCATGCCGTAGACGCATTCCAGCAGGGCCATGTTGCGCAGGTCGCGGGTGCGGCCCGAGGCGTAGAAGACCGAGCCCACCACCTGCACATAGGACTGGTGCAGGGGGTAGAGGGCCAGGATCTGCACGGGCAGGATGGCGGCGGTGAATTCCGCGCCGCCGAAAAGGCTCACCAGGGCCGGGCCTTCGGCCATGCTGAAGCAGGAGAAATAGGCGGCCACGGCATAGACCAGGGGCGCGAAGCGGTTGACCAGATGGCCCATGAGCTTGAGGTCGCGCTGGCCCCAGGCGATGGAGACCTCGCGCATGACCAGGGGCGTCATGGCCGCAACGAACATGTAACAGGCCATGTAGACTTTCTGTCCCAGGGCGTAGTAGCCCTGCTCGGCACTGCCGTCGAACCACTGCAGCAGCCAGCGTTCGGCCGTGAGCATCAGGAAGGTCAGCAGGACCTGGACGAAAAGCGGGTGGCTGTAGGCGAAGAACTCGCGGCAGTAGGCCTTGCCCTGTCCCGGGGTCAGGCGCAGGCAGAAATGCGTGTCCGCGCCGCCGTAACAGGCTTCCCAGTGGCGGCGGGTCACGATCCAGTAGCCCAGGGCCGTGGCGCCCAGCATGGCGTATTGCTGGCCGAACAGGCTGAAGATATTGAGGCAGTCCAGGCAAAAGAGGCCGATGAGCAGGACCACGGCCGCCAGCGAGACCACGGTGCGCACCAGCTCGGACTGCACGGTGGCGCCCACGGCATCGTTCATGGAACGCAGGATGCGGCCCCACCAGGTCAAAAAGGCCCAGATGGCGGCCAGGGGCGCCAGCCACAGGGGCACGTCGGGCATCAGCCAGTTGCCCAGCAGGGGGACCTGCATGACCGCCGCCACCAGCAGGCTGATGACGGCCATAAGCAGGCTGAGACGCAGGTAGAAGCTGATGAGGCCCGTTTCGGACTGGCGGCGGGACAGGGCATTGTAAAAACAGGTGGACGTGCCCATGTCCAGCAGGCAGGAAAGCTCCTGGAAAAAATTGGTGGCAAAGCTGTAATTGCCGTACATGGTCGGACCCAGGGTCCGGGGCAGGATGGCCTCCATAGTCAGATAGACCGGTACGGAGGCCACATTGGCCAGCAGCTTGCAGACATAGCGGCGCGCCAGGGGCGGCGTGGCGGTGTTCGTCCTGTTTCCCATGCAGGGAACCTAGCCCACTTTGCGCCTGTCCACAAGCGGGGAATGGCACGGCGGCCCGCCACAGACGCCGGCTGCCTGGCATATGCGCCCCTGTCCGCACAGGCGCCCGGCGGCGGAGGGCTGTTTACGGCTGCGGGCTTTTTGCGTATGAAAGACCATTGAGCGCACGCACAAACAGCGCACCGGAGGACGCGGCCCTGCCGCGCCCGGAGCGGCCGCCTTACCGGCAGCGCCGCCCCGCCCCCCAATGCCACCATGCGGCGGGCCGCCGCGCCGCTGCCCCCGTGACGCCCATGCACAAGAGCCCCGCGCAGGTCATCGCGGCCGGCTGCCGCCGCGCGGGCCGCCGACAACCGTCCAAAGGATACCGTCATGGAAGAGAACAGCAAAAAAATGAAGACCGGTCTGGAAAAAGCCCCCCACCGCTCCCTGCTTTACGCGCTGGGCCTGACCCGCGAGGAAATGGAACGTCCGCTGGTGGGCGTGGTCAATGCCGCCAGCGAAGTGGTGCCCGGCCACCTGCACCTGGGCAAGCTGGCCGAGGCCGTCAAGGCGGGCGTGCGCATGGCCGGCGGCACCCCCCTGGAATTCCCCGCCATCGCCGTGTGCGACGGCATCGCCATGAACCACGAGGGCATGCGCTTCTCCCTGCCGTCGCGCGAATTCATCGCCGACTCCATCGAGATCATGGCCCGTGCCCATGCCTTCGACGCCTTGGTCTTCATCCCCAACTGCGACAAGTGCGTGCCCGGCATGCTCATGGCCATGATGCGCCTGAACATCCCTTCGGTGCTGGTCTCCGGCGGCCCCATGCTGCCCGGCACCCTGGCCCCAGGCAAGCAGGGCGACCTCATCACCCTTTTTGAAGGCGTGGGCCGCGTGCGCAACGGCCAGATGAGCGAAGAAGAACTGACCCAGTGGGAAGAACGCGCCTGCCCCGGCTGCGGCTCCTGTGCGGGCATGTTCACGGCCAATTCCATGAACTGCCTGGCCGAGACCATCGGCGTGGCCCTGCCCGGCAACGGCACCATCCCGGCCGTGTATGCGGGCCGTGTGCGTCTGGCCAAGCAGGCCGGCATGCGCGTCATGGATCTGGTGAAACGCGATATCCGCCCCCGCGACATCGTGACCCGCGGCGCGGTGGAGAACGCCATCGCCGTGGACATGGCCCTGGGCTGCTCCACCAACACCACCCTGCACCTGCCCGCCATCTTCCACGAAGCCGGTCTGGACATCGACCTTTCGGTCTTCGACGAAGTGAGCCGCAAGAGCCCCAACCTTTGCAAGCTCTCGCCCGCCGGCCGCCATTACATGGTGGATCTGGAGAACGCCGGCGGCATCCCCGCCGTCATGAGCGAGCTGGACAAGCTGGGCCTCATCCGCAAGGACTGCATGACCGTCACCGGCAAGACCGTGGGCGAGAACCTGAAGGAACGCAACGCCCGCATCTTGGATACGGACGTGATCCACACCATCGACAATGCCTACTCCAGGGAGGGCGGCATCGCCATCCTGCGCGGTTCGCTGGCCCCTGACGGCGCTGTGGTCAAGCAGTCCGCCGTGGCGCCCGAGATGATGCGCCGCGAAGTGACCGCCCGCGTCTTCGAGAGCGAGGAAGAGGCCATGCACGCCATCCTGGACGGCAAGATCAAGCCCGGCGACGGCGTGGTGGTCCGCTACGAAGGGCCCAAGGGCGGCCCGGGCATGCGCGAGATGCTGTCCCCCACCGCCGCCATCACCGGCATGGGCCTGGGCAAGGACGTGGCCCTGTTCACCGACGGCCGCTTCTCCGGCGGCACCAACGGCGCGGCCATCGGCCACATCTCGCCCGAAGCCGCCAACGGCGGTCCCATCGCTCTGGTGCGTGACGGCGACCGCATCCTGGTGGACATCCCCAACCGCAAGCTGGACCTGCTGGTGGACGAGGACGAGCTGGCCCGCCGCCGTGCCGAACTGGTGCCGCCGCAGAAGGAATGCCCCTATCCGGTGCTGCGCCGTTATGCCAGCATGGTGAGTTCCGCCGACAGCGGCGCCATGTACAAGAAGGTCTAGGCGCGGGAGCGCATCCCTTTGCCGGGGAGCCGCAGCTGCGGTCCCGCCGCCGTACGGCGGCTTCCCGTACGGCCCTCCGGCGGGCGGATGCGTTCCGTTCCGGGCCGTTTCCACGGACGGCGCGCGTCCCGGCCGCGCCCGCGCCCGTCAGGAGGCCATCCGGGAG
>NZ_CASDOY010000048.1 GCF_949282365.1 uncultured Desulfovibrio sp.
GCGGTCTTCCTTGCCGTGGGGGCAGGTGCGCATGGAGGCCATGCCGTCGCACTTCTTGCAGTAGAAGGTCCAGTCGATGTTCAGCGGCTGGCAGAGCAGGCGCTTGCCTTCTTCGGCGGGCACAGGGATCTTGCGGAAGATTTCCTGGGCTTCGAACATGCCGTAGAAGTCGCCCACACCGGCGTGGTCACGGCCGACCAGCAGGTTGTTGATGCCGTAGTTCTGACGGAAGGTGGCGTGCAGCAGGGCTTCGCGGGGACCGGCATAGCGCATGTCCAGAGGATAGCCGGCCTGGATGACGAAGTCTTTCACGAAGTACTTGTCGACCAGGGTGTCGATGCATTTCACGCGCACTTCGGCCGGGATGTCGCCGGGTTTCAGGGCGCCCACCAGGGAGTGGATGACCACGCCGTCGCACACTTCGACGCCGATCTTGGCCAGGTATTCATGCGAGCGGTGCATGGGGTTGCGCAGCTGCAGGGCGGCGACCTTCTGCCAGCCGCGTTCGTCCATCTTGGCACGCAGCTGGGCGGGGGTCATGTACACGCCGGGGAACTTTTCGGGGAATTCGCCCTGGGAGAGCACTTTCACGGTACCGGCCAGGTTGTATTCCTTCTGGGCCAGGACCATCTTCACGCCGGGATGGTCATTGGGGGCCACTTCCCAGAACTTTTCGGAGTCGGGGCCTTCGCCCTTGAACACCAGTTCGCATTCCCACTTCTTGTCGGCTTCGGTCATTTCATAGACTTCTTCGACCTTCAGGGTGGCCATGAGTTCGCCCTTGCGGACCAGGGCCACTTCGTCGCCGGCTTTCAGGCCCTTGGCGTCGTCAGCGGAGATGTCCAGGGTCACGGGCACGGGCCAGAAGGTGCCGTCGGACAGCGTCATGTTTTCGCACACGCTCTTCCAGTCGGCCTTGTTCATGAAGCCGTTCAGGGGCGAGAAGCCGCCGATGCCCATCATGATCAGGTCGCCCTTGGCGCGAGAGGAGATCTCAATCTGCTTCAGGCCGGCAGCCTTTTTCTTTTCTTCTTCCAGAGCCGCGCCTTCCAGCAGGCAACACACCAGGCCCTTGCCACCATGAGGGGGAACCAGTTTGGACATTGAGAAATCCTCCATTTGATTTTGTTGCTATACCGTTGCGCAATGGGCGCATCCGTAACGTCTCTTTGTGAGTTGCATCTTGTGAATAATCTAACAAAAAGTCAACCGCATTTCCGGATTTTTCACGGAAACGACGCACGAAGGACGCGGACTGAAACGGCTATCGCACTGATTTAACAGACGAAGAGCGCTGAAAATTTTTTATTGTGAAAATTCACGCGCACTCGGGCCACACCGTCCCGGCCGGCTGCTCCCGCCGCAGGGCAGGCAAAGCCCGTGGCCGGAATTTGCGGGGAACATAGCACGGCCGCCGCGCCATGAAAAGGGGGCCTGCGGGCCTCCTGCCGTGACTGCCACGCAGCCCTGCGAAAATGCAGGATAAATTCTTGCAGCGAAATCGGCTCGGGCAGGAATGCGACCCTCTGCGGGGGGCTTTGGGCATATCCGGCTGCCCGTCGTCCGGGGACTGCGCGGCGCGGAAGGCCGGGCGGCTGGCGACGGCCGTCCGCACGGGGGGACGGGGACAGGCCGCGGCGGAAGGCCGTGGAGCGGCCCCTGCGCTGCTGGTGGACGAGCGACGCACACGTCCGCGCACGGGCGTGGCGGATACGTCGGTGCGCGGGGCGCAGCGGCATATCGTGCCTGCGTCCCCGAAGGAGGATGACGGGCCGGCTCGCGGGAGCGCGGCAATCGGGGACGGGCAGGAGGTCCGGGCAGGAAGGGCGGCCCGTCCCGGCGGGGCACAGGGCCGGGGAGGAGACCGGAAAAAAGCCCGGCATCGGGGATGCCGGGCCTTGCCGTGACGCGGCGGGCCGCGACGGCTGTCCGGGGGGCGGGGCTAGCGGGAGACGGGCGTGCCCTGCACGGGCTGGCCCTGATGCTGGCCGGTCAGAGTGCGCAGGAAGCCCACGATGAGGTTGCGGTCCTTTTCAGGCACGTCCAGGCCGGAGCAGTAGGCACCCATGATGCGCACGGCTTCGTCCAGGGTGGTGACGGTGCCGTCGTGCAGGTAGGGATGGGTCAGCTCCACGTTGCGCAGGTTGGGCACCTTGAAGCGGTGCATGTCTTCTTCCTGCTTGCTGGCATTGAAGCGGCCCTTGTCCGAGCCCAGCGGCTTGCCGCCGCGGTCGGCGAAGTAGTCCTTCTTGAGGTCCATGTATTCATAGGACTGGCCGCCCATGCCCTTGCCCACATGGCAGGAGGCGCAGCGATAGGCCTTGAAGCGTTCGTAGCCTTCCACCTCGGCGGCGGTGAGGGCGGACTTGTCGCCGCGCAGCCAGCGGTCGAAGCGGCTGTCGGGCGAGATGAGGGTCTTTTCGTATTCGGCGATGGCGTCCGTGATGTTCTTCTCGGACCAGCCGTCGGGATAGACGGCGCGGAACTTCGCGCTCAGTTCGGCATCGGCGGCCAGACGGGCCGTGATCTCCTGCCAGTCCTTGCTGCCCATCTCGATGGGGTTCAGCGGCGGGCCGCCGGCCTGTTCCTGCAGGTCGGCCGCGCGGCCGTCCCAGAACTGCACGAAGTTGAACACGGCATTGAAGGTGGTGGGCGCGTTCACATCGCCCAGCTGCTTGCGGATGCCCTCGGAGAAGCGGGCGTTGTCCGTGCCGGCCTTGTCCAGGGCATGACAGCTGGCGCAGGCCACGGTGCTGTCGGCGGAGATGCGCACGTCGTTGAACAGGGCCTTGCCCAGGGCCACTTTGGCTTCGTCCACGGGCAGGCTGCGGGGGATGGGCTGGATGGGCTCGTTGGCGTGCTCGGGGGCCGCATCCGTGGCATAGTGGGCCTTGCGCGTCTCGGCCGCCCAGGCCAGGATGTCCTTCTTGTCCTTGTCGGACAGGCGGCTGCCCCAGTGTACGATGGCGAACTTGGCCGGCGGCATGGTGTCGTTGTGGATGACCCATTCCATCTTGGCGATCACGGTCTCGCCCACGGGCTTGTCCTTGCGCTGCACCAGTTCCTGATTGAGGTCCAGGGCGCGGATGCCGTCCCTGTAGTCCTGTTCGATGATGCCGCGGATACCGGGCACCTTGGCATAGAACGGCAGGTCATAGCCACGGGAGTGGCAGGCCATGCACTTGTCCTGCACGATGCCCGAGACACTGGCAAATTTGCTTTTCACCTCGTCCAGCCCCTGCGCCATGGCAGGGGTGCAGGCCAGCAGCACGACGGCGGCGGAAGCCAGCAGTTTTTCCTTCATATGCATCCTCCTTGGGGGCGATGCCGGGACGGCATCAGTTTGTTTGCGGGTGCAGCAAGAGGTTTTTTTCACAAATGGCGATATATGTCAATAGTAATATTTATTGTTAATTGGACAACACCTCAGATTTTGTATGTTTTTCAGGGATGCTCACTGGAACTTTTGCTATTTTATCAATGATTCAAGTGGGCTATGTACAACCATCTGAAATGGCGCATAAAAAAGGAAGGGATGCCATGATGGCATCCCTTCCTTCCAGGGGCATACGCGGCCTGCCGCGTCCGTCCGCGGCCGGCCCCCCCGGGAAGCGGCGGGACAACGGCCGTGTCCGGCGGACACGGGGCGCGGGGCGGGACGGCGGGCCTAGAAGGGCACCTCGTCCATATTGGAGGCTTCGGAGGGGAAGGCGGGGCCCAGGTCGTCGTCGCGCTGCTGGGGCGCGGGACGGCGCGGGGCCTGGCGCTGGCCGCCCATGTTGTTGCCGCCCATATTGCCACGGGGAGCGCGGGGCGCGGGCGCGCCGTAGTCGTCGTCATAGCCGCCCGCGTCGGCGCGGGAGGCATCGCCGCGGCGGTCCAGGAACTGGACGCGCTGGGCCTTGATCTCGGTGGTATAGCGGTCCTGGCCGTTCTGGTCCTGCCATTTGCGGGTCTGCAGGCTGCCTTCCACATAGACCAGGCTGCCCTTGGACAGGAAATTGGCGCAGTTCTCGGCCTGGCGCTGGAACACGGACACGCGGTGCCATTCGGTGCGTTCCACCTTGTTGCCGTCGCGGTCCATATAGGATTCGTCCGTGGCCACGTTGAGGCTGGCCACCGGCGAACCGCTCTGGGTATAGCGCAGTTCGGGGTCGCGACCAAGGCGACCGATGATCATGACTTTGTTCAGCATATCTTCTGCTCCTTGAGCAATAGCTCGGATGCCGTCTCAGCGCAGGCCGAAAAGGCGGCGGAAGAAGGACGGCTTTTTGCGTTGGGGGCCGGAGCCCGTGGCGGACAGACAGTCCTCCATCCTGGTCAGGGCGTCTTCCAGGTCCTCGCTGGCCCGGTGGGCGGCGCGGGGATCGTTGGCCCGCAGGGCCGCGTCCAGGCGGCTGCGCTGCACGAGGGCCTCGGCCAGCGCCTCCTTGAAGGGCTCCTGCTGCTGGGGCCAGCGTTTTTCGGCCATGCCCCTTTCCAGGACGTCCAGCAGGTCCGTCACGCCCGCCTTGCCCGCGCCGGCCGGGCCGAAGGCCAGCAGGCTGAGGCCGGGCCAGCATTCTTCCAGCAGGGCGGGGTTCCAGGTGACGGCCACGGTCCTGATGCGGGCCACCGGCCCGGTCAGGGGCGCCGGGACGGCCGTCTGCGCCAGAGCGGCTTCCAGACCGTCCAGCAGGGCGGCCAGGGCCGTGAGGCCGGCGGCGGCCTCTCCGCCCTGCCAGCTGCCGAGGGCGTCCTCGCAGCGGCGGGTCAGGTCGCAGAGGGGGCGCAGGCTGTCCAGGGAGAGGGGGGCCAGGGCGTCCACATCACGCATGGTCAGGCGGCTCAGGCACTGGGCCAGCTCCAGCAGGCCGGGGGCCTGCGCGCCGGGCAGGCCCAGCCAGGCGGCGATGTCCTCGCCATAGGGCTCGGCGGCCTTGCGGGCCAGGGCCAGCAGGGCGGGCCAGCGGCGGGCCGTGAGGCCGTCGGGATCGTCCGCGGCCTTCTGGCGGATCTGCAGTGCCATGCCCATGACGGTCTAGCCTTTTTCCGTCCACTCGGTCTGGACGCGCATGATGACGTCCTGGATGACGGGCAGCTGTTCCTGCGGGCAGACGCCGATGAGGGGCGCGTCCGCATCCATGTTTTCGTTGTAGCTGAAGTAGACGGCGTAGATGACGCCCGTGGGGCCGCTGTAGTGCAGGGGCACCTCGCGCTTCATGCGCGACATGATGAGCAGCTCCATGCCGTCGCGCACCACCACGGAGTGGGCGTCCGAGGCGCGGATCTTCTTGTCCACTTCGGGCGTGAAGTAATACTTGGCCCGTTCGGGCGCGCGGAAGAGGTGCAGGGCCTTCTTGAGGATCTTGTGTTCCACCTCGCTGCGGGTGAGCATGTGGCGGATGACCATCAGGGGCGTGCCCGCTTCCACGAACATGCCTTCCAGCTGGCTGTGGATCCTGCTGACCACGCCTTTTTCGGGCGAGCAGATGGGTTTGGGGTTGCGTTCGCGTTCCAGGGTGGCCAGGCGGGTGCCGGGCTTTTCCTTCCACTGGCCCTGGGGGCCGAGGACCTCGTCGCCTTCCTTGATGTCGGCGAAGGTCACCACGCCGGTGTGGGGCGTGCGGATGGTGATCTCGCGGTAGGGAGAGGCTTTGATTTCATCCAGCAATGCGGAAATGTTGATCATGCGTTTTTCCCGCTGTTTCCTTGGTCTTGGGTGGGGCCGCACCGGAGAGGGCGGCGGAAGGCGGGGCGCCGGCGGCGCCCCGCCCGCTGTCGGCTAACGGTAGTACAGGTTGCGCCCGCCCATGGTGAGCAGGGCCTGCTTGAGATTGGCACGGATCTGGCGACGGTCCCAGATGCCCTGGATATGCCCGCGCGACAGCGCCCGGTAGGAACGGTGGTACTTGGGCGGGATGTCCATGCCGGTGGTCTCCTTGATGACGCCGGGACCGGCGAAGCCGATGTTGGAGGAGCGCACCGCGAACTGGTAGGGCGCGCAGCCCAGGAAGCTGGCCACGGGACCGGCGAAGGAGTTGGTATCGTAGAGCACCAGGTACAGGCCGCCGGACTCGATGTAGCGGCGCACGGCCACGGTGCAGCGCGGCATCTGGATGACGCCGTGGGTGCCTTCCTGGATGCGGATGCCGGCGGTGCCGTGCACATAGGCCAGGAAGGGATAGCGCTTCTTGGCGGCGCGGGCGGCGGCCTCCACGAACTTGTAGCCTTCGGCGGCGCCGAAGGAACCGCCGCGGAAGGTGCCCATGAGCATGGCCACCACCATCTTGATGCCGTCGATGCGGGCCTCGAAGGTCATGCAGCCGCTGCGGCAGCCGGTCTTTTCCTGGGCGGCCCTGATGCGCTCCTCGAAGTTGGGGAAGTTCAGCGGGTTGCCGGCTTCGATCTCGCGGTTGAACTCGAAGACCGAGCCCTTGTCGAAGACGTTCTGCACATACCATTCCGGTTCCATGGGGAAGTGGTAGCCGCAATGGCTGCACACGCCCGCGAACTCGGCGAACAGGTCCGGGCCCCAGAGGTCCAGGCAGCCGTAGGAGGCGCTGTTGGGGCAGGTGATGGTGCGGTCGATCTTGTAGCGCGGCGAGAGGTAGTTCCACTTGCTCACGCGGTTGTCTTCCACCCAGTTGGACAGGGTGGTCAGTTCCTTGGCCGCGGCCTTCTTTTCCGCCGGGGAGGCGATGCGCTTCCAGGGGCTGAAGATGCGGCCCTTGAACACGTCCCATTCGCTGCCCAGCTCTTCCAGGATGTTGTGCAGCTTGCGCTTGTGGCGGCGCAGGAAGTCGTACTTGAAGTGCATCCAGGGCTTGGTGGCCCAGTCGCGCAGGGCGGCGGCGTTCTTGGCCAGGAAGGGCCGGTTGTCGATGGCGGCCGAGCGCGACAGGCGCAGGAACTTCTGCTGGCGGCGTTCGCGCATGCGGTTCTTGGCCGCGCCGGACATGCCCCAGCGCACATACATCTCGTCCAGGTTGGCCTCGGGGTTGCGCAGGCGCGCCAGGGCCAGGCCGCGGATCACGGGCGGCTTGGTGTTGCTGATGACCACCTCGTCGGTGGCGCGCAGCACTTCCTGCCGCAGGGCGCGGAAAAAGTCGAAGTGATGCGGCCGGGCGCCCAGGGCGGGTTCCTGCACCACGCTGTCGATGTAGCCGAAGCCGAGGTTGTCCTGGGCCGTGATGTGCAGGTTCTGGGCGCAGTGCTCGATGAGCTCGGGCGCGGCGCGCTGCCCGGCCTTGAGGCGGCCTTCGATGGCGGCCCCGCCTTCGGGCGAGATGACCGAGTAGTAGCCGTGGGAGAGCATGAGGCGCTTGTCGGCCAGGCCGATGGCCTCGGCGCCGCCGGAGCCGCCCTCGGAGATGATGGAGATCACGGGCACGCGCAGGCCGGCCATGGTGTAGATGTTGCGGGCGATCTGCTGGGCCGCGCCGGGGTAGTCCTCGATGGGATAGGAGCCGGGCGTGAAGATGTAGCAGTGGATGGGGATGCCCTCGGTCTCGGCCACGCGCATGTACTGCAGGGCCTTGGCGTTGCCCCAGGGCTTCACGGAGCCGCCGTTGCGGAACTCGGCGCCGTGGCCCTTTTCCTGCCCGATGACCATCACCGACTGGGTGTGCATCTTCTTGCCGCGGCGGCGGGTGAAGACCGCGCGGGCGATGAGCATGCTGGGGTCGAGGCTGTGCTCGTCCTGGCCGCCCACCTCGGTGAAGTTGTCATAGACGTTCTCCAGGATGTCACGCAGACAGATGCGCTGGGGATGGCGCACGATGCGTACCCGGTCCATGGGCGTGATGAGCTTTTCCAGCCGTTTTTCCACAAAGACGAACAGGTCTTCCAGCGAGGCGATCTCGGTGTGGGGGTCCTCAAGGGCGCCGCTGCGGACGTTGGCGGTGAACTCGGCCAGCTTTTCGTCCAGCAGGCGGATGCTGTCCTCATGCTTGCCCGCGAAGATGTCGCGCGTATACGAGAGCCTGTCGCTCAGGCTTTGGATGCGTTTTTCGATAGTGTTGTCCATAATCTGCTTGCGCCGTTTGACGTTGATGGGAGGGGGCCGCCGCGCGGGGCGGCCCGGCGGCTAGAAGCGCAGGGTCCGGGCGGTGTTGGTCCGCAGGAAATCCACGTTGGACTTGAGCGCCTCGCCGGCGTTGTTGCGGCCTTCCAGATGCAGGTTGTCCAGGAAGGAGACGCCGCGCGCCCGGGCCTCGGCCAGATCCTTGCCCCAGATGATGGCCAGGGCCAGGTTGGGGTCGAATTCGGTGGGGATCTCGTAGGGCGTGTCGGTGGGCACATGGGTCAGCATGGTGAGCCAGGGCTCCTCCTTCCAGGTGAAGCGCTCGATGCGGCCCACCCAGGGGGTGAAGCCGTTGTCCGGGTCTTCGGCGATGAGGCGGTATTCGATGCCCACGCCGTCGAAGGTCACGTCGTCCTGGGTATAGCCCAGGGGCTCGCCCAGGCCGATGCGGATCTGCTCGGCGATGAGGTCCACGGGGCCCTCGTGGTTGCGGATGCTGGAGATGCAGGCCGAGACGCCGTTCTCCACCTGGATGCGGGTGTTCACTTCCATGAGGAAGGGCTCGCCCTGGCGGGTGACGATCCATTCCCAGGTGCCCACGTTGTCATAGCCCACCTTGCGGGCCATGGTCAGGGAGTAGTGGACGATGTCCTGCAGCACCTTGGCGGCGTCGAAGCTGTAGTCCATCTGGCTGGGCACGAAGCCCGGGGCCACTTCCACGCGCTTCTGCAGGCCGGTGGACTGGATGGAGCAGTTGCGGGTGCCGAAATGTACGGGGTTCTTGCCGCTGCGGTCGGAGACGATCTGGACTTCCAGATGGTTGAAGTCCGTGATGCGCTGCTCGATGAGCACGCCCTCGTCCTTGAACTGGCGCATGGCGTAGTTGCGGATGCGGCGGTAGACGGAGCGGAAGTTGTCGATGTCGTAGACTTCCTCGATGCCCATGCCGCCGCCGCCGGCCGAGGCCTTGACCAGCACCAGCGGGCGCTTGATGCCCTGCAGCTCCTGGAACTCGAACACGCTGCGGGCGATGCGCTCGGCTTCCATCTCGTCATAGATGGGGCGGTCGGAGCCGGGCACGGTGGGCACGTCCAGGCTGCGGGCCAGACGCTTGGTGTTGATCTTGTCGCCCAGCTCGCGGATGATCTTCCACGAGGGGCCGATGAAGATCATCTTGCGGTCGCGTTTGGTCACGCGGCGGGCGAAGCGGAAGTCTTCGGCGAAGAAGCCGTAGCCGGGGTGCACGGCCGTGCAGCCGGCCTGGTCGGCCACGGACATGAGTTCGTTGGCGTCGTGATAGGAAGAGACGCGGAACAGGCTGCGCTCGCCGCCGTTCTCACGGGCGTAGCGCACATGGCCCGAAGCGGCGTCCTCGGCGGTATAGATGGCGGTAAAGGCCACACCCAGCTTGCGGCAGGCCCGCATGATGCGTATGGCGATCTCGCCGCGGTTGGCGACGAGGACCTTGTGCTGTTGCAAAGAATCTTTCTGGCTGGTCTCCAAGGCGGTCTCCTGAGGGCGGTGCTGTGCCGCTCTTGTGAAATGGGCGCCGGCGCGCTATAAAGCGATGCGCCTTTGCCGCTGAAAAACAAAAGCTCCTACAGCATATCGGCCTGGTCTTCAATATCTGAGAGGGACAATTTTATGCAAAACTGGCAAGAAGTCCAGCTCGTGCTGGCCGCGCTCCGGCGCCGTCTGGGGGCCGCGCTGCCCGGCCGCCCCCATGCGGCCCTCATCCTGGGCACCGGCCTTTCGGGCCTGGTGGAGCGCATGGAGGACGTGGTCAGCGTGCCCTATGCCGAGCTGCCGGGCTTCCCGGTCTCCACCGTGGCCTCGCATGCCGGGGCCTTCGTGCTGGGGCGTCTGGGCGGGCGCACCGTGCTGGCGCAGCAGGGCCGCTGCCATCTTTACGAGGGCTTCGGCCCGGACAAGGTCTGCATGGGCGTGCGCGTCATGGCGGGCCTGGGCGCGCGGACCCTGATCCTGACCAATGCCGCGGGCGCGCTGAACCCGCAGTTCGAGGCCGGGGGCCTGATGTGCATCAGCGACCAGATCAATTTCACCGGAGCCTCGCCCCTGACCGGGCCCAACCACGAGGCCTGGGGCGAGCGCTTCCCCGACATGAGCGCCATCTATGACGCCGGCCTGCGCGACCTGGCCTGCCGCTGTGCGCTCGGCCTGGGCATCCGCCTGGAGCGCGGCGTCTACATCGGCGTGCGCGGCCCGCAGATGGAAAGCCCGGCCGAGACGCGCATGTTCCGCCAGTGGGGGGCCGACGCCGTGGGCATGAGCTCCGTGCTGGAGGTCATCGCCGCCCGCCATATGGGCCTGCGCGTACTGGGCATCTCCTGCCTGACCAACAAGAACCTGCCCGACTGCATGCGGCCCGCGCCCCTGGAGGAGGTCATCGCCGTGGCCGGGCGGGCCGGGCGGGATCTGGGCCGCCTTGTGGAAGCGGTGGTGACAAATCTGTAAAAATCGCGTACACCATGCGCCCCGGCATCACTCCGGGGCGATTTTTTTACCAGAGCGAGACAGAACTATGCAACAGAATGACAAACTTCGTAACGTGGCCATCATCGCCCACGTCGACCACGGCAAAACGACCCTGGTGGACGCCCTTTTCCGTCAGAGCGGCGTGTTCCGAGCAGACCAGCAGGTGGATGACCGCGTCATGGACAGCATGGATCTGGAACGCGAACGCGGCATCACCATCGCGGCCAAGAACTGCGC
The DNA here is from genome assembly GCF_949282365.1 of uncultured Desulfovibrio sp. Classification (GTDB taxonomy): domain Bacteria; phylum Desulfobacterota; class Desulfovibrionia; order Desulfovibrionales; family Desulfovibrionaceae; genus Desulfovibrio. The sequence goes on from NZ_CASDOY010000048.1 coordinate 10,739, forward strand.
CGTGCACTGGAACGGCGTGAAGATCAACATCATCGACACTCCCGGCCACGCCGACTTCGGCGGCGAGGTGGAACGTTCGCTCTCCATGGCCAGCGGCGCCATCCTGCTGGTGGACGCCTCCGAAGGCCCGCTGCCCCAGACCCGTTTCGTGCTGCGCAAGACCCTGGAGGCCGGCCTGCCCGTGGTGGTGGTCATCAACAAGATCGACCGCAAGGACGCCCGCCCCGACGAGGTGCTCAACGAGGTCTACGACCTGTTCATCGACCTGGACGCCAGCGACGAACAGCTGGAATTCCCCGTGCTCTACGCCATCGGCCGTGCCGGTGTGGCCATGCGCCACATCGACGACGAGCAGAAGGACCTGACCCCCCTGTTCGAGACCATCCTCGAAAAGATCCCCGGTCCTGCCTACGATCCCGAGCAGCCCTTCCAGATGCTGGTGGCCGACCTGGACTACTCCGACTACCTGGGCCGCCTGGCCGTGGGCCGCATCATGCACGGCAGCATCTACGCCAACGAGAGCCTGGCCTGCATCGGCGAGGACGGCCAGCCCCGTCCCCTGCGCGCTTCCAAGATCCAGGTCTACGAGGGCCTGCAGCTGGCCGAGGTGGACAAGGCCCAGCCCGGCGACATCGTGGTGGTGGCCGGCATCGAGGACGTGACCATCGGCGACACCATCTGCACGCGCGAGAACCCCCGCGCCCTGCCGCGCATCCGCGTGGACGAGCCCACCGTGGCCATGCGCTTCGGCATCAACACCTCGCCCCTGGCCGGGCGCGAGGGCAAGCTGGTGCAGAGCCGCATGATCCGCGACCGCCTGGAGCGCGAATGCCTGCGCAACGTGGCCGTGCGCGTGGAAGACACCGCCGACAAGGACGCCTTCCTGGTCAAGGGCCGCGGCGAGTTCCAGATGGCCATCCTCATCGAGACCATGCGCCGCGAGGGCTTCGAGCTCTCCGTGGGCCGCCCCGAGGTCATCCTCAAGAAGGACGGGGACGGCAAGACCCTGGAACCCATCGAGCACCTCTATGTGGACTGCGACGAGGTCTTCATGGGCGTGGTCACGGACAAGCTCAACCAGCGCAAGGGCCGCATGCTCAACTGCACCAACAACGGCACCGGCCGCGTGCGCCTGGAATTCTCCGTGCCCTCGCGCGGCCTCATCGGCTACCGCGACGAGTTCCTCACCGATACCAAGGGCACCGGCATCATGAATTCCTATCTGGAAGGCTATGAGGAATGGCGCGGCGACTTCCCCACCCGCTATTCCGGTTCCATCGTGGCCGACCGCGCGGGCAGCGCCGTGGCCTATGCCCTGTTCAACCTGGAGCCGCGCGGCACCCTGTTCGTGGAGCCCGGCGATCCTGTCTATGAAGGCATGATCGTGGGCGAACACAACCGTGACAACGATATCGACGTCAACGCCACCAAGGAAAAGAAGCTCACCAACCTGCGCGCCGCCGGCAAGGACGAGAACGTCATCCTCACGCCCGTGAAGAAGATGACCCTGGAACACGCCCTGCACTTCGTGCGCGAGGACGAGCTGGTGGAAGTGACCCCCCTCTCTCTGCGCCTGCGCAAGGTGGAACTCTCCGCCCAGAAGCGCTACCAGATGGCCGGGGCCAAGAAGAAGGCCTAGGGCCTGCTTTCCCGCATGCATGAGGCCGGCAGACAGGGACGCCATGTCTGCCGGCCCTTTTTTATGGGCGCCAGCCTGTTGCACGCCTGACGGGCGCAACAAAAAACCACCCGCAGGGCGGGTGGTCCCGATCTTTCCGGCGGACAGGCCCGCAAAGCCGCGGTACGGGTCGGCCCGGGACGTGTGCGGTGCCGTATGGGCAGGCCGGGCCCGCAGGCTGTCAGAACGTCCTGGGGAAAAGCCCGGGATCCAGGGCCGTGAAGTTGTCCCTCAGGACCTCCCTGAGTCTCGCGATGCCGGCCTTGTCATGTGCCAGGAGCATGAAGATGCTGGTCTGGCTGCCGTTGGAGGCTGCGTAACTGCTGCCGTACGCCTTGCGCTCCCGGGAAGAGAACTCCATGAGGCAGGTCCCGTCCCGGGTCGTGATGGGGCTGCAGGTGAAGCCGCCCCGCTCGAATTTGGCCCTGTAGCGCTCCACGAAGCGTTCGACCGGGACCCTGGCAGGGCCGATGATGAGGAGCAGGACCAGAGCGTCGCCGGGCTCATGCAGGGTCAGGTTGTAGAACTCGCCCTCTGTCCGGATCTGCTGCCAGCCCGGCGGCACCGTGAGCACGAAGCTGTCCGTCCTGATCTCCTCCGCCGCCGCGACCCGGGCGCAGAGCAGCAGAGCGAACAGCAGCGTGCTGAGCCGTATGGCGATATGTGTCATGGTCTCCCTCCGTACCTGTGCGCTCGTGCCATGGTTTCCCCCCATGACTGTGCGCTCGTGACCGTGCCCGCCGCAGGGCAGCGGCCCGGACGCCGTTGCCGTCCCCGGCACGTTGCGGCACTGTCCGCAGCCAGTTTTGGGGGGAAGGGGCCCCATCCTTGCCCCGGCGCGCTTTTTCAGACGGGCACGGGAGCATGCGCCACGCATCCGTGACCGGACCTGCGTGACGGGTGCTTTCTCGTTATTTGCAATAAATTGCAAAAGTCGTGTCAGCAGGCTCTAGAAGGAAGCCGGGAAGAGCTTGGGCTCGAGAGCCTTGAAGTTGGCCTTCAGGAAGTCCTTGAGCTGGAGCAGGCTGTCCTTCGCAGGCGCCATGAGCATGAAGATGCTGCTCTTGACGCCGTCGGAGGTGGTGTAGCCCTGGCCGTACAGGCCCTGTTCCTGGGAGGAGAACTCCAGGGTCCAGGTATCGCCCTTGGCAACGGGCTGGCTGCAGATGAAGCCGGACTGCTCGAACTTGGTCTTGTACTGCTCGACGAGCTGCCTGGCCGAGAGGCTGGCAGGGCCGATGATGAGGCTCAGGGCCTGGGTGCTGTCGGTCTTCTGCAGCATCAGGATATAGACGCCCTGTTCCTGGGCGACGACCTTCTGCCAGCCCTGCGGGATAGTGAGCGTGAAGCTGTCCGTCTCCACTTCTTCCGCCAGGGCGACCTGGGCGCAGAGCAGCAGAGACAGCAGAGCTGCCGTGACCAGAGTTGCGATACGTGCCATAGTTTCCCCCTCATGACTGTGCGGCCCGGCCGTGCCCGATGCTGGGCGGAGGCCGGGACACGGGTACGCGCTGTGCCGCTGCGTGGCGGCGGTCAGCAAATGGAGCTGCCCCGGCTGCCGTCCCCTCCGGGCCCGATGGCGGATGGCTGCGCCCCCTGGCGCCCGGCCCCCTTGCCGTGACGCCGTGCGCGTCCGGGCGGCAAGACACGCTCCCGCGTCCCGCTGCGGCGCCATCCGCCGCCTGCCGGCTCCCGGCTGCCCCAGGGCAGCTGCCACGGGCATCATGCCCGCGGATGGATGCGCTTACGGTTTGATGTAGGCGAAGCCCTTGTTCTGCAGTTCCACGATCTCCACCAGACCGGCGGGCACCACTTCGCAGCCGGGCCAGAGATCGGCCGCGGTCAGCTTGTTGGCGTCCAGGGCGTTCTTGCACAGACGCAGCTTGAGGCCGCGGGCCATGAGGTCTTCCGCGGTCTTCTGCAGCTCGGCCTGGGCGGGCACGAACAGCTTGACGGCCGGGCCGTTGGCCACCAGCACCAGCTCGAAGTCCTTGCCGGGCAGACCGTTCAGGTAGTTGCGGGCATTGACGAAAGCAAAGGCCAGCAGGCCCGGGTCATTGGCGTCCACATGCAGACAGAGATCATACGACATGGTACAGGCTCCTGAAAAAAGGGATAAACTGTCGCATGGTAGCAAAGGGAATTTGTCTTGCCAAGTCGCCCCACTGCGGCTATGGCATTGGATATGCGCCGGACCTGCCCTCTTTTGCTCCTTTTTTTCGCGACCTGCCTGCTGCTGGGCGGCTGCGGCCTGCTGTTCGGCGACGCCGCCCAGGAACTGGCCGACGCTGGCGGCACCCGGATGCCCGCCGGACAGGGGGAACGCATCCCCTATGTGCTGGCCATCGAGGTGGCAGGCACGGGGGCGGCTCCGGGCGCAGCCGCCGGGAGCGCCGGAGCTGACGCGGGGACGCCGGGCGTCCTCATGGGCAGCAGCGACGGGGCCCCGTCCCCGGCGGGGGAGGGCCCTCTTTGCCCGGTTTGGCGGCGGGCAGGCCGCAGGCGTTGCCGCCCCGCGCTCGCGGGCTGTCTTCCCCCCGCCCGGATCCTGCGCCGCTCTCAGCCTGGGCGGCGCTCTCTGGAAGGGCGGCCACGGGGGTACTCCTGTCCGGTCAATGCGCTATGATTGCCTTATTTTATGCAGATTTGGGGAAAAAGTCAAGGGAAAGGTTATCCAGAATTACTTGGCCAGCTTGCTCTTGGGATTGACGATGTTCCGCCAGTCCAGGTCGCCCCGGTCCAGGCCCAGCACCAGCATCTCCGCTGTGGCCACGTTGGTGGCGTAGGGCACGTTGTTCTGGTCGCACAGGCGGGAGATGTACAGCAGTTCCTTGTCCATGGAGGAGTCGTTGGGGTCCACGAGGAAGAGGACCATGTCGATTTCATTGTAGGCGATGCGGGCGCCGATCTGCTGGCTGCCGCCGTGCATACAGGACAGGAACAGGTGCACCTGCAGCCCGGTTTCCGCGGCGATCAGCTTACCGGTGGTATTGGTGGCGCAAAGGTTGTGGCGGCTGAGTACGCCCGCGTAGGCGGAGCAGAACTGCACCATCAGATCCTTTTTGTTGTCGTGGGACATGAGTGCGATATACATTGTGGCAGCTCCTTTCAAAATTCTTGGGGGGTAGCGGAGTGTCCTGCGTAGGGAGTGCTCTCTCAGAAACTGGTCTCTCAGGGGATCTTCATCAGCTTCACCTTCTCGCCGCACAGCCGTCTGGCGATGTTGCGGTAGGCTACGCTGGCGCAGCGGTTGTATATAAACAGCAGGGGGATCCCTCTGCCCAGGGCCAGGGGGAGGTCGTCATCCTCCGGCACCACGCCCAGCAGGGGGAGCCCGGCTGTATCAATCGCGTCGTCAATGGTCTGGCGGAGGGAGCGCAGCAGCTTCCTCCTGCATCGGTTCACCACCAGATGCACCCGGCCACGGGGCAGGTGCCCCAGCTCCATTACGGTGCGCTGGGCGTCCCGCAGGCTGGTGGGATCGGTGGTGGTGACCACAATGCACCGGTCGCAGCCGGTGATGGCCAGGCGGAACCCGGAGCCGAGACCGGCGGGGGAGTCCACCAGGCAGAAGTCAAAGATTTTCCGGGCCTGGTCGATGAGCCGGCGGAAAGCC
>NZ_CASDOY010000049.1 GCF_949282365.1 uncultured Desulfovibrio sp.
CGCGGCGCTGCCGGGAGCAGGGGCCGCGCCGTCGCCCGCGGGCTGTCCGGCCAGACTGGCCAGCTTGTCCCGCAGGTCCGAGCTTTCGGCGTCGGCCAGGGCCTTGTCCATCTCGGCCAGGGTCTCCCTGTCGGGCTGACCGATGCCGGTCAGTTCGCGCACTTCCTCGCCGGGGTTCTGTCCGTGCCCCACCATATAGCCCATGAAAAAGGCCCAGCCCGTGCTGGCCAGCATCACGACGCACAGGGCCGCCACGGCCAGGGGCGGCAGCCTGAGGCTGAAACCGCTCCTGGGAGCCGGGGAAGGCGCGATGCGCTGGCGGATCTTTCGCAAAGGCTGGGCCATGGGTCCTACATGGCCTCGGGAGCGCTCACGCCCAGCAGGTCAAGGCCGTTGCGCAGCACCTGGCCCACGGCGCGCAGCAGGGCCAGGCGGGAGAGGGTGCGGGCCGTGTCGTCGCCCAGCAGCACCTGATGTTTGGCGTAATAGCTGTGCAGCATGCCGGCCAGTTCCATCAGGTAGTGGCTGACGTGATGCACGGCCAGGGCCTGGGCCGCGGTGGCCACCATGTCCTCGAAACCGGCCAGCTTGCGCAGCAGGGCCATGTCCTCGGGGGTGTCCAGGGCCGCCAGCAGACCGTCCGTGGAGGCGGCGGGCAGGCTGATGCCGCGCTCCTCGGCGCGGCGCAGCACGGCGCAGATGCGGGCATGGGCGTACTGCACATAATAGACCGGATTGTCCAGGCTGCGCTGTTTGGCCAGCTCCAGGTCGAAGTCCAGACTGGTGTCGCTCTTGCGCGAGAGGAACATGAAGCGGGCCGCGTCCGCGCCCACTTCCTTGACCACGTCGGCCAGGGTCTCGAAGGTGCCGGCGCGGGTGGACATGCTCACGGGCTTGCCGCCCTGGAGCAGGTTCACCAGCTGGATGAGCACCACGTCGAAGCTGTCCCTGGGCTTGCCCATGGCGGCGATGGCGGCGCGCATGCGCGGCACATAGCCGTGATGGTCGGCGCCCCAGATGTCGATGAGCCAGTCATAGCCGCGGGTGAACTTGTTGTGGTGGTAGGCGATGTCCGAGGCGAAATAGGTCAGGCTGCCGTCGGACTTGCGCAGCACGCGGTCCTTGTCGTCGCCCAGGGCCTGGGTGGCGAACCAGAAGGCGCCGTCCTTGTCGAAGGTATGCCCGGCTTCGGTCAGGGCGTCGAAGGCCGCCTTGACCGCGCCGCTCTCCACCAGGGTCTTTTCCGAGAACCAGTGCTGGTGCTCCACGCGGAAGTCGGCCAGGTCGGCCTTGATGCCGTCCAGGATCTCGTTCATGGCGCGCTCATAGCAGCGATCCTGGCCGGCCTGGTCTTCCATGTCGGGCAGGGAGGGATCCCCGGCCAGCATCTCGCGGGCGATGTCGATGATGTAGCTGCCGCGGTAATAGTCCTCGGGCCACTCCACGGGCCGCCCGGCCAGCTCCTTGACGCGCAGCCACACCGAAAGGCCCAGGATGCGCATCTGCCGCCCGGCGTCATTGATGTAGTATTCGGTCTCCACGTCGAAACCGGCCTTGCGCAGCAGGCGGGCCAGGCTGTCGCCCACGGCCGCACCGCGACCGTGGCCCACATGCAGGGGACCGGTGGGGTTGGCGGAAACGTATTCCACCAGGGTCTTGCGGCCCTGGCCCACGCTGCTCTGGCCGTAGGCCGGGCCGGCGGCCTCCACCTCGCGGACGGTGGAGCGCCAGAAATGCTGGCTGAAGGTCACGTTGCAGAAACCGGGACCGGCCACTTCCACCTTTTCGATGTCGGCGCAGCGCTGGGGCAGCTTTTCCACGAAGACCTGGGCCAGCTCGCGGGGATTCTTGTGCGCCTCGCGGGCCAGCAGCATGGCGATGTTGGCGGCCAGGTCGCCGTGTTTGGGATCGCGGGGCGGCTCGATGACCGCCTTGGCGGGCCAGTTGAGGCCCATTTCTTCCACAATGCCCATGAGGGCAGAGCGCAAAACGTCAGTAGCGCGCATTTGTTCTGTCTCCTGAGGCGGGGCTCGCGCCTACGCCGAAAAATTTTCCACGCCGTCGAGGCTGTTGACCAGTTCCACCCGCAGTTCCTGCCGGGCGGCCTCGTCCAGATCGTTGAGGCAGGCGGGCACCATCTTGCCCAGCAAGGCCTTGGGGCCCACTTCGACCCAGCGGCGCACGCCGTCGGCATACTGGTTGCGCACGGTCCCGATCCAGAGCACGGAGGAGGTCATCTGCCTGAGCAGGCTCTCCCTGGCGCTCTCGCCGTCGGTGACGGCGCGTCCGTGCACGTTGCAGTAGACCGGGAACTGCGGCTTGCGCCACACGGCCTTGCGCAGCAGGGGCTCCAGCTCGCGCGAGGCCTGTTCCATCATGGGGCTGTGGAAGGCGCCGCTGACCTTGAGCTCGATGGCGCGGCCGCGATGTTCCTTGGCCTTCCGGCAGGCCAGGGCCACGGCGTCGCGATGCCCGCTGACCACGAACTGGGCCGGGGTGTTGTAATTGGCCACGATGAGCAGGGCGTCGGCCTCCACGGCGGCCTCGCGGGCCAGGGCCTCCACGTCTTCCTGCTTCATCTTGAGGATGGCGGCCATGCTGCCCACCCCGTCGGGATCGGCCTCGGCCATGAGGCGGCCGCGCAGGGACACCATCTGCAGCACGGTCTCGGGGTCCAGCACCTGGGCGGCGGCCAGGGCGCTGAACTCGCCCAGGCTGTGCCCGGCGGCCGCGCAGGGGCGCAGCTTGCCGGCCAGCTCGCGCCAGAGGTTGATGTTGACCACGGTCAGCGCGGGCTGCAGGGCGCGGGTATCGCTCATGGCAGCGTCGTCGCCTTCCCAGTAGATCTCGCGCAGCGGCAGGCCGCTGATGGCTTCAGCGCGCTTCCAGAGCGCCATGGCCTCGGGACGGGCTTCGGCCAGCTCCCGGCCCATGCCCGCTTCCTGCGAGCCCTGACCGGGAAAAAGCAATGCACACGATGTCATTTTCATAACTCCAGACATGGATTGGCAAGCGATATAAAGTCGTCTTTTTTACGACAGAGCGCCAGCGCTTGCAAGTCCCGCCGCCAGAGGCTACACAAGGCCCATGAAGCCCGACGCGAAATACGACGATATCCCTCTGCCCGCCCTGGCCCGCTGCGCCCGTGACGCGGGCGTGAGCGTGCCCGATGCGGCCCTGCCGGGGCTGGCGGAATACCTGCGCCTGCTCTGCCGCTGGAACAGGGCCATGAACCTGGTGGGCGCGCATCACTGGCGCGACGCCATGACCCGTCTGGTGGCGGACAGCTTCCACTTGGCCGCCTTCCTCGACGGCCTGCCCCTGCCCGAAGATCCCCTGTGCTGGGACCTGGGCTCCGGCGCCGGCCTGCCCGCCATCCCCCTGCGCATGGTCTGGCAGCGCGGCAGCTGCTGGCTGGTGGAGGCCCGCGAGAAACGCGCCCTGTTCCTGTCCACGGTGCTGGCCCGGGTGCCCCTGCCCGGGACCCGTGTCTTCCGGGGCAGGGTGGAGCAGTTCTTCCCCCGGCAGGAGCGCAAGGCCGACTGCATCACCAGCCGGGCCTTCATGCCCTGGCCGCGCCTGCTGGAGCTGGTGGCCCCGCATCTGGTCGATGACGGATTGGTGGTGATCCTGGCCCGCGAGGAGCCTCCGGCCGCCGGGAGCATCGGGGGCTGGGAGCTGGTGGATTCCTTCGCCTATACGGCCGGCGGCGTGCGGCGCTGGTTCTGGGCCCTGCGGCGCGGGCCCGGGAGCCGCTAGTCCCTGGGGGACCTGCCCCGTCCCTTCCCCGGCGCCGCATGTGGCAAGGGGATGGCCGCGCGAAGGATGCCCCTCCCGGCATGCCGTGAGGCCGAAGGTCCTGCACAGGGGGCCCCGCCCCCGCAAACCCCTGCCGTCCGCAGAGGAGACACGCATGACGGACAAACCCGTTTCCGTCTATTTTACCGGCGAGGATCGCAGCTTCTGGTCACAGGGCCTGTTCTGGGGCCTGGTGACGCTGGGCCTGGCCTTTGCCATCCGCATGCTGGAGTGGCCCTGCTGGCAGGACCCGGAATACCGGCTGGGCACGGAATGGCTGCTGGCCACCCATGACGCCTATCACTGGGTGGCCGGGGCGGAAGGCTTCGGCCGTGCGGTGGGGCATCCCATGGCCGTCATGCTGCGCGGCATGGCCGATCTGCTGGGCACCTATCCCGCGGCGGTGGCCTTCTGGTTCCCGGCCCTGCTTTCCTGCTTCGTGGCCCTCATCGTCTATGCCTGGGTCTGGGCCCTGGGCAGCATGGAAGCCGGGGTGGCGGCGGGCATCCTGACCAGCCTGGCCCCCGGTTTCCTGGCCCGCACCCTGCTGGGCTATTACGACACGGACCTCGTGACCCTTTTCTTCCCCCTGCTCATGACCCTGGCCCCCGCCTGCTGGGCCATGCGCTACATGCTGCTGCCCCAGCTGATCCTGAAAAAGCTCATCGTGGGGTCCGGCCTGTCCGCGGCCAAACGTCTCTGGGGCAGCCCGCTGGCTGAACAGGACCTGCGCCTGGGCAATCCCCTGCGCTGGCAGTGGGTGGTGCTGCTGGGCGTTTCCGGGGTCATCTCCTGGTGGACGCAGGAGTGGCATTCGGTCTTCCCCTATCTGATCCGCTACAATGTCTGCCTGCTGGCCTTCATGAGCCTGGTCATGGCGCCGCGCGGCCGTCGCAGCCTGCTGCTGCTGGGCTCGCTGGCCTATGCCCTGCCCACCCTGGGCGGTCCCCTGTTCTTCGGCTTCAGCGCCCTGCTCATGACCGCGGGCTGGACGCGCGCCCGCCAGATGTACCGCCTGCGCCAGTGGCTGTGCCGCCCCTGGGTGCTCGTCCTGCTCTGGCTGGGGGTGGGCTCCCTCTTCCTGTCGGGCGAGCTGCTGCAGACCATCAGCCACCAGCTTTCCCTGTACATGAAGAAGGCCGAGGTCTCGGGCGGCAGCGGGGCGCTGGCCCTCATCTATCCGCCTGCGGGACAGGCCCTCACCGAAGTGCAGGACCTGGGCCTGCTGGCCGTGCTGGCCTATTTCCATCCCTGGCATGAGGCCGCGGCCCTGGGCCTGCTGGGCTTCGTATGGGTGATCTTTCGCCGTCCCGGCGCGCTCTTCCTGCTGCCGCTGGCGGCCCTGGGCCTGCTCAGCACCAAGATGGGTGGCCGCATGGTCATGTTCGGCGCGCCCATCGTGGCCGTGGGCCTGACCCTGCCCCTGTACTGGCTGCTCCAGCGCCTGCTGCGCACGCTGCGCCCCGGCGTGACGGGCATCCTGACGTCCGCGCTGATCCTGGCCCTGCTGGTGGCCCCCTTCGTGAGCATCGTCCCGGCCATGTCGCAGGGCCCCATGATCAACCGGCGCCATGCCGAGATGCTCAGCCGGGCCCGCACCGTGGTGCCCAGGGACGCCACGCTCTGGCTGTGGTGGGACTGGGGCTATGCGGCCCATCATTTCGCCCGCCGCCTCACCATCGCCGACGGGGCCCGCAACGCCGGAGCGCCGCTCTATCTTTCGGCGGCGGTGCTGGGCACGGACAATCCCCGCTTCGCCCGGCAGCTCATCCGCTATACCAGCCGGTTCGCCAAGGGGCGCGACCCCTTCGACGAGGAAGTGGCCAGCGCGGTCTTTGCCGGGCTGGATGCCCAGCAGGCCCAGGACCTTATGGACAGGCTGCGTTCGCCGGAAACGGCTCTGGTGGAAGGCGAAGGGCGGCAGTTCGTGACGGTCAGTTTCGAGATGCTGCGCCTGGGCTTCTGGATCAGCAATTTCGGCAACTGGGATTTCGTGACCCGGCAGGGCGAGGGCGCGGCCCTGTCCATCGTGCCGCAGGCCCTGGCCTACAATCTGGACAAGGGCGAAGTGCAGCTGGAGGACAGCTCCACGCCCATCCGTCCGGCCTCCATCAGCATCTTCGAGGAAACGGGCGTCACCCGCAGGGACTACGTCCAGGAATGGTTCGACGCCCACCCCGGGGTCACGGCCGCCCAGCGCCAGGAATTCCTTTCCGGCCGCCGCAACGTGCACTTCTTCTTCAACCGCATCACGGACGAGAAGCTGGCCATGGACGCCAACCTCTACAATTCGCTCATGGTGCGCCTGCTGGTGGGCAATCCGCAGGACCCGGCCATCTCGCCCTATTTCAAGCTGGTCTACGACAACATCTTCTGCCGCATCTACGAAGTGCTGTAGGGCAGGGGAGGAAGGCGGGGAAAACAGGATGCGGATATGGGGGAAGTCCCGGCTGCGGGGCATCCTTCGCCGGATACCGCGCGCTTGGAGCCGGAGGGGAGACCCGGGGAGGGGACTCCCTTTTCGCGCCCCCCGGCGTCCGAAGGCAGTCCGCAGGGCCTTGGCCGTTGCGGCGAAGGGAACCGGGGCATCGGCAGCCACGCCGGGCCCTGCCGCCGCGCATGTCCCCGCCCAAGAAGCGCGGGCCCGCAGGCCGCATCAGTGATGGTAGGGCACCTTGCGCAGGATGCATTCCGCGCGGTAGAGCTGCTCCAGCAAGAGCACCCGGGCCAGTTCGTGGGGAAAGGTCATGCTGCTGAGGCTCACCAGCTTCCAGGCCCGCCGGCGTACGGCCTCGTCCAGACCGTAGGCGCCGCCGATGATGAAGCAGGCCCGGCCCATGCCCCTGTCGTCCAGATCCTGCAGCAGCCGGGCCAGCCCGGGCGATGTCAGCGTGATGCCGCGCTCGTCCAGTACCAGGGGCACGTCCTGCGGGCCCAGGGCTTCCAGCAGGCGGCGGCCTTCCAGCTCGTTGCGCTTGTCCTGGGGCAGGGCGGGGTCCCCGTCCCGGACTTCCACGCATTCCAGACGCCGCCAGCGGTTGATGCGCTGGCTGTAGTGGGCGGCGGCGTCTTTCCAGAACGGTATCTTCAGTTTGCCCACACTGAGCAGGCGCAAGGGTTTCCCTGTCATGATTCCTCGATCGTTATGTCGGTTGACCACGGCGGAAGACGCCGCCCGCAGGCTGCGCGACGGCGGCGTGCTGGCCTTTCCCACGGAGACCTTCTACGGCCTGGGCTGCTGCGCCCATCAGGCGGCGGCCGTGGCGCGAGTCTATCAGGCCAAGCGGCGGCCCGTCCATATGCCCCTGCCCCTGCTGGCGGGCAGCCGGGAACTGCTGCGGCCCTGGGTGATGCTGGAACAGGCCCCGGGAGCCCTGCTGGACGCCTTCTGGCCCGGGCCCCTGACCGTGCTCCTGCCCGCGCGTCCGACGCCCCTGGACGGCCGCGCGCCGCTGGCCCCCCAGCTGGTGAACCCGCGCGGCAAGGTGGCCGTGCGCCTGACGCCGCATCCTCTGGCGGCCCAGCTCTCCTGCCTGGCCGGAGCGCCGCTCACGGCCAGCAGCGCCAATATCAGCGGCCAGGCCGCCGCCCGGGTGCCGGAAGAACTGGACGCGGCCCTGCTTTCGGCCCTGACCGGCCCGGACGACGGTGTGGTGGTCAGCGGCCCCGCTCCGGCCGGGGGCGCGCCCTCCACCATCGTGGAACCGCTGGCCGGTACGGACCTGCGCGTGCTGCGGCTGGGCGCGGTCAGTCTGGCCGCCCTGCGGGCCGCCGGTTTCACGCCGCATCTGGCCTAGGACGTGCCGGCACTTTCCGCAGCCTGTTTGGTAGGAAGGGAAGACCTCGTCTCTGCTGTCGATGCCCGTGGCTGCCTTCGGCGCAACGGGCACGGCCTGCGGCCCCCCTTGGGATCGCTGCCCGCGCAGGAGGGCCTTCCCTTCCGGCCCCGTCTTTTCCCCAGCGCGTTTTTTCAGATGGGCGCACGGGCATGCGCCGGGCATCCTTCAGCGGGCATGCGCAGCCGCTATTTTTATTTATTTGAATAAATTATAAATTTGTGCTGGCTCGTCCGGGGCCGTCCGGCTTGCGCCGCTTGTGGGAGCAATGCGGCACATCACGGATGGGATGTCCCCGTCCCCGCGACGCCGCATGCTCCGAGGCGGGCGCCGTGCGGTCAGGTAGGCCCGGGCGGAGGGGAGTCCCCGTTCCGCGCCGGGCAGCGCCCGGACGGCAGCCTCTTTCCTCCCGTGCGGCCCTCCTGCCGCCGCACATGAGACTTGCGGCCGGCATGTTGCTGGCGTACCATGCGCCACTGGAGGCATTCATGCAGAAAGAGCTCCTTTGTCCCAACTGCGGTCACAGCGTCATCCGCTATCTGAACCCCGTGCCCACCACGGATGTGGTCATCTACGCGCCTGACCGGGGCGTGGTCATCATCGAACGCCGCAACGAGCCCCACGGCTTCGCCCTGCCGGGCGGCTTCGTGGACGAGGGCGAGCAGGTGGAGGCCGCCGCCGTGCGCGAGATGCGCGAGGAGACGGGGCTGGATGTGGAGCTGCTGGGCGTGCTGGGCGTCTATTCCCGCCCGGACCGCGACCCGCGCCGCCACACCATGAGCGTGGTCTTCGTGGGGCGGCCCCGGGATGCCGCGGCCCTGAAGGCCGGGGACGACGCCGCCCGGGCGGCCTTCTATCCCCTGGACCGGCTGCCGCAGCCCATCTGCTTCGACCATGCCCGCATCCTGGCCGACTTCGGCCGCTGGCTGGCCGGGGAACGCACGCTGGCCCCGGTGGAAGCCGCAGGGGAGGGTGCCTGATGGGCTACCGCAACCTGCAGGAATGCGTGGCCGATCTGGAAAGGACCGGCCGGCTGCGCCGCATCGACGCCCCTGTGGATGCCCATCTGGAGCTGGCGCACATCCAGCGCCGGGCCTTCCGGGCCAAGGCTCCGGCCCTGCTCTTCACCAGGGTCAGGGGCTGCGCCTTCCCCATGCTGGCCAATCTGTTCGGCACGCGCGAGCGCCTGCACTACATCTTTCGTGACAGCCTGCCCGGCGTGGAAGCCGTGCTGGCCGCCAAGGCCGACCCGGCCGCCGTCCTGAAGCGGCCCTGGCGCGGCCTGCGGGCTCTGCCCGCCTTGCCGCACATGCTGCCCCGGCGGACGTCCAAAGCGCCGGTGCTGGAGAACCGCTGCGCCCTGTCGGCCCTGCCCCGGCTGGTGGGCTGGCCCCTGGACGGCGGGCCCTTCATCACCCTGCCCCTGGTCTACAGCGAGGACCCCGCCCGCCCCGGGCCGGAGGATTCCAATCTGGGCATGTACCGCGTGCAGCTGGCGGGCAACGAGTACGCCGCCGACGAGGTGGGCCTGCATTACCAGATCCATCGCGGCATCGGCGTGCACCATGCCGAGGCCCTCAAGCGCGGCCAGAGCCTGCCGGTGAACATCTTTGTGGGCGGGCCGCCGGCCTTCACCATGGCGGCGGTCATGCCCCTGCCCGAAGGCCTGTCGGAGCTGCGTTTCGCCGGTCTGCTGGGCGGACGGCGCGCGGCCGTGCATTACAGCCGCCGCCTGCCCCTGCCGGTGCTGGCCGAGGCGGATTTCTGCATCAGCGGCCACATCCTGCCGCAGCTCAAGCCCGAGGGCCCCTTCGGCGACCATGTGGGCTATTACAGCCTGAAGCACGACTTCCCCGTCCTGCAGGTGGAGGCCGTGCATCACCGCAGCGGGGCCATCTGGCCCTACACGGCCGTGGGACGACCGCCGCAGGAAGACACGGTCTTCGGCGATTTCATCCACGAGCTCACCGGCGCGCTGGTGCCGCAGGTCTTCCAGGGCGTGCGCGAGGTCCACGCCGTGGATGCCGCCGGCGTGCATCCCCTGCTGCTGGCCCTGGGCAGCGAACGCTACACGCCCTATGAGGCGCAGCGCCGCCCGCGCGAGCTGCTGACCGCCGCCCTGCACATGCTGGGCACCACCCAGACGGCCCTGGCCAAATATGTGCTGGTGGCCGCGCACGAGGATGCGCCGGGCCTGAGCGCACGGGACGTGCCGGCCTTTTTCCGGCATCTGCTGGAGCGCACCGATTTCGGGCGCGACCTGCATTTCATCACCCGTTCCACCACCGACACCCTGGACTATACCGGCTTCGGCCTGCATGAGGGCTCCAAGCTCATCTGGGCCTCGGCGGGTGCGAAGCGCCGGGAACTGGGCCTGGAGATCCGCGACCTTCCGGCGCTGCCCGAGGGCTTCGGCGACGCCCGCTGCGCCGGACCGGGCATCATGGTGCTGCGCGGTCCCCGGCATGCGCTGGGCCGCAACGAGGCCGACCCGCGCATGGAAGATCTGGCCCGCGCCCTGGGCGGCTGGCCGCAGCGCGAGGCCTTCCCGCTGGTGGTGGTGGCGGACGATGCCGCCTTCTGCGCCGCGGACTTCGACAATTTCCTCTGGGTGGCCTTCAGCCGTTCCGATCCCGCGGCCGACATCTACGGCACGGGCGCCGTGGTGCGGGCGCGGCACTGGTCCTGCGCTGGGCCGCTGCTGCTGGATGCCCGCGTCAAGCCCTTCCATGCGCCGGCACTGGAGGAAGATCCCGCCGTTCAACGCCGTGTGGACGCCCTGGCCGCTCCGGGCGGCCCCCTGCACGGCCTCATCGAATAAGGACCGTCCATGAAGATCGCTCTCCTGCAATGCAATACCGTCACCGGCGACGTGGCCGGCAATGCCGGGCGCATCCTCGCCGCCGTGCGCGAGGCCGCCGCCCAGGGCGCCGACCTCTGCGTCACCCCCGAGCTGGCCCTGTGCGGGGTGGCCCCGGGCAGTTATCTGCGCGCCGAAGATTTCGCCGAAGGCTGCAAGGCCGGTCTGCAGCTGCTGGCCGACGCCCTGCAGGACGGTCCGCCCCTCCTGGTGGGCGCGCCGGTGGCCAGCGTGTACGCCTCGGGCCTGCTCTCCAATGCGGCCATCCTGGTGCAGCACGGCCGCTGGTCGGTGGTCTCGCGCAAGGTCTATCAGACCTACGGGCAGGACAGCGAGGCCCGCTTCTTCGACCGGGGCGTCTCCTGCGGCATCCTGGCCCTGGACGGCTGGCGTCTGGGCGTGGTGCTGTGTCAGGACGCCGCCACCGAGGACGGCACCTTCTGGAAGACCCAGTACGCCAGCGGCCACAATCCGCTCATGGAGCTGGTGCAGCGCGGCGTGGACGCCATCGTGCACATGGCGGCGGTGCCTTTCAGCAAGGGCGTGCAGCGCATGAGCGAGCAGATGCTCTCCCATGTGGCGGCGCGGCATCATGTGCATCTTTTTTCCGTCAACATGGTGGGCGGCAACGACAGCCGCGTCTACAACGGCCAGAGCCTGGCCTTCGATCCCACCGGTCAGATCCTGGCGCGCGGCAAGGCCTTTGCCGAGGACGTGCTGCTGGTGGACACCGCGGGCAGCGGCGGCATCGTGCATCCGCGCCCGGCCTGCCTGCCCGAGGCCATCTGGGACGCCCTGACTCTGGGCGTGCGCGATTTCGTGCACAAGTGCGGGCTGGAAAAGGCCATCGTGGCCCTTTCCGGCGGCATGGATTCGGCCCTGGTGCTCTGCGTGGCCGCCGAGGCCCTGGGGGCGGACAAGGTCACGGCCGTGCTCATGCCCTCGCCCTACAGCAGCGAGGGCTCGGTCACGGATTCCCTGGAACTGGCGGCCAATCTGGGCGTGCGTACCGTGACCCTGCCCATCGAGCCGGTGATGGAGAGTTTTTCCGCCGCCCTGGCCCCCGGTCTGGAGCTGTTCGGGACCTTCCCCGGTGATACCACCTTCGAGAACCTGCAGGCCCGCATCCGGGGCATCATGGTATCCTCGCTGGCCAACCGGGCCCGGGCGCTGGTGCTCAATACCGGCAACAAGAGCGAGTGCGCCGTGGGCTACAGCACCCTCTACGGCGATACCGTGGGCGCGCTGGGCGTCATCGCGGACCTGACCAAGACCGAGGTCTACACCCTGGCGGGCTGGTACAACCATCACCGGCAGGCCGTCATCATCCCGCAGGCCATCTTCGACAAGGCCCCCTCGGCCGAGCTGCGTCCCGGCCAGAAGGACGAGGACAGCCTGCCGCCCTATGACGTGCTGGACCCGCTGCTGGAAAGCCTGATCTTTGCCGGCCAGACGGCGGCGCAGCCCCAGCATGTGGACGACGCCCTGCGCGGGGAGGTGCGGCGCAAGCTGTTCGCCGCGGAATTCAAGCGGCGGCAGGAGCCCCTGGCCCTGCACATCAGCCGCATGCCCTTCGGCACGGGCTGGCAGGTGCCTGTGGCCGGACGCTACCGCATGCCCTAGGGAGTGCTGATGCAAATATTGCAATTTATTTCAAATAAATAGAGAATATCGCCCGCGCATGCCCTGTGAAGGATGCCTGCCGCATGCTCCCGCGCCCATCTGGAAAAACGCGCCGGGGAAAGGATGGGGGGCTTTCCCTTCCCCCCAAAAAACAAGCTGCGGACAGTGTCAGCACGCCCTAGGCGGCAGGGGCGACGGGGCCGGATCATCCGTCCCGGCCTCCGGGACGCGGGCAGACGGGGTAGGGAGGACAGCCGGCAGCGTGCCGCCCAGCGCGGCGGCTTCGCCTGCGCCGGGTCCCGAAAAGGGGCGGCTTCGCGCCGTCATGCCGGGAGCGCCTGCCGCTGCACGGCCGGTGCCGTGCGGCGCGGCGGCAGGAGCGCGGGCTGCCACGGTGGCGGGCGGGGCGTCCGCAACGGGCCGCCCAGGATTTTGATAGGACACGAGGAGAGGACGGCCACGGGAGCGTGCCCGGCCGTCATGACGCTCGCAGGAGCGATAGCACCATCTCATCTGGAGGATACCATGCCTGAAGCACCAGAGAAAAACCTGGCTCTTGACATCGTTCGCATCACCGAGGCCGCCGCGCTTTCGTCGGCCCGCTGGCTGGGGCGCGGCAACAAGGAGGCCGGTGACGGCGCCGCCGTGGACGCCATGCGCAACAGCTTCTCCACCCTGCATGTGGATGGTATCGTGGTCATCGGCGAAGGGGAGAAAGACCATGCCCCCATGCTGTACAACGGTGAGAAGGTGGGCATGGGCGACGGCCCGCAGCTGGACGTGGCCGTGGACCCGGTGGAAGGCACCAGCCTGCTGGCGTACGGTCGTCCCAACGCCATTTCCGTGGTGGGCGTGGCCCCGCGCGGCAGCATGTTCAACCCCGGTCCCAGCTATTACATGCAGAAGCTGGTGGTGGCCCGCGAGGCCCGCGACGCGGTGGAACTGGACGCTCCCGTGTCCGTGAACCTGAACAACGTGGCCAAAGCCCTGGGCAAGAACGTGCAGGACCTGGTGGTCTTCGTGCTGGACAAGCCGCGCCACAAGCAGCTGATCGAGGATATCCGCGCCACGGGCGCGCGCATCCAGCTGCATACCGACGGTGACGTGGCCGGCGCCCTGATGGCCGTGGACCCGCGCTCCGAGGTGGATATCATGATGGGCACCGGCGGCACCCCCGAAGGCGTGCTGGCGGCCTGCGCCATCAAGGGCATGGGCGGCCAGATCCTGGCCCGTCTGGACCCGCAGTCCTATGTGGAGAAGGAAGCCATCAACGAGGCCGGCATCGACGCCCGCGAAGTGCTGACCGTCAATGATCTGGTGCGCAGCGACGACTGCTTCTTCGCCGCCACGGGCATCTCGGGCGGCGATTTCCTGCGCGGCGTGCGCTACAGCGCCCGCCATGCGGTGACCCACTCCCTGGTGCTGCGCGGCAAGACCGGGACCCTGCGCTATGTGGAATCCTACCACAATATGGACAGGCTCTCCAAGATCAGCGCCGTGCGCTACTGATGAGGATCGCTGCCTGATGAAGATGACAGGATGCCAAGGCTGGCTGGCCGGAGGAGTACTGTGCGCCCTGCTGCTGGGCGGGATGACGGCCGTGCCGTCCCCGTGCGCGGCGGCCGCTGTGACCACGGTCTATGACGGACAGGCGCAGGTGGAGGAAAAGGAACTGCTGCGCCTGCTCGACATGCTGCCCCGCTTCCGCAGCTGGGCCCGCGAGAACAGGATCGAGGCCCACCCCGTGGTGCGCAGGGGCAAGGCGGATTTCCTCTATCCCGAGGAGGCCGCCCGCTGGGTGGAGGCCCAGGGCTGGGACGCCCGGCGCTTCTTCTGCGTCATGGGCCGCATGGCCGCCGCCCTGACCATCGTGGAAGAAGGCAACGAACTGCAGACCCGCCCCAGGGACATGCCGGTGGTGGACAAGGCCGAGATCGAGCTTGCCCGCAAGCATCTGGGCAGTCTGCTCAAGGTGAGCATGCCTGACGAGGGCATGTCCCACTGACAGGCGGCAGGCCGGAACGGCCCCGCTGTGATCCGCAAAAAAAGCGCCCGTCTCTTGTGCAGGGACGGGCGCTTTTTTTGTCTGCATGGCCGGGAATGGGAACTGGGCGCGATGGAAGAGCGGGGCTGTGGAAGACCGGGGCGATGCGGGACAGGCGGATGCAGGGCGGCAGATGGAGCTGGGCGGCCGGAATGGGCCGGGCATCGGGGAGCATCCGGCAGCGTGCCGCCGCCGTGGCCCCGGGGAGGCACCGGAACGGGCAGCATCCGGGAACATCCCGGCAGCGATTTTTTGGCGGCCCCCACCGCCATGTGGCGCGGGCGGCTGCAGCGAGCAGGGCGCTGTCCCTGAGGCAGGGGCGTCTGCGCTGGGGCGGATCGTCCCGGGCGCTGCCGCCCGCATCCTCCGCCGTCATCTCCCGGCAGGGACCCAGGGCAAGGAGGCAGGGGAGGATAGTCAGGACAAGGGAAAGGGGCCGAAAGATCCGGGGGAAAAGGCGGGCTCTGGCGGGCCGTGCCTTTTCCCCCGTGAGGATCAGGGTTCTACTGCGCCGGGACGGCGTCCGGCGGGATGGGCGTGCCGTCATCAGGACCGGCGGGCAGGGTCTGGACACCGGGATCGGCCTGCGCGGCTCCCTCAGCCGGAGCGTCTTCCGCAGGGGCGGGCGCGCTTTCCGTGGCCGGAGCGGCGGCCTCGGCAGCGGGAGCGGCCGGAGCCGTATCTGCCGCCGGAGTCCCCGGCGCTGCGGCGTCAGGGGCGGTCTCAGGGGCCGGAGCCCCGGCGGCGGCCGGGGCGTCGTTCGCGGTCGCGTCTTCAGCGGCGCCTTCGCTCTTGGCCGGAGCGGGAGCAGCGGCAGTGTCCGTCGGGGCCGCGTCCGTCGGGACAGCCTCAGCCGGGGCGGTGGGCGTGGGGGCCGCTTCGGCAGCGGGAGCCGTCACATCAGCGGCATCAGCGGGAGTGGCGGGAGCGGCCGGAGCCGGGGAAGTCCCGGGGGCGGCCGCCGGAGCGTCCTCAGGCGTGGCCGGGGCCTTGGCCGCATCGCCCGGAGCCGTTTCCGGGGCG
>NZ_CASDOY010000050.1 GCF_949282365.1 uncultured Desulfovibrio sp.
CCCGGTAGAGGACCTGGAGCAGGTGGTCAAACAGGCCGAAAAGCGGATGTACGACCGCAAGCGGGCCTACTACGAGGACGCCCGGCACGACCGCCGGGCCCGGTGACCGCCCAAACCGCACAGAATCAAACGCCGTCCCCCTCCGGGCCTTGCCCGGAGGGGGACGGCGTTTGCGTTAGGAAGGGGGCACGGCGCCTCCCCCTCACAGCCGGCCCGACCGGCAGGCGATCAGCTGGGCGGTGATGGAGACGGCGATCTCCGCCGGGGTCTCCCCGCCGATGGGCAGGCCGATGGGGGAGTGGACCCGGTCCAGCTCCGCCGGCGGAAAGCCCAGCTCCGCCAGCCTTTCCCGGGCGGCGGCCGCCTTGCGGCGGCTGCCGATGCACCCGATGTAGGGGGCGGGGGTGGTGAGGACCTGGGCGAGCAGCGTAAAATCGCTCTGGTGGCCGGGGGTCATGATGACCACATAGTCCCGGTCGGTGACGGTGATGTGGTCGAAAATCCGGCGGTAGTCCCCCAGGATGACCCGGCTGGCCTGGGGGAAGTGCTCGGGCAGGGCGGCCTGGGGCCGGTCGTCGAAGAGGACCACCCGGAACCCCACATGGGCCAGCAGGGGGCACAGCTCCCGGCCCACGTGGCCGCCCCCGAAGAGGTAGACCACCCCCGCCCGGACCAGGGGCTCCACATAGCAGGCGGGGGCCTCCTGCCGGAGGACCCCCCGGCTCCGGAGCAGGGGGCGCAGCTCCTCCGGGGAGAGGGGGACGGCGAAGCGGGGCCCCCGGGCCCCGTCATAGAGCCCCAGCCCCACGGGCGCGCCCTCCCCCACCGGGGTGATGAGCCAGGCGTCCTCCTCCGGCCGGTCCAGGGCCTCCAGCACGGCCTCCACCATGGGGAGATGGGCGGCGCCGAGCACCTGGAAGGCCACCGTCACCCGCCCCCCGCAGATCATGCCGATGTCCCGGACCTGGTTGGGGGTGAGGTCGAAGGCGCAAACCAGGCGCCCGCCTCCGGAGCGGAGGAGGTCCAGGGCCTCCTCCCGGCTTTTGGCCTCCACCGCCCCGCCGCCGATGGTGCCCAGGCTCCCGCCGTCGGCAAAGACCGCCATTCTGGCCCCCGCCCCCCGGGGGGCGGAGCCGGAGCTGGCCACGATGGTGCACAGGACGGCCTCCTCCCCCCGGTCCAGGGCGGCGCGGAGGGCCGTGAAGAGCTCCCTCATGTCACACACCCCCCTGGGCGGCCTGCTTGCCGATGGAGTTGGCCACCAGGGCGTCATACTGCTCCCGGGTCAGCGTGCAGTGGTAGAAGAGGTCGTAGTACCGGGCCACCTCCTCATAGAGGTCGTAGCCGGCCGCGTCGGGGTAGAGGAGCTTGGCCATCCACAGCATCCCCAGATACCGCTGGACGGAGGGGGGAAAGCCCATCCAGTTGTAGGGGCCCATGGGGGTCTCGTAGTAGTGGCCGGAGGCAATGGCGGTGAGCTGCCCCCAGGCCGGGTCCTCCCCCGCGGCGGCATAGGCGCTCTCGGGGGCGAAGATGATGTAGTCGGGGTCCCAGAGCAGGATCTGCTCCAGCCCCACCTCGTTGCCGGTGCCCTTGGAGGAGGGGGACTCCACCACCGCCAGATTGTTGGACAGCAGGTCGATGATCTCCGAGTGGTAGGAGTTTTGGGCGATGACGTTCTGGCCGTCGGGGCCGGTGATGTAGAGGAGGTCCACCTTGTCCACCCGGCCGGCGATGTCCACGGCCCGGGCGTAGACCTCCTCACAGTAGGCGGCCAGGGTCTCCGCCTCGGCCTCCATCCCCACCAGCTCCCCCAGCAGGCGGTAGGCCTCCCCGGTGGTCTGGGTGGTGGCGGTGATGTGGACAAAGGGCAGGCCGGTCTGCTCCTGGAGGGCGTCCAGGTCCTCGGCGATGGTGTCCTTGGGCTCCCCCACGTCGATGACCACCTGGGCCCCGGAGGAGAGCAGGCTCTCCAGGTTCAGCTCCCCCTGGCCGCCGTAGAGCTGGCCCAGCAGGGGGAGGTTATAATATTCGGTGTCCAGGTATGCCTCGGCGCTCGCGTCCCAGGCGTTGGCGATGCCCACCAGCTTGTCGGGGCACAGGGCGAAGAGGACGATCTGGGCCATGGGGCCGGTGACGGCCACCCTGTCGATCCGGGCGGGGAGGGTCACGGTGCGGCCCACCGAGTCGGTGAAGGTCCGGGTCTCGGCGGCGGGGGCGGCGGACTCGGTCCGGGCCGGGGCGGACTGGGTGGGCGCGGCGCCGCCGCAGGCGCACAGGGAGAGGATCAGGGACAGGGCGAGCAGCAGAGAGAGGGGCTTTTTCACGGTTCCAGACTCCTTTCCGTTTCCGGGGGCAGGTCCCCGGGCATGAGCAGCCAGTGCAGGCCGCGGGCCTGCCAGGAGGCCGCCAGGGGATCTAGAGGCGCAAAAGCCACGAGCACAGATCCCAGGCCACGTCGGCCTTGCTCTGGTTGGGCCAGATCTCTTCACGGCCGTTGCGGTCCACCACGGCCATGCTGTTGGTGGCCGCGCCGAAGCCGCTGTCGCCGCTGTTGACGCGGTTGCCGGCCAGCAGGTCGGCATCCTTGCGGGCGCGCTTGGCCCGGGCCAGCTCCAGCAGGCTTTCCATGTCGGGCGTGGTCTCGGCGGCGAAGCCCAGCACCTTCTGCCCTTCCCGCCGCTGCTGCGACAGGGTGCGCAGGATGTCGGGATTGGCCGTGAAGCGGATGCTGAAGCCGTCCTCCCGGCCTTCCTTCTTGAACTTCTGCGGGCCCAGCGCTTCGGGCGAGAAGTCCGCCACCGCGGCGCAGAACAGGCCCATGTCCATGCGCGGCCAGCAGTCGGACGCGGCCTCGAACATCTCGCGGGCGCTGCCCACGTCCAGACGCTCCACCCCGGCGGGCAGGTCGGGGCAGCCGGGGCCGCACACGGCCGTGACCCCGGCCCCGCGCAGCCAGGCGGCCGTGGCCAGGGCCGCGCCCATGGTGCCGCTGCTGGGATTGGTCCAGTAGCGCACGCCGTCCCACTTCTCGCGCGTGGGGCCCATGGTCAGCATGACGCGCCGTCCCGCCATGTCCTGCGGGGCAAGGGCGCGCAGCGCTGCCAGAAAGATGTCTTCCACCGGGGCCAGGCGGCCCTGCCCGGTGTCGCCGCAGGCCGTGCCGCCGCAGCCGGGCACGATGATTCCGGCCCCGCGCCGCCGCAGGACGGCCACATTGTCCTGGGTGGCCGGATGCTGCCACATGCGCGGGTTCATGGCCGGGGCCAGCAGCAGGGGCCCGTCGAAGGCCAGAGCCTGTGCCGAGAGCATGTCCGAGGCCGCTCCGGCCGCCAGACGCGACAGGGCGTCGGCCGAGGCCGGGGCCACCAGCATGGCCCGGGCCCGCTGCCCCGGTTCCAGATGGTCGAAGACCTCGTCGCCCTCGAACATGCGGCCGTAGACCGGCAGCGCGCCCAGGGCCTCGAAGAGCAGGGG
This sequence comes from uncultured Desulfovibrio sp., assembly GCF_949282365.1. Taxonomy (GTDB): domain Bacteria; phylum Desulfobacterota; class Desulfovibrionia; order Desulfovibrionales; family Desulfovibrionaceae; genus Desulfovibrio. Next base: position 3,478 of record NZ_CASDOY010000050.1, read on the forward strand.
CGTCACGAAACGGCGCGCGCCATCGGTGAGGGTGACGGAAACGTGGATGTCCAGTGCGTGCAGGGCGCGCAGCAGATCCAAGGCCTTGTAGCAGGCCACGGAACCGCAGACGCCCAGATGCAGGCGCTGGCCCGCGAAACGCCGGCTGGCATGGAAGGGCGAGGCGCTCACAGCGCCCGCTCCTGCAGGCCGCCGCTGCCGGAAGGCGCGCCCCAGCTCTCGCTGGTGCCCACGGGCGGCGGGGTGCTGCCGCTGTCGGGCGTCTCGAAGCCGCCGCCCGTGGCGGGCCCGTTGTCCTCGAAGCCGCCGCCGGAAGCGCCGCTGGCCGCCGTGCCGTCGTGACCGCCGCCCTGTCCGCCGCCCAGGGGCAGGATGCTCAGGGGGGAGCCGTCAGGCTGCTTTTCCGCCACCCAGATCTCGGCCACGCAGCTGTAGACCGTCTGGGAAGAGATGGCGATGACGGCAAGGCGGTTGCCGTTCTCGAAAACCAGCATGGTATGCTCGCCCTTGCGCAGGCTCATGCGCACGTTCCAGCCCAAGCCCTGCAGGCTGCTGTACAGGCTCTGGGCCACCTGCTGGCGGTCCGCCTGACCGTACAGGGTCTCCATGCCCTGGGGCTGGCCGTCGCTGCCCGTGGTCTGCGCGGAATGCTGTACGGAAAGTTCCATGCCCGCAGGCAGGGAGATGCCCAGAAGGCGGCTCTGGCGGACGGCGGGCGAAGATCCGAAGGGATTGCTGATGCCCAGATCGGCGCATCCGGCGGCGCCGGCCAGGATGGCCGCAAGGATCAGGGTGACAAGTAGGCGTCGCATTGGCTATACTCCTTCAACTGTCGTCCGGGAGGCCGGACAGCCCGAAAAGGATAGCCTCTCCGGCACGGACTGACAAGCGTCTCCTCGCGGCCCGGCTGCCGGGGCCGCGCCTGGCGGCCGGGAAAGGCTGCCTGCGCCACCGTGCCCGGCGACGGATATTTGCGGCCGCCCCGCGGCCCGGAGAGAAGTGAAGGAAAAGGATCATGCCGCCCGTTTTTGTTTCCGAAGATGATTTTCTGCTGCAAAACTATACCTATGAGCTGCCCCAGGAGCGGATCGCCCAGTATCCGCCGGAACACCGGGGCGCGTCGCGCCTGCTGACCATGCGCCGCAACGGCCCCCTGGGCCTGGAACACCACATGTTCAGCGACCTGCCGGACTGCCTGCCCGAAGGCGCCCTGCTGGTGGCCAACAACTCGCGCGTGCTGCAGGCCCGCCTGCTGGGCAGCCGCGGCACCGGCGGCAAGGTGGAATTCCTGCTGCTCACGCCCCTGCCCCTGGTGCGCGCCGCCGCCGTGCCCGTCAAGGGCCGCCCGGACACCTGGTCCGCCGAGGTCAGCGGCCTGATCCGTTCCGGGGGCAGCGTGCGCGAGGGCGAGACCCTGCACTTCGGCGCGGGCATCAGCGTGACCGTCCTGGAATGCGGCCCCTTCGGCCAGCGGCGCGTGACCCTGTGCTGGCAGGGCGACGTGGCCGAGGCCTTCGCCGCCACCGGGCACATCCCGCTGCCGCCCTACATCAAGCGCGCCGACGCCGAGGAGGACTTCAGCCGCTACCAGACCGTCTATGCCCGCGAGGAGAAGACCGGCTCCGTGGCCGCGCCCACGGCCGGGCTGCACTTCACCGACGAGCTGCGCCGGACCCTGCGCGAGCGCGGCTTCCAGTGGGCCGAAGTGACGCTCTATGTGGGCTACGGCACGTTCAGCCCGGTGCGCTGCGAGGATATCCGCAACCACCAGATGCACCGGGAATATGTGGAACTGCCCGAGGAAACGGCCAATGCCATCGCCGAGGCCAAGGCCCGGCACCGGCCGGTCATCGCCGTGGGCACCACCTCGGTGCGCACCCTGGAAGGCGTGGCCCAGCTCTGCGGCCGGGCCCAGCCCTTTGCCGGCTGGACGGACATCTTCCTCTATCCCGGCCGTCCCTTCCGGGTGGTGGACGGGCTCATCACCAATTTCCACCTGCCCGAGTCCTCCCTGCTGATGCTGGTCTCGGCCTTCGCGGGCCGTGAACGCATCCTGGAGGCCTACCGTACGGCCATCGAGGAAGGCTACCGCTTCTTCTCCTACGGGGACGCCATGTTCATCCGCTAGGCGGCATTTTTGGGCCGATCCGGCAAACGGCCCGGCCTTATGACTGACAAATCCGCAGGCAGCGGCACCCTGTGGCGGGATGCCGCGCCCTGCGCAACCTGCATCATTCAGGGGAACAGCATGTCGCGAATCGTTTTTCTGGAAGAACGCTGCAAAGGCTGCGGCCTGTGTGTGGCGGTCTGCCCGGCGCACATCATCCGCCCCTCGGGACGGTTCAACCGCCAGGGCTACGAGGTGATGGAAACCGAAGGCCGCTGTACGGGCTGCGCCTCCTGTGCGCTCATGTGCCCGGACGTGGCCATCCGTGTCTTCAAATCCCAAAAAACGGAGAAGACCGCATGAGTCACGACCGCATCCTCATCAAGGGCAATGAAGCTGTGGCCTTTGGCGCTCTGGACGCCGGCTGCCGTTGCTACTTCGGCTATCCCATCACGCCGCAGAACGAGATCCCCGAGACCATGTCCCTGCGGCTGCCCGAGTGCGGCGGCCAGTTCGTGCAGGCCGAAAGCGAAGTGGCCGCCATCAACATGCTGCTGGGCGCGGGCGCCTGCGGCATCCCGGCCATGACCTCCTCGTCCAGCTGCGGCATCTCGCTGATGCAGGAGGGCATCTCCTACATGGCGGGCAGCCATATCCCCGCCGTCATCGTCAACATGGAACGCGGCGGCCCGGGCCTGGGCGATATCGGCCCCTCGCAGGGCGACTACTTCCAGGCCGTCAAGGGCGGCGGCCACGGCGACCACCGCAATCTGGTGCTGGCCCCCTCCACGGCGCAGGAATGCTACGACATGATGTTCCGCGCCTTCGCCCTGGCCTTCAAGTACGCCAACCCGGTCATGCTGCTGGGCGACGCCATCGTGGCCCAGATCAAGGAACCCGTGCGCCGCCAGCCCCCGGCCGACGCCGTGAGCCCCGAGGCCCTGGCCGAACTGGCCGCGCCCTGGCGCATGGAAGGCTACGGCAAGCGCGGCCCCGGCGCCAGGCCCCGCCTGCTCAAGTCCGTGTACCTGGCCGAAGGCGCGCTGGCGGCCCGCAACCGCCTGCTCATGGAAAAATACGCCGCCATGCAGGCCGAGGCCCGCGCCGAAAACTGGCAGACCGACGACGCCGAAGTCGTGGTGGTGGCCTTCGGCTCCATGGCCCGCATCGCCCGCAGCGCCATCCGCAAGCTGCGTGGGGAAGGCCTCAAGGCCGGCCTGTTCCGTCCCCTGACGCTCTATCCCTTCCCGTCCGGGGCCCTGCGCGCCCTGGCCCCGGGCCGCCGTTTCCTGGTCATCGAACAGAATACCGGCCAGATGGTGGAAGACGTGCGCCTGTCCCTCATGGGCGAGGATGCCAGGGTGGGCTGGCACGGCGTCATGCCCGGCCTGTTCATCGGCGCCGACGCCCTGGAAGATCCCATCCGTCAGGCCTGCAAGGAGGACTAAGATGCACGCGCACGAACTTGAACAGGCCCTTGTGCCCCAGGACGGCGAGACCCTGGTCTTCGATACCAATCCCGTACTCAACGAGCGCGTGACCCACTACTGCCCCGGCTGCCATCACGGCATCGCCCACCGTCTGGTGAGCGAGGTGCTGCACGAGCTGGGCGTGGCCGACAGGACCATCCTGGTGGCCTCCGTGGGCTGCGCCACCTTCACCTATGACTACTTCAACGTGGACGGCCTCGAAGCCCCCCACGGCCGCGCCTGCGCCGTGGCCACCGGCGTGCGCCGCGCCCGCCCCGAAAGCGTGGTCTTCACCTATCAGGGCGACGGCGACATGGGCGCCATCGGTCTGGCCGAATCCATCCATGCGGCCAACCGCGGCGAGCTCATCACCGGCATCTTCATCAACAACACCGTCTACGGCATGACCGGCGGCCAGATGGCCCCCACCACCCTGCTGGGCCAGAAGACCACCACCAGCCCCCGCGGCCGCGACATGGCCCGCCACGAAGGCGGCCCCATCCGCATGGCCGAACTCATGGCCCAGCTCTCCGGCGTGGCCTATGCCGAACGCTGCGCCCTGGACAGCGTCAAGCATGTGCGCGCGGCCAAAAAGGCCCTGCGCAAGGCCTTCGAGGTGCAGCTGCAGGGCCTGGGCTTCGGCTTCGTGGAACTGCTCTCCGGTTGCCCCACCAACTGGCACATGGACCCCGTCAGCGCCAACAGGCGCATCAGCGAGGCCATGATCCCCGTCTTCCCTCTGGGCGTCTACAAAGACGTGACCGCCCCGGCCGACAGCGAGGTGCAGCATGGCTAAGTATCAGGATGTCATCATCGCCGGTTTCGGCGGCCAGGGCGTCATGCTCATCGGCAACCTGCTGGCCCAGGCCGGCATGGAACACGGCCTCGAAGTGAGCTTCATCCCGGTCTACGGCGCGGAGATGCGCGGCGGCACCGCCAACTGCACCGTGGTGCTGGACGAACACCCCGTGGGCTCGCCCCTGGTCAACACGCCCCGTTCCATCATCGTGCTCAACGAGCCCTCGCTGGCCAAGTTCCAGCCCCGTCTGCATCCCGACGGCGTGCAGGTCGTCAACGCATCGCTCATCTCCGAAGGGCTGCTGGACGGCAAGCACCGCACGGTCTACATCCCGGTCAACGACATCGCCCATGAACTGGGCAATGTGAAACTGGCCAACATGGTGGCCCTGGGCGCCTGGATCAAGGCCACCGGCGCCCTGCCCCTGAAAGCCGTGCAGGAGGCCCTCAACCGCGTGGTCAGCGCCCACTACGCCAAGCTGATCCCGGTCAACGCCAAGGCCCTGCAGGCCGGCTACGACTTCGCGTAACGAACTGGACGGGGGAAGGGAACCCCTCTGCTGGTGCGGGAGCGGTCCCCTTCCCCCGTACCCCCATCCCTCCCCAGCGCTTTCTTCATGGGCATCAGCCTGTTGAGCGCCTGACAGAGACGCGAAAATCAGAACCACCCGCAAAGCGGGTGGTTCTGATCTGACGGCAGGCAAGAGGCCGCTCCGGTGTGCACGGCGGCAGGCTGCCGGCAAGAGAACAGCCAGTGCCTGCAAATGGTTTGCGGGACCTTGCACGGAACGGCAGGGGATCTTTGCGCTGTTCCTTGACGCATGGAAAAAGCGGAGCCCGCGGGCTCCGCTTCGTCATGTGGCCGTAGAACGGGGAAAGACCGGCCTAGCCGGCGTTCTTGTCCTCATCCCCTCCGTCCGCGCCGTCCGTCGCGCCCGTTCCGGCCTTCCCGCAGGAAGCCGGGCCGTAGCGGTTGGGGCCTTCCTGACCGGCGGCGAAGCAGAGGAAGAGCAGCAGGGTTCCGGTCACGAACAGCCAGCCGTAATGCAGGTAGAGCATGTAGGGCGAAAGCTCGCCCTCGTTGTTCATGTAGTTGGACAGGCCGAACATGGGCAGGATGACGGTCACGGTCAGCCAGACCGTCCAGATGCCGCCGGGCAGGCCCAGATCGTGCAGGCGGCGGATGCCCACGGAACTGAGCGGGATCATCAGCAGGGCCCAGAGCATGCCCACGATCATGGGCGACGCGAAGCAGACGGCCAGCGCGCCCAGCAGCAGGAAAAAGAGCAGGAACCAGATGAACTCGGCCCGGCAGCTGCGCCCGTAGCAGCGGGCGAATTTGCCGAAACAGGCGGCGATGGCCGCACCGGGCGTCATGACAGTTTTTTTGCCGGACATGGCTCCTCCATGATCATGCACGCCGCGTCCGGCACGGGGCCGTCCGCAGGCAGCGCTTTGAAAAATACGGTTCCGTACAGCCCGCAAGACGGGGCCATGCGCCGTCCCCGGGGGCCCTCCCGGCGGCCGCGGGCCCGGCGCGGGGCGGGGCCTGACGGCCCGGCCGCCAGTCCGGCCGTCCGGAAGGATACGCCTCTGCGCGGGGCCGCCTTCCGGGGCGGACGGGGCCCGGGCAAGGGCCCCTTTTTTCGCATGGGCCAGGGGAAGGTCTTTGGACGGCCGCGCCCTTTGCCGTCACCGTCACGGGCAGCGGCAAACCATGCCAAAGGCTCTCCCGCCTCTCCCGGAAAAAACGTGTCCCCTAGATGGCGGCATCCATGAGCAGGTTGTCGCGGTGGATGACCTCGGGATAGTGGGCGTCGCCCAGAATGGCGGCCACCTCGTGGCGGCGCAGGCCCATGATCTTGCGCAGGTCCGCGGCGCTGTAATTGGACAGGCCCACGCCCAGCCCGGCGTGGTCGTCGCTCTCGCCCAGACGGGCCACGCGCACCAGGGCGCCCTTCTGGAAATTGCCCAGCACCTGCCGCACCCCGCCGGGCAGCAGGCTGCCGCCCTTGCTGAGCAGGGCCTCGGCCGCACCGGCATCCACCAGCACGGTGCCCGCCGGATCGGACTGGTAGGCCAGCCAGAACTTGCGCCTCGGGATGGCGTGTTCCTCGGGACGGACCCAGGTGCCCACGGCTTCCCCGGCAAAGGCGCGTTCCAGCACGTCCGCCTCGCGGCCGGGCAGGATGAGGGTGGGCACGCCCAGCTGGGCGGCGCGGCGCGCGGCCTGCAGTTTGGAATACATGCCGCCGGTGCCCACGCTGGTCTTGCCGCCGCACATGCGGCCCAGGTCCAGGCCCGCCACATCCTCCACGCAGTCCATGATGCCCGCATCGGGCACTTCCTGCGGGTTGGCCGCGTAGACGCCCGGCGCCGAGGTCAGGTTGATGTACAGATCCGCGCCGATGAGGTTGACCAGCAGGCTGGCCAGGCAGTCATTGTCGCCGAATTTGAGTTCGCTGACCGAGACCGTGTCGTTCTCGTTGACGATGGGCAGCACGCCCCAGTCCATGAGCTCGGCAAAGGTGTTGCGCGCATTGAGGAAACGCTGCCGCGCGCGCAGGTCGTCGCGGGTGAGCAGCACCTGGGCGGTGGGGAAATCATGGGCGCGGAAGACCTCGTCCCAGGCGCGCATCAGCTGCCCCTGGCCCACGGCGGCCGCGGCCTGACGGGCGGAAAGGCCGGAGGTCTCGCCGCTGTGGCCGTGGGCGCGCAGGACGGCGCGACCGGCCGCCACGGCCCCGGAAGAGACCAGCACCAAGCGGCGTCCATGCCCGTCCGGCGCGCTGCGCAGGGCGGCCATCTGCCGTGCCAGGCTCTCCAGCACCGGCGCGCTCAGTCCCCGGGCATCGGTCAGCACGGCGCTGCCCACCTTGATGACCACCACACGGGCACGGGCCAGGGCCTGCGCTTTTTCCTGCCGCCAATCGAGCTGTCTTTCCATGATCGCTCCTGCAAGGGCTCTGAAGAATTCCCGCCCGCCTCCGGCGGACGCCGCCTGACCATAGCTCAAAGCACGACAAACAGCCAGCGCCCTGCATGACAGCGCCCTGCTGTTTTCGGGGGAGCCTGCGCATCTTCGCTGACGATGCCCGCAAGACATGGCGGTTCGACGGAGCGTTTTGAGCAGGCCCCTCCGCGTTGCTGGCGATGGCCGCAAGGCGCCTTGCGCCGCCAACGGGCACGGCCTGCGGCCGCCATCCGGTCGCTGCCCGCGCAGGAGGGCTTTCCGGGGGCAACGGCGTCGGGATGGTTTTTCACGAAGGTCTCTGCCCGCGCGTAAGGGCTTCCCTTCCCCCCAGGCCCCCATCCTTTCCCCGGCGCGCTTTTCAGGTGGGCGCGGGGACTGCGGGGTGGGGGCGTTTCTCCGCAAGCAAAAGCTCCTCCGCCCCATCAAGGATCCCGGGCCTTCCGGGGCTAGCGGTAGAACTCCAGCGAATCCACGATGCCCTGCAGGGCGGGATGGCCGGTGCGGCCCACGATGCTGGCCACGCCGTGCATGCCGTCGAAGGTCCAGAGGCAGACCTCCAGCGGCAGCTCGCCGGCCATGCCCTTGAGGCCGTAATAATTGCCGTTCTGCGCCGTGCGCGCGGCATGCAGCTTTTGCGCGTAATCGGCCGCCAGCTGTTCCGGCGTCATGCCGCCGCTGGCGGCGGTGACGATGGTGACGCTCACGGACTTGTCCGGGGCCACCAGCACCACGCCGTCGCTCACGTCAGGCACGGCGGCCACGGTCCAGCCGTCGGGCGCGACCACGCGGAAGGTCGGCTTTTCCACAGGAGCGGCCAGAGCGGCCGTGCCAAGGGCCAGCCACAGGAGGCAGGCCAGAAGGATAGGTTTCATGCTTCCTCCCCGGATGCGGAGCGGGACGGCCGCCGGCGGACGCGCCCGACACGCGCCGCCGTCCCGTGCCGGGGATGCCGCGCGGCGGGCCCGCCCGCACGAAGCCGCCCTTCCCGCATCACTCGCGGGTATAGATGACTTCGATGTCCTCGAATTCCTCGTCGTCCGCCTCTTCGGCCGCCGCGAAATGATGCAGGGGCTCATGTACCTGCACCTCGTCGCGCAGCTTCCAGAGCTCGGCCACCAACGCCTCAAGGCCGATGCCGTCGCGGGCCGAGATGAAGAAGACCCTGCGTCCGTCGGCGCGGGCGCGGGCGCGCAGGGCTTCCAGACGTTCCTCGTCCACCAGGTCGATCTTGTTGACCACCTCGATCTGGCGGCGTTCGCCCAGCTCGGGGTCGAAGCGGCGCAACTCCTCGTTGATGAGCTCGAAACCGGCCCAGGGATCGTCGTCGCTCACGTCCTCGATGCTGAGGATATGCACCAGGAAGCGGGTGCGCTCCACATGCTTGAGGAAGCGGTGTCCCAGGCCCTGGCCTTCGTGCGCGCCCTCGATGAGCCCGGGGATGTCGGCGATGACCATGCGGCGGTCCGGGTCGTACTCGTCGATCATGACGCCCAGGTTGGGGGTCAGGGTGGTGAAGGGATAGGCCGCGATCTTGGGCCGCGCCGCCGAGACCTGCGAGATGAAGGTGGACTTGCCCGCATTGGGCAGGCCCAGCAGGCCGGCGTCGGCCAGGATCTTGAGCTCCAGGCGCAGCTCGCGCTCCTCGCCGGGCTCGCCGGGCTGGGCGAAGCGCGGGGCGCGCATGGTGGAGGTCTTGAAATGTTCGTTGCCCATGCCGCCGCGCCCGCCCTGGGCGGCCACCACTTCCATGTCGGGCTCGCGCAGGTCGGCCAGCAGATATTCCTCGCCCAGCTCGTCCCGGGCATAGACCAGGGTGCCCACGGGCAGGCCCAGGATCAGGTCGTCGCCCTTGCGGCCGTTGCACTGGCTGCCCATGCCGGGCTGGCCGTTGCGCGCCTCGTACTGGCGCTTGAGGCGGAAGTCATAGAGGGAGAGCAGGCGGCTGTCCGCCTTGAGGATGACGGAACCGCCCTTGCCGCCGTCGCCGCCGTCCGGCCCGCCGCGCGGCACGAATTTTTCCCGCCGGAAAGACACGCAGCCATGACCGCCCTTGCCGGCCCGGACCTGGATAGTCGCTTCGTCCACAAAACGCATGGAAAGTCTCCCGGGTGTCGCCACCCTGTCAGGGACGCCCTGCGGCATCCCGCGGGCCGCTGGGGCCCAAAAAGCAGAAAAGGGAAGAAGCCCTGCGGCCTCTTCCCTTCAAAAATCACGCCTTGCCGCGCCGTTATTCGGCAACGGGGGCTTCCACATGCACGCGGGTGAGCACGCGACGCTTGCGGATGTACTTTTCAAAACGCACCACGCCGTCGGTCTTGGCGAACAGGGTGTAGTCCCTGCCCATGCCCACGTTGGTGCCGGGATAGATCTTGGTGCCGAGCTGACGCACGATGATGTTGCCAGCCAGCACGCTCTGGCCGCCAAAGCGCTTCACGCCGCGTCTTTGGCCCGCACTGTCGCGGCCGTTACGCGAAGAGCCGCCTGCTTTCTTATGAGCCATGGTATACTCCTTACAAGGCAGATTGCCGTGCGCCCCCGCAGGAACGCGCCGCCAAGCTAGCCGTTAATGCTTTTGACGCGGATGGTGGTGCAGTCCTGACGATGACCGCGCAGCTTGCGCGAGTCATTGCGACGCCAGCGCTTAAACACCATGACCTTGGCACCGCGGCCCTGCTCCACCACTTCGGCGGTCACGGCAGCGTTCTCCACATAGGGAGCGCCCACTTTCACGTCGGCGCCGCCAAGCATCAGCACCTTGTCCAGCTTGATTTCGCTGCCGGCTTCACCAGCGAGCTTTTCCACAACGATCTTGGAACCTTCTTCGACGCGGTACTGTTTGCCGCCCGTTTCAATAATAGCGTACATGCTCTTAAACCTCCGAAAAGAGAGAGGCCTGTTTGCCTCATGCTGGGGAAAAAGTCAAGTGATTTTTGATCCGGCCGCGCCACAGGCCACGCATCCGGTGCGGGACGCGCGGTAGTCGGGCCAGTCAGAGGCGTAGGCCAGTTGTGCTGCATAGCACAGGATGCGCCGGGGGGCAATGCCTTTTTGACCGGCAGCGGATTTTTCCCGCACCCGGCGCCCTGCCCGGGAGAGCCCCTGCCGCGCCCGGCATCCATCGCCAGCGCCACGGCATCTTCCCGGGACTGGCGGACATTTCCCGGGGCAGGCCGGCGTATCCGGGACTGGCGGACTGTCTCCGGGCGGGCCATCCTGCGGCACGCTCCAGGGCACGCTCCGGGCCACGCTCCGGGGGCGCGGCCTCCTGCCGGGTCTCCGCCCCGGCGCCCTGCCCGTGTCCCCCGTGCCCCCCGTGTCCGGCCCGCCCCGACTTCCGGCCGTGTTGCGTGCGCTGCCTGCCGCGTTCCCCCTGTCCTGCCCGCTCCCCGCATTGCCAGCCCGGACCAAAGCCGCTACAAGGACATCATGCCGCAGCGCCTGCCGGCCTGCCCTGCCGGCCTGCCCTTCCGCCACTCCAACCCCTGTTCCGCCATGACCGACGAGATCGTTTGCCGCATCGACGCCCTGAGCCACGACGGCCGCGGCCTGCACCGCCCCGAAGACGGCGGGCCTGTCATCTTCGTAGCGGGCTCCCTGCCCGGGCAGACGGTACGCGCCCGCATCCTCCGCCGCCAGAAGCGTTTTTGGGAGGCCGAACGGACAGCCGTGCTGGACGAGGCCGGCATGGCGGCCGACATCTGCGCCCATGGCGAGGATTGCGGCGGCTGCCCCTGGCAGCGCCTGCCTTACGCGACCCAGCTGCGCTGGAAGGAACAGCTGGTGCGCGACGCCCTGGAACGCATCGGCGGTCTGGGCCGTGACGCGGCCCTGCCCCTGCGGCCCGCCCTGGGCTCCCCCCTGCAGCGGGCCTTCCGCAACAAGATGGAATTCGCTTTCGGTCCCGCCGCTGACGGCGGCCTTTGCCTGGGCCTGCGGCAGCGCGGCGGCCTGCGGGTGCACGCGGTCCCCGGCTGCGCCCTGCTGCCCGGCGAAGGCCCGGAGCTGGTGCAGACCTGTGCCCGGCTGGCCGCCCGCAGCGGCCTGCCCGCCCATGTGCCGCTGCCCAGCG
>NZ_CASDOY010000051.1 GCF_949282365.1 uncultured Desulfovibrio sp.
CCCGGAGCTGCCTCCCCCCCGGCCGGTTCCCCAGCCGCCGGGCCAGAGCGGCGTAGTCCGTCGCCGCGATCAGCGCCTCCCCCAGGGCGGCCCGGAGCTCCCCGCAGCAGCGTTCCACCCGCTCCCCTTCGTCGGGCGCCGCCAGCGCCCGCCCCGGCACCGCCGCCGGCAGCACCTCAATGGGGCTCTCCCCGCCGCCGCTCTCGGTCACCCGCTGCCAGACCTGGCGGAACAGGACCCCGTCGTCCTCCGGCCGCTCTGCCCCGCCCTGGCCCGCTTGTGTCATCTCCATGGATCACGCCTCCTAATTTTCCGTCTTTCGGTCCATACTATGCCAGTGGCCGTCCGTCGTTTCCTCCGGTGTTTCACGGGGTAAAAGAAATACTTGTAAATCAATCGGAATTATGGTAAAATACTGCCGTATCAGCGGCGAGGCACCGAAGACACCGCTGACGGTTACAGAGAAACACAAAGGAGTCCTTCACATGCTGGAGATCAGGCATTTATCTTATCAGGTGTCCGACGAATCCGGTGAGGAGCTGGGTATCCTCAACGATGTCTCCCTCACCATCGCCGAGCACAAATTTGTGGTCATCACCGGCCCCAACGGGGGCGGCAAGACCACCCTGGCCAAGGCTATCATGGGCCTGGTCACTCCCACCGGCGGGCAGATCCTGTGGAATGGCGAGGACATCACCTCCCTCAACATCACCCAGCGGGCCCGCAAGGGCATCAGCTACGGCTTTCAGCAGCCGCCCCGTTTCAAGGGCCTGAGGGTCCGGGACCTGCTGGAGCTCGCCTCCGGACGGGAGGGCCTCACCCACGACGAGGAGTGCCAGTACCTCACCCGGGTGGGCCTGTGCGCCGCCGACTATATCGACCGGGAAGTGGACGCCTCCCTCTCCGGCGGAGAGGTCAAGCGCATCGAGATTGCCACCATCCTGGCCCCGAGGCCGGCATTGATCTGTGGTCCTTCGCCCGGCTCACCGACACCTTCCGCCAGCTCCACGACGAGCAGAAGGCCACCCTGGTGGTCATCTCCCACCAGGAGCGCATCATCGACCTGGCCGATGAGATCGTCATGGTGGACCACGGCGTCATCACCCAGCACGGCGCCAAGGCCGAGATCTTTCCCAAGATCCTGGCCAACACCGTGTCGGGCTGCAGTTATATGCACGAGGGCTGATTGACCCATCGCCCTCCACAGGAACGGCCGTCGGTTCTCTTCCGCGGCCGAGAAAGGAAGCATCCAACCATGGACAAACTGGAAGCCAAGCTCCTCAAGGAGATCGCCGACCTGGACGGCCTCCCCGTCGGCGCTTACAATATCCGTAAGAATGGCAAGTCTGACGGTCGCGTCAGCACCGCCCATATCGTCATCGACACCAAGACCGACAAATCCGGCATCGATATCCACATCGCCCCCGGTACCAAGAAAGAGTCGGTTCACATCCCCGTAGTCCTCACCGAGACCGGCCTCACCGAAACGGTCTACAACGACTTCTACATCGGAGAGGACTGTGACGTGGATATCATCGCCGGCTGCGGCATCCACAACTCCGGCTGCGACACCACCCAGCACGACGGCATCCACACCTTCCACGTGGGCAAGAACTCCAAGGTGCGCTATTACGAGAAGCACTACGGCGAGGGTGAGGGCACCGGCGAGCGCATCTTCAACCCCCAGACTATTGTCTACCTGGATGAGGGGGCCTCCATCAATATGGAGACCACCCAGATCCGGGGCGTGGACTCCACCAAGCGCTACACCAAGATCGTGGTAGGGGCCGGCGGCGAGGCCGTCATCACCGAAAAACTCCTCACCCACGGCAAGCAGACCGCCGAGTCGGAGATGGACATTGTTCTGGCCGGCGAGGACGCCACCGGTCGGGTCATCTCCCGGTCCGTGGCACAGGACCAGTCCCAGCAGATCTTCTACCCCCGCATGACCGGAGAGGCCAAGTGCTTCGGGCATGTCCAGTGCGACTCCATCCTCATGGGCGAGGCCAAGATCAAGTCCATCCCCGCCATCGCCGCCGAGCATCCCGACGCTCAGCTCATCCACGAGGCCGCCATCGGCCGCATCGCCGGCGACCAGATTCTGAAGCTCATGACCCTCGGCCTTACCGAGGAAGAGGCGGAGGAGAGGATTTTGAATGGATTCCTGCAGTAAACGGCCCATCCCCATCCCGGAAAACCATTTCTTGTCCGATGACCCTTTCGCCGTTTACAACCACGTGGAGCTCCTCAGGCTTTTTGACGACGGCAGTGCGGAGGGGGAGCTCGCCATCCATCCGGACAGCCTTAATCCCTATGGCATTGTTCACGGCGGCTGCCTGACCACCCTGGCCGACACGGTGGGGGGATGGGCCGTCTATGCCGCCACCGGGCGCACCGGCGTCACCGCCAGCTATACCCTCAACTTTCTGCGGCCCGCCGGGCGGGAGAACAAGAGGATCTTCTGTCGGGCCCACCCGGAGCGAATCGGCAATCACCTGTGCGTCGTAGGGGCCGGTATTTGGAGTCATCTGGCGGAAAAACTGGTTCAGCGCTTCCTCTCCCCTGGCAAACTGCGTCCCCGGAAAAAATTTCGGCCACAGTCCCATGCGAAACTGTCCGAACCAGAATTGTTCGTCCGGCATGGCCTCGACTTTTGCGGAAACAGTGCTGCGTCCAGCGTCACCACGCCGGCGATGCCCAGACCGGGGGCCACGTCCACGGCGTCCACCGGGCAGGCCGGGCAGCCGCGTTCCCTGCCCGCGGCCGTCAGGGCCAGGGCCAGGGGATGTTCGGAGCGGGCCTCCAGCGCGGCGGCCAGGGTGACGAGGGTCCGTTCGTCCGCGTCGCCGAGGGGGACGATGCCGGTCAGCACGGGCTTGCCGGTGGTCAGGGTGCCGGTCTTGTCCACGGCGATGGCCCGCACATGGCCGGCCTGCTCCAGCGCCGCGCCGTTCTTGATGAGCACGCCCAACTGCGCGCCCCGGCCGGTGCCCACCATGATGGACATGGGCGTGGCCAGGCCCATGGCGCAGGGGCAGGCCATGACCAGCACGGCCACGAAGACCGTGACGGCCACGCTGGCGGGCTCGTCGCTGAAGATCAGCCAGGCCAGACCGGCCAGCGTGGCGATGCCCATGACCGCGGGCACGAAATAGAAGCTCACCCGGTCGGCCAGGCGCGCGATGGGGGCCTTGCTGCCCTGGGCCTCGCGCACCAGCCTGATGATGCGCGCCAGACGGGTGTCCTGGCCCACATGCTCGGCGGTCATGGTCAGCGCGCCTTCGCCGTTGACGCTGCCCGCCACCAGGCTGTCCCCGGGGCCCACGGCCACGGGGATGGATTCGCCGGTCAGCAGGGAGAGGTCCACGGCGCTCTTGCCGCCGGCCACGCTGCCGTCCACGGGGATGCGGGCCCCGGGCCGGATGACCAGGGTATCGCCGGGCATGACCGCGGCCAGGGGGATCTCGCGGCTCTGGCCGTCGGCTTCCAGACGCAGGGCCGTTTCCGGGGTCAGGCGCAGCAGCGCGCCCATGGCGTCCCCGGCCTTGCGCCGGGCCGTGGCTTCCAGGAACTGTCCCAGCTCGATCATGGTCAGCAGCACGGCCACGGATTCGTAATACAGGTTCATGGCCCGCAGCTGCGGCTCGCTGCCCGCGAGACCCAGCAGGGTCGTCCACAGGCTGTAGAGCAGGGCCGAGCCCGTGCCCACGGCCACCAGGCTGTCCATGGTGGGGGCCCTGTTCGCCAGGGCCTGCAGGCCTTCGCGGTAGAAGTGCCGCCCCAGCCAGACCACGGGCAGGGTCAGGGCCAGCTGGACCAGCATGAAGGTGCGCGGCGCGTGCTGCGGATCCAGCCAGGCGGGCAGGCGCAGGCCCAGCATGTGGCCCATGGAGACCACCAGCAGGGGCACGGCGAAGACCAGCATGGGCCCCAGCCGTCCCAGGCGCAGGCGGCGGTCCTGTTCGTCCTGCTGCCGTTTCTTCTCGTACTGGACGGCCACGTCCTCTTCCTGCGAGGGCACGGCGCTGAAGCCCATGCCCGCCACGCGCTCCATGATCAGGGGCACGGTCTGCTGTTCCGTACCGGGCACGAGCCAGATCTGGGCCTTGGCCGTGGCCAGGTTGACCGCGATGCGTTCCACGTTCTCCATGCGCCCCACCACGCGCTCGATGCGCGAGGAGCATGCGGCGCAATGCATGCCGCCGATATCAAAACGCAAGGGACCTGCCTTTCGCGTCTCCATGGGACCTCCTGCGGGCCGGACGGGCTTGACGCCCCGTTCCGGCGGTATTATTGCTGATGTTGCTCCCATTGAAAATGAAAATCAATATGCGAGAGCAGAGCAGCAAGGAGTTTGGCATGAAAATTCTCAAAGTCAACGGTATGCGTTGCGGCCACTGCAAGGCCGCTGTGGAAGAGGCCGCCGCCAAGATACCCGGCGTGAGCCGGCCGGTGGTGGATCTGGACGCCAAGGAACTGCGCTATGAGGAAAGCGCGCCCGTGGACGAGGCCGCCCTGCGCAAAGCCATCTTCGACATCGGTTTCGATCCCCAATAGGGCTTCGCGCCACCTCCTTTCCCAAGGCCGCCCCGCGCGGCCTTTTTTTGCGCCTGCGCAGCGGGCGTCCGGCGCTCTTCCCCGCCTGTTCCCCGTCCGCTCCCGCGCTTTCGCCCGGATGCGGAGCGCGCCCGCGACGGCCCCGGACATGGGGACGACGACGCGCGCACGGGCGCGGGACGCGAAGGTGGCCTCACGACGGCGGCGGCGCATCGCGCCTTCCGGGCTGCGGGGCGCGCCTGACGGCGCCCGGGCCCTCCCGCCGGTGCGTCTGTCTGATCCGCCGGTCATCCCGCACGGATAAGGCGGGAATCGTTCCCTACTTGCCGTGACGGGCCAAAAACCGTACTAACGAGGAGTTTCTTCCCCGTCGATCCCAGGAGCACGCATGCATCATACCATCACAGTGGCCGGTGGCGGCAGCTGGGGCACGGCCCTGGCCCATCTGCTGGCCTCGCGCGGGCACAGCACCTGCCTGTGGCTGCGCGACGCCGCCGTGGCCGAAGCCGTCAACTCCCGGCACGAGAACCCCCGTTATCTGCCCGGTCTGGCGCTGCACCCCTCCCTGAGCGCGGGCACGGACCCGGGACTGCTGGACAGCGAGATCCTCCTGCTGGCCATCCCCTGCCAGCAGCTGCGCGGCTGGCTGCGCGCCATGCGCGGGCATCTGCACGCGGCCCCGGTGCTGGTCAATGCCGCCAAGGGGCTGGAGCTGGGCAGCCTGGCCCCCTGCAGCCGCATCGTGGCCGAGGAACTGGCCGGGCGGCCGTTCCACTATGCCATGCTTTCCGGGCCTTCCTTCGCGGCCGAGGTGGTGCGCAACCAGCCCACGGCCGTGGTCCTGGCCACCGAAGACCATGCCCTGGGCTGCCTGCTGCGCGAGCTCTTTTCCTCCGCCGCCTTCCGCTGCTACTCCAGCACGGACGTCACGGGCGTGGAACTGGGCGGCGCGCTGAAGAACGTCATGGCCATCGCGGCCGGCGTCTGCGACGGGCTGGGCCTCGGGCACAACAGCCGCGCGGCCCTGATGACGCGAGGTCTGGCCGAGATGAGCCGCATCGGCGAGGCCTGCGGCGCGCAGGCGGCCACCTTCATGGGTCTTTCCGGCCTGGGCGACCTGGCCCTGACCTGCACGGGCGACCTGTCGCGCAACCGGCAGGTGGGCCTGCGCCTGGGCAGGGGCGAGGCCCTGGAGCACATCACCGCCAGCCTGGGCATGGTGGCCGAGGGCGTCAAGACCACGGCGGCGGTCCACGAACTGGCCCGCCGGCTGGGGGTCGAGGCCCCGGTGACCGAGACGGTCCAGAGCCTGCTGCACGGCGGCGAATCCCCGCGGGACGCGGTCATGCGCCTGATGACGCGTACCTTGCGCCGGGAGTGACAAGCGGCCCAAAAAGAGGCTTGCGCCGGCAAGGGATGTCGCGTATCCTTTGGCGAATTGTGAAAAAAATTTTTTTCACGAGCACATCCCGCCGGAAGGGCACATTCGGGCAGATGACGCGCTTCCACGTCCTCTGCGATAATTTTGTACTTTTTACCCGGCAGACAATGGGGCGCGTATGACGATACCATCCTACACGGCAAGCGGTTCCTTGATCCTTTTTTACCCGGGCCTGCTGTTTTTGCTGTACGGCGTGTGGCAGGCGGTCCGCCAGCGGCAGAACGCCCGCCGGCTCATCCTCTGGGGGGCGGTGCACGATGCCGGCCTGGTCTGTATGGCCCTGGGCGCGGCCAACGCCGCGGCCGGCACGGGCGTCTGGCTGTTCTTGGCCTTCCAGCTGCTGGCCCGCGGCCTGAGCTGGAGCGCCCTCAATTCCCTGGCCGGGCCCGCCGCCCTGTCGGCCTCCTTCGCGGACCTGCGCGGCGCCGTCAAACGCCAGCCCGTCAACGGCGCGCTCCTGGCCCTGGGCCTCATGGCCAGCGTGGGCGGCTCGCCCTTCCTGATCCCGGAAGGGCGCCTGTTCATCACCCAGGGCGTCCTGGCCGCCGACCTGCCCCTGCACTGGGGCCTGATCTGCACCGTGCTCATGGCCGTGGCGGGCACCGTCCTCATCGCCCTGCATGTGGACGCCCTGCGCCAGAGCTTCCTGCAGCCCTGTACCACCGCCTGTGACGAGAGCGAGCAGGGCGGCAGCCGCTTCGACGCCCTGACCCTGGTGCTGGGCGTGCTGGTGGCCCTCATGGGCCTGGCCCGCACCCCCCTGCTGGAAGTGGCCGCCGGCTGGGCCGGCCTGCCCGTGCAGCACGCCTCCGTGCATCCCGCCTTCTGCATCTACTTCGCCGGCGCCTTCGTCTGCGGCGCGGCCGCCTGGATGAAGTTCCGCTGGATGCCCCATCTGGGCGTGCTGGCCTGTGCCGCCGCCCTGGCGGCGGCCCTGACCCTGGAAGCGCCCGCGCCCGTGGCCCTGCTCTTCCTGGTGATGATCGGCTTCATCGCCTTCATCGTCTCGGTCTACTCCATCGGCTACATGGCCCACGCCCACCGGCAGGGCTGGTACTGGTTCTTCCTGCTGCTGACCTTCGCCTCCCTGGCGGGCATCGTCTCCACGCCCGACATGGCCTCCATGTACGGCTACTGGGAACTGATGACCTTCGCCTCCTACTTCCTGGTGGTGCATGAGGCCGACCGCGTGGCCTTCGACGCGGGCTTCAAATATTACCTGATGTGCGCGGGCGGCGCGCTGCTGATGCTGCCCGGCATGCTCCTGCTGGGCAACGGCGGCCTCGGCCTGGCCGACGTGCGCGTCCAGAGCGCCCTGCTCTCGCCCCATGTGCTGAACATGGCCGCCCTGCTCTGCCTCATCGGCTTCGGCGTCAAGGCCGGTCTGGTGCCCCTGCACTCCTGGCTGCCCGACGCCCACCCCGCCGCGCCTTCCTCGGTGTCCGGTCCCCTGTCCGGCATCATCACCAAGATGGGCATGTTCGGCCTGGTGGTCCTGCTGCTGGGCCAGACCAACGGCGCGCTCTTTGACAGCGATTACGTCTTCGGCCTGTCCTGGTTCGGCTCCGTGCTGACCTTCATGGGCGCGGCCACCCTGATCTTCGGCGAGCTCATGGCCCTGAAGCAGGACGACATCAAGCGCATGCTGGCCTACTCCACCCTGGGGCAGCTGGGCGAGATCGCCCTGGTGCTGGGCATGGGCACCTGGCTGGCCACGGCCGGCGCCCTGTCGCACATGCTCAGCCACGCCATCATGAAGGACCTGCTCTTCCTCGGCGCGGGCGCCCTCATCCTGCGCGTGGGCAGCCGCAAGCTCTCCGACCTGCGCGGCCTCGGCCAGTGCATGCCCTGGACCGTGAGCTGCATGGCCGTGGGCCTGGTCTGCATCATGGGCCTGCCGCCCTTCACGGCCTTCTTCAGCAAGTACCTGATGATCCAGTCCGCCATCCATGCCGGGCATCCCGTGCTGGCGGCCCTGATCCTGGCCGGCTCCCTGGTGGGCGCCATCTACTATGTGCGCATCCTCAAGACCCTGGTCTTCGAGGAACGCCCCGCCGGTCTGCCCGCCGTGGAAGAAGCCCCGTGGTCCATCCGCGGCGCGCTCATGGCCCTGGCCGCCCTCAGCCTGCTGCTGGGCCTCGCGCCCTGGGCCCCGCTCGCCCTGGTCATCCCCGTGGCCTCGGCCTGCTTCTCCCCGGCCTCCATGGATCTGGTGGTCCTGCAGTCCGTCATGGCGCCCTGGCCCGTCTATGTGGCGGTGCCCGTGTTCGGCGCGCTGCTGCCGGCCTTCTTCCGCCGCGATCCCGTCCGGGCCGCCCGCTCCAGCGCCTTCGTGCTGCTGCTGACCGCCGTCCTGGTGATCTTCCTGGGCCGCGACCTGGATACCCTGAGCTACTGCTTCGCCCTCATCGTGCCGCTCATCGGCGCGCTCAACGTCTTCTACGCCCAGGGCTACATGGCCCACAGCCACACCCAGTGGCGCTTCTACTGCGCCTTCACCGCCATGTGCGGCGGCCTGGTGGGCATGTCCGCCAGCACCTACCTCTTCCAGTTCTTCCTGTTCTGGGAGATCATGAGTTCGTGGACGCTCTACATGGCCATCGCCCATGAAGGCGACAGGGCCTCGCTGCGCGAAGCCTTCAAGTACTTCTTCTTCAACGTGCTGGGCGCGGGCTTCATCTTCGTGGGCGTCTGCGTGCTCGGTCCGGCCACGCCCTTCACCTCCGCGTCCATGCAGCAGCTCACCGGCCTCTTCGCCCTGCCCGGCTGGGTGGTCTGGGGCGGCACGGCCCTGCTGGCCATCGGCTTCGTCATGAAGGCCGCCCAGCTGCCCTTCCGCATCGACTGGCAGATGCATCCGGCCCTGGCCCCCACGCCCGTGTCCGGCTACATATCCTCGGTGCTGCTGAAGAGCGCCATCCTGGGCCTCATCAAGCTCTTCATGCTCCTGGGCGGCAGCCTGGCCATGCTCGGCATCAGCGCGGCCTGGCCCAATGAGCTCATCCAGACCGCGGTCATGTGGATCGGCGGCATCACCATCGTCATGGCCGCCACCCAGGCCCTGCTGGTCAACAACCTGAAGCTGGTCTTCATCTACTCCACCGTGAGCCAGATCGGCTACATGGTGCTGGCCGTGGCCGCCGGCGGCGCCCTGGGCTACGCGGGCGGCATGCTGCATGTGGTCAACCACGTCTTCTTCAAGGACCTGCTCTTCCTCGTCTGCGGCGCCGTGATGTTCGCCACCCACGCCGACAGCCTGGACGATCTGGGCGGCATCGGCCGCAAGATGCCCTTCACCTTGTGCATGTTCGCCATCGCCGGCCTGTCCGTGGTGGGCGTGCCGCCCACCAGCGGCTTCTCGTCCAAGTGGATCATCTACCATGCCCTGATGCAGGCGGACCAGCCCTTCCTGGCCCTGCTCTCGCTGGTGGGCAGCGTGCTGACCCTGGCCTATATCGCCAAGTTCCTGCACGCGGCTTTCCTGGGCCAGCCCTCCGGCCGTCTGGATGAAGTGCGGGAGGCCCCGCTGACCATGCGCGTGCCCATGGGCATCCTGGCCGCGGGCTGCATCCTGACCGGCGTCTTCCCCGGCCTGATGCTCTGGCCCATCAACGCCATCCTGGGCGACTACAGCGCCGGCCAGCTCGTGGTGGGCCTCTCGGGCCTGCAGGAAGGCCCCGGCGCCTGGAACGCCACCGGCCTGTGCGTGATGATGGCCATCGCCGCCGCCGCCGGCTGGTACTTCGTGCGCCGCTTCGTGGTCCTGCGCGAAGTGGACGTGCACACCTGCGGCCTGCCCACCGAAGTGGCCACCAGCCGCATGGCCCCGTCGGGCGTCTACGGCGGGCTGGTTCGCCGCCTGGCCTGGTTCCCGGGCAATACCAGCGTAGACAACAAGAGCTAGGAAGGAGAACCCGAGATGACCGACATCATTCTTGGTGTGCTGCACATGTGCATTTTCCCCGGCGGCCTGTTCGCGCTGGCTGTGGGGCTGTTGTTCAAGGGGCTCGACCGCCGCGTGGAGGCCCGCCTGCAGCGCCGCGTGGGCCCGCCGCTGATCCAGCCCCTGCTGGACATCGCCAAACTGCTGACCAAGGAGACCCTGATCCCCAAGACCGCCGTGCGCAGCGTCTTCCTGGCCGCGCCTGTGGTGGGCTTTGCCGGCATGGCCGTCTGCGCGGCCTTCATCCCCGTGCCGGGCGTCTTTGACGGCCTGTACAACATGGGCGACCTGCTGGTGCTCTTCTACCTGCTGCCCATCCCGGCCATCGCCATCATGCTGGGCGGCTCGGCCTCCAGCTCGCCCTTCGGCGCCATCGGCTTCTCACGCGAGATGCTCATGATGCTGGCCTACGAGACCCCTCTGCTCATGATCCTGCTGGCCGTGGCCATGCTGGTGGGCAAGGCCACCGGCACGGGCGCGCAGTTCTCGCTGCTGGCCATCGTGGACTGGCAGCAGGGGGCCGGCTCCCTGGGCCTGAACCCGGTCATGATCCCGGCCCTGCTGGCCTACCTGATCTTCCTGCCCGGCACCATGGGCGTGCCGCCCTTCGACATCCCCGAAGCCGAGACCGAAGTGCTGGAAGGCCCCCTGCTGGAATACGGCGGCCCCCTGCTGGCCCTGTTCCAGATCGGCTCCGCCCTCAAGACCTTCGTGGTCCTGGGCCTGGGCGTGGCCCTGTTCTTCCCCGGCACCATCTCCGACACCTGGATCGTCAACCTGCTCTGGTTCGTCTTCAAGTGCCTGGTGCTGATGCTGCTGTCGCTGACCCTGGTCAAGTCCGCCACCGGGCGTTTCCGCATCGACCAGGCGTTCCGCTTTTATGTGAAGGTCCCCACCGCGCTGGCTCTGCTGAGCCTGGTGCTGGTGTGGGCGCTGTAAGGAGGTCGGGCATGAGTCTGGACAACATGCTCAAGAAACTGTCGGTACGCTCGCCGTGGCTCTTCCGCATCAACGCGGGCTCCTGCAACGGCTGCGACGTGGAACTGGCCACCACGGCCTGCATCCCCCGCTATGACGTGGAACGCCTGGGGTGCCGGTATTGCGGCAGCCCCCGTCATGCCGACATCGTGCTCATCACCGGCCCGCTGACCACCCGCGTGCGCGACCGCGTGCTCGCGGTCTGGAACGAGATCCCCGAGCCCAAAGTCACCGTGGCTGTGGGCATCTGCCCCATCTCCGGCGGCGTGTTCCGCGAAGGCTACTCCATCGAAGGGCCCATCTCGCGCTACATCCCCGTGGATGTGAACGTGCCCGGCTGTCCGCCCCGCCCCCAGGCCATCCTGGAAGGCGTGGTGCTGGCGCGCCAGATCTGGCTCAAGAAACTGGGCCTCGAGGGATAAATGGACAGGGGGAAGCCCTTGCACCGGCTGGCCGTCCGGCTGGGACTGCGCGACGACGCGCCCGCGGACGGCACCTCCCCCGCAGCCGAGACAACATCCGGGGAAAACGCCTGCAGGCGCTGCGGCATCTGCCACCACGTCTGCGGCCTGATCCCCCGTACGTCCAGAGGCCCGCGACCGGGCCCGGAGGAATGATTATGGCGGGTTTTCTGAAGATTCTGTTCCGCAATCTGCTGCAAGGCCCCAGCACGGACCCCTTCCCGCTGGGTGAAACATTCACGCCCGAGCGCTTGCGGGGGCGGGTGAAGATCGACCCCAACCTGTGCATGGGCTGCGGCGTGTGCCGTCACGTCTGTGCGGCCGGGGCCATCAACATCCGCCAGAAACCGGACAAGAGCGGCTACACCATCACCGTCTGGCAGGATTCCTGCTGTCTGTGTGCCTCCTGCCGCCAGTACTGCCCCACCGGCGCCATGGGCATCATCAACGACTGGCATTCGGCCCATCCCGATGCGGAAAAATTCAGCCGCGTGGAGCAGCAGACCATCAATTACGAGCCCTGCTCGCACTGCGGCACGCTCATGCGGCCCCTGCCCCTGCCGCTGGCGCAAAAGCTCTACGCCCACAACAGCGAGATCGATCCCGAGACGATCCGGCACCTGTGCCCCAAATGCCGCCAGATCGAGGACGCCAAGCGCAGCCTCTGCTACCTGCCCGAGCCTCCCAAGGCCATGGAGCCCACCCGGACCCCGGCTTCGGCCGCGCCCACCACGGATTAGCCGCTTTCACGAGGATTCACCATGCAAGAGATTCTGCAAGGCAATGCCGCGCTCATGGAGGCCCTGGGGGCCCTCTGCACCCGCGACAAGGCCGTACACCACAGCACCGACGCCTACGGCAACGCCTTCCACTGGTTCCGCCTGGACCATCCCCGTTTCATGAGCCAGGCCGCCGCCGCCCTGCAGGGCGCCCGTGCCCGCCTGTGCATGATCACGGCCTACAACCTGAACCAGCTGGGCGAGCAGCAGCAGGAGCTGTGCTACCACTTCGAGCTCCAGGGCGTGGTCTACAACGTCACCGTCACCCTGACCGCCGAGCACAATACCGTGCCTTCCATCACTCCCATGTTCGCCAATGCCGACTGGCATGAACGGGAGATGATGGAGCTCTACGGCGTCCGGGTGGCCAACCAGCCCAACCCGCGCCGCCTCTTCCTCGACGAAGAGCTGGACGAAGGTATCCTCAACGAGGCCGTGCCGCTGTCCATCATGATGAACGGGGCCTGCACCACGGACCTGTGGGAACGCATTTTGAAAGACAAGGAAAGGAATCGCGCATGAGCAAGCTCACGACCTTCACCATGCCGCTGGGTCCCGTGCATGTGGCGCTCGAGGAGCCCGTCTATTTCAACCTCACCGTGGAAGGCGAGACCATCCGCAAGGTGGAGCTGACCTCCGGCCATGTGCACCGCGGCATGGAAGCCCTGGCCACCCAGCGCAACCTCATCAAGAACGTCACCCTCACCGAGCGCGTCTGCTCGCTGTGCTCCAACAGTCACAGCTTCACCTACAGCATGGTGGTGGAGAACGTGCTCGGCATGGAGATCCCCGCCCGTGCCCGCTATCTGCGCGTCATGGCCGAAGAGATCAAGCGCGTGGCCTCGCATCTGTTCAACACCGCCATCCAGGCCCACATCATCGGCTTCAAGTCCCTGTTCATGCACGTCATGGAAGTGCGCGAGATGATGCAGGACGTGAAGGAGACCGTCTACGGCAACCGCATGAACCTGGCCTCCAACTGCATCGGCGGCGTCAAATGCGACGTGCCCCCGGAGATGCTCGACTACATCCTGCGCATGCTGGACAAGGTGGAGCCCGCCGTGGACGAGATCCGCGACATCTACGCCAGCAACGCCATGGTCCTGGGCCGTACCAAGGGCCTGGGCCTGCTGCCCCCCGAGGACGCCCTGCGCCTGGGCGTGGTGGGGCCTGTGGCGCGCGGCTCCGGCATCGCCGTGGACGTGCGCAAGGATTCGCCCTATGCGGCCTATCCCGATCTGGAGTTCAAGAGCATCACCCATGACGGCTGCTGCATCCACTCCCGCACCATGGTGCGCCTGGACGAGATCTTCGAATCCTTCAAGCTCATCCGCCAGTGCTGCCGGCGCATGCCCGAAGGCCCCCACTGCGTGCCCATGCGCCAGATCCACACGGCCGAGGCCTGTGCCCGCAGCGAAGCGCCCCGCGGCGAAGTCTTCTATTACATCCGTACCAACGGCACGGACATCCCGGCACGCCTCAAGTGGCGCGTGCCCTCGTACATGAACTGGGAGGCCCTGGGCATCATGATGCGCGACTGCGCCGTGGCCGACGTGGCCCTGATCACCAACAGCATCGACCCCTGCGTCTCCTGCACGGAGCGCTAGGCCGGCAAAAGGATGCATGAGGCGAGTCTGGTCCAGGGCCTGCTCAAAGTAGCCCTGAAAGCTGTGGACGACCACAACGCGGCCCATCCCGGGCAGCGCATCCGGCGCATCCGCAGCATCACCTGCGAGCTGGGCCTGATCTCCTGCGTGGAGCCCCGGACCCTGACGGGCTGCTTCGAGATCCTGGCCCAGGGCGGCATGGCCGAAGGCGCGGAACTGGTCCTGCGCACCGCCCCCCTGCCCTGCCGCTGCGCGGACTGCGGCCATGCATTCGAACTGCACAGACGGCACTTCGTCTGCCCCCACTGCGGCAGCGACGCCATACGCTTCACCGGCGGACACGGTCTCGTGATGACCGGTCTGGAGGTGGAGCCGGAGGAAAGCCATGATTGAGCATATTCAGGTAGTACCCGACAAATGCCGCGCCTGCCGCCGCTGCGAGGTGGCCTGCATCGCCGCGCACCACGGGATGACCTTCAAGGAAGCCATGAAGCACCGCGACGTGCTGGTGGCGCGCGTGCAGGTGGTCAAGGCCGAAGGCTTCAAGACCACCGTGCGTTGCCATCAGTGCAATCCCGCGCCCTGCTGCCACATCTGCCCCACCGGCGCCCTGCAGCAGGAGGAGGACGGCCGCATCACCATGCGCGTCCAGCTGTGCGTGGCCTGCAAGATGTGCATCGCCGTCTGCCCCTATGGCACCATTTCCCTGGATACCATCGGCATGCCCGGTGAAGACGGCAAGCTCACCGAGACCATGGCCCAGCGCAGCCGCCGCGAAGTGGCCGTGCGCTGCGACATGTGCAAGGCCTGGCGCGAGGAGAACGGCAAAAAGATCACCGCCTGCATGGAAGCCTGCCCGGTGCACGCCCTGTCCATGGTGGAACCCGACGGCACCGTCATCGAAGTGCCGTCCAAGCCCAAGGCAGCCGCTCCCGCCGCCGAATAGCGCCTGCGGCCCCGGGGCATCACGACAGCATCCTGACGAGGGGGCAGGGGGAGGACTTTGTTCACGGTCCTCCCCCTGCCCCCTCGCGCATCCCTCCCCCTTCGTGCCCCTCCGCCCCCGCGCATCCCGGCGGCCGCTGCCCGCGGCTCCGCGGCAGCCATCGCCACAGGCCCACGGACAGCGACGGCGCCCCGCCGCACGGGCTGCGGCCGCGTCAGACGGCGCTCCCCTCCGTTCCGCTCTCCGCAGCGGATAAAAATATCGCCCTCTCCGCCAGCATATGCGGAGAGGGCGATGGATATGTATTTCCGGGCCGGTCAGCCGATGGCATAGCTCCCCCGGACCAGCAGGGTCACCGCGTCGGCGGCCCTGACGCCCCGGTCGGCGGTCATGGTGTAGAGGTGGTTGGTCTGGAGGGCGGTGCCGTCGTTGATGGTTCCGCCGCCGGTGATATCCACCAGCCCCGGCGTGCTCTTGTCCGCCGACACGCAGGCGGCGGAGCCGCTCCGGAGCATCACCTCGCAGCCGGCGGAGCCGTAGAGGACCTGTCCGGCGGAGAGAGTCACCTCCTGGTACACCGCCGCCGAATAGCGCCTGCGGCCCCGGGGCATCACGACAGCA
>NZ_CASDOY010000052.1 GCF_949282365.1 uncultured Desulfovibrio sp.
CGCCATCCGGTCGCGCGTTGCTGTCGATGCCCGTAGCTTCCTTCGTCGCAACGGGCACGGCCACGGTCCCCGGGAGGCCCGTCCGGGCCCGGTCCCGGGGCGTGTCCGCGTGTCCGCTGTGCCGCTGTCAGGGACGCGCTCCGGGGCAGGCCCGGCCACGGGGCCAGAAATCCCCGGCCGCCAAGCCTTTGCGGGGCCCGCAGCGCACGAAAAACGTGACGGCTTTGACTGGATTTTTTCATGCGGACGCGCTAGGCTACTGCAAATTGGTATGTCTTTGTCCTTCAGACTCTAACCTTGAGAGTTTCCATGAACGACGCCATTGATCTGACCCGAAAGCGTGACCGCGACTTCACCGCCGCGGTGGAAGCGCAGAGCGGGCAAAACGTCTCCACCTGTTACCAGTGCGGCAACTGCTCGGCCGGCTGTCCCGCGGGCTTCGTCTACGACCTGCAGGCCAACCAGATCATGCGCGGTGTGCAGCTGGGCCTCAAAGAACAGGTGCTGAACTCCCGCTCCCTGTGGATGTGTCTGTCCTGTTCCACCTGCAGCCTCCGCTGCCCCAACAATATCGACGTGGCAGAGGTCATGGAGACCCTGCGCCACATGGCCCGCAAGGAAGGCTACGTGGCCGTGCCCAAGGTGGAAAAATTCTGGTTCTCCTTCCTCGACACCGTGCGCAAGTTCGGGCGGACGTACGAGATCGGCACCATGGTCCTGTACATGCTGCGTTCCATGCGCGTCTTCACGGACCTGGACCTGGCTCCCCAGGCCCTGGCCAAGCGCAAGCTGGGCTTCAAGCCCCATTCCATTCCCAACGGCGGCGCCGAGGCTGTGGGCCGCATCATGACCCGCTACAAGGAACGCGCCAAGCGTGAGGGGGTGCGCCCATGAGACTTGCCTACTATCCCGGCTGTTCGGCCAAGGGCTCCTCGGCCGATTACGAAATCTCCACCCAGGCCGTGTGCGATGCCCTGGGCATGCGTCTGGAAGAGCTGCCCGAATGGAACTGCTGCGGCTCCACGCCCGCCCATGCGGTGGATACCGAGCTTTCCGCGGCCCTGTGCGCGCGCAACCTGGACATCGCCGCCCGCGCCAACGCCGACATGGTGGTGACGCCCTGTCCGAGCTGCCTGTCCAACCTGCGCCATGCGGCCAAACGCATGGAGAAGCCGGAGTTCCGCGCCCGCGTCAACGATCTGCTGGACAGGCCCGCGGCCGAGAGCTTCCCGCCCGTGACCTCGGTCATGCAGAGCATCGCCCAGCTCTATGACGCCAAGGCCATCGCCGCCCATGTGCGCCGCAGCCTGCGCGGCCTCAAGCTGGTGGCCTATTACGGCTGTCTCATGAGCCGCCCGGCGGAACTGATGCAGTTCGGCGATCCCGAGAACCCCACCATGATGGAAGACCTGCTCTCCGCCTGCGGCGCGCAGATGCTGGACTTCCCGCTCAAGACCGAATGCTGCGGCGCCTCCTTCGGCATCCCGGAACGTCCCATGACCGCCAGGCTGTCGGGCCGCATCCTCGAAGTGGCCACCAACATGGGCGCCGACGCCATCGTGGTGGCCTGTCCCCTGTGCCAGATGAACCTGGACCTGCGCCAGAAACAGGCCATGAAGGGCGTCGACCGCACCTTCAATATGCCGGTGCTCTACTATACCCAGATCATGGGCCTTGCCTTCGGCATGCTGCCCAGCGAACTGGGCCTCGACAAACTGGTGGTCAGCGCCAGCGACCTGGTGGAGCGCATCCTGGACGCCCGGCGTGAAGACGCCCGGGCCCAGGCCCCCGAAGGAGATAAAGCATGAGAATAGGCGTTTTCATCTGTCACTGCGGCAGCAACATCGCCGGCACCGTTGATTGCGCCAAGGTCGCCGAGACGGCCCGCACCTATCCCGATGTGGTCTACGCCGTGGACCTGATGTACTCCTGTGCCGAGCCCGGCCAGGCCGCCATCGAGGCGGCCATCCACGAACACAAACTGGACGGCGTGGTGGTGGCCTCCTGCAGCCCGCGCATGCACGAGCCCACCTTCCGCCGCACCGTGGAACGCGCCGGCCTGAACCGCTACATGTTCGAAATGGCCAACATCCGCGAGCACGTCTCGTGGATCGGCAAGGACAAGACGGCCAATACCAACAAGGCCGCCGAACTGGTGGAGATGGCCGTCGCCAAGCTGCGCAACAACAAGCCGCTGTTCTCCAAGTCCTTCGACATCAACAAGCGCGTGCTCATCATCGGCGGCGGCGTGGCCGGCATCCAGGCCGCCCTGGACTGCGCCGAGGGCGGCGTGCCGGTGGTGCTGGTGGAACGCCAGCCCACCATCGGCGGCAAGATGGCCAAGCTGGACAAGACCTTCCCCACCGTGGACTGCTCGGCCTGCATCCTGGGCCCCAAGATGGTGGACGTGGCCCAGCATCCCAACATCACGCTCTACGCCATGTCGGAAGTGGAGGACATCTCCGGCTATGTGGGCAACTTCTCCGTCAAGATCCGCAAGCGCGCCACCTATGTGGACTGGAGCCTGTGCACCGGCTGCGGCGCCTGTACGGAAAAATGCCCCAGCAAGAAGACCCCCGACGCCTTCAATGAATTCACCGGCCCCACCACGGCCATCAACATCGCCTTCCCGCAGGCCATCCCCAAGAAGGCGGTCATCAATCCCCAGTACTGCCGCCAGATGACCAAGGGCAAGTGCGGCGTCTGCGCCAAGGTCTGCCCCACGGGCGCCATCAAGTACGACATGCAGGACGAGATCATCACCGAGGAAGTGGGCTGCATCGTGGCCGCCACCGGTTATGACCTCATGGACTGGACCATCTACGAGGAATACGGCGGCGGTCGCTATCCCGACGTCATCACCTCCCTGCAGTACGAACGCCTGCTCTCCGCCTCCGGCCCCACCGAAGGCCACATCAAGCGTCCTTCCGACGGCAAGGAGCCCCAGAGCGTGGTCTTCATCCAGTGCGTGGGCTCGCGCGACAAGTCCATCGGCCGCCCCTACTGCTCGGGCTTCTGCTGCATGTACACCGCCAAGCAGGCCGTGCTGACCAAGGACCACATCCCCACGTCCCAGTCCTACGTCTTCTACATGGACATCCGCGCCCCATCCAAGCTCTATGACGAGTTCACCCGCCGGGCCATGGAGGAATACGGCACGGAATACATCCGCGGCCGCGTGTCCAAGATCTATCCCGACGGCAACGGCCAGTACATCGTCAAGGGCGTGGACACCCTGCTGGGCCAGCCCGTGGAGATCCGCGCCGACCTGGTGGTCCTGGCCGTGGGCATCGAAGCCAGCAAGGGCTCCCCGCAGCTGGCCGAAAAGCTGCGCATCTCCTACGACAGCTACGGCTTCTTCATGGAGAGCCATCCCAAGCTGAAGCCCGTGGAGACCAATACCGCCGGCGTCTTCCTTGCCGGCGTCTGCCAGGGCACCAAGGACATCCCCTCGTCGGTGTCCCAGGGCTCGGCCGCCGCGGCCAAGGTGCTGGCGCTCTTTGCCCGCGACAAACTGGAAAATGACCCGCAGATCGCGCAGGTGGACATGAAGCGCTGCGTGGACTGCGGCAAGTGCATCCGCTGCTGCCCCTTCGGCGCCATCACCGAAGTGGAGTTCCGCGGCAAGATGTACGCCCAGGTTATCGAAACCGTATGTCAGGGTTGCGGTGTGTGTACCTCCACCTGTCCGCAGGGGGCCATCCAGCTTTCGCACGCTACTGACAATCAGATCCTTGCGGAGGTGAATGCCTTATGCCAGTGCTGAATGGCAAAGAACTGCGGATCGTAGGCTTTCTTTGCAACTGGTGTTCCTACGGCGGTGCCGACACCGCCGGGGTCGCCCGCGCCACCCAGCCCACCGACCTGCGTATCATCCGTGTCCCCTGTTCGGGCCGTATCGACCCGCTGTTCATCGTGCGCGCTCTGCTCAACGGTGCGGACGGCGTGCTGGTGTCGGGCTGCCACCCGCGTGACTGCCACTATTCCGCCGGCAACTACTATGCCCGCCGCCGTCTGGAAGTGCTCAAACAGTTCCTGCCCGTGCTGGGCATCGACGACCGCCGTTTCGAGTACACCTGGGTCTCGGCGTCCGAAGGCCAGCGCTGGCAGCATGTGGTGACCACCTTCACCGACCGCATCCACAAGCTGGGCCCCGCGCCCCGCTTCGACGATCCCGAGCCGCTGCTCAAGGTGGTGGACATGGCCCTCACGTCCCTGCGTCCGCTGGGCACGGGCCAGCATGCCAAACTGGACGAGCTCAAGGCCGCCATCAAGGCCAAGCTGCCCGAGCTGGACTGCGTCATCGGCTGGCAGCAGGGTTACGACGCCGTGCATACGGTGCCGCTGTTCATGCGCACGCCCGAAGACGTGGACAAGCTGGTCTGGGGCCCCTTCAACGTCAACAACCCCGCCACCTACCTGCCCGGCTTCAAGGGCAAGAAGGTGGGCATCGTGGTCAAGGGCTGCGACTCCCGTTCCGTGGTGGAACTGCTGCAGGAAAAGCTCATCGACCGCGACGACGTGACCATCTTCGCCATGCCCTGCGAGGGCACGCTGGACATGGCCCGCGTGGACAAGGAGCTGGGCCGCTACAACAGGATCGACAGCGTGGTCTATGACGATGCCGGCGTCACCGTCACCGCCGACGGCAAGGAACACCGCTTCTGCATGACCGAATGCGCCCAGGGCAAATGCTACGGCTGCACCATGCCCACGGCCCAGGTGGCCGATACCCTGGCCGGCGCCCCCACCACGGTGGACGGCACGCCCGGCACGCCGCCCGAGCTGGCCCTGCTGGATTCCATGACCCTGCCCGAGCGCATGGCCTTCTGGCGCGGCCAGATGGAACGCTGCCTGCGCTGCTACGCCTGCCGCAACGCCTGTCCCATGTGCGTCTGCCGCGACTACTGCGTGGCCGAGAGCCGCGATCCCCACTGGATGACCCAGGAAGACAGCCTGCGCGAAAAGCTGTACTTCCAGACCATCCACGCCCTGCATCTGGCCGGCCGCTGCACCGGTTGCGGCGAATGCCAGCGGGCCTGTCCCGTGGGCATCCCGATCCTGGCCCTGCGCCAGCAGATCGGCCGCGCCGTGAGCCAGCTCTTCGACGGCTACAAGGCCGGCATGGACCCCGAGGCCGTGCCGCCGCTCCTGGGCTACGAGCTGGAAGAAAAGAACATCCATGAGAGGGAGTGGAAATGAGCATAACCCGTTTCGTCACCGCTGACGGCCTGCCCGCCTTTCTGGCTCACCTCTCCAAGAGCGCCCGCGTGCTGGCTCCGGCGGAAAAGCCGGGCAACAAGACCGCGGTCGTGTTCGAGCCCTGGAAGGAAGGCAAGCCTTTCACCCTGGCCAAGGCCACCGTGCCCGCCAAGGGAGCCGTGCTGCCCCAGTGCGAAGTGCTGGTGCGTTACAGCAAGACCAAGGACCCGGAAGATCCGGGCAAATGCACCCTGACCCTGGACGATACGCCGCAGGCCGAACCCACCGTGGTCTTCGGCAGCCGTCCCTGTGACGCCCGCGGCTATGTGACCCTGGACCGGCCCTACCTGAACGGCCCCTTCGAGGACCCGTACTACAAGGCCCGCCGCGACCAGCTCACCGTCGTCACCCTGACCTGTCCCAGCGGCTGCAGCACCTGCTTCTGCCACTGGGTGGGCGGCGGCCCCACCTCGCCGGAAGGCTCCGACGTGCTGATGACCGAAGTGGAGGGCGGCTATGTGCTGCAGGCCATGACCGACAGGGGCACGGCCCTGCTGGAGGGCAGCGGCCTGCCCGACGGCGCCGACCGTTTCGCCGATGCCGAAGCCGCCCGCAAGGCCGCCTGGGCCAGCCTGGACAAGGCGCCCAATCTGGCCGAGGCCCCGGCCAGGGTGGCCGCGCGCTTCGAGGATGTGACCTTCTGGGAGCAGGAGACCGACCGCTGTCTGTCCTGCGGGGCGTGCACCTACTTCTGCCCCACCTGCTACTGCTTCAACATCACCGACGAAGGCGACGGCCTCAACGGCCGTGAGGGCCGCCGTCTGCGCACCTGGGACAACTGCATGTCGCCCCTGTTCACGCGCGAGGCCAGCGGTCACAACCCGCGCATGGCCAAGGCCCTGCGCATGCGCAACCGCGTGTCGCACAAGTTCTCCACCTATCCCGAGAACTGGGGGGCCTTCTCCTGCAACGGCTGCGGCCGCTGCGTGAGCAACTGCCCCGTGCATCTGGATATCCGCGCCATCGTGCTCGACGCCATCAACAAGTAGGAGTTCGTTCATGGCTACCAAGAAAACCACCACCAAGAGCAAAAGCACGAAGGCCGCCAAGCCCGCCGCGTCCCGGACCCGGGCCAAGGCGGCGGCCGCTCCCGCGGAAGCCGCGGACGTGGCCGTGCGCCCCGCGGACAGTCCCGTGCTCAAGGAAAGCCATGCGCCCGTGGTCAAGGAAAGCCCCGTGCCGGCCGAAGCCGTGAAGGCCGAGGCCCCGGCCGTGGCCGAACCTGCCCAGGCTCCCGCCGTGGCTGAAGAAAAGCCCGCCCGTGCCAGGAAGGCCAAGCCTGCCGAAGCCGCGCCCAAGGCCGAGGAAAAGCCCGTGGAAGCGGCTCCCAAGGCCGAAGAAAAGGCTGAAAAGCCCGCCGAAGCGGCCCCCGCGGAAGCGCCCAGGGCCGAAGCCAAAGCCGCCAAAAGCGTGGCGCTCAAGCCCCGTCCCGACGGCCGCATGCTGCGCGAGATCACGCCCCGTCCCCAGCAGGCGGGCAATCCCTACAAGCCCATGCTGGCCACGGTGGTGGAGACCATCCAGGAGACCGGCAACATCAGGACCCTGCGCGTGGTGCTGGACGATCCCGAACAGATGGCCGCCTTCACCTACGAGCCCGGCCAGGTGGGCCAGCTCTCGGTCTTCGGCGTGGGCGAGTCCACCTTCGTCATCAACACCCCGCCGTCCCAGAAGGACTACCTGCAGTTCTCCGTCATGCAGGCCGGCGAAGTGACCTCGGCCATCCATCGCCTGAACGTGGGCGACAAGGTGGGCGTGCGCGCGCCGCTGGGCAACTTCTTCCCCTACAAGGAATGGAAGGGCAAAAACCTCTTCTTCGTGGGCGGCGGCATCGGCATGGCCCCCATCCGCACCATCATGCTGCATGTGCTGGAGCACAAGGCCGATTACGGCAAGGTGAGCCTGCTCTACGGCGCTCGCTCGCCGCGCGACATGGCCTTCAGCTACGAGCTGGACGGCTGGATGGCCAACCCCGACCTGGATTGCACGCTCTGCATCGACAATCCCTTCGAAGGCTGGCCGCACAAGGTGGGCCTGATCCCCAACGTGCTCACCGAGCTCAACCCCAGCCCGGACAATTGCGTGGCCGTGCTCTGCGGCCCGCCCATCATGATCAAGTTCACCCTGATGGCGCTGGAAAAACTGGGCTTCCAGCCCGAGAACATCGTGACCACCCTGGAAAAGCGCATGAAGTGCGGCATCGGCATCTGCGGCCGCTGCAATATCGGCAGCCACTATGTCTGTGTGGACGGCCCGGTGTTCACCAT
Source organism: uncultured Desulfovibrio sp. (assembly GCF_949282365.1). Lineage (GTDB taxonomy): Bacteria > Desulfobacterota > Desulfovibrionia > Desulfovibrionales > Desulfovibrionaceae > Desulfovibrio. The sequence continues at coordinate 7,530 of NZ_CASDOY010000052.1, forward strand.
GGCCCAGCTCAAGGAACTGCCGCCCGAACTGTAACGGGCGCCACGTCCGCTTTCTGAAGGAAGGGGTCTTCGGGCCCCTTCCTTTTTTTCTGCCCGGCGGCCGTTCCCCCTGCCGTGCGGACGGTGTATCGCCAGGATCTGGAGAAAGCCCTTCAGGACGCTCCCTGCCGTGCGCGGGAGGCCGCGGCCTGCCCCGGCCGCTCCCCATGCCGGTCCTCCGGCCGTGGCTCCCGTCCACCGTCTCCGGCCCCGCCCCCACGCACGGCGTGCGCAGGGGGGCAGGCACACGCTGGTACGGGGGACATACTTATTTGTGCCACACATGGCGTGCGCAGGGGGGACATGGTCGCCGGGACGTGCCCCGGCACACCTTTTTCAGCCCAGGGGCTCCCCGCCCGGCCACCTGGGAGCTGTCCCGGCGCCGCCGCCCGCAGTCGGGGCGGGACTTTCATGCACGTTCCAGGAAATGCCGTGATTCCGGCATACAAGACATAGTTCATCACTATTGTTTGCGTCAAAAATCCCTATTTTCAGTCGCTTTTTCAGAAAAAAACGTGTCAAACATGATGAAATAATTTATTTTTTTCTAACTGGTAAATTTTCCTGAAAAATATCCCTGCCAAAGCGTGAATTTGCTTCCCGCTGCGCTCCCGCCCCCTTTACAGCCCCCCCGCCAATGCGTATATCCCGCTGCGAACGAAACACACCTCCCATTCGATACAAGGAGAAAACGATATGAAAACCAGCGCCCGCAATACGTTCTGGGGCACCATCAGCGCCGTCCGTCCCGGCGCCGTCAATGACGAGATCGAACTGACCACGCCTTCCGGCACCAAACTGGTGGCCTCCATCACCAAGGCCAGCACCGAACGCCTGGGCCTGGCCGAAGGCAAGGAAGCCTGCGCCCTGGTCAAGGCCAGCATGGTCATCCTGATGAACGATGCCGACCAGTACATCCTCTCCACCCGCAACCAGTTCTGCGGTACCGTCAAGAGCGTGACCCCCGGCGCCGTCAACGGCGAAGTGGTGCTCGATCTGGGCGCCGATGGCGAGATGACCTCCATCATCACCATGGGCAGCATCAAGAACCTGGGTCTGGCCGCCGGCAGCAAGGTGACCGCCGTGGTCAAGGCCACCAGCGTGATCATGGCCGTCAAGAAGTAAGGCCGCGTCACACACCGCCTCATCCAGGGCCGCTCCGCAAGGGGCGGCCCTTTGTCGTCCCCGGGCCGGGAGGAGATCCGTGCCGCTTCCCGGCTCCCCGGAAAACGGGCTCCTGCCCGGCTGCGTCCGCTGCGGGGCGGGGGACGGCTCGCGGATGATGCGGCCCCGCCACGGGGCTCCCGTCCGGGCCGGCCGTCTGGGGGGTGCGCCGTCCTGGTCCCGCTTGCCATGCAGCCCGGTCGCGCTGCCGATGCTGCTGGCGTGGCGCCGCGCCCTGCGCCGCCTGTCGTGCAGGCCACCGGGACCGGGACGGTACGCACGGCACACGCATCCCGCAAGGCGCAAAAAAAGGCTGCCCGAAGGCAGCCTTGCGGTGGCGGATGGAAAGGGGCAAGCGCGGATGGGCGCTAGCGGATGGCGCAGTTGCCGTCCCGGCAGTCGTCGGAGGGCACCACGGGCGTGGCCTGGAACAGGACGATCCTGGTCTCCTTGCCGCTCTTGTTCAGCACCATGGTATAGCGCATCAGGCCCTGGGGCAGGGGAGGCGTGGCCGAGCCCTTGAGTTCGCCGTTGGCGGTGACCAGGGTCACGTCACCCATGACGGTGCTGCGCATGTTGCTGAGGCGGATGCGGTCGATGACCAGGTTCCGGGCCTTGATGCTGGCCAGGAAGTGTTCCTTGTCCTGGATGTGCCCGTTGGCGCTGACGTGCCAGTAATTGGGGGCCAGGAGCTTGTCCAGGGCCTCCACGTCGCCGGTCATGAGGGCTTCGGCATACAGTTCGGTGACATCGGCTTTGGCCATGGCGGTGGCGGCGCAGGCCAGGCTCAGGATCAGCAGCAGAAGGAACGGACGCAGCAGCTTCATGGGGCACTCTCCTTGCGGGCTGTGGACGGGACGTCCTGTCTCGTCAAAAATTACGGGGCAAGCCGGCGCCTGTCAAGCCGCCTTTCCCTGCGGAAAGGCGGGCAGGTTTGCAAATCACGGCCGCCTGGCATATACTGGAACACCCCGGTCATCCCCAGACTTTTAGCAAGGATACAGCATGCTCACCAACATTCTGCAAAGCATCGGCAGGACCCCTTTGCTGCGCCTGGACGCCCTCAGCGCGGATCTGCCCGGTACGGTCTGGCTCAAGCTCGAAAACCGCAACCCCGGAGGCTCCATCAAGGATCGGGTGGCCTTCCATGTCATCGACAAGACCATGGAGTGGGGCGATATCGATGCCGGCGGGACCATCGTGGAGGCCACCAGCGGCAACCTGGGCATCGGCATCGCCCTGGTGGCCGCCGTGCGCGGGCTGCGCTGCGTGCTGACCATGCCCGACTCCATGAGCGTGGAGCGCCGCAACCTGCTGCATGCCCTGGGCGCGGAACTGGTCCTGACCCCGGCCGCCGAAGGCATGAGCGGCGCCATCAGGGCCGCGGAGCAGCTGGCCGCGGACCGCAACGGCCTGCTCTTCGGACAGTTTTCCAATCCCCTGGCCGTGGAGGCCCATTACCTCACCACCGGTCCCGAGATCCTGGCCGACAGCGTGGGCCGCATGGACGTGCTGGTGGCCGGCGTGGGCTCCGGCTCGTCCCTCACGGGCACGGGGCGCTTCCTCAAGGAGCATATCCCCGGTTTCAGGGTCGTGGCCGTGGAACCGGCGGAATCCCCCGTGCTTTCCGGCGGTCAGGCCGGACAGCACGGCATCCAGGGCATCGGGGCCAACTTCGTGCCCGCCATCCTGGACCGCGCGCTGCTGGACGAGATCATCCGGATCCCCTCGGACGAGGCCATGGCCATGGCCCGCCGCCTGCTGCGCGCCCAAGGCGTGTGCGCGGGCATCTCCACCGGGGCCAACGTGCTGGCCGCCCTCAGCGTGGCCGCCCGTCCCGAGATGCAGGGCAGGCATATCGTGACCTTCGCCTGCGATACCGGCGAACGCTACATGTCCACGCCCCTGTTCCGGCAGGACTAGGCGCGGATCAGGCCGTCCACGCCCGCTGCGGGCGGGGCGCCGCATGCGGACAACGGGCATCCTCGCGGGAGGGTGCCCTTTTTTTCGGGCGCAGCGGGGCGGTTGCCCATGCGTGACGGAGCGCGCTGGAGGCCGTGTCCCCATCCGCATCTGCTGTGCCCGGCGGGCGCGCTTTTGCCCGGCCCGGCGGGGATGCCGGGAATGCGGCTGCGCCTTGTCCTGCCCTCTTGCAATATTTTTGTCCCGGGACTAGATTTTTCCTTCCGGCTGGGGGAGCCTGCGGGCTGAGAAAGGGTGCAAGGACCCTGACCCCTAGGGCCGCCGTGCGGTCCTGTACCTGATGCAGATAGTGCTGTCGAAGGGAAGCTGGCAATGCGCGCTCTTGTTGCGCCAACTGCCCGTTTCGCCCTCTTGCTAGGTGGACGGGTTTTTTTGTGGAGGCGATATGCAACTCACCATCAATGGCGAAGCCTGCGCCTGTGCCGGGGGCCTGAGCGTGGCCGCCCTGCTGCGCGAGCGGGAACTGGATGCCGCCGCCGTGGTCGTGGAGCTCAACGGCCGGATCCTGCCCGCCGCGGACTTTGCGGCCACCGCCCTGCATGAGGGCGACGTGCTGGAGATCGTGCAGTTCGTGGGCGGCGGCTAGCCGTCGCGCCGCGTCCCTTTTTTCCTGTCTGCGCCCGTGCGCACCGCGCGGCCCGGTCGGCCGCAGGAGACCCCTCATGAGCGATTTTCAGAACAACGATCCCCTCGTCATCGGCGGCGTGGAACTGCAGAGCCGCCTGTTCATCGGCACCGGCAAATACAGCAGTGACGAACTCATCCCCGACGTTTGCGCCAGCAGCGGCGCCCAGGTCATCACCGTGGCCATGCGCCGTGTGGAAAAAGGCCAGAAGGGCATCGTGGGCCACATCCCCGGCCACATGCGCCTGCTGCCCAATACCTCCGGCGCCCGCACCGCCGAAGAAGCCGTGCGCCTGGCCCGCCTGGCCCGCGCCGCCGGTTGCGGCGACTGGGTCAAGATCGAAGTCATCTCCGATACCCGCCATCTGCTGCCCGACGGCTACGAGACCGCCAGGGCCACGGAGATGCTGGTCAGGGAAGGCTTCACCGTGCTGCCCTACATCAATCCCGACCTCTATGTGGCCCGGGCCTGCGCGGAGGCCGGCGCGGCCGCCGTCATGCCCCTGGGCGCGCCCATCGGCACCAACCGCGGCCTGCGCACCCGCGAGATGATCGGCATCCTCATCGAGGAGCTGGATCTGCCCATCGTGGTGGACGCCGGTATCGGCCTGCCCTCCCAGGCCTGCGAGGCCATGGAGATGGGCGCCGCCGCCTGTCTGGTGAATACCGGCATCGCCTCGTCCAGCGACCCCGTGCGCATGGGCCGCGCCTTCCGTCAGGCCGTGGAGGCCGGTCGCGCCGCCTGGCTGGCCGGTCCCGGGGCCGTGCGCGCCGACGGTGAAGGCGCCAGCGCCTCCTCGCCGCTGACGGGCTTTTTGCGCTAGAGCGGAGGAGCGAGATGGAGAATTTTCAGCAATATCTGGAAAAATGGCCCCGTGAACGCCGCAGCCGGCTGGCCGCCGGCGCCACCGAAGATCAGGTGCGTGCCGTGCTGCGCAAGGACTACCTGCAGCCGGCCGACTTCCTGACCCTGCTCTCGCCCGCGGCCGGGGGCCTGCTGGAAGACATGGCCCGGCGCGCCCACGAGCTGACCCTGCGCTACTTCGGCCGGGCCGTGAACCTGTTCACGCCGCTCTATGTCTCGGACTACTGCACCAACCAGTGCCGCTACTGCGGCTTCAACGCCAACAACAAGCAGCCGCGCCGCCACCTGAGCCCCGATGAAGCCTACGCCGAGGCCAAGGCCATCGCGGACATGGGCCTGCAGCACATCCTGCTGCTCACCGGCGACGCCCGCAAGCTCTCCTCGCCGGAATATATCGCGGAGATCGCCCGCCGCATCAAACCCCTGTTCGCCAGCGTGGGCATCGAAGTCTATTCCATGACCGAGGACGAATACCGTTTCATGGTGGAAAGCGGCGTGGACAGCATGACCATGTTCCAGGAGACCTACAATCCCGAGCTCTACGACTGGCTGCACCCGGTGGGCCCCAAGAAGGACTACGCCTTCCGCCTCAACGCCCCCGAACGTGCCGCCCGCGCGGGCATGCGCTCCCTGGGCCTGGGCGCGCTGCTGGGCCTTGAGGAGTTCGAACAGGACGCCTTCGCCACAGGCCTGCACGCCTGGTGGCTGCTGCGCCACTATCCCGGCGTGGACGTGAGCCTGTCCATACCGCGCATCTGCTCCCACGAGGGCAGCTTCGACATCCCGCACGCCCTGGATGACCGCCGCTTCGTGCAGTATGTGACGGCCCTGCGCTGCTTCCTGCCGCGCTCCTCCATCACCTGTTCCAGCCGCGAGAGCGCCTTCATGCGCGATCACCTGATCCCCCTTGGCGTGACCCGCGTCTCGGCCGGGGTGTCCACCGCCGTGGGCGGCCGCGCCACCCACGCCGACAACAGCGGCCAGTTCGACATCACCGACCACCGCAGCGTGGCGCAGATGATCGCCGACCTGACCAGGAACGGCTATCAGGCCGTCATCAAGGACTGGGAAGACCCCACCCTCTGCCACGCCTAGGCAGAGGAGGGAAGGGCGCTTTCGGGGGGAAGGTCCCCCTTTGCCGGCGCCCAAGGGGGGCCTTCCCTCCGGCCCCCATCCTCCCCCAAACGCGCTTTACCGGGAGGAGCGTCTTTCCCGCCGGGAAGACGCTCCTCCTTTCCGTCATGAGGGCCGGGCAAGATCATTTCGTGACGCGTCCGGGCATGCCGCCTCGTGATGTGCGCACACGTCCGTCCTGCATCTTCAACCTTTTTGTGGAGCCTGCCATGAGCGAGAACATATTGCGTCAGGGCCTGACGCGCTATCTTTCCCCTGCCCGTCTGGAGGCCCTGCGCGCCGCGCGGGTGGGCGTGGCCGGCGCGGGCGGTCTGGGCTCCAATGCCGTGCTGATGCTGGCCCGCAGCGGCGTGGAGCATTTCCTGCTCATCGACGACGACGTGGTGGACGCCTCCAACCTCAACCGGCAGCAGTTCTGGCCCCGGCATCTGGGCCGTCCCAAGGTGGAGGTCCTGGCCGAGCTGGTGCGGGAACTGAACCCCGACGCCCGGGTGGAGACCTGCCGCCTGCGCATCGACGCCGGCAACGTGGACGGGCTGGTGGCCCGCTGTCCCCTGTGGCTGGAAGCCCTGGACGGGGCCGCGGACAAGCGCCTGCTGGTGGAAACGGCCATGCTCTCGGGCCGGCGCATCGCCAGTGCCTCGGGCATGGGCGGCTTCGGCGGCAAGCCCATGCAGAAGCGCGTGCTGGGCAATCTGGTGCTGGTGGGCGACTTCGAGACCGACGTGCTGGAATATCCGCCCTTGGCCCCGCGCGTGACCGAGGCCGCGGCCCTGCTGGCCGACGCCCTGCTG
>NZ_CASDOY010000053.1 GCF_949282365.1 uncultured Desulfovibrio sp.
CGCCATCCGGTCGCGCGTTGCTGTCGATGCCCGTAGCTTCCTGCGTCGCAACGGGCACGGCCCTGCCGGGCCGCCATCCGCTCGCTGCCCGTGCGAAAGGGCTTTCCCCTCCCCCCCAGGCCTCCCATCCTTTCCCGGCGCGCTTCTTTAAATGAGCGCGGGAAGATACGGCTGGCATCCATCACGGGGCATGCGTGGCTGATCTCCTCCATTTCTTTGCAGCAAATCGTAAACGTCGCGCAGCCAGGCCCTGGCGGGCGGGACGGCGGGCGCCGCTCCTGCGGCGGACGGCAACGGGCACGGCCCCGCGCGCCACGGGAAGCGCGGCACGCGCGACGGCATGCCGTGCCGCAGCCGGGCGCTGCATGCCGCGGACAGGCCCGCGCCTGCCAGATGTTCCCCGGAGGCCCCCGCGCCTGCCAGCGCCGTCGGGCAGCAATGGCCGTGGACTCCGCCGGATACCGCCCGGGCGCTGCCCATTCCTGCCCGGCTGCTGCCCGGACGCTGCCGGACGCGCTTCCTCGTTCCACGTACGGGACGCCGGAGGCGGCAGGGACATTTTATCACAAAAAGACGAAAAAAAGGCTTGACCCTGAAACGGTTTTTCCGTACAAGTCTTCTTCGTTGAGCGCCCTTGTAGCTCAGTCGGTAGAGTGCATCCTTGGTAAGGATGAGGTCACCAGTTCAATCCTGGTCAAGGGCTCCAGCAGACAATGATGACGCTTGTGGTGACACGGGCGTTTTTTGGGGAAACCCGGACATAGAGGATCGCCCTTGTAGCTCAGTCGGTAGAGTGCATCCTTGGTAAGGATGAGGTCACCAGTTCAATCCTGGTCAAGGGCTCCAGAAATTTCAACGCCTGTGGAAACATGGGCGTTTTTTCTTTATCCGCGCAAGGAGCCTGTCATGCAGATCCCCGTCCCGGTCGCCACTGTCGGCCTGCTGGTGCTCTCCAACGTCTTCATGACCTTCGCCTGGTACGGCCACCTGAAGCACAAGAGCATGGCCCTGCCCATGGTCATCTTCATCAGCTGGTGCATCGCCTTTTTCGAGTACGTCCTGCAGGTGCCCGCCAACCGCATCGGCTACGGCTATTTCAACGCCGCGGAACTCAAGACCATCCAGGAAGTCATCTCGCTGACGGTCTTCTCGCTCTTCTCCGTCTTCTACCTGCACGAGACCCTGCGCTGGAACCATGTGCTGGGCTTCGGCCTCATCGTGCTGGCCGCCTACGTCATCTTCAAGGAATGGTAGCATGGTCAGCGGCGCCGTCATCCTTTTCTGCACCTGCGCCGCCTTCGTGGCGGGCTTCATCGACTCCATCGCGGGCGGCGGCGGCCTGATCACCATGCCCGCCCTGCTGCTTTCCGGCCTGCCGCCCCAGCTGGCCCTGGGCACCAACAAGGTGGGCTGCTGCCTGGGCACCGGCGTGGCCATGCTCAACTTCGCCCGCAGCGGCCTCATCCTCTGGCGCCTGGCCCTGCTGGGCGTGGGGTTTTCCCTGGCGGGCGCGGCCATCGGCACCGAGCTGGCCCTCTACATCTCGCCCGACGTGCTGGGCAAGGTGCTGGTGATCCTGCTGCCCGTGGCCATGGTGGCCACCCTCATGCCCAAGAAGGAGCAGAACAAGCCGCAGCTCAGTTCCGGCCGCCGCTACTGGCTGCTGGCGCCGCTCTGCTTCCTGGTGGTGGGCATCTATGACGGCTTTTTCGGGCCCGGCACCGGAAGCTTCCTGATCCTGGCCCTGCACTGGGTGCTGCGCGTCAGCCTCATCGAAGCCTCGGCCACCTCCAAGGTCATGAACTTCGCCTCCAACCTCGGCGCCATGGTCCTTTTCATCTGGAACGGCGCCGTCCTCTGGAGCGTCGGCCTGCCCATGATGGCGGCCAATATCGCCGGCAACTGGCTGGGCAGCCGCCTGGCCATCAAGGTGGGGGCCGAGGCCGTGCGCCGCTTCCTCTGGGTCTCGCTCTCCCTGCTGCTCTTCACCCTGGTCTGGCGCTTCTTCATCTCCCCCCATCTGCTCGGCGCGTAGACGCGGGCCTTCCGCTCTGGGCGCAGCGCGGAGCGCTGGGGAACGGCGCGGGGACCCGCCCCCGGGCATGGGCCGCTTTGCCTGACACGGCGGAGAGGGCGTAGCGGCCCGGTACTGGCCTTGCACTGGCCCTGACGCCGCAGGGCGGGTGCGGCGGCGTGCCCGCGTTTTGCCGTCCCCGGCAGCGCTGTTTCGCACGCGGCGGACTGGCCCTCCCCGATGCCGGCCTGCGGGGCCATGCCCGTGACGGCGGGTCCCGGCGGATATCCTCACGTCATGGCCGGCACGACAGGGACCTCTCCATATATGATGCCGCCCTCCTGTCCGCGGCGGCAGGCCCACACCCGAGCCCCGGCGGCACGCGGCGGACGGCGGGCCGCGCTCCCGCCAGCCCGGCACGTTGCCCCTCCGCCCCCGGCGTGCTAGAGCAGGAGGAAACAGCCCCTTGCGGGCAAAAGGAGTCGCACCATGTTCAAACGTTTCCTGCCTCTTGTTCTGGCCCTCGTGCTTTGCGCCGGTCTGGCCCAGGCCAAGACCAAGGCCCCGGCCACCCAGCTGCCCGGCGACCTGACCCTGGCCGAAGCCCAGAAGGTGCTGGACGCCGCCCTGGTCAAGGCCAACGCCCAGGGCGTGCCCATGAATATCGCCATCGTGGACGCGGGCGGCAACCTCAAGGCCTTCGTGCGCCAGGACGGCGCCTTCCTCGGCAGTATCGACGTCTCCACCAAGAAGGCCGTCACGGCCCGCTACTTCAACATGCCCACCTCCACCCTGGGCGCGGCTTCCCAGCCCGGCCAGGAACTGTTCGGCATCGAAGCCACCAACGGCGGTCTGGTGATCTTCGGCGGCGGTGAGCTGCTGGTCCGCGACAATGTCATCGTGGGCGCCATCGGCGTCAGCGGCGGCAGCGTGGCCGAGGACACCAACGTGGCCAAGGCCGGCGCCGCGGCCCTCAAGTAGGCCCTTCGCCGACCCCCTTCCCGCCCATGACAAAGGCCCCGGACGATCCCGGGGCCTTTCTGCATCTTCGGCGCCCGCAGCCTGCCGGGGGACAGCGATGGCGCGGAACCGGCCGTGCCTCAGCGCCGGCGCCGGGCGGGCTTGCCCCTGTCCGCCGCTCCGGCCTGCGCGGCTTTTGCGGCCCGCGCGGACTTGCCGGGCCTGCCCCTGTCCGCCGGATCGTCCAGTCCCGGCAAGGCGCCGCCGGCAATAGCCCACAAATAGAGCGAGGCCACGCTGCCGTAAGGGGAAAAACGCCTGCGGTAGCGCTCGAAGCGCTCGCGCGGCAGCTCCCGGTGCCGGTAGAGCATGCGCAGGCCCCGGCGGATGGCCAGATCGTCGTAACTCAGGATGTCCGGCCGTTGCAGGCAGAAGAGCAGCAGCATCTCGGCCGTCCAGACGCCGATGCCGCGCAGGGCCGCCAGACGGCGGCAGACCGCCGCATCCTCCAGCCCGGCCGTCTCCTGCAGGTCCAGTTCCCCGCTGACCACCTGCAAGGCGATGCCGCGCATATAGTCCACCTTGCGCAGGGACAGGCCCAGGGCCTGCACCTCGGACGCGGGCCGGGCCAGCAGGCTTTCCGGCGTGACCGCGCCCAGCAGGCCGCACAGCCGTCCCCAGATGGTGCGCTGGGCGGCCATGCTGATCTGCTGGCCCACGATGGCGTGCATCAGGGCCTGGAACAGGTCCGGCATGACCTCGCGCCGCAGGGGCCCGATGGCCTGTATGGCCGCCGCCAGTTTTTTGTCCTTGCGGGACAGGTGTCCACTTCCGCCTGTCCGTACTGAAAATAACGGGGCTCGTGCATGGTCTTCCCCCGGACGTCCTCCGCCGCCCTCTCCGCCGCGTCAAGCGAAAGAGGACGGGCATGCGCCCGTCCTCCCTGCCGTCAATACCGCCCCCGGGGCGGCTTCTAGTTCTTCAGGCTGTGGATGGGCGCCGGGATGCGGCCGCCCAGGCCGATGAAGGCGCTGGCGTCGCCCCTGGGCACGGGGATGATGGCCGCCTTGCCCAGCAGGCCGCCGAAGCTGACCTCCTCGCCCACGCCCTTGCCGGGCACCGGGATGACGCGCACGGCCGTGGTCTTGTGATTGATCATGCCGATGGCCATCTCGTCGGCGATGAGGCCGGAGATGGTGCTGGCCGGGGTATCGCCGGGGATGGCGATCATGTCCAGGCCCACGGAGCAGACGCTGGTCATGGCTTCCAGCTTTTCCAGGCTCAGCAGGCCGGAGGTGGCGGCGGCCTCGATGCTGGAGTCCTCGGAAACGGGGATGAAGGCCCCGGACAGGCCGCCCACCGAGGAGGAGGCGAAGGCGCCGCCCTTCTTCACGGCGTCGTTGAGCATGGCCAGCACGGCCGTGGTGCCGGGCGCGCCGATGCTGGAAAGGCCCACGCTCTGGAAGATCTCGCCCACGCTGTCGCCCACGGCCGGGGTGGGGGCCAGGGAGAGGTCGGCCACGCCGAAGGGCAGGCCCAGGCGCTGGGCCACTTCGGTACCGATCATCTCGCCCACGCGGGTCACCTTGTAGGCCGTGCGCTTGATGACTTCGGCCACGTCCAGCAGGGTCATGGGCTTGCCGCCGTCGCGGCTGTGTTCCAGGGCACGGTCGATGGCCTTCTTGACCACGCCGGGGCCGGAGACGCCCACGTTGATGACCACATCGGGCTCGCCCACGCCCAGATAGGCACCGGCCATGAAGGGCACGTCCTGCGGGATGTTGGCGAAGACCACCAGCTTGGCGCAGCCCAGGCCGCCACGGTCGGCGGTGGCCTGCGCCACCTTGAGGATCTGTTCGCCCATCAGGGCCACGGCATCCATATTGATGCCGGAGCGGGACGAGGCCACGTTGATGGAGGAGCAGATGCGGTCCGTGCTGGCCAGGGCTTCGGGCAGGGCTTCGATGAGGGCGCGGTCCCCCTTGGCGAAGCCCTTTTCCACCAGGGCGGAGAAACCGCCCAGAAAATCGACGCCCGCTTCCTTGGCGGCTTCGTCCAGGGCCTGACAGACGCGCACCATGCCCTCGGGGCCGAAAGGCGCGCCCACCACGGCGATGGGGCTGACGCTGATGCGCTTGTTGACCACCGGGATGCCGTATTTGTCGCCCACTTCGTTGCAGACGTTGACCAGCTGGGAGGCATAGCGGTGCAGCTTGGCCTTAACGTTGCCGGTGAAGAGGTCGATGTCGTGGCTGACGCAGTCGAACAGGCTCACGCCCAGGGTCACGGTACGCACATCCAGATGCTCGTTGCGGAGCATGTTGAGCGTATTGATAACTTCGCGTTCAGAAAGCATGGAAATTCCTTGTTAAACTTGCGGAGGCGGCCCTGCCGCGCTCCCGGGACGGACAGGCCTAGAAGCTGCCGATGCGGTGCACGGCCTCGAAGATGTCGCGATGCTGCACGCTGACGCGCAGGCCCTGCGCCTGGCCCTCGCTGGCCAGTTCGCGGCGCAGGCGGCCCAGGTCGGTCTTTTCGGGGACCTTGACCTCGAACACGAACAGGGCATGATTGCTGTGATCCTGCCCCAGCACGGCCTTGAGGCTGTCGATATTGACGCCGTGCCGGGCAAAGACACGGCTCATGGCCGCGATGAGGCCGGGCCGGTCGGGTCCGTCCACCGTGACCACGAAGGGCTGGCTGACCACGGAATCTTCCCAGCGGCCCTGCACGGCCGGACGCACCAGGGCGGAAAGGTCCAGCCGGGCCTTTTCCAGACCCAGGGTGAGCTGGCTGTGGAGCCCTTCTTCCGTGATGTCGTCAGCCGCCTCGACGATGAAGATGGCCGCGAACTCACCGCAAAGGATGGTCTGGGTGACCTCGACGATATTGCACCCGGTCTGCCCGAGGATCTGGCTTACTACAGAGACGATGCCGGGACAGTCCCGGCCCAGGAACGAGATGGTCAGTTTTTTCATGTCTGGTCCTTGACGGATTTGCGTTTTGGCAACGGTAAACGATGCATCAATGAAATTCAAGGACGGAAGGCCCGTCCCCGCCCGCCCGGAAGGCGCGTTTTCCCCGCCCGTGGCGGGCTGGCGGGAACCTTGACGGCCGGGCCCGAATGGCATACCTCTAGCCATTCAACCGTTGAGCCCACGAGAGGGCCGGGCCATGCCCGAAGCAGGAGTTTGCAGTGGAAAACCGGGAAAAGAGTCCTAAGAAGCAAAAGATCAAGCTGAATACCAAGTCGCAGCACGCCGCCTATTTCATGCCCATGCTTGAGGGCTTTGCCGAGCGCGACATGCTCAACGAAGTCATCAAAAACCGCGTCGTCAAGGCCTGTGATCTGCTGGACGCCGGTGTACCGCTGTTCCCCAATGATTTCCGCAAGGAACATGCCGTCAGCTGGGTGCTGGACAACTTCGGCGACCTGAGCGCCGAAGAGCTGGAAGGCAAGGGCGATGTCTTTGCCATCGCCGGCCGCATCGTCTCGCTGCGTTCCTTCGGCAAGGTGGCCTTCTTCCACATCATGGACGAGAGCGGCCGCATCCAGTGCTATGCCAGCCGCGAGGAACTGCCCGAAGCCGTGTACAATGTCGTCAAGAAACTGGACGTGGGCGACATCGTGGGCGTGTCCGGCCACCTTTTCCACACCAAGACCGGCGAGCTGACCATCTCCTGTCGCAACCTCAAGCTCATCACGCGTTCCATGCGCCCCCTGCCGGAAAAGTACCACGGCCTCAAGGACATGGAGACCCGCTACCGCCAGCGCTATGTGGACCTCATCGTCACCGAGCGCTCCCGCGAGATCTTCCGCAAGCGCAGCCTGATCGTGAGCGAGTTCCGCCGCTTCCTCGAGGAGCGCGGCTTCATGGAAGTGGAGACGCCCATGATGCAGGCCGTGGCCGGCGGCGCCACCGCCCGCCCCTTCGAGACCTTCCACAACGCCCTGGACCTCAAGCTCTACATGCGCATCGCGCCCGAGCTCTACCTCAAGCGCCTGCTGGTGGGCGGTTTTGAAAAGGTCTTCGAGCTCAACCGCAACTTCCGCAACGAAGGCATCGACACCCGGCACAACCCCGAGTTCACCTCCTGTGAGTTCTACTGGGCCTACGCCAACTTCCACGACCTCATGGACCTGACCGAGGAGCTCTTCGCCCGTCTGGCCCAAAAGGTCTGCGGCAGCACGGTCATCACCTACCAGGGCCAGGAGATCGACCTGACCCCCGGCAAGTGGACCCGCCTGTCCTTTTACGAGTCCCTGACCAAGATCGGCGGCCACAGCCCCGAATTCTACAACGATTACGGCAAGGTGCGCGACTACATCCGCAGCCGTGGCGAAAAGGCCACCGACAGCGAGAGCCTGCCCAAGCTGCACGCCAAGCTCTTCGACCTGGACGTGGAAGAGAAGCTGGTCCAGCCCCACTTCATCTACCACTACCCCACCGAGATCTCGCCCCTGTCGCGCCGCAACAACGAGCGTCCCGACCTGACGGACCGCTTTGAACTGTTCATCACCGGTCGTGAGCTGGCCAACGCCTTTTCCGAGCTCAACGATCCCGTTGACCAGCGCCTGCGCTTTGAAGAGCAGGTGCGCGAAAAGGAAGCCGGCGACGACGAAGCCCACGCCATGGACGAGGATTTCCTGCGCGCCCTGGAATACGGCATGCCCCCGGCGGCCGGCGAAGGCATCGGCATCGACCGCCTCGTCATGCTGCTGACGGATTCGGCCTCCATCCGCGAAGTCATCCTCTTCCCGCTGCTGCGTCCGGAGTTCTAAACAAGCATGCGCATGCCCTTCGAGCTGTTCGTGGCGCTGCGGTACCTCTTTTCGCGCCGCAAGCAGACCTTCATCTACATCATCTCCATCATGTCCATCCTGGGCGTGGCCCTCGGCGTCGGCGCCCTGGTGGTGGTGCTGGGCGTCTACAACGGCCTGACCACGGACATGCGGGACAAGATCATCGGCGCCAACGCCCACGGCATCGTCATGTCCTATGTGCCCGCGGCCTTCCAGCAGCACCCCGACCTGGTGCGGCGGGTGGAGGCCGTGGAGCATGTGCGCGGCGCCACGCCCTTCATCTATACGGAAGTGATGCTCTCCGCGGCCGGCGGCGTCAAAGGCCTGGTGCTGCGCGGCATCGACCCCGAAAGCGCGCCCCGGGTCCTGAGCATGCTGCGCGAGATCCGGCGCGGTTCCGTGGCCGGGCTGCAGCGCGAGGGCACGCCGGGCATCGTCATCGGCGAGGAACTGGCCAAGCGCCTGGGCATCGGCCTGGGCAGCCGCGTCAACCTGCTCTCCCCCTCGGGCGAGAAGAACGCCGCCGGCTATTCGCCGCGCATCCGCCCCTTCGAGGTGGTGGGCATCTTCAAGACCGGCATGTTCGAATACGACGCCACCCTGGCCTTCGTGAGCCTGCAGGCCGCGCGCGAGATCCTCGGCCTGCCGGACGGCTTCCTGACCGGCATCGAGATCATGGTGGACGACGTCTACAAGGCCGACAGCATCGCCCAGGGCGTGCAGGACGCCCTGGGATCCCCCTTCTATGTGCGCCACTGGATGGAGATGAACGCCAACCTGTTCGCGGCCCTCAAGCTGGAGAAGATCGGCATGTTCATCCTGCTGACCATGGTGGTGCTCATCGGCTCCTTCTCCATCGTGACCTCGCTGGTGATGCTGGTCATGGAAAAGACCCGCGATATCGCCATCCTGATGTCCATGGGCGCCACACGCAGGATGATCCGGCGCATCTTCATGCTGCAGGGCACCATCATCGGTTTCGTGGGCACCCTGCTGGGCTACGGCATGGGCCTGAGCCTGGGCTGGGCCCTGAAGCGCTACCGTTTCATCAAGCTGCCCGAGAACGTCTACACCCTGGACCACCTGCCCATCATCATCACCTGGCAGGACGTCCTCATCATCGGGGCCAGCGCCATGCTGCTCTGTTTCCTGGCAACCCTGTACCCGGCGCGGCAGGCCGCACGCCTTGAGCCCGCGGAAGCTTTGCGCTACGAGTGACCATGGCCGAACTTTATAAATTCGAACATGTGGGCAAGCGTTTTCCCGGCCCGGAAAATCTGGAGATCTTCAAGGATATCAACCTGTCCGTGGAAGAAGGCGAGTCCCTGGCCATCGTGGGGACTTCCGGCTCCGGCAAGAGTACCCTCTTGCATCTTATGGGGGCTCTTGATACTCCAAGCAGTGGAAAAATATTTTTTGACGGTCAGGACATGGCCGTGATGAAACCGGAGGAAAAGGCCCGCTTCCGCAACAGGACGCTGGGCTTCGTCTTCCAGTTCCATCATCTCCTGCCGGAATTCTCGGCCCTGGAGAATGTGGCCATGCCGGCCCTGATAGGCGGCGCCTGCCGGAGCGATGTGCTGCCCGATGCCCGCACCATGCTGGAGCGCGTGGGCCTTGCCCACCGGGTGGAGAGCAAGGTCTCCACCCTGTCCGGCGGGGAGCGGCAGCGGGTGGCCATCGCGCGCGCTGTCCTGCTGCGCCCCCGGGTGCTCCTGGCCGACGAGCCCACGGGCAACCTTGATGAAAGTACCGGCGAACAGGTCAGTGCCCTGATGCGCGAACTGAACCGCGAACTGGGCATGACCCTTGTGGTCGTCACCCACAACCGCGACCTGGCCGCCACCATGAATCGCAGTCTGGAACTGAGAGCGGGGACTCTGTATGAAAAAACATTTGTGTAATTGGCTGGGCCTGTTCTGCTTCGCCCTGCTGGTCTGCCTGCCGGGCGCTGCCGCCCTGCAGGCCGCAGGCAATACGGTGCTGGTGCTGCCGTTCCAGGTCACTGCCGGTCCCGAGATGCCCAATGCGGCCCAGGACGTGCCGCAGATCATCGGCTCGGAACTGCAGCAGCGCGGCCTGTCCGTCATTCCCATGGACAAGGCGCGCTCCCTGCTCTCGTCCCGCGGCGGCAGCATCGACATGGCCGCGGCCCGCGAACTGGGCAAGAAGGCCGGGGCCGATCTCGTGCTGTTCGGCAGCTTCGCCCAGAACGGCGAAGGCTTCGCCCTGAAGAGCCTGCTGGTGCCGGTGAATGAAGGCCAGGCCAGGCCCGCCAATTTCGACCGTCCCTCCCTGTTGAGCCTCAACGAATGCGCCGCCGCCATGGCCGGGCAGGCCTCCGGCATGCTGGGCGGGGCTTCCGGCGCCGCCCCCGCGGCCAGCAGCGCCCCCCGCACCGAGCCGACGGATCCCATCGGCCGGGCCGACTTCGTGCCCATGGGCACGGCCAAGGGCGCCCTGGCCGACGTACAGGTGCGCGGCCTCAAGGTCATGGACCCGGAAGTGGTCCTCATGCGCCTCTCCATCCGCAAGGGGGACACCCCCTCCGCCAATGACATCAACGAAGAAGTCAAGCGCATCTGGGAACTGGGCTACTTCAGCGACGTCCAGGCCACCATGGAAGGCAATGTGCTGGTCTTCACCGTGGTGGAAAAGCCCCGCATCGAGAACATCATCGTGGAAGGCTCCCACGAGATCGACGCCGAAGACGTCATCGCCGCCATGGGCACCAAGTCCGGCAACGTGCTCAACGAGCAGCTCCTCGCCGACGACCTGCAGAAGATCAACGAGCTCTACCGCAAGGAAGGCTACTACCTGGCCCGCTCCAGCTACCGCCTGGACAGCCGCTCCGGCGGCCGTGGCGCCATCCTGGTCATCCAGGTGGAAGAAGGCAAGAAGCTCTACATCAAGGAAGTGAAGATCGACGGTCTGGAACAGCTGGACAAGGGCGACATGGACAAATACCTGGCGCTCAAGCCCCGCAACATCTTCTCCTGGTTCACGGGCACCGGCGTGCTCAAGGAAGAACATCTGGAGCGCGATACCAACGCCATCGCCGCCTACGGCCTGAACCAGGGCTTTGTGGACATCCAGGTGGCCGCCCCTGATGTGGAATACAAGGAAGACGGCATCTACGTCACCTTCAAGGTCCACGAAGGCCCCCGCTACAAGATCCGCGAGATCAAGTTCGGCGGCGACATCATCGACGACGAAGACAAGATGCTGGATGTCATCGAGATGGACGAATGGAAGAAGGACAACGACTACTTCTCCATCACCGTCATGCAGGAAGACAGCAAGCGCCTGACCAACTTCTACACCGACCGCGGCTATGCCTTCGCCGAAGTGGACACCCGCGTCATGAAGGTGGACGGCGACGAGCCCATGGTGGACGTGGGCTACATGGTCAACAAGAAGGAAAAGGTCTTCATCCGCCGCCTGATGGTGGACGGCAACGTCAAGACCCGCGACAACGTCATCCTGCGCGAGATGCGCCTGGGCGACGGCGACCAGTACGAAGGCGAAAAGATGCGCCGCTCCGCGGAGCGCCTGAACCGCCTGCGCTACTTCACGGCCATCGACAGCGAGCTGATCCCCACCGACCGTCCCGACGAGGTGGACCTCAAGATCAAGGTCAAGGAAGACAATACCGGCGCCCTGATGGGCGGTATCGGCTACTCCACCTACTATGACGTGGGCGTGACGGCCTCCATCATGGAACGCAACCTCTTCGGCCGCGGCTACCAGGTGCAGCTGCAGGGTTTCTTCTCCTGGCGGCGCACCTCGGGCGTGCTCTCCTTCACCAACCCGCGCATCTACGATACCGAGCTCTCCTTCGGCAACGACATCTACTACATCTACGACTACTGGGACGACTTCACCAAGGAGACCATCGGCGACACCATCCGCTTCGGCTATCCCATCGGGGAATACACCTCCGTGGGTCTGGGCTACCGCCTGGAACGCTACGACCTCTATGACGTGGATGCCGACGCCTCGCCCTACATCTCCGACTACAAGGGCACCAACTGGACCAGCGCCATCTCGGCCCGCATCCTGCGCGACACCACCGACGACCGCGCCCGTCCCACCAAGGGCACCATCGCCCGCCTGTGGGCTGAATACGGCGGCGGCGGCCTGGGCGGTACCGACAACTTCGTCAAGGCCGTGGCCGACTGGCAGGGCTTCTGGTCCATCAATCCCGAAAACACCTTCCATGTGCGCGCCCGCGTGGGCGGCGTGTTCCAGAACACCAGCAGCCGCGTGCCCGTGTTCGAACGCTTCTGGCTGGGCGGCATGGACACCATCCGCGGCTACTCCTACTCCGACATCTCGCCCCGAGACAAAAGATACGGCGGCGACCAGATCGGTGGCGACCGCATGGGCGTGCTGAACGTGGAATATGTCTGGACCTTCCAGAAGGATATGGGCCTGGCGCTGGTGCCCTTCTTCGATGCCGGTTTCAACATCGACCACAAGACCATGGCCGACGACCTCAACGACAAGATCGTCTACTCCGCCGGTCTGGAACTGCGCTGGCGTTCGCCCATGGGCGACCTGCGCCTGGCCTACGGCTATCCCCTGTCCAAGGACTATGACGGCGAGCGCGAGCAGGGCCGTCTGGAATTCAGCATGGGCCAGTTCTTCTAGGCCACGGCTGGCCATAGCGTCAAAAAAAGCTCCCTTCGGGGAGCTTTTTTCATGTCGGGAAGCAGACAGCCGGACAGGCCGCCTCGGGGAACGGCATCCGTATTTTTTGTGATCCCATACAGTTATGGAGAATACTTTTCCGTGGCACGCAACCTGCATAGGCAGGGGCACGGCAAGGCTCCCCTCCCGGGAGCAGCCATGACCCAACGAGTCCTTTGCCATGGCCAGGAAAACAGCTTCTCCCGTCCCTCCTCCGCAATCCCCCGGCATGATCGCGCGCATGCTGCCGCCCCTGGGCTTCATCCTGGCCTTCTGTCTGCTGGCGGTCTTCTGCCACTCTCTCGGCCACAGCGCGCCCCTCTCCGCGGAACAGCGCTACACGGCGGCCAAGGCCGATATGGACAGGCTCCACGACGATGCCCGGCGTGGCATGCAACGCGCGCCCTGGGAAGAGCTGGCCGCGACCTTCCACGAGCTGCACCGCAGCGCCCCCTCCTGGCCCAACCGGCCCGCGGCCCTGTTCAAGACGGCGGAATGCTATGAAGAGCTTTCCCGCCGCTCCTTCGCGGCCGCCGATGCCCGCAAGGCCGCCGAGGTCTTCGCGGACGTGGCCCGCCAGCACGCCAGCAGCCGCCTGGCCGACGACGCCCTGCTGCGCGCCGCCCGCATCCGCGCCGACAGGCTCAAGGATCGCCAGGGCGCCCTGAAGCTGCTGGCAGCGCTCTGCCGCGACTATCCGCGCGGCGACATGTACGCCGAGGCCTGCCGCCTGCGCCGGGAGCTCGATCCGGGCGCGGCCCCTGTCCAGGCTGCGGCCCGGGCCCAGGACCCGGCGCGGACGCAGGCTGCGGCCCGTCAGATATCCGACGCTCCCGCCCGGGGCGCTGCCCGTAACGATGCCCGTGACGACGTCCGGCAGGCCCTGCAGCGTTACGAAAATGCCAAGCAGACCATGGAGGCCCTGCGCGCCGACAAGCGCCGTGCCTGCTGGCGCGAACCCTGGGAAGATCTGCAGGAGGACTTCCTGCAGGTCTACCGCAGCCGCCCCGGCAGGACGGTCTCGGCGGCGGCCCTGTTCCGCGCCGGCATCAGCGCCCGGAGCCTGGCGGACTGCTCGCGCCTGGCTGCCGACTACCGCACGGCGCACACCCTGCTGCTGCGCGTGCCCGATGAATTCCCCGGCAGCGCCCTGGCCGACGATGCCCTGCTGGAAGCCGCCCGCATCAGCGCCGACAAGCTCAAGGACAGGGCCGGGGCCCTGCGTCTGCTGGCCCGGCTGGAAAAGGAATGCCCGCGCGGCGACATGCGCCCACAGGCCGCGGCCCTGCGCCGGGATCTGGCGCCGGGGCCCCGCGTCGCGGACGGGAC
>NZ_CASDOY010000054.1 GCF_949282365.1 uncultured Desulfovibrio sp.
TTTCGGTGCATGGCGGGAAAGCCGCGCATATCGTGGCGGGGCATCGTCCGGGGAAGGGGGGGGATACTTGTTTCAGGTGGGGAGACGGTGCCGGGCGGTGTCCTCCTTTCTGTTTTCTTTCGCCGTGTTTTTCCGGGACTCCCTGCATGGTCCTGTTCGCCCTGTGCGCGGGTTTTGGGGGAGGGAAGGGGGTCCGGGGGAAGGGAGGCCCCTTTTTGCCGCCAGCAAAAGGGGCCTCCCTTCCCCCGGGGATCTCCCCGTCCCCCTCTTTCCCTTCCGTGCCGCCCTCCGTCCTCCGGCCCGCTCTCGACGCCACAGCGCTTTTTTGGCATGCTGGGGAGGATTTTGTCCCGGAGACAAAGGAGAAACACATGTCTGATCTGTGGCCCGGGCTGGACGGCCCTGCGATTCGGTATATTTCGGAAGCGCCTTCCGAGGCGTGGCGGCACGGCGTGCGTCATCTGGTCCTGCTGGGTTCGACCGGTTCCATCGGCGGCAACACGCTGGCGGCCATCCGTTCGCGGCGGCGGGAATGCGTGGTGCTGGGCCTTTCCTGCGCGCGCAACATCAAGACCCTGGCCGCGCAGGCGCAGGAGTTCCGGCCGCCGTATCTGGCCGTGCTGGACGAGGCCGCGGCCGCGGGTCTGCGCAAGCTGCTGCCCGCGGGCTATGCGCCCGAGATCCTGACGGGCAGCGAGGGCTATGCCCGGCTGGCGGCCCTGCCCGAGGCGGATACCGTGCTTTCGGCGCAGGTGGGCGCGGCGGGCCTGTCCGGGACGCTGGCCGCCGCGCTGGCGGGCAAGGTCATCTGCCTGGCCAACAAGGAATCCCTGGTGCTGGCCGGGGATCTGCTGCGCCAGGTCTGCGCGCGCACCCATGCCGGCATCCTGCCGGTGGATTCGGAGCACAACGCCATTTTCCAGTGTCTGGCCGGGCGCGGGCAGGAGGTGGACCGCCTGCTGCTGACGGCTTCGGGCGGGCCCTTCCGGGGTCGCAGCCGCGAGGAGCTGCGCAACGTGACCCGTGCGCAGGCTCTGGATCATCCCAACTGGAAGATGGGGGCCAAGATCAGCATCGACTCGGCCACCATGATGAACAAGGCCCTGGAAGTGGTGGAGGCCTTCCACCTGTACGGGGTGCCGCTGGAAAAGATCACGGTGCTGGTGCATCCACAGTCGCTGGTGCATTCGCTGGTGCAGTTCACGGACGGCAGCCAGCTGGCGCAGCTGGGCACGCCGGACATGCGCATCCCCATCGCGGCCTGTCTGTTCTGGCCGCGCTGCGTGGATACGGGCGTGCCGCCGCTGGATCTGGTCAGGGCCGGGACCCTGCAGTTCTTCGCGCCCGACGACGAGGCCTTCCCGGCGCTGAGGCTGGCGCGCCGCGCCCTGCGCGAGCGTGGCGGCATGTCGGTGGTCATGAACGCGGCCAACGAGGCCGCCGTGGAGCTGTTCCTGTCCGGGCAGTGCGCCTTTGCCGACATCGCGGAGCTGGTCGCGGCCGCCATGGACGCCCATGCCGCCGGCGGGCCGGGGCACGAGCCGTTCTGCCCGCCGCTGTCCTGTAGCGGCGATGACAGTCTTGCCCTTGCACGGGAAGTGACTATCTTGACAGAGCGCATGTCGCGCCTTGACCTGAAAACTCGCGAGCTGGTGAAACGACTGGCCCGCGCCGGAGTTGACGAGTGCTGACGACCATCGTTGCCGCCATCATCGTGCTTGGCGGCCTGATCTTCTTTCATGAACTGGGGCATTTCAGCGTGGCCCGCTGGCTGGGCATGGGCGTGTCCACCTTTTCGCTGGGCTTTGGCCCCAAGCTGCTCAAATACCGTCGCGGCAAGACGGAATACGCCCTGTCGCTGGTGCCGCTGGGCGGCTATGTGGCCCTGGTGGGCGAGAACGACGCCAGGGACATCCCCAGCGGCTTCACCCGCGAGGAATGCTTTTCCCTGCGGCCCGCATGGCAGCGCTTCCTGGTGATCGCGGCCGGGCCGCTGGCCAACATCCTGCTGGCCTGCCTGCTCTGCTGGGTGGTGGCCTGGGGCTGGGGCAATGCCGTCATGCTGCCGCAGGTGGGCAAGATCATGCCCGAGAGCGCGGCGGCCCTGGCCGGCCTGCAAAAGGGCGACCTGATCCTGAGCATCGACGGGAGGCCCGTCAGCTCGTGGGACGAGATCTCCCCGGCGGTGGCCGCGGCCGACGGCCGTCCCCTGACCCTGACCGTGGCCCGCGAGCCCGCCGAAGGCATGGCCCGGGGCAGCGAGCTGGAACTGACCATGACGCCGCAGTGGAGCACGCGCAAGACCATCTTCGGCGAAGACGAAAAAGCCTGGCTCATCGGCATCGCGCCGCTGGGGTCGGTGCGCGTGGATGAACTGGGCTTCG
Organism: uncultured Desulfovibrio sp.; assembly: GCF_949282365.1. Lineage (GTDB taxonomy): Bacteria > Desulfobacterota > Desulfovibrionia > Desulfovibrionales > Desulfovibrionaceae > Desulfovibrio. Next base: position 2,385 of record NZ_CASDOY010000054.1, read on the forward strand.
GCGAGGCCCTGAAGGCCGGCTTTGTCCAGACCTGGCGGCTGGTGGACCTGACCTGGCAGAGCTTCGTCAAGCTGGCCCAGCGCGTGGTGCCCGCCGATCAGGTGGGCGGGCCCATCATGATCGCCCAGATGGTGGGCCAGCAGGCCGAGCAGGGCCTGGTGGGCGTGATCGGTCTGGCGGCGCTCATCAGCATCAACCTGGCCATCCTCAACCTGCTGCCCGTGCCGGTGCTGGACGGCGGGCAGATGCTCTTCTGCCTCATCGAGATGCTTTTCCGCCGCCCCGTGCCGCAAAAGATCCAGGAATGGGGCATGCGCATGGGCATGGCCCTGCTGCTGACCCTGATGATCTTCGCCACCTTCAATGACGTGACGCGCATCATCAGGACGCCGGATGCGCCCGCCGCGGCGGGCGAGGCCCCGGCTGCGGAACAATCCCTTCCCTCCGGGAACGACGGCGGGACGGAAGGGCGCTGACCCGGCGAGGGCGGCAGGAAGACGCCCGGGGAGGACGCATGAAAAAAGTCAGGATAACGGTCCTCAAAACGACATTCGACAAGGAACTTGCCGGCCAGTACGGTGTGGAAGGGCTGGGCCCCTGCCCCATGCTGCGGCAGGGACAGGTCTTTTACGGCGACTATGCCAAGCCGGACGGCCTGTGCGATGAAGCCTGGAAAGCCATGTACCAGTATGTGTTCGCTCTGGCCCACGGCGCGGAGAAGGAGCTGTTCTATTACGGGGACTGGATATGTACCCCCGGTGTGGCCGTTTGCAGCTGCAATGACGGCCTGCGCCCCGTGATCTTCAAGCTGGAGGCCACGGACGAGGAATGCCGTCTGCCGGAATATCCGGTGCAGGAGGGATAGGATGGATGCACAGCACGGAACCGGGCTGGAACTGATCCTCAACGCCGCCGAAGGCGTGCTGCAGATCTTGGTCACCGAGGACGAGCAGATCCTTTGCGCGCAGGAATGGCACCGCAGCGAGCGGGCCACGGAGATACTGGCTCCGGCCCTGGCCGAGCTGGCCGTCTCGCTGGGCATCGCCTGGAGCGATCTGCGGCGCATCGCCTGCGTGCGCGGGCCGGGCTCCTTCACCGGCATCCGCCTGACCCTGGCCACGGCGGCGGCCCTGCGCCGCTGCGGCCGGGCGCAGCTGGCCGGGCTGGACTATATGCAGGCCCTGGCCACCACGGCCGTGATGCGGCGCGGCATGCTTTACGGCGGCCATGTCTGGGTGCTGACCCATGCCCGTCGCGATCTGGTGCACTGCCAGCCCTTCGTGAGCTACGGGCCCGCGATCCCGGCCCAGCCCCTGCGGCCCGTGGAACTGTGTACGCCCGCGCACGCCGTGGCGGCCATCCGTGCCGACGGCGCGGACAGGGTGCTGGTCTGCGGTACGGGCCTGCGCCGCAATGCCGCCGCCTGCGCTCCGCTGGAAAGCCCGCCTGCCGTGGTCTGCCTGCCCGGCTGCGTCCATGCGTCCGCCGAGGCCCTGTGCCTGCTGGCGCGGCACGGCGATTACGCCCCCGCAGATATCGAACCCCTCTATGTGCGTCCCTGCGACGCGGTGGACAACCTGCCCGACCTGGCCCGCCGGCAGGGCCGGGACAGCGAGGCCGCCACGGCGGAGCTGGAGCGTTTGCTGCATCTGGCCCCGGGCAGCGAGATATGAGTTTTGCCGTGCCGGGGCGCGTCGTCGTGGGGGGAAGGGGCCCCTTTCACCGGCGCGGAAAGGGGGCTCCTGCCCCCCTGCCTCCATCCCTCCCCAAAGGTGCTTCCCTGCGGGCACGGCCTGCGGTCGTCCTGCTGTTTCCCCATGTCCCCTGGCCAAGGAGGAACGCCCATGTCTGATGAACAAATCCTCGAGGGCAGCGATGCCGGTGAACGTCCCCTGCTGAGTTACCGCCAGTCCTGGCTGGCCTGGGCCGGGCCCGTGCTGATGCTGCTGGTCTGCGTGGCCCTGTGCGTGGCCGGGCAGCACTATCTGCCGGAATTTTTCTGGATCTTCGCGGGCCTGGCCGCGCTGCTGGTGCTGTGCATGGGCTACAGGATAGCGCAGGTGCGCAGCGTCCACCTTTATGCGGACAGCAAGGGCGTCTGGCTCTATCAGGGCATCCTGCCCTGGAGCCGGGGCGCGGTGGGCGTCAAGTGGCGCGACATGGAGGACGCGGCCTTCACCGCCGGTTTCAGCAGCTGGCTGTTCAACAGCTATACGGTGCGGGTGGGCAACCGTTTTTCGCAGCAGAGCGAGATCCTGGTGCACAACATCGCCAACGGCCGCGAGGCCGTGACCCGGCTGAACGAATTGCAGGGCCGTTTCTGCGGCCGTAGCGACCGGCGCGACGACTGAGGCCCCGCCTGACGATGCATGAAACAAAGCCCCGCAGCAGCATGCTGCGGGGCTTTGTCATCTTCTCCGTGAAATTGCCCGGCAATATTTCTTTTCTGGCGTTCCTGACGGCCGCCAGATGCCATAAAAAACTCTCCGCCGCCCCTACTTGCGGTTCTGGGCGCGCAGGTAGGCCTTGGCGTCGGGATCGCCGTTCTTGGCGGCCAGACGGTACCAGCGGGTGGCCTCGGAAAGGTTGCGCTGCACGCCGGTGCCCTGGTCGTACATGAGGCCCAGGCTGTACTGGGCGGCGGGCTCGTTCTGCTCGGCGGCCTTGCGGTACCATTCCACGGCCTTGGCGTAGTCCTGGGGCACGCCGCGCCCCTGCTCGTACATGAAGCCCAGATTGTACTGGGCCTCGGCATAGCCGCGTTCGGCGGCGCGGGTGTACCATTCCACGGCCTTGAGGTTGTCCTGGGCGTAGCCCCGGCCTTCGGCGTACATGTAGGCCAGATTGTTCTGGGCCTTGAGGTGGTCCTGCTCGGCGGCGCGCTCGAACCAGTGGGCGGCCTTGGTGTCGTCCTGATTGCTGGCCTTGGCGTTGAGGTACATCCAGCCTAGGGAATACTGGGCGTCGGCCAGGCCCTGGTTGGCGGCGCGGCCGTACCAGTCGATGGCCTCGTTCTCGCTTTTGCGCACGCCGCGACCGTGGGCGTAGAGATAGCCCAGATTGTACTGGGCCATGGCCAGGCCCTGCTCGGCGGCCTTGCGGAACCAGCGGCCCGCCTCGGCGAAGTTGCGGCGTACGCCGTTGCCCGTGGCCAGGGCGGTGGCCAGGGCGTTCTGGGCGCTGGGCAGGCCCTTGTCCGCGGCCTGGCGGAACAGGGTCGCGGCGCGCTGGGGGCTTTTTTTGACGCCGCGCCCGTCCTGGGTCAGACGGCCGAGGATGTAGAGGGCTTCGGCATTGCCGTCCTTGGTGAGCGGCGTGAGCAGGGAGACGGCCTTCTTGTAGTCCTTGCTGTCCAGGGCGCGCTGCACCTCGGCCAGAGCGGCTTGCGCGGCGCGCTCCTCAGGGCCGGGACCGCCGGCCTGCTCGGCGGCCGGGGGAGCGGTCTCCCCGGCGGCCGGGACGGCGGCGGGCAGCAGCAGGCTCAGGATCAGGGCGGCCGGAAGCATCAGGACCGGCAGACGGCGCAGGACGCCGCCACGGGCGTTATGGCACATGGAAAGGTCTCCTTACAGGCGTTGCAGCAATGCGATGATGGGGCCGTCGGGCCCCTTGGGATCCACCAGGGCGTGCTCGCGGCAGAAGGCGCGGCGGGCGGCCTGGACGCTTTCGTCCTGCCACCAGCGGGCGGGATCGTCCCAGATCTCGCGGACCTTGGCGGCGGCGGCCTCGGCCGAGGGCTGCCAGATACCGGCCCCGGCCAGGATGTCCAGCCGGGCGAAGGCGGCGTCGGTCATGGGCCAGATCTCCCTGTCCCAGTAGGCGATGGTGGGCACATTGGCGGCCAGGGCCTGCAGCAGGGTGGTGCCGTGATGGTCCACCACCATCAGGGCGCAGGTGAGCATCTGCGCTTCCAGCGGCCCGCTGCACAGACGCACGCGGGGGAAGCGCGGCAAAAGCCACGGGGCGTCGTCCAGGGCGCCGGGGGCGTCGAAATGGGGCCGGTAGCGGATCTTTTCATGCAGGCGGCGCGGCAGGTCTTCCAGGAACCACTGCTTGTCTTCGCGGTACTGGAGCCATTGCAGGGGCGTGGGCCGGGAGTCGAGGCGGTGCCCGTAGAGGGGCATCTCCGCGCCGACGAAGAGCAGCACGTCGTCCCCGCCGCGCCACTGGTCGGCCATGCGGTCCAGCAGAGGATAGGGCAGGGGCAGGAACCGCCCCCCCGTGCCCGCGCCCGTGGCCTCATAGCTGGTCCAGCCCCAGGTGCCGAAGGCGTGCTGGCTGAACTCCACCAGCGGCGTTTCGCACAGGCAGCGCACCTGGCCCACGTTGCCGCCATGCTGCACGAACATGACGCGGTTGCCCCGGGCGCGCCAGACGGCCAGGCGCTGCCGGTAGGCGGTGTCCTCATGGGCGCGGACCGAGGCCACGCGGACGCGGGGCCTGCGCGCGGGCGGGATGTGCACGGGATGGTCCAGCTCGCTGAGGCTTTGGGGCAGGGCCCCGATGAAGAAGGGCAGGGGATCCAGGGGCAGGTCGTGGCGCACCCCGGTGGCGGCGCTGCTGAAATGGCTGGCCAGCGGGCGGCTGGCATCGGGCTGGCGGCTGGGATGGAGCAGGGCCAGCGAATAGCGCAGGGCCTGGCGCAGACGCATGCCGCGCAGGGGCGGGCAGGGCAGGCGCAGGGCGCAGGAGCGCAGCCAGGCCCGCAGGCGGTGGCGCAGCGTGTCGCTGTCTTCCGGCAGCACGGGCTGGCCGTAGGTGGCCGTTACGGGCAGGGCGTAGGAGCGGGTCCATTTTTCCGGCCAGACGGCTTCCAGCAGGCGGGACATGATCCAGGTGTTCCAGTCCGCGCCCAGAGCGCCGTGCATGATGAAGTCATGCTCCGTGACGAAATTCAGGCGGCAGTCCCCGGGCAGCAGTTCCACATGCAGGGGCAGGTGGCCCCAGTCCTCCACCATGGCCTGCACGCGCAGCCAGCGCTCCACCAGCTGGCGGGCCACGGTGCAGGCCCAGGGCGCCAGCAGGGTCTCCCAGTAGACGCCGGGCAGGGCGTCGCTGGTCGCGTCCAGCAGGGAAGCGGCGGGATTGTCCTCCAGGGCACGCTGCCGCTGCAGCCGGCGCAGATGGCGGCCCAGGGCGGGGATGACGTCCGCCGTCAGGGACTGGGCCATGAGCACGGCCCTGTCCAGGGTGGCCGGATCGCGCAGGGGTTCGCGCCCGAAGACGAAGCTGTCTTCCCAGCCGGGGAAGAAGTCTTCTTCGTTGTCGAAGCACCAGGGGCCCGCTGCCCAGTGGGTATCGGGACCGGCTCCGCGGGGCATGGGCCCCAGGACCAGATGATGCGTCTGAGCCATGTGGATGAACCTTGTGTGGGAGTACGCCGCGGGGACGGCCCGCGGGGAAGACAGGGCGCACCGGACGCCGCATGGCGGCGAGGATAGCCGGTTTGGGGGCAAAAGGAAAGCCTGCCGCCCCCGGCCTTTTGCCATTTGCGGGGCAACCTGCTATGAGAGCGCAGGAGGCCGGCGGCGCCGGACAGCACATGAAACAGAACACAACGGGCTATCTGCTGGCCCTGCTGGCCGTGGTCATCTGGTCGGGGAACTTCGTGGTGGCGCGCGCCGTGGCGGACATGATCCCGCCGTGGCAGTGCAACTTCTGGCGCTGGGCCACGGCCTTTGCGGCCATCCTGCCCTTTGCCTGGCGCCATCTGCGCGAGGACTGGCCCGCCCTGCGCCGCCGCTGGCGCTATGTGCTGCTCATGTCCCTGCTGGGCGTGACCCTGATGAACACCTTTTTCTACAAGGCCGGCCAGAGCACGGAAAGCCTGAACATGGCCCTGATCGCGCCCACCGCGCCCATCATCATCCTGATCTGCGCGCGCCTGTTCTACGGCGAGGCCGTCACCCGGCGCCGCCTGCTGGGCATGCTGGTGGTGGCCTGCGGCATCGTGATCCTGGTCAGCCGCGGGGACCTGGCGCGCCTGCTGGCCCTGCGCTTCGCGCCCGGCGACCTCTGGTCCTTGGGCGGGGCGGCCTGCTTTGGCCTGTATTCGCTGTTCATGCGCCACCGGGGCGCGGAGCTTTCGGTCTTCGGTTTCAGCGCCGCCACCTTCGGCCTGGGCTCGCTGTTCTGCCTGCCGCCCGTGCTGGCCGAGATGTACTGGCTGCCGCCCGCGCAGTGGGAGCCCGCCGTCATCACGGGCGTGCTCTATACGGGGGTGGGCTGCTCCTTTTTTTCCTTCTGCCTCTGGACGGCGTCCATCAGCCGCATCGGGCCGGTACGCGCGGGAATCGTCTACTACAGCATGCCCGTCTTCGCGGCCACGGGGGCGCACCTGGTCCTTGGCGAAGCCGTCAACATGGCCCAGATCCTGGGCGGCCTGCTCATCATCGGCGGCATCCTGATAGCGACATTACAACGACCGCACCTGCCGGTGCGCAAGGAGAACGCATGAATAGCAACGATACCGCGCGGGTTGTGCTGGCTACCCACAATGCCGGCAAGATCCGCGAACTGGCCGATCCGCTGGCCGCCTTCGGCCTCGAAGTGGTGGGCCTGTCCTGCTTCCCGGGAATAGGCGAGATCGAGGAGACCGGCACCACCTTTGAGGAAAACGCCCGCATCAAGGCCCGCGCCGTGTGCGCCGCCACCGGTCTGGTGGCCGTGGCCGACGATTCCGGTCTGGAAGTGGACGCCCTGGACAAGGGCCCCGGCGTCTATTCCGCCCGCTACTCCAATGACTGGGAGAGCCTGCCCGGCGAGAGCGTGGACCAGCGCAACATGCGCAAGCTGCTCTTTGAACTGCGCGACGTGCCCCAGGCCCTGCGTTCCTGCCGTTTCGTCTGCTGCATGGTGGCCGTGCATCCCGACGGTCGGGAACTGGTGGTGCGCGGCACCTGGGAAGGGCGCATCCTCGAGGCGGCCCTGGGCGAGAACGGCTTTGGCTACGATCCCGTGTTCTGGGACGAGAGCATCCGCAAGAGCGCGGCCCAGCTCAGCCGCGACGAAAAGAATGCCCGCAGCCACCGTGGCAATGCCCTGCGCGCCCTGCTGGCCCGCTGGTCGGCTTTCATGAGCGGGAAGTAGGCCCCCCGTGACATGACGGGCGGCCTTCGGGCCGGAGAAGCGCCGTGCCCCCGCACAGGAGCGGGGGAAGGCCCTCCGGCCCGGGCGATGACGCCCGGGGCCGCGTTTTTCTTCGTCCAGGATAAGAGCGTTCGTTACCGGAAGGACGGTAACGGGCGCTCTTGTGTTTTTGGGGGACTGTCCCGGCGGATGGCCGGCAGCCCTGCCGGCAATGCGGCGGGCCTGGGCCGGGGCAAGGGAGTGGCCTGGCCAGGGCAGGGGGGGCAGGACGGGGAGGCAGGAGGGGGCGGCGGCAGGCGGGACGGGTGGCGGAGCTTACGGGGACGTCTGGCCGAAAAAGGCCGTCACCAGCTCCAGCCGGCCGCTCACGCGGCACTTGGCGTAAATGGAGGTCAGGTGCCGTTGCATGACCCGTTCCGATATGCCCAGGCAGATGGCGATATTCCCCAGAGGTTCCGACGAGGCGAGCACGGCTCGCAGCACGTCGGTCTCCCGGCGGGTCAGGGCGTGCTTTTGCGCGAAAAGGCCTATGGCCTGATCCTGGCGCACGGGCGGCGCGGATCTGGCGGAGCCGTGGTCGCGCAACTGGCCGCTCCAGAAGAAGATGGCGCACACGCCTGCCAGCAGCAGGCTGTTCAGGACGACGGAGCAGCCCTGCCCCAGCAGGCCGAACAGGCCGTTTGGACAGAGGAAAAAGGCGCCCACGCACAGGGAGCGGCAAAGACGTCCCATACCGGCCCAGAGCAGCGGCCAGCGCGTCCCGGGGGCCAGGTCGAGGAAAAGCACGGTGAAATAGACGACGTAAAAGCCGCTGTAAAAATACAGGATCGACAGGTTGAGCTGGTAATGCCGCGGATCGTTCAGGAAAAAGATCGCCATGTTGGACAGCATGAGCACGCACAGCGTGATCACCGGCATGAAGGCGCGCTTGCGTATGTCCGCAAGGAAGCCCGCCAGCAGCAGGCCGGCCAGATAGCACAGGCGTGGCCAGGAGGTCACATCCAGCTCTCCCGTGGCGTACAGCCGGGTGACGATATCCTCGTTCAGGCCCACGACGATGGAAAGGATGGCCGTGCCCGCCGTGGCCAGAGCCAGGGTGCGCCGGGAAGGGGGGCTGGAGGGGGCCTCGTCCGCCGCCGCGGGGGCGGGCGCGGGCGCCCGGGCCAGCAGCATGGCCAGGACCAGCGAGACCAGGGCCAGCAGCATGGCGGTCTGTCCGCTGTCCAGACAGGTGTCCGTCAGGAACTGGATGCCGACGGCCAGGCCGATGCTCCCGCCTGCCAGCCTGCCGCTCACGGCACTGTGGCGCAGGCAGAGGGCCGCGCTGTAGTGGAGGAAGGCCCCGGCTCCCCCCAGGCAATACGAGCAGGCGGCGGCCCATGCGGGCAGGGAGGACGGGCTGCCCGTGAGGGCCAGGGCGCTGAACAGCAGCGCGGGGAGCAGTATGGCCGCTACAGCGAGGCTTCGCAGAAGACCGTAGGAGGCGCGCCGGCACAGGGCCAGGCTCAAATAGCCCGCCGTCAGGCAGGCCAGCTGCCCCAGAAAGAAGGTATGGAGGTCTCCCGGCCTGTCCAGTGCCAGCAGGCAGTCCTGCAAAAAGACTTCCGAGGTGAGGAAGACAAAAAAATACAATGTGAACAGGACAGCGGTCCACAGGGGAGAGAGGTGGGAACGATATATCGTGATCATGGCGCCTGGGCCTTGCAGGTGGACGGTAACGGGCAGGATGCGGCGCATGGCGGCCTCTGTCCTGCTCCCATGCCTCGGGGACGTCCGGCGATGACGGCCGGACCGCAGGGCCATGCGCCAGACCGGCTGCCGGCCGCGGCCACCCATGCGGGCGCCCCTGATGGAGTGCATGTCTCTGTGCCACACGGCGGAGGACACTCCCCGGTGTGTTGCGGGGGCGCTCCCCGTTATGGAAGCTTCTTGCCGGCATGCCATCCTAATCAAGACGGCTTTTTTCAGCAAGCAGGCTGTCTGTCTTGTGGTGCGCATCACGCCGGACTTGCCCGGGAGACCTGGCGCGCCCCGGCCTTCCGCCCAGCCGGGAAGGGGCGGGCCCCTGCCCGGATTGCGCGTTTCCCCATCCTGCTGCGCGATGGTGCGCGTTTTTATCTGGCCGGGATCACCGTCTTTTCAGACGGTGGCGGAAAGACGCCCCCCCGTTTGCGCGATAGAGGACGCATTTTGGCGGCAGGACGGCCTGCCCGTATCCGAGCGTCCGGGCTATATTTTTTCCCGGATACGGACAGACAGGGCCTTCTTCGTGCCCACGGCCGGTGCTGCGCGGCAACGGCAGGCTGAAGAAAGAAAGTCCTTCCCGCATCCCTGGTTTTTCTTCTGCCCGACAAGGAGAAAACAGGTGTCGTTCCCCACATACTCCTCTCCCGCCTTCATCTGGCACCTGTCGACGGATGGTGTCATCTTCTGCACGTCGGCGCTTGCCATGCTGGGGATGCGTGCGGACTCGGCGCCGGCGACGATGGAGGATCTGCTGGCCTGTTTGCCGCCCAGGCAGCGCCGTTTTTTGCGGCAGCAGCGTTCCGCCTTGCGTTTGGGCGCCAGGCTGCCCGGCCTGACCTGCTCCTACAGGTGCAATGGCAGGAACATCAACGAGCGCATGCATGTCATGCGTCGTGACGGTGCGGGCAGGCCCCGGGCTTTCCTCGCCTGTCTGGAGCTTCTGGAACATCTGGTGCCGTTGCCGGAAGACGTCGAGGACGGCTGCTGGAGCTATACGCGCGGGCAGGCCATGCCCTTCCTGGACATGCGCTGCATGTTGCTGCTGGGACTGGGAGAGGCCCCCGGCCCGCTGGACAGGGAAGGGCTGCGCCATCTGCATCGCCATTACCGGGCGCCCGGGCTGCTTTCCCGCTTGCGGCGCTGGCTGGACGCCAGCGACGGTGCGGAGCGCCTGCGCCTGGTGCTGATGCCGCACAGGCCCCAGGGGACGCCCCTGCTGCTCATGGCCGCGGTCCTTGCCCGTGACGACAGCGGACGTGCCCGCGCCGTGGCCGGGACGCTGGCGCCCCTGCTGGAACACAAGGCGGCCTCCGTGGGAGGGACGCGACGTCTGCTGCTGGCCATGAGCGGCTGCCATGACGGCATTTGGGACTGGGACGTCCGGAGCGGCACGGTCTACTACAGCCAAAATTACCTGGCCATGCTGGGGCATACGCCGGCCACCTTCCCGGCAGAGCTGGGATCGTGGCTCCGGGCCGTACACCCCGACGACCATGAAAAAGCCGTGGCCCTGCCGATGAAGGTGGTGGCCTCGCCGGAGGCGGGGGATGCCTTTGTTTGCACCTACCGGATGCGCCATGCCGACGGTTCCTGGCTGTGGATACTGGAACGCGGTTGCGTGTCCAGCCGGGACAGTGCCGGACGGGCCCTGCGCGTGGTGGGCATGCATACGGACGTCACGGCCCTGCAGGAGGAACGCGATGCCCTTGAAGGGAAGGTGCAGGCGGATCCGCTGACGGGCGTCTCCAGCCGTTACCAGCTGGAGCGGGTCTTGCAAAAATCGGCCCGGGGGCGGCCCCTGTATGCGGTCATGGCCGACGTGGACGGCCTGAAACTGGTCAATGACCACCTGGGCCATGAGGCCGGCGACAGGCTGCTCCGCCGTACCGCCCGTCTGCTCCAGACCCATGTCAGGAAGGAGGACTGCCTTGCCCGCATCGGGGGGGACGAATTCGTCATCCTCTTCTCCTGTCCGGGCGCCGTGGTGCGCAGACGGCTGGCGGACATCCGGCAGGCCCTGTGGCGCATGCGGCAGGACAGCGACCTGCCTGTGGAGCTTTCCTTCGGTGTCGCCGGATCGGACGGGGGCGGCATGGACGCCGGAGAACTGTTGCGCCGGGCCGATGCGGCCATGCTGCGTGCCAAGAAGCGCCGCCGCGCCGCATCCCATGCCCGCATCCGCGCCTGGCTGGAACGGCATACGGGGCGGGAAGTGGCGGCTGGTGACCCCCGGCTGTAGGAGAGGGCGCAGGGGCGTCCCGCAATCTCTGCCGTGGCGCAGAGCGTAAGGAGGAGTTATGGCCGATCTGAAGAAATGGATGCCGGCAGCCGTGGCGATGGCCTGCCTGCTGGTCTGGGGCGCCGGGAGCGCGTGGGCAAAGGACGAGATCCGCCCGGGGGCCGCCCGGGCGCACATCACGGTCAACGATACCGTACACGGCGTGCTGACCAGTCACCGCAGCCTGATGAGCATCAAGGAAAACCGTTCCGCCCTGGAGCATGAGGTCCGCAAGGCGCAGGCGGGTTTCGGCCCG
>NZ_CASDOY010000055.1 GCF_949282365.1 uncultured Desulfovibrio sp.
GGCAAAAATCCCGGCCGATACGGCCGGAGCAAAAGCTCGTGGTGAAAGCCCGGCAGGCAACCTGCTTGCCCGTCGAACTTGTAAAAATTTTTATACCCCATTTATCGGTTTGTCAATATTTCTTGCGCAAAAATGATAGTCCGGCACGACGCCTTGCGGGGTCATCTGAAAAATATCAAATAATACAATATGATAAGTAGTATTTCCTTGCCCAAAAACATAGAAAAAACTGTAAAATCCCCCCTGAACGGCATAGGCCGCGGACAGGCGCGGCCTCCACCGGGAGGACACAAAGCGTGGCGGCACGCTTTTCAGGCAGCAGGGGGGGGCGCATGCAGCCCCGCAGGGCGCGGAGGCGGACAGTCTGACGCGGCAGGCTGCAGCACACGCCGGTGTGCCGTCTGGAAAGCGCGTATGAAGGATGGAGCCCTTTTGCGGGGATACGGATGGCATACCGGCAGGCCGCCTGGCCGCTCGATCCGCCAAGGAGCCCCGGCGCGGAAGGCGCCGAGGGCCCCGGTGATGCGCCTGCGCCGCCAACAGCCACGGCCGGGTACTGCCGGGCCTTGTCGCGGCTGTTCCTGGCCTATGCAGGCCGGGCGGGCTTGTCGCGGCGGTTTCCGGCCTCCGCAGGCCAGGCGGGCCTTCTGCGGCTGTGCCCGGCTTCTTTATATTGATGATGCGGGCCTGCGGCGGCGGAGTCGGAGCCCCGCCGCTTCTGCCGCCGCTTTTCTTCAGGGCGTGCGCTCCGCGGCGGGCCGGACGCTGGCGACAGCCTCTCGCCGGGACGGCCTGCCTGCGCGGAACGGCGCGCCCTCCACGACAGCCGCCGCCACAGGCTCCGGGGCCCGGCCATGAGGCCCGCGCCCGCAAGATCTCCCCTGCCAGCGCCCTGCATGCGTAAAAAATTTTGCCCTGCGGTAAACGCTGCGGCCCCATTCTTGCATTGACACGGGGCACAGGAATGCATATAATGGTATATTAAATTTTGTTGAACAATTCCAGCACATTACGAGGCAAATATGTTCACCAATCGCGGCAAGGCCCTGACCTTTGACGATATTTTGCTTGTCCCCAGCTTTTCGGAAGTGACGCCCGACGCCGTGGACATCTCCACCTGGCTCACTCCTTCCATAGAATTGCGCATCCCCCTGCTCTCCGCCGCCATGGATACGGTCACCGAATCGGCCATGGCCATCAGCATGGCGCGCATGGGCGGCATCGGCATCATCCACAAGAACATGCCCATCGAACGCCAGCGCCTGGAAGTGGAACGGGTCAAGAAAAGCGAAAGCGGCATGATCCTCGACCCCGTGACTGTTTCCTCCCGCAACTCCGTGCAGGAAGCCCTGGACCTGATGGCGGACTTCCGCGTGTCCGGCCTGCCCGTGGTGGACGACGGCACCCTGGTGGGCATCCTGACCAACCGCGACGTGCGCTTCATCGAAGACGCCTCCGCCATCCGCGTGGGCGAAGTCATGACCAGCAAGAACCTGGTCACCGTGCCCATGGGCACCTCGCTGGCAGAAGCCAAGCAGCATCTGCACGAACACCGCATCGAAAAACTCCTGGTGGTGGACGAGAACAAGCGCCTGCGCGGTCTCATCACCATGAAGGACATCGACAAGGTCCAGAAATACCCCAATGCCTGCAAGGACAGCGCCGGCCGCCTGCGCGTGGGCGCGGCCATCGGCATCGGCCGCGACTGTGACGAGCGCGCCGAGCAGCTCATCCAGGCCGGTGTGGACGTGCTGGTGCTGGACTCCGCCCACGGCCATTCCCTGAACGTGCTCAAGGCCATCCGCAAGGTCAAGACGGCCTACCCCAACTGCCAGCTGGTGGCCGGTAACGTGGCCACCTACGAAGGCGCCCGCGCCGTGCTCGAAGCCGGCGCCGACGCCGTGAAAGTGGGCATCGGCCCCGGCTCCATCTGCACCACCCGCATCGTGGCCGGTGTGGGCGTGCCGCAGGTCACCGCCGTCATGGACGGCAGCCGCGCCGCCCGCGAGATGGACCGCTGCTGCATCGCCGACGGCGGCATCAAGTTCTCCGGCGACATCGTCAAGGCCCTTGTGGTGGGCGCCCATTCGGTGATGATCGGCTCCCTCTTCGCCGGTACCGAGGAAAGCCCGGGCGAGACCATCCTCTACCAGGGCCGCACCTACAAGATCTACCGCGGCATGGGCTCCATCGACGCCATGAAGGACGGCAGCTCCGACCGTTACTTCCAGGAACGCAGCAAGAAGCTGGTGCCCGAAGGCATCGTGGGCCGCGTGCCCTACCGCGGTCATGTGATGGAAGCCATCTACCAGCTCATGGGCGGCCTGCGCTCCGGCATGGGCTATGTGGGCGCCCGCACCCTGGACGACCTGTTCAACAACACCACCTTCTGCGAGATCTCGGCGGCCGGCCTGCGTGAAAGCCACGTCCACGACGTCATCATCACCAAGGAAGCCCCCAACTATCGCGTCGACAATTAGACGCACGCCCGCGGGCGGCCGCTGCAGCGGCCGCCCGTTTTGCTCTGGCGGCCGTCCTTTCCGGCGGCAGCCGGGCCTGTTCATGACATTATATAAAGGACGCCGTCCCTTCCGGGCGGCGTCCGCACACATTGCAAGGAAGACTCATGGCGCACAGCAAGGTCATCATCATCGACTACGGTTCGCAGGTCACCCAGCTCATCGCGCGTCGCGTGCGCGAAGCCGGCGTGTATTCCGAAATCCATGCCTGCAACGTCACCGCCGCCGAAGTGGCCGCCATGGCCCCCTCGGCCATCATCCTTTCCGGCGGCCCCGCCAGCGTGGGCGAAGCCGACGCCCCCACCCTGGACAAGGGTTTTCTGGAACTGGGCGTACCGGTGCTGGGCATCTGCTACGGCATGCAGCTCCTGGCCCAGAACCTGGGCGGCGAGCTGGCCCAGTCCCTGACCCGCGAATACGGCCCGGCCGACCTGACCCTGACCGCCGCCTGCGCCCTGTGGGACGGCCTGGACGGCGCCGGCACCAGCCGCGTGTGGATGAGCCACGGCGACAAGGTCAAGACGCCCCCGCCCGGCTTCGTCGTCACCGGCAGCACGCCCACCCTCGAAGTGGCCGCCATGGCCGATGAAAGCCGCCGCATCTACGCCGTGCAGTTCCACCCCGAAGTGCACCACAGCGTGGACGGCGACGCCATGCTGCGCAACTTCCTGTTCAAGATCTGCAAGATCGTTCCCGACTGGAGCATGTCCAGCTTCGTGGAACGGGTGGTCAAGGAAATGGCCGACAAGATCGGCGACAAGCATGTGGTCTGCGCCCTTTCCGGCGGCATCGACTCCACCGTGGTGGCCGTGCTGCTGCACAAGGCCATCGGCCACCGCCTGCACTGCATCTTCGTGGACAACGGCCTGCTGCGCCTCAACGAAGGCGAGGAAGTGGTCAGCTACCTGCGCGAACATTTCGACCTGAACCTCAACTTCGTCCAGGCCCAGAAGCGCTTCCTCGACCTGCTCAAGGGCGTGGAAGATCCGGAAAAGAAGCGCAAGATCATCGGCCATACCTTCATCGACATCTTCGACGAAGAAGCCAAGAAGCTGCCCGAAGTGGAATACCTGGCCCAGGGAACCCTCTACCCCGACGTCATCGAATCCGTGTCCCACAAGGGCCCCAGTGCGGTCATCAAGAGCCACCACAACGTGGGCGGCCTGCCCGAGACCATGAAGCTCAAGCTGGTGGAGCCCCTGCGCGAACTGTTCAAGGACGAGGTGCGCAAGGTGGCCGCCGAACTGGGCATGCCCGATTCCATCGTCTGGCGCCATCCCTTCCCCGGTCCCGGTCTGGCCATCCGCGTGCTGGGCGAGATCACCGAGGAACGCCTCAACATCCTGCGCCAGGCCGACAAGATCGTGCAGGAAGAGCTGCGCGAGTCCGGCTGGTACCGCAAGGTCTGGCAGGGCTTTGCCGTGCTGCTGCCGCTCAAGACCGTGGGCGTCATGGGCGACGGCCGCACCTATGAACACGTCATCGCCCTGCGCGTGGTGGACAGCGTGGACGCCATGACCGCCGACTGGGCCCGCCTGCCCGCCGACCTCATCGCCCGCATGTCCGGCCGCATCATCAACGAGGTCAAGGGCGTCAACCGTGTGGTCTACGACGTCTCCTCCAAGCCCCCGAGCACCATCGAGTGGGAATAATGATCCCGGGGCGGCGGTCTTCCCGCCATGCTCCGGCCACAGTGCCTGCGGCGCACTGTGAGACAGCATGAAAAAGAGCTGACCGGCCTTCGGGCCTGTCGGCTCTTTTTGATATGCGCGCGGCAGCATGGCTGCGCCTCCCCTGCCCGGACGGCAAGGGCCCGTCTGCCATCCTCCGCCCCCTGCCTTCCGGCGCCATCCGCCACCCGTTGCCACCCTTGCCATCCGCCGGCCTCCGCTCCTCTGCCCGCCGCCATCTGCCGCCTTACGCCGCTCCGCTCCCTTTGACCATCAGCGCCCGTGCGCAGCCCCACCGTCCCCCCGACCGCTCCCTGTTGCCACACCGACGCGGTCCGCTCCACGAAGGTGGCCATTTTCCGCTTGTCCGGGCCGCAGCCTGCCTCTATGCTCCGAAAAGCCCCTGTGATGAGCCGTCCGCTCCTGCCGTCCATCCCCGGGCACCGCTCCATCACGATCCATCCCCGCGAGTCTGCCCATGCCGCATCTCCCTCCGCTCCTGTCCTGCCTGCTGTCCCTGCTCCTGTTCGTCCCGGCCCTGCCGCTCCGGGCGGCGGAAGGTCTGCCCGCCGTCCCGCAGGCCGCCGTGGATGCCCTGTCGCTGGAACGGGACATCCATCACTTCATGCGCCACAAAAAAGCCCTGGCCGGTGTGGCCCTGCTCACGGAAGACGGTCTTTGCGCCGGTGCCCACATGGACGCGCCCTTCCCCCTGCTCAGTGTCATCAAGTTCCCGCTGGCCGTGGCGGTGCTGGAAAAAATACAACGGGAGCACATCCCGCTGACGGCCATGCTCCCCGTGCGGGCGGAACAACTCCACAGCGGCACCCACAGCCCCCTGCGCGACCAGCGTGGCCGCCGCGACATGGAAGTCAGCCTGCGCGACCTGCTGCGCTACAGCGTCAGCCTCAGTGACAACAATGCCTGCGACGTCCTGCTGGACTTTGTGGGCGGCCCGGCCGTGGTGGAAGCCTGCGCCCGCCGCCTGGGGGCCGCGGACCTGTACATCGGCCATGGCGAGGACTGGATGCACCGGAGCCTCTACCACCAGTATGCCAACTGGGGCACGCCACGGAGCATGGCCCGCATGATGCTGGGCTTTTTCACGGACCCCGCCATCCCGCAGGAACACAGGGAGCTCCTCGCCTCCTTCATGGGACGCGGGCCCGGCATCCCCGGAAAGATCCTCGACGCCCTGCCGGACGGCCTGCACGCCGGGCACAAGACGGGCTCCTCGGACATCAGCGCCCAGGGCCTCAGACCGGCGGACAACGATCTGGCCTTCTTCCGCCTGCCCGACGGCCGTTACGTCGCCCTGGCGGTGTTCCTGCTCAATTCCCTGGAAAGCCCCGACGAGGATCTGCGCATCATCCGGGAGCTGGCACGCCTGTCCATCGACTGGCTGGCGCGGCAGCCCGTACCGCTGCAGGACGGCCACGGCCCGTCCGGCCGTTGATCGCCGCGCAGGGGCAGGCTGGTCCGGCATCCGGGCGTTCAGGCTCGCGCGGGCGTCCCCGTGGAGCGTACCGGCCGCCATGGCGGACAAAAGTCCCGTCAGGCCCGTGCGTCCGGCCTGCCCCCTCAACGGCTCGCGGGCGCGACGCCGGGCTGACGGCGCGGCCCCCTGTCCGGGACAGGTCCCGGCCGGGGCCGGGCAAGGACGGCAGGGCCGGGCATTCCCGCGCAGGCAACAGGACCGGGCGCAGACAGCCCGTACCCGCGAAACCGGCACCGCAGGACGGCTAGGGACGAGCCTCCCCGGACGGCGCGCACGACGCCGACAGACGGGCACGGCGGACCGGCACGGCGAAAGTGCCTGTCTTTTGGAAAACCAATGCGCCCGGGCGGGCCGTGTACTTTACAAGGCCTTCGGCCTCAGGTATTTTTCCGCTTTAGTATTCCCGCGTTCATGACGCACAGGACCCAAAGCAGAGGAAGATATGTTCGGTATCGGCAGTACGGAATTTCTGGTTATCCTTCTTGTGGCCCTCGTGGTGCTGGGGCCCAAGAGTCTGGCAAGCGTCTCCCGCACCCTCGGCAAAGCCATGGGGGAATTTCGCCGTGTCTCCACCGATTTCCAGCGCACGCTGAATGCGGAAGTGGAGCAGGAGGAACACAACAAGCGCAAACAGGAAGCGGAAAAGGAATTTTTCAGCCCTGAAGCCCGCGCCGAACACGCGGCCAGGACCGCCGCCCAGGCGCAACCTGCCGCCCAGCCCGCGGCCCCCCAGGCCCAGGCCGCTCCTGCCACCGCTCCGGCTGCCGCGACGGAGACCGCGGCCCGTCCCGCCGTGCAGGCCGAAGTCGTCCCGCCTGCCGCGCCCACGCCTCCGACCCCTCCGGCGGACAGCCCTCTGGCCCAGGCCCTGGCCAAGGCCCGGGCGGAAGCCGGCGGGAACGGCGCTCCGACCGCACAGACCGAGACCACCCCTGCCAGCGGAGCCAAAGCATGAGCATCACTCAGGACAAGCAGGAGCTGACCGTCACGGTCGCAGCCCCTGGACAGGCACAGGACCGGACCGGGGCGGCCGCTTCGCAGGAGGCCC
This sequence comes from uncultured Desulfovibrio sp., assembly GCF_949282365.1. Classification (GTDB taxonomy): domain Bacteria; phylum Desulfobacterota; class Desulfovibrionia; order Desulfovibrionales; family Desulfovibrionaceae; genus Desulfovibrio. The sequence goes on from NZ_CASDOY010000055.1 coordinate 6,736, forward strand.
GCGGGAACGGGGATCTCCCCGGGACGGACGCGCAGACGGGACCGCTTCCTGCCATGACGGCTCCCGGGGCTCCGGCCCCGCAGACAGCCGGAGAAGCGGACACGGCTGCGGTACCTGCGGAAGGCCCGAAGCCCGCCGCAGAGGATGCCGCCAGTACGGAAGACGCACCCCGGGACCGGACGCCGGCCGCCGCCGGCGCGGAGACGGCCTCGACCGCCCTCCCGGATGCAGGTGATACGGCGCTCACGTCCGCTGCCGTGGCCCCGGACGCGGCTCCGGCTGCCGGCAGCCCTGCCGCGCCCGAAAGCAGCCTGACGGAAGGAACCGCGCCCGCGACGGCGGAACTGTCCGCCCCTGCCGACGCGCTGCTGCCTTCCGACGCTCCCCGGGACGACGCCACGGACGTGCCCGCCGCTGCCACGACCCCGCTCCTGGCACAGGACACCGCAGCCCCCGATGCCGTGGCCGCCCCCGTGCCGCAGGCCGGGGATGCCTCCGGCCAGCCGCCCGTCCCGCCCGCCGCGCCGGCCACCGCCAGCGGCGGGACGCCCGATCCGGAAGAAAAGACCATGGGGCTCATGGATCATCTGAACGAGCTGCGTTCGCGGCTGGTGCGCTGCTTCATCGCCGCCGGTGTGGGCTTCGTGCTCTGCTGGACCGTGGTCGAGCCCATCTTCAATTTCATCACGGCCCCCCTGCTCAACGCCCTGCCCGAACACAGCACGGCCATGTACACCACCCTGCCCGAACCCTTCTTCGTGCGCATGTTCGTGGCCTTCATAACCGGCCTGTTCGTGGCCAGTCCCTATATCTTCTACCAGATCTGGGCCTTCATCTCCCCCGGCCTCTATGAAGAGGAAAAACGCGGCCTGCTGCCCATCGCCCTGCTCTCGGCCGTGTTCTTCATCGGCGGCGGGGTGTTCTGCTATCTCATCGTCTTCCCCTACGCCTTCAATTTCTTCCTGGGCTTTTCCTCCGCGCAGATCCAGGCCATGCCACGCATCACGGACTATCTTGATTTCGTCATCAAGCTGCTCCTGGCCTTCGGCCTGATCTTCGAGATGCCTCTCTTCTCCTTCTTCCTCTCCCGCATGGGGGTCATCACCGCCCAGATGATGCGCAAGGCGCGCCGCTACGCCATCCTGTGCATCTTCATCGTGGCCGCCATCCTGACGCCGCCGGACGTGATCTCCCAGCTGCTCATGGCCATGCCCATGCTGCTGCTCTACGAGATCAGCATCCTGGTGGCAGCGGCCTTTGGTCGCAAGAAGAAGGACAGCAAGGAAGAAGACGAAGGCACGCCCGGCGATCCCGCTCCGGCGGCCGCAGCGCCCGGGACCACGGCCGCTGGAGATGCTGGCACGGACGCTGCCGCCGCGGCAGCTGCGACGGCCGCCGCCACGGCCCCGGCCTGGAGCGATGACGACGCCCAGCGCATGCCGCCCGTGGAAGAAGACACCGCCACGGATACGCAGGCCCATGCGCCGGAAACGCAGACGGACGGCGACGCCCCCGATGCCACTGCTTCTGACGCCGGGACCGCCGCCGAAGCCGCCACGGCCCCGGTCTGGAGCGATGACGACGCCCAGCGCGTGCCGCCCGTGGAAGAAAATACCGCCACGGATGCGCAGGCCCATGCGCCGGAAACGCAGACGGACGGCGACGCCCCCGATGCCACAGCTTCTGACGCCGGGACCGCCGCCGAAGCCGCCACGGCCCCGGCCTGGAGCGATGACGACGCCCAGCGCATGCCGCCCGTGGAAGACGACACCGCCACGGATGCGCAGGCCCATGCGCCGGAAGCGCAGACGGACGGCGACGCCCCCGATGCCACAGCTTCTGCCGCCGGGACCGCCGCCGAAGCCGCCACGGCCCCGGCCTGGAGCGATGACGACGCCCAGCGCGTCCCGCCCGTGGAGGAGGACGCCACCACAGATGCGGACGCAGGCGACGCGGCCGGTACTTCCCCCTCTGCGGCACATGACGTCCCGGAAGGCCCTCTCGCTTCCGGGACGGGCGACGACGCCTGCAACGTCCCCGCGGCAGCGGAAGACCACACGGTCACAGCCACCGGATCCCCGGGGCCTGACGGAGACACCGGCGCCGCCCAGACGGAAGACGTACCGCCCGCCTCCGCGGTCCCGGCCAGCGACGGCATGAAGGCGACGGATGCGCCCGCCGCGGCGAACGCCACGCAGGCCTCCGGCGCAATGCCCGAAAAGGACAAGGAATAAGCCATGGACAGCACACTTCCCCGGCGTACGGCCCAACAGGGCCGGCAAAGCGCCGAGACCGACATCAGCCTGAGCCTCACTCTGGACGGCACGGGCAAGACCGACATCCAGACCGGCTTCGGCATGCTGGATCACATGCTGACGCTGACGGCCTTCTGGGCAGGCATGGACCTGCAGCTGCGCTGCCGGGGCGACCTGCATATCGACGCCCACCACAGCGCCGAGGATATCGGCCTTGTGCTGGGGCAGGCCCTGCTGGAAGCCCTGGGCGACCGCGTGGGCATCGCCCGTGTCGGCTATGGCCGCGTGCCCATGGACGAGGCCCTGAGCGACGTCACCGTGGATCTTTCCGGCCGTCCCTGGCTGGAATGGCGCGGCGACGATCTGCTGCCGCCTGTGCTGGCCGGTGAGGAAAAAGACCTCTGGAGGGAGTTCTACAAGGCCTTTGCCAGCAGTGCCCGCTGCAACCTGCATGTGACCATGCACTATGGCAAGAACGGCCATCATCTTCTGGAATCCGTCGCCAAGGGTCTGGGACTGGCGCTGGCCCAGGCTGTCCGGCGTACGGGCAACGTCATCCGCAGCACCAAGGGAGGGCTGGACTGATGAAAAACCGTTTTCTGTTGGCGCTGTGCGCGCTCCTGTCCCTGCTGGTCCTGACGGGCGGCTGCAACCGCAAGCCAGCCAGCACGGCTGACGTACCGCGCCTGCTGTCCCGGCAATACACCATCGCCGTGGCTCCGTTCACCCAGCCCCGCGATACCAGCCAGCTCATCATGGGCCAGATCCCCCAGCCCCAGGGGCTGGCGGCCCGGGACGTGCTGACGGCCCAGGACCGCCAGCTGCGCGATGTGCTGTACACGGCGACCAAACGCTCCTATGACTTCCTGCCCCGCACCCGTCCGCTGCCCGACCTGACGCGCTTCCACACCTCGGAACGCCCCCAGGCCCTGCCCTTGTGGGTGGAATATGCCCGCAAGACCCAGGCCGACATCCTGCTCATCCCGCAGGTCCTCACCTGGCGGGACCGCCAGGGCTCGGCGGCCGGCGTCACCCAGCCCGCCCATGTGCGCCTGGAGTTCTTCCTGCTCAGCATCAAGGAAGGCCACATCATCGACCACTCGGTCTATGATGTGGAACAGCAGGGGCTGACGGAAAACCTGCTCAATGTGGGGGACTTTCTCAAACGCCAGGGCAAGTGGGTCACAGCTGACGAACTGGCCCATGAAGCCATGCTCAAGGCTGTAAAGGATCTGAACTTATGATTATCTTTCCCGCTGTCGATATCCAGAACGGTCAGGCTGTGCGCCTGAAACAGGGACGTGCCCACGAAAGCACCGTGTTCTCCCCCGATCCTGTGGCCGCCGCCGTGGCCTGGCGGGACAAGGGGGCCTCCTGGCTGCATGTGGTCGATCTGGACGGCGCCTTCGACGGCCTGCCCAAGAGCCGGGACATCGTGCGCGATATCTGCCGCGAGCTGGACATCCCCGTGCAGCTGGGCGGCGGCATCCGCGACGAACAGACGGCCCGGGCCTATCTGGAAGCCGGCGTGCAGCGCCTGATCATCGGCACCATGGCCCTGGAGCAGCCCGAGGCCTTCGCGGCCCTCTGCAAGACCTTTCCCGGCCGGATCGGCGTTTCCCTCGATGCCGAGGGCGGACGCCTCAAGACCAAGGGCTGGGTGGCCGATGCCGGCCTGAGCGTGGACGATGTCCTGCCCCGCCTGCAGGAAGACGGCGCCGCCTTCATCATCTATACGGATATCGAGCGCGACGGCATGCAGTGCGGCGTCAACCTGACGGCCCTGCGCCATCTGGCCGAGACCTCCACGGTACCGGTCATCGCCGCCGGTGGCGTGGCCACCCTGGCCGACGTCCAGGCGCTGTACCCGCTCAGCAGGGAAGCCAATCTGCAAGGCGCCATCAGCGGCCGCGCGCTCTATGAAGGGACGCTCGACCTGGTGGAAGCCAATGCCTGGATCGCCGCCCAGGGCTAAAGCGTACAAACAAGACCAGCATCAGGGAGGGAGCCTTGCGCTGCCTCCCTTTTTTCTTGCCCACAGCCTCAGCTTCCTGATGACCACGGCCAGAGTCAGGCAGGGCACGCCCTGCCAGGGTGTGCTGCTACAAATTTTACAATCCATTTCAAATAAAGAGAGGCTATTGCCTGCACATGCCCAAAGAAGGATGCTTGCCGCATGCTCCCGCGCTCATCTGAAAAAGCGCGCCGGGGAAAGTATGGGGGCTTATGGGGAGAGGGAAAAAGACTCTCCGCGGGCAGCGATCCAAAGGGCGGCCCGCAGGGCCGTGCCCGTTGCGACGAAGGAAGCTACGGGCAGCGACAGCAGAGATGGGGGCTTTCCCTCCCCCCAACAAGCTGCAGATAGTGGTTACACAGTCCAAGGGCCCCTGTCCCCGGTTCCCGACGGCCAGAGCTGGCCGGCAGGAGCAGGGCTCGATCATGGCCCTGCCCTTCTCCACACTGCGGACACGACGTCGCGGCCTGCAGCCGCGCTTGCCTCACGCACCTTTCCCGGATATCATAAAAAGATGCGTTCCCCTCTGCCCATCCCTTCCCGGCTTTTCTTTGCCGTCATGGCAGAGCGGCACTGGCGCAGTCATCTGTGATCGTGATGCCCTTTCCGCCAGACCGCTCCGGTCTGGCACGTCCGCTGCAGCTCCGTGGCACCGTTGCGGGGCCCTTTGCGTTCGACTTCCCCTCTGAAAGGTGCATCATGACTTCCGCACGTCCCTATCACTGGCTCTGTCTGCTGGCTGCCATCCTGTTCGAGGTCGGCGGCACGATTATCATGAAACTTTCCCTGGGCTGGAGCTTTGCCCATGCGGCCCTTGCCGGGCTTGTCCTCATGTGGCTCGCCATCGGCCTTTCCTATTATGCGCTGGCCAGGGCGACCACCTGCCTGCCCGTGGGCGTGGCCTTTGCCTTCTGGGAGGCGCTGGGCCTGACCCTGATCACGCTTTCCAGCGTCTTCGTCCTTGACGAGCCTTTCTCCCTGCAACGTCTGGCCGGTCTGCTCTGCGTCCTGGGCGGCGCCCTGCTGGTCCATCACGGCACCGTGCAAGACAACGCGGACCCGGCAAGGCCTGTCGATGCCCGGTAAAGGAGAATCGCCATGGCAACGGGAAATTTGTCCCTTCTCCTCTCCGCAGGGCTGGTGACCGCGGCCGCAGCGCTGGATGTGACCGCCAATCTCCTGCTGGCCCGCTCCGACGGCTTCAAAAAGCGCCTGACCGGCATGGCAGCGCTCGCTCTGGTGGGCCTGGCCTTCTACTGCCTTTCCGTGGCAGTGCGCTACATGGATCTGGCCGTGGCCTATGCCCTGTGGGGCAGCCTCGGCATCCTGGGGACATCGCTCTGCGGCTGGCTTTTTTTGCGCCAGCGCCTCAGGCCCTGTGCCTTTGCGGGCATGGCGCTGCTTATCACCGGCATGATATTGCTGCGGACAAGCTAGACACTGTTTGCTGCCATACCCTTTTTGAACCATGCAGGGGAAAAGCCACCTTTGCCGGTGCCCAAAGGGGTCTCCTCCCCCCTCCCCTCCCCAAACGCGCGTTATTCGCGACACGCACTCCTGGCGGCAGCGGGATGCCGTACACGACAAGGAAAACCTCTATTGAGCGCGCCGGAGGATAAACTCAGTATCCGCCCGTGGTGCACCTCCGTCGCAGTAGCCGCAACGTCTCCATTCCTTAAAGGAGCAGACGTCGCACATGGTGATCAGCGCCGCGTCCATGCAGCCTTGAGCACGATTCGGCCCCCCGCAAACAGCGTAGCAGGGCATGTACATGCAACTTCTACTGCCTGCTCAGAGTCCCTTTCCCATCAATCGAGCGCGCCGATTTGGCGGCGTGCGCCGAAGGCGCTGTGCCGCCCGCCCCGGTGCGCCCTGGTATTTCCGGGGACCCAAGGCGGGGCAGGGGGTGCAGGGGGCCTGGGGGAGCCCATCCCCCGGCCCCCTGCCGCCTCGCCGCGCAGGCGACAGGCCCGGAGGCCGGGCCGAAGCCGCCAGCAGGCGGCAAACCTTCGCCCGGCAAAGGCTGCGCCGGCAACATAAAAGAGAGCTCCCCGGCGTTAGCCAGCTCCCAAACGAAGCTGAAAGGGGCAGCTGAGGGAAAAGCTATTCACATCGCGCTATCTCCGCACGGCAAAAAACAAGAAGAAAGAGAAGCAAGAGAAGAAGGGAACGGGCGTTATCCGAAGCCACAGACACTGTCATGCGGATGCGGGAAAGGCCGGGGAGGGACAGTGCCGGAAAGGGCTCAGGGAAACATCCCTGAACGCAAAAGACCCCCTCGCGCTCTGAGCGGCAAGGGGGTCTGGAAGAATCTTTGGCAGCGGCCTACTTTCCCACATGACG
>NZ_CASDOY010000056.1 GCF_949282365.1 uncultured Desulfovibrio sp.
AGGCCGGCGGCCTGCCGCTGCGCGGCGGCCAGACCGGCGCTCTCGGCCGTGCAGTCCACCAGGGCGCCGGGCGCGGCCACGATGAGGCGGCGCAGCTCGTCCAGATCGGCCAGCAGGCTGTCGGGATCGCTGTCCAGACGCTGCAGGTGCCCGCGCACGGCCATGAGCTGGCTGATGCCCGACAGGCGCTCGGCCAGCAGGCCCGAGGGCGTGAAGTGGGCGCGCAGGCGCGAGCCCACGGCCGCATGGCCGGCGGCCACCAGACCGTGTTCCAGGCGGGCCTTGTCTTCCAGCAGCATCTGGCGCAGGCGCTCCAGGCGCACGTCGCGGTCCGTCGAAGGCTCCAGCAGGATCTCGCGGAAGATGTCGAACAGGTCGGGCAGCTTGTCATAGACGGCCTTGCCCGCCACGCTCAGATATTTGACCAGGCCGCGTTCCCCCCGGGTGGTGGCCAGCAGGGGATCGGCGCCCACGCCGCCGGTCTTGGCGGCCATGCGCGCGCCCAGTTCGCTGAAGTCGCGGCGGGCGGTGCCCACTTCGGTGAGGCCGCGGGCGAAGAGGGGCAGCAGGGGCTCCAGACGGGCCGGGACGGCGTCCAGGGGCAGGAGCAGGGCCGTATAGGCGATGCCGCTGGTGGGCAGCTCGTGGGCCAGCCAGGTCCGGCCGCCGGCCAGCTCCGCCTGCGCGCAGGGCACGGGCGTGTTGCGCAGGGGCAGGGCGTCCATGCCCAGGCTGGGGATGGTGGCCAGGGCCTCGGGGCTGTCCGGGGCCTCCTGCGCGGCCTGCAGGCGGCGGGTGGCGTCCACCAGCGCCTGCCGTTCCGCGTCGGAGCAGGCCGCGTGCACGGCGGCCAGGCGGGTGGCCTCGCGTTCCTCGCGCTCCCCGGCCAGACGGGCGTCGGGCAGCAGCACCACGGTGGCGCGGTGTTCGTTGTCGAGGAAATGCTCGCGGATGGCCTGCTCGAAGAGCTTTTCCCCGGCGGCCAGACGGGCCTTGATCTCGGCCAGCGGGCCTTCCCAGGCCAGCGGGGCCAGCGGGTCGCCGTCATAGAGCCAGGTGGACAGGGCCTGGATCATGGCCGAGAGCCCGCGCGGGAAGCGGCCGGAATTGTTCTCGCGGTAGGAGAACTCCACGCTGTTGACGGCGGCTTCCACGGCGGCGGGGTCGATGCCGTCCTCGGCCAGGGCGGCCAGGGTGTCGAAGATCAGCAGCTCGGCCTGCTGCACCTTGCGCGGGTCCACGCCCTTGAGGCCGGTGGAATAGTACATCTGGCGCAGGTCGGTCTCCAGGCCGCAGCCGGTGGTGTCCTCGCCCAGACCGGAGCTGATCAGGGCCTTGCGCAGGGGCGAGCCGGGCAGACCTTCGAGGATGTGTTCCAGCATCTCCATGAGCAGGGCCTGATGCACGTCGCCGCGTTCGCCCAGCAGCCAGTTGACCGTGAACAGGGCCGTTTTCTGGCCGTCGGTGGCGGCGTAGGGCACTTCCATCTGCCGGGGCGTGCCGCGCCGGGGCTGCAGGGGCACGGCGGAATCCACCTGCCGGGCCGTGTAGCCCTGCAGGGCCGCGGCCACGATCTCCAGGCGCTTTTCTTCCGGGTCGTCGCCCCAGAAGAAGAAACGCGCGTTGGAGGGATGGTAGTAGCGGCTGTGGAAGTCGCGGAAGGCCGCGTAGGTCAGGTCGGGGATGACCTCCGGGTTGCCGCCGGAGTCCAGGCTGTAGAGCATGTCCGGGAAGACGGCCTGCTGGCTCTGCTCGGCCAGCACGGAGTCGGGCGAGGAATAGGCGCCCTTCATCTCATTATAGACCACGCCCTTGTAGGTCCAGGGGCCTGCCGTGTCCCCGGCCTCCACATGCCAGCCTTCCTGGCGGAAGATGTCCTCGCTGATGCGGGGGTGGAAGACGGCGTCGATGTAGACGTCGATGAGGTTGTAGAAGTCCTGCAGGTTGGCGCTGGCCACGGGGTAGCAGGTCTTGTCCGGGAAGGTGAAGGCATTGAGGAAGGTCTGCAGCGAGCCCTTGAGCAGTTCCACGAAGGGTTCCTTGACCGGGTACTTGTCGGAACCGCAGAGCACGGAATGTTCCAGGATGTGGGCCACGCCCGTGGAGTCCGTGGGCGGGGTGCGGAAGCTGACGCCGAAGCACTTGTTCTCGTCGGCATTGCTGACCGAGAGCAGCTGCGCGCCGGTGACGCCGTGTTTCCAGAGACGGGCCGTGCCGCCCACTTCGTGCAGGCGGCGTTCGGTGACGAGTGCGAAACCATGACTGTTCATGCGGGATCCTTTCAGGGAAGGTTCGTTGATGGCATTCATATCGTTGGGCTATACTATGGAGCCCCCCGCTTTGCAAAGAGCGTGCTGCGCCCGGCGGCGACCGGGGAACGGCCGTGAGGGAGCGCGCGGCACCGGGGAAGGCTTTTGGGGCGTCCGCGAGGATGCGCGGGCAGGTGGCACGGGCGCGCGGCCGCGTCCCCGCACAAAGGCCCGAAGCCGGGGCCGGCTGCCGATGGGGCGGGTCCCCATCCCCGTGGCCGACCGGCCCGGGGAGCGACGTGTCCGTCCACGCGCTCCCGTATCCGGCGCAGGCTGCCGGATGCCGGCGCAAACGCATCGTCCCTGTCCATGCGCTCCCGTATCCGCCGCTCCGTGGGACAGGCCGTGCCGGTGCGGCGGCGGAGCGGACTGTCCAGAAAACATGCAGCCACGCGCCGCAGGGAGGGCGGGCGTCCAATTTTTATACAACCTGCCGGGATGGCAGGAAAAAACTGTTTAATTTCTGTACAGCCCGCCGGAGAGGCCGGGGCACCCGGGCAGAGAAATTTTTATAACATATTGGTAAAAAAGAATAAAATAATATTGGCACGGCCGTTGCTATACCCGGAACAACAACGGCATCGTCCAGGACAGGCCCGTCGGCCTGCCACCGCTACGGGGACAGCGCCGACCAGATATACCGTGCCATACCGTCTTCTTCCTTACAGGGAGGTCCGTCATGCAACAGAGCCGTTTTTCCACCGTCCGCCCCGGCGCCGCAGCCGCATGGCCTTCCTGCTGCTTCGGCCGGCGACAGGCCGCGGCGCAGCGGACAGCCTGACGGACCTCCCCTTCCCCCAAACCTTCTTCCTCCGTCCCGCCTGTCCCCCCTGCGGGCGGGACGGAATCAGGATATACCGACCTTCCTCCTTCCTCCTCCTGAAACAGACCCCTTCCCGGCCGGCTCGTCCCTCCTTCGGAGCCGGCCGGGAGCCCGGGCCCCGGAACAGTTTTCACACCAGATCCCCGGTACGGGAGAACCCACGGACCCGGCCGCGCGCCGCGTCGCGACCCCGGTACCGGTATCGGCCACGGAACGGCAGCAGCCCCTGTCATGAGGCCAGCAAGCGCTGACAGGCACCGCCGCAGTCTTCCCCGGTCAGGCCCCCCTTGCGGGGGCCTTTCTTTTTGCCCGCGGCCTTTCTTTGGCCTCCCGGCCTGCCGGGGCTTGCCATTTGCGGGCTTTTGGTCTATGGAAGCTCGTTCATCGAAGCACACTCCGGCAGCGGCCCGGGGTGCCCGGCAATGCGCTGCGGCGCATTTTTCGTTGCCGACCGGCCAGGGGGCCGGAGCGGCGGCGGGCCGGGTTGCAGGGTCAGGGCCGGTGTGGAAGATCACAACCCTTTTGGAGGATTGGAAAATGGCTTACGTCAGCATGAAGCAGATGCTGGAAACCGGCGTGCATTTCGGTCATCAGACCCGTCGTTGGAACCCCAAGATGCGTCCCTACATCTTCGGCGCCCGCAACGGCATCCATATCATCGACCTGCAGCAGACCGTGAAGCTGTTCCGCGTGGCCTATGACAAGGTGGTGGACACCGTGGCCAAGGGCGGCAAGGTGCTGTTCATCGGCACCAAGCGCCAGGCCCAGGAAGCCGTGGCCGCCGAAGCCACCAAGGCCAACCAGTTCTATGTGACCAACCGCTGGATGGGCGGCACCCTGACCAACTTCGTCACCATCCAGAAGAGCGTGGAACGCCTGAAGAAGCTGGAAGGCATGTTCGCCGACGGCAGCATCAACCGCTACCAGAAGAAGGAGATCCTGCTCCTGGAACGCGAGATGCAGAAGCTGGAACAGACCCTGGGCGGCATCAAGAACATGGATCGCCTGCCCCAGCTGGCCTTCATCATCGACCCCCATCGCGAAGACATCGCCGTGAAGGAATGCCGCAAGCTGGGCATCCCGATCGTGGCCGTGACCGATACCAACTGCGACCCCGATGTCATCGACTACATCATCCCCGGCAACGATGACGCCATCCGCGCCATCAAGCTGTTCGTGACGGCTTTCTCCGAAGCCTGCCAGGAAGGCGAAGCCCAGATGAAGGACGGCGCCGTGGCCGAAGCCAACGCCGAAGAAGCCATGCAGAAGGCCGCCGAGACCGAAGCCGCCGCCGAGTAGTCACGGCGGGGCCTCTGGCCCCGGGGCGCCTGCCGGCGCCCGCGTCCGCGGGAACGTCCGGCGGACGAGAGCGGAAGCGGAGCCGCAAGGCCCCGGATCCCCATGCTTCCATGTGGTGGCGGCGCGGCCAGCGGGCTGTGCCGCCACCCTGCGCACTGCGCGATCTTTTTGAATCTTGCTCCGGCCCAGGCCGGATACACAGGAGAATACAATGGCTATTTCCGCCGCTATGGTGAAGGAACTGCGCGACAAGACCGGCGCCGGCATGATGGACTGCAAGAAAGCCCTGGTGGAAGTGGAAGGCGACCTGGAAAAGGCCGTCGACTGGCTGCGCCAGAAGGGCATGGCCAAGGCCGCCAAGAAGTCCGGCCGCGCCACCAGCGAAGGCCTGGTGATGGCCGCCGTGAGCGCTGACGGCAAGACCGTGGCCATGTCCGCCCTGCTTTGCGAGACCGACTTCGTGGCCCGCGGCGAACAGTTCGAAGCCCTGGCCGCCAAGGTGGCCCAGAGCGTGCTGGACAGCGATCCCGCCGACGCCGAAGCCCTGAAGGGCCTGGTGGGCGAAGACGTGACCCAGCTCATCGCCTCCGTGGGCGAGAACATGCAGCTCGGCAACTTCACCCGTCACACCCGCAACGACAACGAAGTGATCGGCCAGTACATCCACGCCAACCGCAAGATCGGCGTGCTGGTGGACCTGGCCTGCGACAGCGCCGAGACCGCCGCCAAGCCCGAAGTGCAGGAACTGGCCAAGAACGTGGCCATGCAGGTGGCCGCCACCAATCCCATGGCCCTGGACGGCGCCAGCCTGGATGCCGCCGCCATGGAACGCGAACGTGAAGTCTACCGCCAGAAGGCCCGCGAAGAAGGCAAGCCCGAGCAGATCGTGGAAAAGATCGCCGAAGGCGCCGTCAAGAAGTTCCAGAAGGAAGTCTGCCTCATGGAACAGGCCTACATCCGCGACGACAAGAAGAGCATGAACGACGTGGTGCGCGAAGTGGCCAAGACCGTGGGCGGCGACATCAAGGTCGCCGGCTTCAGCCGCATCCAGCTGGCCGCCGAATAGGCTGTCCGTACGATGATCCCAGGAGGGGCTCCGGCCCCTCTTTTTTTTTGCTTTTTTTTCAGGACCGGCGTCCGTGCCGACGCTTTGCTGACGCCTTGGGGGCTACGCTGCTTCCAAACAGTCCGGCATGCGCAACGGGGACGGAAGGCCGGTCCGATTCGTCATCAACCTGCCGCAAGGAGGCGGAACGCTCCCATGTGGGATTTCTCGTGGATCGCCGATCCCTCGGCCTGGGCCGGGCTGGGCACCCTGATCGTGCTCGAGGTCGTGCTGGGCATCGACAACCTCGTCTTCATCTCCATCCTCACCTCGCGCCTGCATTCGCAGGCCCAGCGCCGCCGGGCTTTCCTGACCGGTCTGGGGCTGGCCCTGCTCATGCGCCTGGTGCTGCTTTCCGCCATCGCCTGGATCGTCAGCCTGACGGAGCCCCTGGTCACGATCTTCGGCAAGGCCTTTTCCTGGCGCGATTTCATCCTCATGGGCGGCGGCATCTTCCTGCTGCTCAAGGGCACCATGGAACTGCACGAACGCCTGGAAGGCGGCATGGCCGAATATTCCTCGGCCCCCACACGCTCCGGCTTCTGGCAGGTCATCATCCAGATCCTGGTGCTGGACGCCGTCTTCTCCCTGGATTCCATCATCACCTCGGTGGGCATGGTGGACCATATCCCGGTGATGATGCTGGCCGTCATCGTGGCCATGGCGGTCATGGTCATGGCCGCCGCGCCCCTGACCAGCTTCGTGGAGCGCCACCCCACGGTCATCATCCTTTGCCTGGGCTTTTTGCTGATGATCGGCCTGAGCCTGCTCATGGACGGCCTGGGCTACCACATCCCCAAGGGCTATCTCTACGCGGCCATCTGCTTCTCGGTGCTGGTGGAGATCTGCAACCAGATGGCCCTGCGCAACCGGCGCAAGCGCATCAGCATGCGCGACATGCGCGAATCCATGGCCATGGCCGTGCTGGGCCTTCTGGGCGGCGGCCGCCCCGGAGAGGAAGAAGCCCGGCGCGACGCTGCGGCCCTGGCCAGCGAGAGCGAGGGCCAGCCCCTGTTCGAGCCTGAGGAGCGCGACATGGTGGCCCGCGTGATCCGCCTGAGCGGCCGCACGGCCCGCTTCATCATGACCCCGCGCCACCGGGTGCGCTGGCTGGACAGCGGCGCCGACTACGCCACGGCCTGCCGTTTCGCCAGCGAGAGCCTCTCCCCCTGGCTGCCGGTGCTGGACCCGGACAGGGACGAGGTGCTGGGCGTGATCCATACCGGGGACCTGGCGGTGCTGACGCCCGGCGCGACGCCGGCGGGCCGGGGAGCGTCCGGCGCGGCCCCCGAAAAGATGGCGGCCCCGGCGTCCGGTCCCGGCATGCCCGCGGCGCAGGACGGCGAAGACGCGCAGGGCTGGAGCATCCTGCCCCTGCTGCGACCCGCGCCCACGGTCTTCGAGCACGCCTCCCTGACCGAGATGCTGGAGACCTTCCGCGAGGAGCCCACGCCCCTGGCCTTCGTGCGCGATGAATACGGCAGCGTGGTGGGCTGCATCACGCCCACGGATCTGGTGAGCGTGCTGGCCGGGCAGATGGGCGACATGCCCGCGGGCCCCGAAGCCTGCCGCCAGCCCGACGGCTCCTGGATCATGCCCGGTCGTCTGACCGTGGACGCCGTGACCTCGTGGTTGGGCATCCATTTGCCGCCGCGCAGCTCCTCGGCCACTCTGGCCGGCCTGCTGCTGGAGGCCCTGGGCCATATCCCGCACGAAGGGGAGCGGGTGCGCATCCAGGGCTGGCGAATGAAGATCGTGAAGATGGACGGCAACCGCATCGACCAGGTGCGGGTGCGCCGTCTGGAACATTAGCTGTTCCGGCGCAGCCGCGGCCTGATGTGTCCCGCAGCCCGGCCGGGGGCGGGCGGCCCGAGTGTCCCGGGCCCCCGCGCAGCCCCTGCAGCGGCCGCGACCGCCTGCCGCCGGAACAGCGGGAATTTTCGGAAGAAGGCAACAGGTTCTCCTCCTTTCCCTCGTCCCTTCTTCCGGTGCGGCGGCTGTGGGAGGCCGCCGTACACGGGGACGGGTGCCGTGATCCCGTCCCCTATTTTTTCGCCGCTTGCAGGACGTGAAAGACCACCCGCGTGCCGGGTGGTCTTTCACCGTCCGTGCTCCGGGGGATGCTGTCCCGTCCGAAGCGTCCGCGCTCCGGGACTGTGCTGTCTGGCGCTGTGCCGCCCGGGGCGATGTCTTGCAACGTCGTGCCGTCACGGAGCATCCCCGTGTGGGGCGCTGTCACCCCGCGCTGCCCCGTACGAAGGCGCAGCGTCCGGGACGCTGTTTCCCAGGGGCGTGCCGCGCCGGGGCCATGCCGTCCCGTCGCGCCTCCCGTCTGGAACGCTGCCGTCCCGGAGCCGTGCGCGCGCCGGATCAGGGCGTGCCGATACCGGCCGCAGCGTGTTCGGGGGGAAGGGGAAGCCCGCATCCTTTCCCCGGCGCGCTTTCCCAGATGAGCGCGGGAGCCTGCGGCACGCATCCTGTACCGGACGTGCCTGGCCGATATCCCCTGTTTATTTGAAATGGATTGTAAAATTTGTGTCGATACGCCCTATGCCGTGTCGCCGCGCCGCCCGTCCCCGTCCGCAGCCTTGTCGCCTGGCGCTGTGCCGTCCGGGGCCGTGGCCTCCGGGGCGCTGCCGTCCAGACTCAGGGGCGGCTTGAATTCGTCCATGAAGATCTTCCAGACCGTCACGAAGAGTACGGCCAGCATGGGGCCGGTCACGAAGCCGTCCATGCCGAACAGCGAAAAACCGCCCAGGGTGGAGAGCAGGACCATGAAGTCGGGAAGCTTGGTGTCGCGCCCCACCAGGACGGGGCGGAGGATGTTGTCCGCCAGGCCGATGACGAACACGCCGTAGGCCAGCAGCACCACGCCGGACACATGGTCGCCCGTGAGCAGCAGATAGACGGCCACCGGCGCCCAGACCACGCCCGCGCCCACCACGGGGATGAGCGAGAGCAGGGTCATGACCACGCCCCAGAGCACCGGGGCCTTGATGCCCAGGATCCAGAAGATCAGGCCGCCCAGCGCGCCCTGGGCCATGGCCACCAGCAGGCTGCCCTTGACCGTGGCGCGCAGCACTTCGGCGAACTTGGCGAAGAGCAGGTTCTCGCGGTGGTCGCCGAAGGGCAGGGCCCGGATGAGCAGCACGCGCAGCTGCTGGCCGTCGCGCACCAGGAAGAAGGCCAGATAGAGCACGATGCAGAGATCGACGATGAACGTCACCGTGCTGCCGCCCAGGGCCACGGTATTGCGCGCCACCAGCCCGCTGATCCTGACCGCCAGCTCGGAAAGTTTCTGGTTGATGACCTCCGGCCCGTAGCCGTAGCGGGTCAGCCATTCCTGCACGCCGGGCGCCACCTGGCGCAGTTTTTCCAGGGTCTCGTGGATGTCATGGCCGCCGGCGGTCAGGCGCGCGTACAGGCTGGCCGCCTCGTTGATGAAGGTATAGAAAATATAGGCGCAGGGCACGATGATGAGCACTAGGCTCAGGAGCACGCAGGTCAGGGAGGCCAGATTGCGCCCCAGACGGCCCCGCCGCTGCAGGGCGTCATAGACCGGCGTGGCGAGCAGGGCGATGACGATGCTCCAGAAGATCACGTCGAAGAAGGGACGCAGCATCCAGAGGAAGGCCAGGGAAACGCCGGCCAGCAGCAGGAGGAAGGCGCGGTCCTCAAAACGGTTGGTGCATTCGAGCATGGAGACTCCTTGCCGGATCCGTGACCGGCTTCGGTTCGGGATATTTTCCCGATAGCGCAAAAGCCGGAGCCAGGCAA
Organism: uncultured Desulfovibrio sp.; assembly: GCF_949282365.1. GTDB lineage: Bacteria > Desulfobacterota > Desulfovibrionia > Desulfovibrionales > Desulfovibrionaceae > Desulfovibrio. Next base: position 9,314 of record NZ_CASDOY010000056.1, read on the forward strand.
ATGTGCCGGGCCCGACGTGCAGGGTCCCCCCCGCGCACGGCCCCGTGCCCGCACGGCGCGCACATCACCACATGCCCCCATGCCGCCGGTGAACACGGCCCCGTGCCGCACGGTTCGGCCCTCCTTCCTCCTGACGTCATGCGCCGGCTTTGGCCCGCGCCCTGTGATGCCCCGGCCGGAAGCCCGCACGGCGGGGAGGGGCCGGGAAAAAGGCTTTGAGATAGTGATATTTTTTGCTAGAGTAAAAAGAGCGCGTCCGAATGCCCGCTGTCATGGCGCCGGACGATCCCGGAAAGCAACGGCCGGTACCACCGGCTTCAACCAAGGCGGAACTCATGGCTGAACTCAAGTACAAGCGCGTGCTGCTCAAACTGAGCGGCGAGGCCCTGGCCGGACAGCAGAAAACGGGTATCGATCCCGAAACCGTGGGCACCATCTGCAAGGAGATAGGCGGCCTGCTCGACATGGGCGTGGAACTGGCCCTGGTCATCGGCGGCGGCAACATCTTCCGCGGCCTTTCCGGTTCCGCCAAGGGCATGGAACGCTCCTCCGCCGACTATATGGGCATGCTGGCCACGGTGCTCAACGCCCTGGCCGTGCAGGACATGCTGGAAAAATTCGGCTATCCCACCCGCGTCCTGTCCGCCATCGACATGCAGGAAGTGTGCGAGTCCTTCATCCGGCGTCGCGCCCTGCGCCATCTGGAAAAGGGCCGGGTGGTCATCTGCGCCGCCGGTACCGGCAATCCCTATTTCACCACCGACACCACCGCCGCCCTGCGCGGCATGGAACTGCAGTGCGACGCCATCATCAAGGCCACCAAGGTGGACGGCATCTACGACAAGGACCCCGCCAAGTATCCCGACGCCGTCAAGTACGACAGCCTGAGCTATGACGAGACCCTGTCCCGCCATCTGGGCGTCATGGACGCGGCCGCCTTCGCCCTGGTGCGCGACAACAACGTGCCCATCATCGTCTGCCGCATGCTGGGCGGCGACATCCGCCGCGCCGTGCTGGGCGAGCAGGTGGGCACCATCGTGCATGACTGCTAGGGACGGGCGCCGTCCCCCGTCCGCCGTCGGATTTTCGGCCGCAGGGCGCCGGAAGACAGGCAGCGCGCCGCATGGGGCCGCGCAGTCTGTGCCCGGGCCCCGGTCATTCTGCAACACACGTCCGCAAGGAGATTTTATGGATATCGATACCATCCTGCTCGATGCCGAGGAACGCATGGAAAAAGCCATGGCCGCCCTGGAGCGCGACTTCCAGAAACTGCGCACCGGTCGCGCTTCCACCGCCCTGGTGGACGGCATCAAGGCCGACTACTACGGCACCCCCACCCCCATCTCCCAGATGGCCTCCGTGGCCGTGCCCGACAGCCGCACCATCACCATCCAGCCCTGGGACAAGGGCGGCATCTCGGTGGTGGAAAAAGCCATCCTCAAGTCCGACCTGGGCCTGACCCCGGTCAATGACGGCCGCATCATCCGCATCAGCATCCCCCCGCTGACCGAGGAACGCCGCAAGGAACTGGTCAAGGTGGCCCGCAAGTACACCGAAGACGCCAAGGTGGCCGTGCGCAACGTGCGTCGCGACGCCAACGACTCCCTGAAGAAGCTGGAAAAGGAAAAGTCCATCACCGAGGACGAACAGAAGAAGGCCGAAGCCGACGTGCAGAAGCTGACCGACAAGTTCGTGGCTGATGCCGACAAGCGCAGCCAGGCCAAGGAAAAGGAGATCATGGACATCTAGCGTCCATCCCCGGGAGCGCCCGCGCGCTCCCGGACGTTTTTCCTGCGGCCCGGCCAGCCCCTGGGGTCCCGGGCCGCGCTCGTTTCCGCCGCGCGTCGCCTGTTGCGCGTCGCGCCGTGACGGCGCAGAGAGGAGCCATGAGCGAGATCCTGACCCATCTTCCCGTGCATCTGGCCATCATCATGGACGGCAACGGCCGCTGGGCCCAGGCGCGCGGCCTGCCGCGCGAGGCCGGGCACCGTGCCGGGGCCGAGACCGTGCGCACCATCGTGACCGAATGCCGCCGTCTGGGCATCCGCCACCTGACCCTGTACACCTTTTCCAGCGAGAACTGGTCGCGCCCCAAGGCGGAAGTCTCGGCCCTGTTCTCCCTGCTGCTGGAATTCCTGGGCCAGGAAGTGCCCCGCATGGAGCGCGAAGGCATCCGCCTGAACATCCTGGGCGACATGGAGGCCCTGCCCCTGGCCGCCCGCACGGCCCTGCGCCACGGCCTGCGCCGCACGGCGGCCAATACGGACATGGTGCTCAATCTGGCCCTCAACTACGGCGGCCGCGCCGAACTGGTGCGCGCCGTGCGCTCCATGATGGACGAGGGCCTGCGCCCCGAAGACGTCACCGAACAGAGCCTGGCGGACCATCTGTACACCGCCGGCCAGCCGGACCCCGATTTCCTCATCCGCACCAGCGGAGAACAGCGCCTGAGCAATTACCTGCTCTACCAGTGCGCCTACAGCGAGTTCTATTTTACGCCCACGCCCTGGCCCGACTTCGGCGTGGAGGCCCTGCACGAGGCCCTGGCCGTCTATGCCGGACGCTCGCGCCGATTCGGGAAAACCCAGGAGCAAATCAATGGCCGTTGATCACGCCACCGATATCCGCCGCATCATCACCGGCCTTGTGCTGGCCGCCATCGTCATCGCCGCCCTCGTCCTGCGCGGCTGGGTGCTGCTCGCCGTCATCCTGCTGGTGGCGGCGCTGGGCCTGTGGGAATTCTTCTCCCTGTTCTGGGGCAACAAGCGCATCCCCAGCCGCATCTGCGCCATCGCCCTCGGCTGGGGCATGCTCTCCCTGACCTGGGCCCACCGCACGCAGGACGCCCTCGTCTGTCTGGGCGCGGGCTTCGTGCTGGCGGCCATGAGCTTCCTCTTCCGCTGGAACGTGGTGGAAGAAGACGGCGTGCCCGCCTTCGCCGCCAGCGGCATCTTCATGGCCGGGCTGGCCTACATCCCCCTGCTCCTGCTGCCCGCCACCTACCTTTCCACCACCAAGCTGGTCTTCGTGCTGGCGGCCGTGGCCATCTCCGATACCGCCGCCTACTTCGTGGGCACCCGCTTCGGCCACCACAAGCTCTGGCCCCGCGTGAGCCCCAACAAGAGTTCCGAAGGGGCCGTGGGCAGCCTGGTGGGCTGCGTCATCTTCTGCACCATCTACGGCGCGGCCTTCGGCAGCGCCAGCTGGTGGGCCTTCATCCCGCTGGGCGTGGCCATCAACGCCTTCGCCCAGGTGGGCGATCTGTTCGAGTCCGCCCTCAAGCGCTCGGTCAACGTCAAGGACTCCAGCAACCTGCTGCCCGGTCACGGCGGCATCCTGGACCGCGCGGACAGCGTGCTTTTCGCCATGCCCATGTTCGCCGTGGTGGACCAGTGGTTCTTCTTCTTTTAGCGGCTGCGCCGCCGGCAGCTGAGGGGGATGCCGGCAGCCCGCTGTAAGTCCTCCGTTCGGTACGGGGCCGGTCTTCACAGGAAGGCCGGCCCCTTTTGCGTTTTAGGGGAGGGGAGCTGCGCAGTGGCGCCTGCGCGACGCGGCGGCAGGGGGCCGGGGCTTGGGCAGCCCCAGGCCCCCTGCACCCCCTGCCCCGCCTTGATCCCCGGTGCCGTGACGGCGCGCCGAGGCGGGCGGCACAGCGCCTTCGGCGCACGCCGCCAAATCGTCGCGCTCAAATCATGAAGAAGGAGCGCGGTGAAGCACGGGCCTGACGCTGTTCCCGTTCGTGGCCGGGCACAGTGTGCGGACACGGGGGTGGAGAAAAGGCAAAGCCGGCATCAGTGGCGGTAATGAGCGGCAACTTTGTACAGCGGGGCGAACCGGCGATTTTTGACAAGTGGACGCGAACCAGAGCAGCGTTGCTCAACGGC
>NZ_CASDOY010000057.1 GCF_949282365.1 uncultured Desulfovibrio sp.
CGTCGCGCCGCGGTCGCGGCCGCCCCGGCGCCCCAGGGGCCGTGGCACATGCCGGAGGGCCTGCCCTTTTCGCCGCGCGAGGCGGCGGCCTGCCTGGACGATCTGCAACGCATGGGCGACGCGGCCCTTTCCGGCCAGCCGGTGGGCACGCTGGGGGCCGACGTGGGCCGGGCCCGCCGCAGCAGCGCGGAAAGCGCCCTGCGCGCCGGTCTGATGGCCGACGGGACGCTGGAAACGGCCCAGGCGCAGGAAGCCGCCCGGGAAGAGCGCGAAAAGGCCTGCGCGGCCCAGCGCATGCTGCTCTGGAGCTGGCTGCAGGAAGAACGCCTGGCCGAGCTCCAGGCCCTGAGCTCCAGCCTGAGCAGCAGCAATGCCCGGCTGCAGGCGGCGCTGGACATGGACCCCGCCGACCTTGACGAGGCGGCCCTGCTGGCGGGCGAGGCCCGGGATACCGAGGCCGCCCTGGCCACGCTGGCCACCCTCAACAGCCCCGTGCAGGTGGACGATTCCCTGCTGCCCCCCTGGCCGCGCCTGCTGGACGCCGTGGTGCGCTTCGCCCCGGCGGACTGCCTGCTGCTGGCCGAAGGCCGCATGCGCCGCGACCTGCTGGACGGCCAGGGCGAGCTCGTTTTCGAGCCCCTGCCCGCTGACGGCCCCCTGCGCCTGTGCGATGCGCAGGGCCGTGCCGTGCCCCTGCTGCAGGCCCGCGCGCCCCTGTGGCGCATCCTGGGACGCCCGCGCGCTCCCCGCTGCTGCGTCGGCTGGCAGCAGGAACGCCTCGTGGTGCTGCGCGGGGACGATTGATGGGCAGGCTTTTCCCGCACGGGCTGACCGGCATCATCTTCGACTGCGACGGGGTCATGATCGACTCCCGCACCGCCAACGCCCTGTTTTACAATAAGGTGCTGGCGGCGCTGGGCCTGCCGCCCATGACGCCGGAACAGGACGCCTATACCTTCATGGCCACGGCGCGCCAGTCGCTGGAATACATCGTGCCGCCCGGACTGCACCGGCGCATGGACGAGATCCTGCGCACGGAGGTCGTCTACTCCCGCGACATCGTCCCCCTGTTGCGCATCTACCCCGGCTACCGGGAGTTCCTCGAACTCGCCCGCAGCCACGGCCTGCGGCTGGCCGTGCACACCAACAGAACCGCGGAAGGCATGCAAAGGGTTCTGGACTTTTTGGCCTTGCCCTCCTATTTTAATCCTGTAGTCACGGCGACGGAAGCGGCCCCCAAGCCCGCCCCCGACGGGGTGCGTCTGGTGCTTGAACGCTGGGGAGCCGATCCCGCGCAGGTGCTTTTCGTGGGCGACAGCCCCAATGACCGTGAGGCGGCCGCCGCCGCGGGTGTCGTGTTCGCGGCATTCGGCGGCGGGCTGCAGGGCCCGCTTGCGGCGGCCGGCTATGAGGAACTGGCCGGGCTGCTGCGCAATGAATGGGAGTAGGCATGTTTTTTGTACAGAACGTCATCCTGGCCGTGGTCGATCTGCTGGCCATCGTCCTCAATCTGTATTTCTGGGTTGTCATCGTGGCGGCCGTGCTCTCCTGGGTGCGTCCCGACCCTTACAACCCTGTGGTGCGCGCCCTGCGCACCCTGACGGAACCGGTCTTCTACCGGGTGCGGAAATGGTTGCCCTTCACCTATACCAACGGCATCGATTTCTCGCCGGTGGTGGTGCTGCTGGTCATCCAGCTCATCAACCGTATCGTCATCGCATCACTGGCCCAGTTTGCCGCTACGTTGTAGCAGCGGTTTGCACAAGGGCGCCGTATGGGGCGCCGAACATCTAACACTGGAGATTTCTTATGGATCAGCATGAAATTGACCTCATCGAACAGCTACTGCCCACTGATCCGGAGCTGAAATCCCTATGGGAAGACCACATGCTGTACAGCAAGCAGGTAGAAAAGCTGGAAAGCAAGTCTTACCGTACCCCCACCGAGGAACAGACCCTGAAGCAGCTTAAGAAACAGAAACTTGAAGGCAAAACCAAGCTCATGGAGCTCTTGGATAGCCATCGCGCCGGAGCATAACTGCTGGCGCAGGAGTTGACCCTATGGAACTCACAGGTGCGCAGATTCTCCTTGAATCCCTCAAGAAAGAAGGTGTTGATGTGCTGTTCGGTTATCCGGGCGGCGCAGTGATTGATATTTATGACGAGTTGCCGCGGCATCCCGAACTGAAACACGTTCTGGTGCGGCATGAACAAGGAGCTGTGCACGCGGCTGACGGCTATGCCCGTGCCTCCGGCAAGGTAGGTTGCTGCCTGGTCACGTCGGGACCCGGCGCCACCAATACGGTGACGGGCATAGCCACAGCCTACTGTGATTCCATCCCGCTGGTCGTCTTCACGGGGCAGGTGCCCACGCAGCTGATCGGTAACGACGCCTTCCAGGAAGTCGATATCGTGGGCATCACCCGCCCCTGCACCAAACACAATTTTCTGGTGAAGGACGTGCGCAACCTGGCCAAGATCATCCGCCAGGCTTTCTATCTTGCGCGCTCCGGCCGCCCCGGCCCGGTCCTGGTGGACCTGCCCAAGGACGTCATGCAGGCCAGGACGGAATTCGTCTGGCCTGAGGACATCTTCATGCGCAGCTACAACCCCACCTACAAGCCCAACCTGAACCAGCTGCGCCGCACGGCCGAGGAACTGTCCAGGGCCCGCAAGCCCATCATCCTGGCGGGCGGCGGCGTGATCCTGGCCGATGCCTCCGACGTGCTCTGCGAGCTGGCCCACGAGCTGGACATCCCCGTGGCCACCACGCTCATGGGGCTGGGGGCCTTCCCGGCCAACGGCGACCTGTGGCTGGGCATGGTGGGCATGCACGGCACCTATGCCGCCAACATGAGCATCAACCATGCGGACCTGCTGGTCTGCGTGGGCGCGCGCTTCGACGACCGTGTGACCGGCCGCCTGCGCGACTTCGCCTCCCATGCGCGCATCGTGCATATCGACATCGACCCCACCTCCATCCGCAAGAACGTGGAAGTGGACGTGCCCGTGGTGGGCGACTGCCGTCTGGCGCTGGAAGGCATCCTGGAGATCTGCCGCGCCAAGATGGGCGATACCGACTGGTCGGGCCTGCATGCCGACTGGCTGCGGACCGTGCATGAGTGGAAGGCCAACCATCCGCTGGCCTACACCAAAAACGGCCACATCAAGCCGCAGCAGGTCATCGAGACCATGTACGCCATCACCAAGGGCGATGCCATCATCGCCACCGAGGTGGGCCAGAACCAGATGTGGGCCGCGCAGTTCTACACCTTCACCAAACCGCGCACCCTGCTGACCAGCGGCGGCCTGGGCACCATGGGCTACGGCTTCCCCGCGGCCATCGGCGCGCAGTTCGCCTTCCCGGACAAGCTGGTCATCAACGTGGCCGGCGACGGCTCCATCCAGATGAACATCCAGGAGCTGGCCACCGTGGTGCAGAACAGGATCCCGGTCAAGGTGGTCATCCTCAACAACGGCCACCTGGGCATGGTCCGCCAGTGGCAGGAACTCTTCTACAATCGCAACTACAGCCATACCAATATGGAGGCCCAGCCCGACTTCGTGAAGCTGGCCGAGGCCTACGGCGCCGAAGGCTACCGCATCAGCAAGCCCGAAGAGCTGGAGGACGTGCTGCGCAAGGCCCTGACCTCGCCCAATCCGGCCTTCGTCGACGTCATGGTGGAACGCGAGGAAAACGTCTATCCCATGGTGCCCGCCGGGGCCGCCCTGGACGAGATGCTCTTGGTGTAGAGGAGGGACGCCATGCAACGACATGTTCTTTCCGTGCTGGTGGAGAACGAGCCCGGTGTGCTCAGCCGCGTGGCCGGCCTGTTCAGCGGCCGCGGCTTCAATATCGACTCGCTCAACGTGGCGCCCACCCTTGAGGACGGCGTCTCGCACATGACCATCACCACCTATGGCGACAGCCAGATCCTGGAGCAGATCATGAAACAGCTCCACAAGATCGTGACCGTCATCAAGGTGATGGATTTCGCCGACCTGCCCGCCATCGAACGCGAGATGATGTTCGTCAAGGTGCAGGCCGAAGGCCCCGCCCGCAGCGAGATCCTGCGTACCGTGGAGATTTTCCGCTGCAAGGTGGTGGACGTCAGCTCCAGCGAGATGACCATCGAGGCCACCGGCGACCACGACAAGCTGGACGCCATCCTCAGCCTGCTGCACCGTTTCGGCATCAAGGAAGTGGCCCGCACTGGTTCCGTGGCCATGCGCCGTTCCAAAAAGTGTGAATAAGATCCCCGGCGGCGGGGGCCCCTGCGGGCCCCGCCGTTGCGGGTCCCGGGCAAATTTGCCCATCAGGGGCCGTGGCGCTTGACATTTGCGCCGCAGCATCCCAAATAGAAGTTTCCCCCTCGGGAATACCGAGTATTTTTCCATTCAAAGGACAAGAACCATGAAAGTTTACTATGATCAGGATGCCGATCTTTCCGTCTTGAAAAACAAGACCGTGGCCATCATCGGTTACGGCAGCCAGGGCCATGCCCATGCCCAGAACCTGCGCGACTCCGGCGTGAAGGTCGTCGTGGGCCAGCGCCCCGGCGGTGCCAACTACGAGCTGGCCAAGCAGCACGGTTTCACCCCCGTGTCCGCCGCCGAAGCCGCCGCCCAGGGCGACCTGATCATGATCCTGCTGCCTGACGAAGTGCAGGCCGCCGTGTACGAAAAGGACATCAAGCCCAACCTGACCCCCGGCAAGGCCCTGCTCTTCGCCCACGGCTTCAACATCCATTTCAACCAGATCGTGCCGCCCAAGGACGTGGACGTGTTCCTGATCGCTCCCAAGGGCCCCGGCCATCTGGTGCGCCGCACCTTCACCGAAGGCGGCGGCGTGCCTTGCCTGGTGGGCATCCAGCAGGACGCCACCGGTGAGGCCCTGAAGGTGGCCCTGGCCTACGCCAAGGGCATCGGCGGCACCCGCTCCGGCGTCATCGAAACCAGCTTCCGCGAAGAGACCGAGACCGACCTCTTCGGTGAACAGGCCGTGCTCTGCGGCGGTATCTCCGCCCTCATCAAGGCCGGTTTCGAGACCTTGGTGGAAGCCGGCTACCAGCCCGAAATGGCCTACTTCGAATGCATGCACGAAATGAAGCTCATCGTGGACCTGATGTACGAAGGCGGCCTGTCCCGCATGCGTTACTCCATCAGCAACACCGCTGAATACGGCGACTATGTGACCGGCCCCCGCCTGATCACCCCCGCCGTGAAGCAGGAGATGAAGGCCGTGCTCAAGGACATCCAGAGCGGCAAGTTCGCCCGTGACTTCATCCTCGAAGCCCGCGCCAACTATCCCATGTTCATGGCCACCCGCCGCAACGAAGCCAACCACCAGCTGGAACAGGTGGGCAAGGAACTGCGCGGCATGATGACCTGGCTGAAGAAGGACAAGAAGGACTAGTCCTGCTGTCCGTCATGACGCTCGCCAAAGGGGGACTTCGGTCCCCCTTTTTCGTTTCGCGGGCTGGGCCGGGTGTTCCCGGCGCATGGCGTCCGAAGACGCGGCCCGGGCAGGCGGCGGCCCGGCATCCCGCCCCCGCCTGCGCAGGAAGGCGGGAAAGGACAAAGGCAGATGTCCTGCTCCCGTTCCGTCAGGCAGCAGGTCATCCATCCGGCAGGCGGCCGGCTGCGCCCCGACACCAGGCAAAAGGGAGGACGTTTGTGGCAGCGGATACGACATTCTATGACCAGCGTGCGGCCGGCTATGCCGCGGCAGCCCGTGATATGGACCTGCGGCCTTTGTATGCCCGTTTTTTGCCGCATGTGCGTCCCGGCGGGCTCATCCTCGATGCCGGTTGCGGGTCGGGACGGGACGCGCTGGCCTTCCGGCAGGCGGGCTTCCGGGTCGAGGCCTTCGACGCTTCGCCGCAGATGGCCCGGCAGGCGGCGCTCCTGCTGGGGCAGGACGTGCCTGTGCTCTGCTTCGAAGAGCTGGCGTGGCAGGAGCGTTTCGATGCCATCTGGGCCTGCGCCAGCCTGCTGCATGTGGCTCCGGCGGATCTGCCCGATGCCTTGCGGCGTCTGCAGCGTGCCCTGCGTCCCGGCGGCGTGATGTTCTTCAATTTCAAATACGGCCGGGGGCAGCGCCAGAGCCTGGACGGGCGCCGCTTCACCGATATGGACGAGGCCGGCGTCCGGGACCTGCTGGATGCGCTGCCGGAGCTTGTCTGCCTGGACATGCGGACAGGGGAGGACGACCGTGCGTCGGAGCTGCGGGAACGCTGGGTCCAGGTCCTGGTCCGGCGCATCCCGTCCCCTGAGCGACAGGGGGTGGTTGCCGTGGCGGATGGAGGAGAGCCGGACCGCCCATGACGTGCATCCCCCGCTGCCGCCCCTTCGACACCGCCCGCCTGTGAGCGTCAGACAAAAAACACCCGTCCGCGGGTGTTTTTCTTGTCTCGGGCAGGGGAGAGCCTCTCCTTCATCACTGCCCGTCCTTCGCCGTAACGGCTATGGCCTGTCGATCGCCACCTGCCGGTGCCATCTTTCCCCGGTGCCCTTTGTGCGCTCACAGGGAGCCGGCTACGATACCAGGACAAAAAAGCCCGTCCGCAGGGCGGATGGGCGTGATGGCGGGTTTTGGGGGAGAGGGGAGTTTGAGGGGAGAGGGCCCTTTTTGCCGCTAGCAAAAGGGCCCTCTCCCCTCACCATGAAAAGCCGCGACGGCCTAGACCGCCCAGCAGGCCACGCTGTGCCCGTTCTCGCAACGGGTCAGGGGCGCGCTGTCGAAGCAGCGGGGCAAGGCCTGGTCGCAGCGGGGCGCGAAGGGGCAGCCCGCGGGCATGTTGTCCAGTCGGGGCACGCTGCCGGTGATGGTGGGCAGGCGCTTCCAGCCCATGGCGTCGCGTCCCGGCGCGGAGCGCATCAGGCCGCGCGTATAGGGGTGCAGCGGGGCACGGAACAGTTCGGCCGTGGGAGCGCGTTCCACCAGATGCCCGGCGTACATGACGCCCACGCTGTCGGCGATGCGCGCCACCACGCCCAGGTCGTGGGTGATGAAGAGCACGGCCATGCCGCGCTTGCGGCTCTGTGCCATGATCAGGTTGAGGATCTGGCCCTGGATGGTGGCGTCCAGGGCGGTGGTGGGCTCGTCGGCCAGGAGCAGGTCCGGCTTGCAGGCCAGGGCCATGGCGATCATCACCCGCTGGCGCATGCCGCCGGAAAGCTGGTGCGGGTAGTCCTCATAGCGGCTTTCCGGGGCGGGGATGCCCACCTCGGTGAACAGGCGCACCACCTCGGCCCGGGCCTCCTGGCGGGAAAGGCCCAGGTGCAGGCGCAGGGGCTCCGCCGTCTGCATGCCCACTTTCAGCACCGGATTGAGCGAGGTCATGGGCTCCTGGAAGATCATGGCGATATGCCGTCCGCGCAGGGCGCGCATATCTTCTTCGCTCATGGTGCGCAGGTCGCGCCCGCGAAAGATGATGCGCCCGCTGAGCAGGGCGTTGTCGGGCAGCAGGTGGAGGATGGCGCGGGCCGTGAGGCTCTTGCCGCAGCCGGATTCGCCCACCAGGCAGGTGATGCCCGCTGGGGGCAGGTCGAGGCTGACGGCGTGCACGGCGGGCAGGATGCCGTCATCGGTGCTGAAACTTACGGAAAGCTGCTCCAGATTGAGCGTATCGTCCAGATGCATGGATGGGTCCGGCGGTTGGCCTGGCCGGGGCCTGCGGCCTCAGGGGCGGGCGTCCCGGTGGCGGTTCGAAAAAGGGGAAGGAGCCCTTCCTGACGGAAAAGTCCTTCCCCCGCAAAGGTCGTGGCAACGGGCGGTCAGCGTCTGGCGCGCGCGTCGCGGTACTGGATGTAGGCCTCGCGCACGGCGATGTACGGGTCCACGGCGATGCCGCTCAGGCTTTCGTAGGTGGGCAGCAGGTCGTCCAGGGCGTTGAAGCGCAGGTAGAGTTCCGAGGCCGTGGCCAGTTCCCAGGGATAGACATAGAAGAAGACGTCGGTGACGCAGTCCCCCGCGAAGCCGACGGTCTCGCGCACGGAGCTGGGCCCCAGGAAGGGCCAGACGATGTAGAAGCCGTGGCCGATGCCCCAGCGGCCCAGGGTCTGGCCGAAGTCTTCGCCGCCGGGATCGATGTCCACCAGGATCTTCTTGGTGGCGGCCACGTCGGCGAAGCCGCCCAGGCCCACGGTGGTGTTCATGCAGAAGCGCCCGAATTCCACAAAGGCTTCCTTGATGCGGAACTGCAGCAGGCAGTTGACCATGCGCTTGGGCATGAGCAGGTTGGCGTAGAAGTTCTTGACCCCGCCACGGATGGGCTGGGGCACCACGGTCTCGTAAAAGTTGTAGACCGGCTTGGCGATGTGCAGGAAGAAGATGTCGTTGAAGGCGAACCAGAAGCGGTTCCAGGGCTCCAGCGGGTCGGCGATGGAGGCGGCGGGCTCGCTGTCGTAGTCGTCCAGGGATTCCGCGTCGTTCATGTCTTCGTGCGCATAGGGATGCACGGAGATGGCGCCGGCGGGCATGGTGGGGCTGGCGCTGTCGTAGAGGCTCGACGGCGCGTGTTCCGTGGCCGGAGCGGCGGGCGAGGCCCCGGCGGGCAGCGCGTACAGGACGGTCAGGAGCAGGACAGGGGCGAGAAGGAGAGATCGCATGCTGTCTCCTTTGACGGCGGCTATTTGCCGGCCGGCTGCTTGCGCACCTCGTCGGCCTTGGCCTTGACGCGGGCGATGAGTTCGTCGGGGCTGGCGGAGGTCAGGATGTCCTGGAACTGGGTGCGGTAGTTTTTGACCAGGCTCAGATTCTCCACGATGATGTCGTAGACGCGCCAGCTGCTGTCCTTGGTCATCATGCGATAGGCCACGGGCACGCGGGTGCCGTCCTTCATGGTGATCTCGGTGCGCACTTCCACGCGGTTCCCGGCCGCGTTGGCGAGCTCGCCGGTATAGACCACCTGTTCGCCGTTATAGCCGTCCACCTTGTTCAGATAGGTGGTCAGCAGCAGGTCGGCGAAGGCGTCGCTGAAGCGCTTTTTCTGGTCGGGCGTGAATTCCTTCCAGCGGGGGCCCACCGTGCGGGAGGAGAATTCGCCGAAGTCGAAGATATGCAGGACCTCGTCCTCGATCTGGCGGCGCAGGGGCGCCCGGGTGGCGGGGTTCACATAGTCGGGGTTCTTGATGCAGTCCAGCACGCGGGTGATGGAGACTTCCAGGGCTTTGCGGGCCGGGGAGGGCCCGGCCGCGTCGGCGGCGGGGGCAAAGGCGGGCAGGGACAGGCAGAGGGTCAGGGCGGCACCGGCCAGCAGGCCGAGCACGGCGCGACGTTGGATCATGTTACACTCCTCCCAGGGCGTATTTGCTGATAAGGGATTCGATGTCCACGGCGGATTCCGTTTCTTCCAGGGTGTCCCCGGAAGCCAGGATGTCTTCGGAACCGCCGGCGGTCAGGTTGACGTACTTGTCGCCGATGAGGCCGCTGGTCTTGACCGAGGCGATGGTGTCGGCGGGCAGTTGCAGGTCCTTGTCCAGGATCAGGACCACGCGGGCCTGACGCCGGGACAGGTCGTCGTCCAGTTTGATGGAAGCCACACGGCCCACGGGCACGCCGGCCATCTCCACGTCGGCGCCCACGCGCAGGCCGGAGACGGAATTGAAGTTGGCCACAAGCTCGAAGCCCTTGCTGTCAAAGACCTCCATCTTGCCGAGCTTGATGGTCAGGTAGGCCACGCAGACAAGGCCCAGCAGGACAAAGACGCCTACAGCGGTCTGGCGAAAAGGATTCATGGCAATTTCCTCGTGCGGCAATGCCGCGCTATGGTTATACGCCCGGCAAGGGCAATCTTCAAGCTGCGCCCGCAACGATCCGCGACCGGGGACGTCGCGGTGCGCCGGGTCTCAAAAATGGCCGTGCCGTCTCCGGCGCTGCCCCGCTACCGGGCCATGCCCGCGGGCGCGCCGGCGCTGTGACGGCGCGTTGGCGCTGTTTTGGGGCGGGGCCTCCGTCGCGTGCCCGGCGGAGGGATGCGGCCGTACGGGACCGCCGGAACCTCCGCGTGGCGCGGGCCGTCACCGCCGCCTCTCCGGCAGATAGCGCGGCCGTTCCCGCACAGCCTGCCCGGCTCCTGGTGTCATTCCCGCAGCCTGTCGGGCCCCCGCAGCCTAGGTCCTGAACCATTTGTCCAGGGCCTCGCGCACGCGCGGGTCGGCGGGCGCGTCGGCCAGGGCCTGCTCGTCGCCGCCTTCGCGGCGCAGGAACTGGAGCAGATAGGGATCCCGGCTGGCTTCCAGTTCCGGCAGGCTCCCTGAAAAGACGGCCCGCCCTTCGCGCAGCACCAGCACATGTTCGGCGATGCAGCGCAGGCTGGCCAGGTCGTGGCTGACCACCACCAGGGTCATTTCCGGGAACTGCCGGTGCATGGTCTGCAGCAGGGCGTCCATGCGCGCGGCGGTGATGGGGTCCAGACCGGAGGTGGGCTCGTCGCAGAGCAGGATGCGCGGCTCGGCGATGAGGGCCCGGGCCAGACCGGCGCGCTTGCGCATGCCGCCGGAAAGCTGGTTGGGGAAATAATCGGCGAAATCTTCCAGCCCCACCATGCGCAGCACGCGCAGGCCGGCGTCGCGCAGCACGGCCCTGGGCAGGCGCAGGTGTTCGCTGAGGGGCAGGCAGACGTTCTGCACCAGGGTCAGGGCCCCCAGCAGGGCGCCGTCCTGGAAGAGCACGCCCATACGGCGGCGGATGCGCCGGGCCTCGGCCCGGGGCAGGCTGAACAGGTCCTGGCCGCCGATGCGCAGGCTGCCGCTGATGGGCCGGGAAAGGCCGATGATATGGCGCAGCAGGGTGGACTTGCCGCAGCCGGAGCCGCCCAGGATGACGGAGACCTTGCCGCCGGGCAGGGTGGCGTTGATGTCGTGCAGCACGGCATGGCTGCCGTAGCCTACGGAAAGGGAGGAAAAGGAGATGTCCCAGGCGTTCATGATCACCTACAGCAGGAAGGAGGTCAGCACATAGTCGGCCACCAGGATGAGCACCGAGGAGATGACCACGGCCGAGGTGGTGGCATTGCCCACGGCCTCGGGGCCCACGCTGTCGCGGCGCAGATGGGTGGTATAGCCCTGATGGCAGCAGACGGTGGTCACCAGCAGGCCGAAGACCACGGCCTTGATGAAGCCGCCGGCCACGTCGTTCATGGTCACGGAACTGGCGATGCGGTAGAGGTAGGCGCCTTCGTTGATGTGCAGCATGAGCACGCCGGTCAGGTAGCCGCCGATGATGCCGATGACGTCGAAAACGGCCGTGAGCAGGGGGAAGGCCAGCAGCGCGGCCAGCAGGCGGGGGCTGACCAGATAGGCCATGGAATTGATGTCCATGACGTCCAGGGCGTCGATCTGGTCCGAGATGCGCATGACGCCGATCTCGGCCGCCATGGAGGAGCCGGCGCGCCCGGCCAGCATCAGGGCCGTGAGCACGGGCCCCAGCTCGCGGATGAGGCTCAGGGAGACGGCCGAACCCAGCATGCCCACGGAGCCGAACTGCACCAGGGTGTAATAGCCCTGCAGGCCCAGGACCATGCCGCAGAAGATGCCGATGAGCAGGATGACGGACAGGGACTTGTAGCCGATGACGTACAGCTGCTGCACGCTGCGGACGAAGATGCGGGGACTGGTGAAGATGTGGCGCAGGCCGTCGAGCATGAAAAGGGTCACGGCGCCCAGACTGTCCAGCATGCGCAGCACGGCGGCGCCCAGCCGGTTGCAGAACGTCAGAATGCTGCTCATAAGGGGTATCACGCCTCGCTAGCGGGGACGGGGCTTGCCGCCCACCTGTTTTTTGGATTTTTGCAGGGGAGAGCCCAGACGCATGCGCTGCAGCTCTTCCTTGAGGTCGGCGGCGTCCTGATCGGTGCCGCGCATGTGGACCATGACCAGGGTCAGCTTGCCGCTTTTCTGGCCGCGGGTGCGCAGGCCCCGGCCTTCCAGACGCTGGCGCAGGCGGTCGGCATCGTCCGTGTTGCGGAAGGCCGCCACCTGGAAAACGAAGTCATAGAGCGCTGCCGCCTGCTGGCGGGCCGGCGCCGCTGCTATCGCGCCGTCCTGCGCCGTCCCTGCGGACGGCG
>NZ_CASDOY010000058.1 GCF_949282365.1 uncultured Desulfovibrio sp.
CGCATCTCGTCGGTTAGTCTTTCAGGTTTTCGGCCATCAGTTCCGCGATATGCGAGACCTTGACCTTCAGGCCCTGCTTTTCCACACCACCGCGCAGCTGCATGACGCAGCCGGGGCAGTCCATGACCACGCGGGAAGCGCCGGTGGCTTCGATGTTCTTCAGCTTCTTGGACAGCAGCGTGCCGGAGATCTCGGGGAACTTCATGGAGTAGGTGCCGCCAAAGCCGCAGCACACGTCTTCTTCGGCGCAGGGCACATAGGTGGCCGCGTCGGCGATGAGTTCGCGCGGGGCCTTGGTCACGCCCAGGCCACGGCAGATGTGGCAGGAAGCGTGGTAGGTCACCTTTTCACCGCTGTTGTTGAAGTCCTTTTCGCTCAGGCCGAGCACGTCATGCACGAAGGAGCTGTAGTCCGTCACCTTGTCGGCGAAGAGCTGCACGCGGGCGGCATCGGCCTTGCCTTCCAGGATGTGGGGGTAGGCATGCTTCAGGTGCGAGGCGCAGCTGGCGCAGAGGGTGATGATGGCGTCGTACTTGCTGGCGTCGAAGGCGTCCAGGTTCTGCTTGGCCACGTCCACGGAGGTCTTGCGCTGGCCCATCATCTCCAGGGGCAGGCCGCAGCAGGTCTGGGTCATGGGATAATCCACGGCCACGGCGCGGGCGCCCAGCACCTTGACGCAGGCTTCCAGCTGTTCGGGGTAGACGAAGTCCTGGGCGCAGCCGCCGAAGATGGCCACGCGGTAGCGCGGGGTGGGCACGCGCGGGGCGATCTTGGCCCAGCGGTCACGGAAGGCCTCGTTGGCGATGGCGGGCAGGGCCTTGAAGCCGTGCTTGCCAAGGAACATGGCCGGCAGGTGGCGCTGGAACTGGGTGCCGCCGGTAAAGGGCTTCTGGGCGTACTTGGCGAACTTGAGCAGGCTGTGGAACATCTTGCGGTTCTTCATCACAGCGGACAGCAGGGTACCTTCCACGCCGCTGCCCTGCTCTTCGGTCAGGCGGGAGCGGATCTCGCGGATCAGGCGAGGCAGGTCGATGCCGCCGGCGCAGACGTTCTTGCAGGATTCGCAGCCCACGCAGTTCTGGCACAGGACCTTGGCCTTGTCCTTGCCGTGGAAGAAGTAGGTCAGGATCAGGCCGATGGCGCCGATGTAGATGTAGCCCATCTTGTGGCCGCCCACCAGACGGAACACGGGGCAGACGTTGGCGCAGGCGCCGCAGCGCACGCAGCGGAAGATCTGCGAGAACAGCGGGTCGCGGGCGATCTCGGTGCGGCCGTTGTCCAGGAAGACCACATGCATGATCTTCCTGTTGTCCTCGCAGGCGCGGCATTCGCCGGCGCCGGCCATGAAGGTGGCGTAGGCGGTCATGCGCTGGGCCGTGGCGTTGCGCGGCAGGACCTGGAGGGCGGTCAGGGCCACTTCCAGATTGGGCACCAGCTTGTCCAGACCGGCGATGGCCACATGCACGCGCGGCAGGGTGGTGACCATGCGGGCGTTGCCTTCGTTGGTCACGGTGCTGACGGCGCCCATGTCGGCCACGGCGAAGTTACAGCCGGAGATGCCCATGTCACCGCTGATGAACTTGCGGCGCAGCTGCACGCGGGCCACCTTCACCAGACGCTGGATGTCCTCGGCGTCCTGCTTGACGCCGGTCTCCTTGGTGAAGTCGTCGGCCACCTGATAGCGGGACAGGTGGATGGCGGGCATGACCATGTGCGAGGGACCTTCGTGGCGCAGCTGGATGATCCATTCGCCCAGGTCCGTTTCGTCCACGATGAAGCCTTCCTTTTCCAGGTAGGGGTTCAGCTGGATCTCTTCGGCGGTCATGGACTTGGATTTGATGACGCGCTTGACGCCGTTCTCGCGGGCGATGCTGGCGATGATGCGGTTGGCGTCCTCGGCGGTGGCGGCGCGATGCACATGCACGCCGCGTTCTTCGGCCACGCGGCGGAACTGTTCGTACAGTTCTTCCATGTGCTTGCAGGCGTCGTCCTTGGCGTCGGCGATCTGTTTGATCAGGCCGCGTTCGTCCACTTCCTTGAACACGGCTTCACGGTTGGCGCGGTAGGCCACGGCGAAGGTGTCGAGGGTACGGCGCAGGAAGCTGTCCTCAAGGGCGGAATCGATATCCTTGCGGTATTCCGAAAGGCTTTTGGGTGCGGTGTGGCTCATGGCTTAGTCCTCCAGAAGAATGATATGCAATTCCAGCGGGCCATGAACGCCCACGGCGGCCACGCGCTCGATATCGGCGGTACGGCTGGGGCCGCTGATCAGGGTCGTGTAGTTGCCGCCCTTGGGATTGGCCATGAGCAGCTCGCGCATGCGGCCGGCGATCTCGGGCAGGGTGCGCACCAGCTTGGATTTGGGCAGGAGCAGCACATGGATCTCGCTGATCATGCCGGCCAGGCGGGCGTTTTCGTTGTCGGTGTTCACCAGGCAGGTGGCGCTGGCGGCCACACCCATCTCGGCAGCGGTCAGACCCACGTCGATGCCGGCCAGATGATCGCGCAGCCCTTCACGGATGCAGAGGAAGCCCTTTTCGGCGCAGGCGGCTTCCAGTTTGGCAAAGTTCTCGTCGTCCAGGACAGGGGCGGCCACGATGCGCTGCACACGGGTGGGCACGCCGTTGGGGCCGTTGGGGCCCTTTTCCACATCCTCGTCCGCCATCAGTTCACACGGGGCTTTGTTCTCGCACACGTCCACCACATACTGCAGCGCGGCAGCCATGTTGGGCAGCTCCTGCACCACGGCGTTGACGGCCGTGGCCTTGGCGGTGAAGTCCTGAACGAGATCCTGCATTTCTTCAGGGGCCATTGAAGTCTCCTTATAATGGATGCCTCGCCCTACTTGAGGGTCTCGGCATAGATCTGGATAGTGTGTTTGACCTGCACGGGGTCATTGTTGTGCGACAGCACGTCTTCCAGCTGCATCATGCAGGCGGGGCAGCCGGCGGCCACCACCTGGGCGCCCGTGGCCACCACGTTGTCGCGCTTGCGCTGGCCGATGGTCCGCGACAGGTCGTAGTGGAAGAGGTTGAAGGAACCGCCGCAACCGCAGCAGCGGTCGGCTTCCTTCATTTCCACCAGCCTGTAGTGGGGGTTGGCCTTGACCACGGTGCGCGGCTCGGCGGACAGGCCCAGGGCCTTCTTGAGATGGCAGGAGTCGTGATAGGTCACGGTCTGGGCGCCGGCCATGCTTTCCGCGGCCTCGACCTTGAGCACCTTCACCAGGAATTCGTTGATGTCCATGGTGATGGCGGCCAGGGCCTCGGCCTGGTGCTGTTCCACGCTGCCCAGACGGGAAGCGTAGCGGGGCCACAGTTCCTTGATGGTGGAGGTACAGGAGGAACAGGCGGTCAGCACATAGTCGAAGCTGCTCTCGCCCAGCACGGCCAGGTTCTTGGCCATCTGCTTGACCATGCCCTCGGCGTCGCCGGAGGACAGGGCCGGGATGCCGCAGCAGGCGAAACCGCTGGGCATGTAGATGGCCACGTTGTGGTGGTGCAGCACCTTGATGCAGGCCTCGGACACGTCCACATAGAGCTTGTCGCCCATGCAGCCGGGGAAGAAGGCCACTTTCAGACCGCCCATGACGCGGGGCTCGTCCAGGTTGCCGTAGATGGCGTGCAGGGGCTTGAGGGCCAGGGAACGGATGTGGCGGTCGCCCAGCATGAAGTCGAGCATGGGCGCGCAGGCCGTGTTCTGGGTGTCCTTGTTCTTGCGGAAGATCAGGCGCTGCATGGGCGCGCCCACCCGCATGGCGAAGTTGAACAGGCCGGGATAGGGCAGCAGGGCGCGGA
Organism: uncultured Desulfovibrio sp.; assembly: GCF_949282365.1. Taxonomy (GTDB): domain Bacteria; phylum Desulfobacterota; class Desulfovibrionia; order Desulfovibrionales; family Desulfovibrionaceae; genus Desulfovibrio. The sequence goes on from NZ_CASDOY010000058.1 coordinate 3,798, forward strand.
AGACCATCTTCTTGACCGGATGCAGGCCCAGATAGGCGTTCACGATCTCGCGGGCTTCCAGGAAGATGTCCATGATCTTCACGCCGGAGGGGCAGTTGGCCTCGCAGGAGCCGCAGAGCAGGCAGCGGCCCAGCTTTTCGGCCACGGCTTCGGGATCGGCGATCATCTCATGGGCCAGGTTGTCCACCAGGGCCAGCTTGCCGCGGGCCACGTCGGCTTCCATCATGGTGGCGCCGAACATGGGACAGACAGCCTGGCACATGCCGCACTTCATGCAGGCGATGATGCGGTCGTCAAGCGTCATCAGACGCTTTGCCAGTTTCTTCAGGTCGCTCATGGCGTGTCTCCCTAGATGCCCACCAGCTTGGTGGGATTGAGCAGACCCTTGGGATCCAGAGCGCGGCGCAGGCGCTGCGAGAAGAGGATGGTGCCGCGGGAGGTCTCCTTTTCCATCCACTTGGCCTTGGCGGTGCCGATGCCGTGTTCGCCGGACAGGGTGCCGTGCAGGCTGATGGCCGTATCGAACATTTCGTCGACGGCGGCTTCCACGCGGGCGAATTCTTCCTTGTCGCGCTTGTCGCACAGGAAGGTGGGATGCAGGTTGCCGTCGCCGGCATGACCGAAGGTGCCCACTTCGACGCGGTACTTCTTGGCGATGTCGTTGACGGCCTTCATCATGGCAGGGATCTGGGAGCGCGGCACGGTGGCGTCTTCCAGCACGGTGGTGGGCTTGCAGCGGGCCAGCACGGGCAGGGCCTGGCGGCGGGCTTCCCAGAGCTTGAACTTTTCGGCGGCGTCCTTGGCCACATGCACGGCCACGGCGCCGGCCTTCTGCAGTTCGCGTTCCACCACCACGGCCTCGTCGGCCACCTGGGCGGGATGGCCGTCCACTTCGATGAGCAGGATGGCCGCGGCTTCGCGGGGCAGGCCGGCCTTGGTATAGTCGTCCACGCGCACGATGGTGTTGTTGTCCAGGAATTCCAGCGTACAGGGCACCACATGGGCGGCGATGATGCCGGCCACGGCTTCGGCGGCCTTCTGCATGTCGTCGAACACGGCCATCAGGGCCTTGGAGGCCTGCGGCGGGGGCACCAGCTTGAGCACGGCCTGGGAAATGATGCCCAGGGTGCCCTCGGACTGCAGCATCATGCCGGCCAGGTTGTAGCCGGTGACGCATTTGACGGTGCGGGAACCGGTCTTGACCAGTTCGCCGGTGGCGTCAAAGAATTCCAGGCCCATCAGGTAGTCCTTGGTGACGCCGTACTTCAGGCCGCGCAGGCCGCCGGCATTCTCGGCGATGTTGCCGGCCAGGGTGGACACGGCCTGAGAACCCGGATCCGGGGGGTAGAAAAGATTTTTCTGGGCGACGGCGGCGGCGAAGTCGGCCGTGACCACGCCGGGCTCCACCACGGCATAGAGGTCGTCGGAGTTGATCTCGAGGATGCGGTTCAGGCCGTTGGTCAGGATGACCACGCTTTCCTTGCTGTCCGGGATGGTGCCGCCGGAAAGGTTGGTACCGGCGCCGCGCACGGTCATGGGGATGCCGTAGTCGTAGAGTTTCTTCACGCAGATGCCGAGCTGCTCGGTGGTGGTGGGACGCAGCGCGAACGCGGGCACCACGGGGGGCAGCACCGCGGAATCATAGGAATAACTCTGGCGATCAGCCTCGGAGCTGAACACGTTTTCCTTGCCGAGGAGATCTTCAAATTCTTTGATAAGCGCCTGGCTTGCCATAAGGGCCTCCTGTTACTCGTGAAATATGCCGTCAACCCGGTCAGTCGCCGGGTATGCACCCAAATCTACCCGGAACGCGGAAAAAGCACGCGGCAAGAGCCGCTCGGCACAAGGCAGCTCCGGGCCGAATGAAGATTTTTAGCAAGAATTTCTTTTTTTGAAAAGGTAAAACTGCTCCTCAAAACGCTGCTGCAGGCAAAAAAACGCCCTCCCCTTCTTATATTTTCTGAAATATTTTATAAAATAAAAAATGGGACGCAATTTTGTCTTTTGCAACGGAACAACATGCAAATCATCAGGCAACAAAGCTCTTATTGTCTGCATGCTCCAAAGAAAAGAAGCATGATAATGAAAGAGCGCATCTGTAATGGACTCTGTATCATCTGCTTTTTTACAGTCCTCTATCTGTTTCTTTCCGGCGGGACGTGAAAAAATCAAAATCAAAAATTTTTTTATATCCTGTTTAGCGTCCTGAGGCAACACCTCCTGACGGCCTTTTGTCATGCCTCCGTTTGTCTATTTTTTCTCATTTGCCAAATGCATAATATATTCAAAAGCTTCTGGCGACACAGGCTGCACGGAAAGGCGGCTGCCCCGGCGCATGAGCTCCATGCCGGCCAGGGCGGCATGCCCGGCCAGCTCCTTGCGGCTCAGCGCGGGCAGGGCCGTATGCAGGCGCACGTCCACCATCTCCCAGACGGGTTTCTCCGGCGTGGCCCGGGGATCGAAGTGCCGGTTCTCGGGGTCCTGCGCCGTATGGTCGGGATAGGCCTCCCGCACCACCTCCACCACGCCCACGATGGAAGGCTCCGCCCCGCTGTGATAGAAAAAGCCCAGGTCCCCTTTTTTCATGGCTTTCATGAAGTTGCGGGCCTGATAGTTGCGCACGCCGTCCCACGAGGTGGTCTGCTCCGGTGCGGCCTCCAGATCCTGCCAGGAATAACAGCCCGGCTCGCTCTTGAACAACCAGTAGTTCATGTGGCCTCCTTTTTTATCAGGATATGTTCCCAACAGCAGGCTGGCAAGCCCCATGCCGCCGTGCGGCGCCGGGCGGACAAAGAGCGCGGCGCGCTGGGCGGGAGCCCCTGGCGGAAAAGACCGTGCCCGTCCTGCCGCGCCGTCCCGGCAAAACGTCCAGGGCCGCGTGCCATGGCGCACACCATGATGCACGCCATGACGCACCGCCCCTTCCGCCCGTACGCGGCAGGCGGGGAAGACGTGCGCCCCGGCCTCTGTCCAGCGACGGGGACATCGGCCGGCCCCGAACAAGAGATTTCTTCGGGGTCGGGGAGAGCACGAGAGAGGAAGGGGCAGTTTTTGCAAAAAACGCCCTTCCCCTCCCGTCCTTTCCCGTCCCAGCTCCCCCTCCTTCCACGCCGCCATGCCGTCTTCCCCCTCCCCTGGCGCCGGACGCAAAACGGCGGCCCCCGGAGGGGCCGCCGTGACGGACGGATGGAGGAAGCGGCGGAGCGGCGGGGACCGCCCGGGCCCTCACCCTTCCCGGGCTGTATGTCAGGCCATGTCTTCGGTCAGGATCATGTGGCGCGCGGCCGCGGTCTCGTCCAGACGGCGCACGGGCATCTTGACCGGGGCATCCAGCAGCTGCTGGGGATCGGACTTGCCGATGGCCACGATCTCGCGCAGGGCTTCGATATAGGCGTCCAGGGTCTGCTTGCTCTCGGTCTCCGTGGGCTCGGCCATGAGGCATTCGTGCACGATGAGCGGGAAGTAGACCGTGGGCGCGTGGAAGCCGCGGTCCAGCAGGGCCTTGGCCATATCCAGGGCGCGCAGGCCTTCGGGCGCGGAGGCCACGAATTCATGGGCGCAGATGCGGTCGAAGGGCACATCCAGCACGTCTTCCAGCTTCTTTTTCAGATAGTTGGCGTTGAGGCTGGCGAACTCGGCGGCGCGGGTCAGGCCTTCGGCGCCCAGGCGCATCATATAGGCCAGGGCCTTCACCACCACGGCGAAACTGCCGTAGAAGGGGCCGATGTGGCCCACGCTCCGGGGCAGGTCGTAATCCAGGGCATAGCTGCCGTCGTCGGCCTTGCGCACGCGCGGGGCGGGCAGGAAGGGCAGCAGGCGTTCGCCCACGCCCACGGGACCGCAGCCGGGGCCGCCGCCGCCGTGGGGCGTGCCCAGGGTCTTGTGCACGTTGAGATGCACCACGTCGAAGCCCACATCGCCCACGCGCATCTTGCCCAGGATGGCGTTCATGTTGGCGCCGTCATAGTACAGCAGGGCGTCCTCGCGGCGCAGCACTTCCACGATGCGCGGCAGGTGCAGTTCCAGCAGGCCCAGGGTGTTGGGGTTGGTCATCATCAGACCGGCCACCTGGTCGGGGTACCTGGCCATGGCTTCCTCAAGGGCGGCGGGGTCCACCATGCCGTCGCGCGAGGGCACGTTGACGATCTCGAAACCGGCCAGCACGGCCGAGGCGGGGTTGGTGCCGTGGGCCGAGTCGGGGATGAGCATCTTGGTGCGGTTGCGGCCCTTGGCCTTGTGGTAGGCGGCGATGAGCTTGACGCCGGTGTATTCGCCGTTGGCCCCGGCCATGGGCTGGAAGGTGAAGGCCTTCATGCCCGTGACCTCGCACAGCCACTGTTCGGCGTCATACAGGCATTGCAGGGCGCCCTGGGCCAGGTCCCCGGAAAGCTGGGCCAGCAGCGGGTGCATGCGGGCGAAGCCCGGCAGGGCGGCCACATATTCCGTGAACTTGGGGTTGTACTTCATGGTGCAGGAGCCAAGGGGATAGAAATTGGCATCCACGCTGTAGTTGAGTTTGGACAGTCTGGTGAAGTGGCGCACCACGTCCAGTTCGGAGCACTGGGGCAGGCGCGGGGCGGCCTTGCGCAGCAGGGCTTCAGGCAGCATCTGCGCGGCGCGGGGCGCGTCATCGTCCACAGGCAGGGCCAGGCCGGGAGCGCGACGGCCTTCTACGGATTCGGCAAAGATGGTTTTCACAGCAGACCTCCCAGCTTTTCGACCATGGCATCCACCTGGGCACGCGTGTTGCATTCGGTGCAGGCCAGCAACAGCACATCGTCCATGCCCGCGTAGGCGCGGCCCGCGGGATAGCCGGCGGCCACGCCCTGGGCCAGCAGGGCCCGGACCACATCTTCGGCGGGACGCGGCAGGCGCAGGGCCACTTCGTTGCCGAAGGGCGCGTCGTTGAGCCGGCGCACGCCGGGCAGGGCCGTGAGTTTTTCCACGGCGTAGCGGGCCAGGGCCATGCCGTGTTCGGCCACGCGGGACAGGCCGTCCGGGCCCAGCAGCGAAAGGTACATCAGCGCGCGCAGGGCGCAGAGGGACTGGTTGGAGCAGATGTTGGACGTGGCTTTGGCGCGGCGGATGTGCTGCTCGCGGGCCTGCAGGGTCAGCACATAGCCGGTGCGGCCTTCCAGATCGGTGGTGCGGCCCACGATGCGGCCGGGGAACTGGCGGATATGCTCCTTGCGGCAGGTCATGATGCCCAGGTAGGGGCCGCCGAAGCTCAGGGGCTGGCCCAGGCTCTGGCCTTCGGCCACGGCGATGTCGGCGCCCATCTCGCCGGGGGTCTTGAGCACGGACTGCATGACCGGATAGACGGAGATGACGCCCAGGGCCTTGCAGGCGCGGGCATGGGCGAAGAGCTCGCTGAAGTCGGCCACGGCGCCGAAGAAGTTGGGGTTCTGCACCAGCACGGCGGCGCAGCTACCGTCCACGGCGGCCTTCAGGGCCTCCAGGTCGCTCAGGCCGTCCTTGTGGGGCACCTCGACCAGGGCCACGTCCAGATTGGCGGTGTAGGTCTCCAGCATGGCCCGCCAGACGGGGTTGATGCACTGGTCCACCACCAGTTTCTTGCGCCGGGTGGCGCGCACGGCCATCATGCAGGCTTCGAACAGGGCCGTGCCGCCGTCATAGACGGAGGCGTTGGCGCATTCCATGTCCAGCAGGCGGCTGACCGCGGTCTGGTATTCGAAGATGGCCTGCAGGGTGCCCTGCGAGCATTCCGCCTGATAGGGCGTGTAGGAGGTGTAGAACTCGCTGCGGCCGGAAAGGGCGTCCACGGCATGGGGCACATAGTGGGCATAGAAGCCCGCGCCCAGGAAGGACACGGCGGGCGTCACATTGGCGGCGGCCAGATCCTCGAAATAGCGGCACACGGCGAATTCGCTCTGCCCCTTGGGCAAATCGAAATGTTTGGGACGCATTTCGGGCGGGATGTCCGCGAAAAGATCATCGAGGTCGCGCACACCCACGACGGAGAGCATTTCCTGCACTTCGTCCGGCGTATGGGGAATGAATGGCATAGGGGAACTCCTTGCAGCCAAGGCTGCCGTGCTGGTGGAAAAAAGGCGGCAGAGCACCGGGCCCTGCCGCCTCGCGGACTAGTGCTGCTCGTTCTTGCAGTGTTCTTCGTAGGCCGCGGCGTCCATCAGCCCTTCGGGCTGGGCGGACAGTTTCACGCGCACGATCCAGCCGGCGCCGTAGGGGTCGCTGTTCATGACTTCGGGGGTGTTCTCCAGCTCGCTGTTCACGGCCACCACCGTGCCGCTCACGGGCGAGATCAGGTCGCTGGCCGCCTTCACGGATTCCACGGCGCCGAATTCGCTGCCGGCGGTCAGTTCGTCGCCTTCGGCGGGCATGTCCACATAGGTGATGTCGCCCAGGGATTCCTGGGCGAAGTGGCTGATGCCGATGACGGCTTCGTCGCCGTTCACCTTGGCCCATTCGTGGGACGCGCTGTACAGGAGGTCTTCGGGATTGGTCATGCTCTTCTCCTTGGGTCCGGGACGGTCCTGCGTCCCGGATATTGGTGTCTGGTGTTGATGTCTGCGTCTGCGGCGGGGCGGGAGGCCCGGCGGCCGGTGACCGCCCGTACGGCGGCGCTGCCGCGCCTCTCCCCGCCCTGCCGGGATCCTTCCTGAAAATATGGTTCCCCTGCCCTGCGGCCGTCCGCCGCGGGACGACCCCGACCGGCCACTGCCGGGACGCCGCCGCGGTCGGCAGCTGCCGGACCGCGCCCGAAGGCCGTCGAGGACGCCCGCCGCGAGGGGACAACAGCCGCCAGCACGCGCCGGGAGGGCCCGCGCCCCGGGAACGTCCGCCGGCCGGGCTAGGACAATTTCTTGCGGGCCGTGCCGTCCTTGTAGAAGGGGGCCTCGGTGACAGTGGCCTTGAGCTGGTTGCGCGAGGCCTGCACCAGATAGGCGGCGGCATCGGCCTTGTCGGCATCGGCCCAGGCAAAGGCCACCACATGGCCCAGGGACGGCGCGAAGGAACCGCTGGTGACCACGCCGGCCACGCTGCCGTCCTCCAACAGCAGGGCGTCGCCGTTGCGCGCGGCGCGGCGGCCCTCGATGCTCAGGGCCAGCAGCTTCTGGCGCACGTCCTGCGCGCCTTCGCGTCCCACATAGGGCGCGGTGCTGGTCAGCATGCGGCCCATGCCCGCCTCGGCGGGGGTGTGGGCGTCGTCCAGCTCGTGGCCGTAAAGGGGCAGCCCGGCTTCCAGGCGCAGGGTATCGCGCGCGCCTAGGCCCACGGGTTTGACACGGTCATCGGCCAGCAGGGCTTCCCACAGGGCCAGGGTCCGTTCGGCGGGCACATAGAGCTCGAAGCCCAGCTCGCCGGTGTAGCCGGTGCGGCTCACCAGGATCTCGCCGTCTTCCCAGGGCTCGCTGCGGAAGCCGAAATAGGGCATGTCGCGCAGGCCGCGCCCCAGCAGGGCTTCCAGCACGTCCACGGCCTCGGGTCCCTGCAGGTCGATCTTGCCGGTCTGTTCCGAGATGTCGGTCAGGGCCACGGCCTCGGGCAGACGGGCGCGCAGGGTGGCGAAGTCGCCGGCGGCACAGGCGGCATTGACCACCACCATGAAGTCGTCGGGGCCGAAACGGTAGACGATGCAGTCGTCCAGCACCGTGCCCTTTTCCGTCAGCAGGAAACCGTAGCGGCAGCGGCCCGGCGCCAGGGTGGCCAGGTTGTGGCTCACGGCGGCGGCCAGGGCGTCATCGGCGCCGGCCCCCTGGATGCGGAACTCGCCCATGTGGCAGATATCGAACAGGCCGGCATGCTGCCGGGTGTGCTGATGTTCCACGAGGATGCCCTCGTACTGGATGGGCATCAGCCAGCCGGCAAAGGGCGCCATCTTGGCATTGTGGGCCATGTGCCAGTCCGTGAGCGGGGTCTTGAGTTCGGCCATGCTTCCTCCTTTTCCGGCGCGCACAGGGGCCGGAGGACGGACGGTGCCGGCGGCCATGCCGTCCACCGTCCCGGTGATTCAACAACGAGTCTCGGTCCGGGATGCGGCGCGCCTGCCCTCCGGCGGCGCTCCCGCCCCGCAGATGCGGCCTTGCCGCGGGTCCGGGGCGCGCCCTCGCGTCCCGGGGCAG
>NZ_CASDOY010000059.1 GCF_949282365.1 uncultured Desulfovibrio sp.
CTGGCGGCCCCGGGCCCCGGGCGGGCCTGGCCGGCCGCGCGGGCCAGCCGGTGGCGGCGGGGGTCCAGCAGGGCTGCGGCAGCGGAAAAACAACGGCGGAGAAACTTCATGTCCGCACTATAAGCATGGTTTGGGTCCCTGTCACCTGAGCGCCGGATCATTGGCTTGCATGTTTTTTGCAAACCGGAGGAAAAGACAAAAAAATGCCGTCGGCCTGTGCCCGGCCTTTTCTTGCGCCTGCGCCACAGGCTTGATATGCCAGAAGCAGAGACCGAAAAAACAAGGTTTGCCTATGTGGAAAAATATAGTTGTGAGCGGTCTGGTGGTGACCTCGCTTTTCCTGCTGCCTCTCCTGGCGGTGGGCGGGGGACATCACGGGGGCCACGGACCGGGCGGGTACCGCAATGTGGACCAGTGGCTCCAGAGCCTGCCCCCGGACCAGCAGGACAAGGCCCGCGCCATTTTGGAGGAGGCCCGGCCCGGCATCGAGGAGACCCGCTGGCGCATCCGCCAGAAGCGGGAAGAGCTGGCCCACTTCGACTATGCGGCGGATTCCTCCGCCGAGACCCTGTCCCGCCTGGGCTGGGAACTGCAGGACCTGCGCGACCACCTGCGCCTGCAGCTTTCGCAACTGGAGAACCGCCTGCTGGAGGAGGTGGGCGTGAGTTTCCGGCGTGCGGGCAAAGGCCGGGGCTGCAACAGCATGATGCACCAGGACATGATCCACACCTATTCCCTGCAGGAAAGTCCCGCCCCCTGACCTCCGCTGGCGAAGCTTTCGCGCCCCGCTCCGGCGGGGCTTTTTTTGTGCCGTCCGCAGGGGGGACGGCGGCGCTTGCCGGGCCCGGAGCGGGTCCGCAGGCGGGGCGCGGCGGCTGTATGGAAATCGATCGCCTGTAAAAAAATTATCCAGCCCGCTCCGCAGGCTGCATAAAAACTGGACATCCCGGGGCCCTCCCGGACGGGCCGAAAGGGGCGCGGACGAGGGGCTGTGATGTAATATGCCGGATTATATCATCAAAGCAATCTTGGCACGGTGGTTGCTATATCCCGTGCAAAGGGCAAGACCCAAAGCCTGAAGAACCCCGCTCTGAAAAGAGCCAAAGGAGCATATATATGAAGACTTCCCGTGTTATGATACCCGCCCTGCTGGCCGCCGCCCTCATCGGCGGAACCATGACCTCTGATGCTTTCGCCGGTCCCCATCATCGCGGCCAGGGCTATGGTTACGGCCCCTGTTACGGTTACGGCAACGGCGGCTGCTGGGAAGGCGGCTGGGGCCATCACGGACACGCCCGCGGTTGGGGCTACCGGGCCATGTCGGACGAGCAGCGTGCCAAGTTCGACAAGATCATGGAAGAATTCGCTCCCCGCATGGAACAGCTGCGCGACAGCATCTACGTCAAGCGTCAGGAACTGCGGGCCCTGGAAAACGCCACCAATCCCGATGTGAAGGCCGTGCGCGAAGCCGCCACCGAAATGACCCGCCTGCGCAACGAGATGGCCGACCTGCACGATGCCCTGGGCGACAAGCTGGCTGCCGAAGTGGGCGTGCCCGAAGGCTTCAAGGACGCGCCCCGCGGCCCTCGCGGTCCCCGTGGCGATCGCGGTCCCGGCTACGATGGTCCCCGTGGTCCTCATGGCGGTCCCGCCTTCGACGGTCCCCGCGGCGACGGCCCCTGCTACGACGGTCCCTACCGCGGCCACTATTAAACGCTCTCCCCCGTCAGTGACGGAAAACAGATATCCGGCCGGGAGTTCCTCCTCCTTCCGGCCGGGCCTCCCGAAAAACAGCAACCTCCTTTGACAGCCACCTCTAACCGGAGCTCCCGCTCCAAGGAAAGCAGTCCTCTGGAACACCTGCCCCGGCCGGGGCCCCCCTTCCCCCGGCCGGGCCTGTCCAGAACGACGGACCTCCATACCGAGCTTGTCCCTCCCCGCCTCTGGCGGAAAACATAGCCGGCAGGGCGATCCCCCTTGGCCCTGCCGCAGCTCACAAGAGCATCCTCCTCCTTCACCATCACCTCTAACCCATCAGAACATCCTCCCTCTCAGGCCGGCCGCCCCTCCCCCAGGGCGGCCGGTCGTCTTTCAGGTCCGGGACGCATGACGTTTTGTTTCGAGGGGGAAGGAAGCCTGTCGCGTTGCTGTCGATGCCCGTAGCTTCCTCCGTCGCAACGGGCACGGCCCTGCGGGCCGCCCTTTGGGCGCTGCCCGCGCGAGCGGGCTTTCCCTTCCCCCAAGCCCTCATCCTTGCCCCGGAGCACTTTTTCCAATGAGCGCGGGCGCATGCGGCAGGTATCCTTCGCCGGGCATGCCTGGGCGATGATCTTTCGCTACTGGAAATGGATCGTAAGCCTTGTGCCGGCATGCCCCGGGGACGGCCGTCCGTGCGCGCCCGGCAGGCATGGCGGGAAACTGTCCGTGATGCACGGCCCTGTGCCGGGCCGTGCGGCAGCGGGGCGTGCTGCGGGGAAGGGCAGGCCCTGTCCGTTCCGGCCGGGTCGCATCTGTCTGCGGGGCCTCCTTCCCGGCAGTCGCGGCCGGGGCCGGCGTCCCCCTCGTCTGGCCGCAACAAAAGACGTCCGCCGGTCAGGGACCGGCGGACGTCTGCGCATGCCGCCGTGGGGCGGGCATCAGAACAGCTTGTAGAGCAGGGAAGAGATGGCCACACAGCCGGCGGCCAGCACGAAGGCATTGCTCCACTGGCCGCGGTAGCGGCGCATGGCCGGGACCTTGCGCACGGCGTACATGGGCATGACGAAGAGGATCATGGCGATGACCGGGCCGCTGAGGGATTCGATGATGTCCAGGATGCCCGGATTGAGCCAGCCGGCCAGCCAGAGGGTCACGAAGAAAAACAGCAGGATGCCCGTGCGCACGCCGCGCGAGCTGGCCGTGGCTTCGGGCCGGGAGGACATCTGGACCAGGATGCCGTGCAGGCCTTCGCGGGCGCCCAGGTAGTGGCCGAAGAAGGAACTGCCGATGGCCAGGAAGGCGATGAGCGGGCCGAACCAGGAGATGAAGGGATTGTCGAAGCGGTTGGCCAGATAGGAGAGCACGGGGATGTTCTGGGCCTTGGCTTCGGCCAGCTGGGCGGGATCGAGGCTGAGCACGCAGCTGAAGACGAAGAACATGACGAAGAGCACCAGGATGCAGGCCGTGGCGCGCAGGGTGCGGGCGGCCTGCTCCTCGGCCAGATCGCCGTAGCGGCGGCGCTGGGCCAGGGCGAAGGAGGAGATGGCGGGCGAGTGGTTGAAGGCGAAGACCAGCACCGGCAGGGTCAGCCAGAGCGTGCCAATGAAGCTGGCGGCATCGGGGATCCGCCCCAGCGCGGCCAGGTCCCAGTGCGGGATGAGATAGAGCGAGAGGCAGAAGAGGATGGCGCACAGGGGGTAGACCAGCCATTCATTGAAGACGAGCATGAAGTTCTCGCCCACCAGGATGACGGCCATCAGGGCCGCCACCAGGACGCCGGAGAGCAGCAGACGCGGCGGCGCGGCCATATGCAGCTGGTTGATGATGAAGGATTCCACCGTATTGGTGATGCCCACGGCATAGATGAGCAGGATGGGATAGATGGCGAAGAAGTAGAGCAGGGTGATGAGCTTGCCCGCGCCGGTACCGAAATGTTCCTCCACCACGGCCGTGATGTCGCTGTCGGCGCGGGAGGACGAGAGCACGAAGCGGGCCAGGCCCCGGTGGGCGAAGTAGGTCATGGGGCCCACCAGCAGGGTGATGACGACCAGGGGCCAGATGCCGGACATGCCCGCGTTGATGGGCAAAAAGAGGATGCCCGCGCCCACCGCGGTGCCGAAGAGGTTGAGTACCCAGACGATATCGAACTTGGTCCAGCGGCCGGGGGCGGCGGAGCCGGTTGCAGGGGTCTGCGCCATGAGGGATCCTTGCGGGTGAAAGGGTTGTCGGGGGGGGGCCGGCCGTGCCCTGCGGCGCGCCCGTCGGCGCGGGCTGGCCGGGCGGACAGGCGGCTGGCCCGTCCGGCTACGACCGGGGCCGCCCTCCGCAGGAAGACGGCCCCCGGGAGCGCTGCGGCTCCCGCTCAGCATTCCACCAGGCTGACGGCCAGGCCGCCTTCGCTGGTTTCCTTGAATTTGGCGTTCATCTCGCGGCCGGTCTCGTTCATGGCCCTGATGACGGCGTCCAGGCTGACCATATGCTGCGAGGAGGGCTCGCAGGTGGCCAGCAGGCAGGCGTTGTAGGCCTTGATGGCGCCCACGGCATTACGTTCGATGCAGGGGATCTGCACATAGCCGCCCACCGGGTCGCAGGTCAGGCCCAGATGGTGTTCCAGGGCCACTTCGGCGGCGTTCTCCACCACGTCCACGGCATAGCCGCGCGCATGGGCCAGCATGGCGGCCGCCATGCTGGAGGCCACGCCCACTTCGCCCTGACAGCCCACTTCCGCCCCGGCGATGCCGGCGTTGTGCTTGGCCAGGAAGCCCACGGCCGCCGAGGCCAGCACGCCTTCGCGCAGGGCGCGGTCGCCGATGTTCATGTTGTGGCGCATGGCGTAGAGCAGGGCGGGCATGACGCCCGCGGCCCCGCAGGTGGGCGCGGTGACGATGACGCCGCCCGAGGCGTTCTCCTCGGCCACGGCGAAGGCGTAGGCGTTGATCTGGCCCAGGAAGCGGTCCACGGCCAGGGGCAGCTCGCGGGCCCGCTGCAGGATGGTGCGGCCCTTGCGCCAGACCCCCAGGGTGCCGGGCAGCCGGCCTTCGGCCTCCAGACCGCGACGCACGCTGGCGTACATGGATTCCATGATCTCCTCCAGCTGCCGGAAGATGTCCGGGCGGGACATGCCGGTGATGGCGCTCTCGTTGTCCAGGATCAGTTCGTGCAGGGTCAGGCCGGTCGTGGCCAGCTGTTCGCGCAGCTGGCGCATGGTGCCGTAGGGATGCACGGGCTTGCCGCGTTCGGGCGGGGTCCAGCCCTTCCACTGGATGAAGCCGCCGCCCACGGAATAGTATTCCATGCTGAACAGGCTTTGGCCGGCGGCGTCCTCAAGGCTGATGCCCAGGGTGTTGCTGTAGGGCGCATCGTGCAGGATGGGGCCGTTCTCGATGTCCTCCAGGCCCACCTGCAGGACGACGTCCCGGATGCGCAGCTCGTGGCGCATGCCGGCGGCTTTGCCCAGCCTGTCCAGCAGGCCGGCGGGACAGGTCTCGGGGCTGGTGCGCAGCAGGCCGGCCAGCACGGCGGTATGGGTGCCGTGGCCCATGCCGGTGGCGCTCAGCGAGCCCAGCAGGGTCACATGGATGCGGGCGGCGCGGCGCAGCAGGTCCGGGTCGAGCGCCTCGCAGCGGCGGCTGAAATCCTGGCCGGCGCGCATGGGGCCGATGGTGTGCGAGCTGGAGGGGCCGGGGCCGATCTTGAAAAAGTCGAACAGCGACGTTTCGATGGCCGGACGGACGTGCAGGGCCATCCGGGGCGTGGGCATGGGAGTCATGGCGTCTCCTTGTGTGGACTGGCTGTGCCGGACGCAGGCGGAAGGCCTGCCGCGGGGCGGGCGCGGGACGCGCCGGTGGGGGAGGGAGAGAGGCGGGAGGGGCACCCCTTTGCAGCACATCCCCTTGTGCCTTGTGGCAGAGGATGTGTCAATAATTTTTAAGTTAAAAAATATTTTAATGCGTAAGGCTAATCGTTATTTTTCTTGAGCTGGCGCATGTAGTTGTAGACCGTATAGATGGAGACCTGCATCTCCTTGGCCACATGCTGCACCACGCCCTTGATGAGGAAGGCGCCCTCCTCGTCGAGGATGCGGATGAAGTCCTTTTTCTCCTCGCGGCTCATGAGCGAGGGATGCTTGCCGGCGCGCCGTATGGCCGCCTCGAGGATGGCCAGGCTGGTGTCGCCGGTGCAGGCGGCAAAGGTCTCGCTCGCGTCGCGTTCCAGGGGGGCCACATGCAGCAGGGTGTGCAGCACGGCCTGGAAATGCAGCAGGTCGGAAAGGTCGATGTTCATGCAGAAGGCGCCGATGACACGCCCGTCGGCGGTGCGCAGGAACGAGGTGGAGGATTTGAGGGACTTGCCGCCCGGCGTGGACGAGGGATAGCCCACGAGGTCTTGCACGGCGTCGCCCTGCTGGCGCCAGGCCTTGACCACGATATTGGTGATGGGCGCGCCCAGCTTGCGCCCGGTGAGGTTGCCTTCCAGATGGACGAGCGAGTGGTCGAGGTCGCGGAAATCGTGGATGGCGACCTCGCACAGCGGGCCCAGGGTCTGTTGCAGCATGCGGGCCTGGCGGACGGCGTTGTCGAAGATGGCGCGGGCTTCTTCACTGAGCGGCGGCAGGGGCCCGGAAGGGGCGGCAGGCATGGTCACCTCGCAGGCGGATGCGGCTGTGCGCAGGTTGGGGATGAGCGGGCTCAGACGGCCGGATGCAGCGCGGCCGCGTGTCCCGGCGTCCAGATGCGGTTGCGGCGCGTGATGCCCAGGGCCGCCCAGGCCCGTTCCAGTTCGCCGCCCGGACCGCGAAAAAAGCCCTGACACGAGCGGGGCAGGTACAGGGCTTGCGCCCGGGGCAGGCCGGGGGGCGTCGCGGCGCCGGTCAGCAGCCGTTCCAGCAGGGCCGCGGCCCGGGCCTCGTTCTCCGCCGCGCGGCCGCCTTGCAGGCCGAGCAGGCAGGCGCAGACATGCAGCCACAGCGCCCGGCCCAGCACGCGGCCGCCCAGGTTCCTGTCGGCGGGCCCGGCCAGCAGGGCGGCTTCCATGGCGGCTTCCGGGGCCAGGCCCATGCGGATGACGGGCACGCCGGCCCGGCGGGCGTACAGCCAGCCGCGCGCCAGCAGCAGCAGGGTCCGGGGCAGGGGCCAGGGCGTGTAGAGGCCGTTTTGCCAGCGGCGGGCCAGTTCCGTGCCCGCCAGGACCAGACAGGGGTAGAAGCGCAGCATGTCCGCGCCCAGGGCCAGGGCCCGGCGCACGTCGGCCAGAAAATCCTCCTCCCCATGGCCCGGCATGCCGGGCAGCAGCTGGACCCCCAGGGCCAGGCCCGCCCGGCGCACCAGACGGCAGGCGTCCTCTGCCCGCCCGCCGCTGTAGTGGCGCTCGCTGGCCTGCAGGGCCGTGTCGGCGAAGCTCTGGATGCCCAGTTCCACGGCGCGGCAACCGTGACGGCGCAGGTGCGCCAGCAGGGGAGCGTCCAGGCGGTCGGGACGGGTGGAGCAGCGGAAGGCGGTGACGCAGCCGTCCCGGATCAGGCTTCGGGCCAGGCGCAGGCAGGCGTCCAGCTCATGCGCAGGCAGGGCCGTGAAGGTGCCGCCGTAAAAGGCCAGCTCGGGCGCGGGCCTGCCCTGCCGCCGGCGGTGGCGCAGGGCGGCGGCGGCACTGCCCAGGATCTCGTCCAGGGGCAGGGGCCGCTGGCCGGTCTGCTCGTGCTGCGAGCAGAAGACGCAGCGCCTGGGGCAGCCCAGAAAAGGGATGAAGACGCTGAAGACCGGGACTGCCGCTGCAGGGGATCCCCACAAAAAAGCAAGTGAAACATGTGACATGGCAAAAAGCGAGCAGTAGCAGGGCCTGGCAGGCTTTATTGGGAGACAAAAATCTTGCCGGGAGCGCGAGTTGAGTATATCCTATAAAAAAGTTGTGCATATGTGAAGCGTGCCCGCGGCATAAGGATTGGATATGAAAAAAACACTGACCAAGGCTGACATCGTCGAGCGGATCTACGAGAGTACAGACAAAAATCGGGTTGACGTGAAGAACGTGGTCGAAAAATTGCTGGAGATCATGAAGAATGCCATCAAAAAGGACAACGCTCTGCTGATCAGCGGCTTCGGCAAGTTCGAAGCCTACGACAAAGCCTCGCGCAAGGGACGCAATCCGCAGACGGACGAGGCCATCACCCTGCCGCCGCGCAAGGTGGTGGTGTTCCGCCTGTCGCGCAAATTCAGGGCGGAGCTCAATTCCTGAGAACGCACGGCGTCCTGGACGATCCAAACCGTTTCTGTCTCCTCATTCCTCCCGGGGTGGCCGTCTTGAGATGCGCCGTGCCGGGAGATTTTTTGTATGCTGTTCCCTTCCTTCGCCTTCCTCTGCCTCTTTCTGCCCGTCCTCGTCTGGCTCTGGAGGATGACCGCCGTAGAAGACAGGGACAGGCTGTCCATGCTGCTGCTGGCGGCCTCGCTGCTCTTCGGGGCCTTCCAGGGCCTGGAGGCCCTGCTGCTCCTGCTGGGCCTGAGCCTGGTCAACTATGTTTTCGGCCTGCTGCTGGCCGACGAAGGCCGGCGCCGCCGCCGGCTGGGGCGTCGCGCCCTGCTGGGCATGGCCGTGCTGCTCAATGTGCTGGTCTGGTGCCGCTTCCGCCATCTGCCGGCCCTGTCGGCCTGGCTGGCCCAGTGGCAGGACGTCCTGCCCGTCATCTCCCCGGCGCCCATGCCCGCGGGCTTTTCCTTTGCCGTGCTCATCCAGCTGGCCTGGCTGCTGGGCGTCCATCAGCGCCGTATCCGGCCCGAAGGCGTCATGCGCCAGGCCCTGTTCGTCATCTGCTTCCCCTACGCCCTGTCCGGGCCGCTGGTCCGCTATGAGGAGATGGGCCCGCAGTTCGGGCGCCTGGGCCTGCCGGGGGCCGGCGATCTGGCCCGGGGCCTGGGCCTGCTGGTGCTGGGGCTGGCCAAGAAGGTCCTGCTGGCCGACAACCTCGCCCCGGCGGCGGACGCCGTCTTCCAGGCCGCCGCCCAGGGCCTGCCCCTGAGCACCGCCGAGGCCTGGCTGGGGGCCCTGAGCTATACCTTCCAGATCTATTTCGACTTTTCCGGCTATACGGACATGGCCCTGGGCGCTGCGCTCATGCTGGGCCTGCGCCTGCCGGAAAATTTCGCCGCGCCCTACAGGGCCACGGGCATGGTGGACTTCTGGCGCCGCTGGCACATGACCCTGGGCCGCTGGCTGCACGACTGCCTGTACCAGCCCCTGGGGGGCAGCCGTCACGGGCGGCCGCGCCAGTACGCCAACCTGCTCCTGACCATGCTGGTCTGCGGCATCTGGCACGGGGCCGGGCTGACCTTTGTACTCTGGGGGGCCCTGCACGGCCTGCTCCTGCTGGTCAACCATGCCTTCCGCCATCTGCTGCGCGGGGGGCCGGCCGGGCGCGTGCTGGACTTGCCGCCCCTGCGCGCCCTGTGCGTGCTGCTGACCTTTTTCTGCCTGGTCGTGAGCTGGGTACTGTTCCGCGCCGATGACCCGGGCACGGCCCTGCATGTCTGGCGCAGCATGTTCCTCTGGAGCGACGGCCACCCCCTGCCCCTGCAGGAAGGGCTGGCCGCCCTGCTGCCCGGCGGGCTGCTGGAGCCCCAGCTGCTGCTGCCCCTGCTGGCCGTCTGCGCCGTCATCGTCTGGTGCCTGCCCTGCAGCCAGCATGTGCTGCTGGGCCGTGCCGACGGCAGCCGCCCCTGGCTGGTCTGGCGGCCCAGCCTGGTCTGGGCCGTGGCCCTGGCCCTGCCGGCGCTGGCCTCCCTGCTGCTGATGCAGGGGCAGGCCTTCCTTTCCTTCCGCTTCTGACGGAGGCTCCCATGTCCGAACTGCAGCATCCGGCCGAGAGCGGCTGGCTGAAACGTTTTTTCGCGGCCCTGGCCGTCCTGGCCCTGCTGGGCGCGTTGCTCCTGCTGCCCTGGTCCGTGTGCTGGCTGACGGCCGGCGGGGAGCTGGACCAGGACGAGGTCGTGGCCCGGCAGGCCGGGGGAGGATTCGTCCTTTACGGGCCGGGCCTGCCTCTGGACATGCCCGCCTACAAGCTGGCCCTGTACGCCGCCGTGAAGCCCGGGCTGGTGGTCCTGGGCTCCTCGCGGGTGGGCAACCTGCGCGCGGCCTGCTTTGAGGCTTCCTTCGTGAACATGGCCGGGGCCGCCACGGATCTGGACAGCCTGTGCCTGCTGGTGGACAGGATGCTGGCCATCCACAGGCCCCGGGCTGTCCTGCTGGGTCTGGATTTCTGGTGGCTGACGGCAACGCCCCCGGGGCAGCCTCCTGCGCGGCCCTGCGCGCGGCCTTCGCTGCTGGATGCCGGGACGCTGCGGGCCCCCTGGCTCTGGTTGTGGCAGGGCCGCCTTGCCCCCGCGGACATGCTGCTGCCCCTGCGCGGCGGGCTGCGCGACGACCGCTACGGGCTGGAGGCCCAGCTGCGCGATACGGGCTACGGGCCGGACGGCTCCTTCTATGCGGGCGCTGTGCTGGACGGCCGCCTGCCCGCGCCGGACCATGCTTTTGCCCGCACGCTGCGGGAGCTGGAGGCGGGCGGCGGCATCTGGGCCGGGGGCCTTGCGCCGGACAGGGAATCTGCCGCCTGCACCAGCACGGCGAGCGCGGTCTCGGGATGCACGTCCTCATGATGGGCGGCTATGGCATGAACGATATCCTTGCCTTCGCCGTACTTCTTGGCGATATCCGCACCGATGAGCGCATGGGAACCTTCCACTTCGTGGTCCACGGCCTTGCCGATGTCGTGCAGAAGACCGGCACGCTTGGCGCGCTTGATGTCCATGCCGAGTTCGGCGGCCATCATGCCGCACAGGGCGGACACTTCGAGGGAATGCTGAAGCACGTTCTGGGTGAAGCTGGTGCGGTACTTGAGCTGACCGAGAAGACGGATGATGTCGGGATTGATGCCGTGCACGCCTGCGTCGAAGGTGGCCTGCTCGCCCACTTCGCGAATCTGCACCTCCAGCTCCTGCTCGCACTTGTGCACGATGTCCTCGATGCGGGCGGGATGGATGCGGCCGTCCTGAATGAGGCGCTCAAGCGCCATGCGGGCCACCTGACGGCGGATGGGGCTGTAGGCCGAAAGAATGACGGTTTCCGGCGTATCGTCGATGATGAGATCCACGCCCGTGGCCGCTTCCAGCGCACGGATGTTGCGGCCTTCGCGGCCGATGATACGACCCTTCATGTCTTCGCTGGGCAGGGTGACGGCCGTCACCGTCTGCTCGCCCACATAGTCGCCGGCATAGCGCTGAATGGCGGTGGCAAGGATTTCCTTAGCCTTGCGGTCGGCGGTCTCCCTGGCCTCAGCTTCAATTAGACGGGCCATTCTTGCGGCTTCATGACGGCTTTTGGATTCAAGGTCTGCAAAAAGCTGAGCCTTTGCTTCCTCAACGGTCAGGCCGGAAATGGCCTGAAGCTTTAATTCCTGTTCATTGATTGTGGTTTCAAGTTCTTCCGCGCGTTCGTCAAGGCAACGTTCCTTGCGGGTCAACTCCTTTTCCATGGCGAGAAGGTCGTCCTTGTCAAAGTTTGCAACGTCAGGAAGATTTCCGGCCACATCGCCGGTACTCATGGCGTCGCTGCTGGTCTGAAACAGCGAAATCTGCCCGTCTATATTCTTTCTCGCTGAATTCTGGGCCGATTCCATGAGCATCTCG
>NZ_CASDOY010000060.1 GCF_949282365.1 uncultured Desulfovibrio sp.
GTAAGAAACGTTATGGCAAGCGCCACGAAGATAGCAAATACGATCCAGATCACCCAATCTGGTCCATGGGATACATCTGCCAGACTCATTTTATCTCCTCCTGTAGTTCTTTCAAATAAAACCGGTCCATGGTACTGTGAATCGCCGTCTCCGGCCTTTCCAGACATTGAAACCCAAACTTCTCATACAGACAAAGAGCCGTCTGAAGGTTGATATGGGTTTCCAGATATACCCGCTCATATCCTGCACTCCGGGCATATTCCAGCGCCGTCTCCATCAGCTTACTCCCGTATCCTTTGCCTTTCCAGGCGTCCGTCAGATACAGCTTCTGCAGTTCCGCGCATTTCTCAAAACCGTCAAATTCCGCGATACCGACGCCCCCGGCGACCTGCCCCTTATCGTCCTCCAGGATAAAGTAGGCTCTCTGCCCCGGAGAGAGCTGATAGTACTGGCTCAGGTGATCCAGCTCCGGATCAAAATATGCCGTCCCCGGGATATCCAGATGAAACCGCTCAAGATTGGCCCGAACGATCGCCGCTATAAATGGATCGTCAGAGGGTCTGATCCTGCGGATGATCATTTGCTCCTGATTCATAGTTTCACACCTCCCGCCAGATTTCATCCTCGTCATTTCAATATACTCACTATACTCTATTTTTTATCCAGAATCCACACAGGAATAGAAAAATTCAGGTTTATCGCGCGGTTTGTCGAGAGGCGGGGTCCGGCGATTGCTCCGAGGCTGACGCTTAACCTCCGCAATCATCCGGCCCCCGCCTTATCGCCAACTGTCCCGACAAAGGCCTGATAAGTGTTAGTCGGCCTGCGGCCGGAAAGAAGACGGGAAGGCCTCCGCGTCCCCTACGCCAGCGGACAGGGGACAGGCCTCTGACGGCCAGTCCCTGACGTTCCCGCCGCACGCAGCTGCCAGCGTGCGGTCCCTGCCGGAATGCGCGGCCATAAGACCGCCGCCCACCGGCGCGCGGGCGGCCGCCGCCCGCGATGGTCCGGGGCAGACGGACACGGGCCTGCGACGGGGCACTGGCGGCCACCGTGCCGCCGGACGTCATCAGGAGCCGCGGCGGACCTGCCGCCGTCAGCCTACAGGCCCCGGCCCTGGGCGGCCTCGTCGGGGTAGAGGCTCTCCATATGGGCCAGGAAGGCGTCGTAACGGTCTTCCAGGATGGCCTGACGCGCCCGTCTGACCAAATCGAGGAAATAGGTCAGGTTGTGCAAGGAGTTGAGCCGGAAGGCCAGCAGCTCCTTGCTGACGTAGAGGTGGCGCAGATAGGCGCGGGAGAAGGTCCGGCAGGTGTAGCAGCTGCAGGCCGGGTCCAGGGGGCTGTCGTCCTCGGCGTATTCCCTGCGCTTGATGTTGACCTTGCCCAGCGAGGTGTAGAGCGTGCCGTTGCGCGCATTGCGGGTGGGCAGCACGCAGTCGAACATGTCGATGCCCGCATGGATGCCGTGGGCGATGTCCAGGGGCGTGCCCACGCCCATGAGGTAGCGGGGCTTGTCCCTGGGCAGCTGGGGGGCCACTTCGTACATGAAGTCGTAGAGCATGTGCTTGCTCTCGCCCACGGAAAGGCCGCCGATGGCGAAGCCGTCGAAGTCATGACAGCAGAGCTCCTCGATGGAGCGCTTGCGCAGGTCCTTGAAAAAGCCGCCCTGGGTGATGGCAAAGAGCAGGTTCTGCCCGCTGCCCTGCGGATAGGCCGCCCGGGCGCGCAGGGCCCAGCGCGTGGTCAGGGCCAGGGACTTTTCCGTGTAGGCATAGTCCGCGCCGTAGGGCACGCACTCGTCCAGCACCATCATGATGTCGGAATTGAGGTTGCGCTGGATGCCCACCACGTTCTCGGGCGTGAACAGATGTTTGGAGCCGTCCAGATGGGAACGGAACTCCACGCCCTCCTCACGGATCTTGCGCAGGGAACTGAGGCTGAAGACCTGGAAACCGCCGCTGTCGGTGAGGATGGCCCCTGGCCAAGAGGCGAAGCCGTGCAGGCCGCCGTGCCGGGCCACCAGCCCGTCCCCGGGACGCAGATAGAGGTGATAGGTATTGCCCAGGATGATGGGAGCGCCGATGGCGGCCAGATCGTCGGGCGCCACGGCCTTGACCGAACCCACGGTGCCCACGGGCATGAAGATGGGGGTGGGGATGACGCCGTGGGCCGTGCGCACCTGCCCGGCGCGGGCCGCCTTGTCGCTGTGTTCGAGGGTATAGACGGATTGTGTCATGGCGGCAGACTAGCCGGATGGGGCCGGAAAGACAAGCCGTCCCGCCGCGGGCACGCCCGGACCGGCGGCCAGACGCGGCCCGTCTCCCGGCAGGGGCCGCAGGACCGGCAGGACGCGGGAGCTCCCCTGCCCTGTCCGCTGCCGCGCATCCCCGCGCAGCGCGCCGTCCGTCCCCTTCCATGAGGATGGCCGGCACCCTGCGCGCCCCGGCTTGTGCCTGCCGGACAATATTGCTATCGTGCCTGCCTGTTTTCCATCCGAGGAGCCGTCATGAGCTGTACCTTCACCCCTTCCCGCTGTCATATCCATCTGGGCGCCCTCGTGCGCAACTTCAGCCGCATGGGCCGCCCCGACAGACTCATGCCCGTCATCAAGTCCGATGCCTACGGCCACGGCATGACCGAAGTGGCCCACGCCCTGGACGCCGCAGGCGCGCGCCATTTCGCCGTGGGCACCGTGGCGGAGGGCGTCTGCCTGCGCCAGGACGGTCTGGCCCAGACCATCCTGCCCCTGCTGGGCTGCCAGAGCGACGACGACTGGCAGCAGGCCGGCGCCTGCGGCCTGACGCCCCTCATCACCGGCTTCGACGCCCTGGAAAAGGCCGCCGCCCTGAGCACGGCCGCGGACCCCTGGCATGTGGCCCTCAAGCTGGATACCGGCATGAGCCGTCTGGGCTTCGGGGCGCAAGACATCCCGGCCCTGCTGGAGCGCCTGCGGGCCTGCCCCGGCCTCAAGCCCTCCCTGGCGGTCTCGCATTTCCCCTGCGCCGACATGCCGGAAAAGGAAGGCTTCACCCGCCGCCAGCTGGAAAAATTCACGGCCATGACCGACAGCCTGCGGGCGGCCTTCCCGGAACTCAAGCGTTCCCTGGCCAATTCGGCCGGGACCATGGGCTGGCCCGAAAGCCGCTTCGAACTCTGCCGCCCCGGCTTTTCCCTCTACGGCGGCAACCCCTTCCTGGGCACGGCCTGGGAAGCGCGCGGCGCGGGCCTGGAACCCGTCATGGCCGTGAGCGCCCCCCTGCTGCAGGTGCGCCGCCTGCACGCCGGAGACGGCATCTCCTACGGCCAGCTCTTCGTGGCCCCGCACGACATGACCGTGGCCGTGGTGGGCGCTGGCTACGCCACGGGCTATCCGCGCGGCGCTTCCGGCCGCATCCCGGTGCTGGTCAACGGCCGCCGTGCACCCCAGCTGGGCCGCATCTGCATGGGCATGTGCATGATCGACGTCAGCCACCTGCCCCCGGTACGGCCCGGCGATACGGCCTGGCTGCTGGGCGGTCCCGCGGCCGCGGGCGAACGCCCCGTCGGCATCGACGAACTGGCCGTGGCCTGCGGCGGCTTCGCCTACGAGCTGCTCTGCCTGCTGGGCCAGGGCAGCCCGCGCGTCTATCACAAATAGGCCCGCACGAACTGCGGCACGAGGCGGCGTGCGGTCGTCCTGTCCATGCCGCCGCGAGGACCTGCGATGCAGGGCGCTCCGGGCGGTCCTGCCCTTCCCCGCCCTCCGCGAGCGGAGGCGCAGCCTGCGCCCGCGGCGCGCCTTCCTTGATGTACGGCCCTTGCGTGCCTGCGCCGCACATCCGGCCCCTGCGCGTCCAGGCCCTCTCCGGTACCGCGCCGGAGCCCGTTTTTTGCCGCGCCGCGCTCTCCGGCCCCGGTCCGGCAACCATGGACATACACGGCCCGGAGCACGGCAGCGGCGCCCGCCTCCTGTCCGCCGCAGGCGCGACGCGCGCCGCCCGCCCGAAAACTTTTTGCGCTTTTCGCAGCGCAAAACTTGACAGACGCGCCGCTTGCGGCTATAGAGCGTCTTCCCTTGCTCGTACCAGAGGGGTACGGGCTGTCAGTCCAAAAGGAGATACCCATGCGGAAATTTGAAACCCTGCTCCTCCTTTCGCCGGAGCTTTCCGCCGAAACCCGTGAGGGCATCCTGACCGCCCTGACCGGCGTGGTGGAACGCGAAAACGGCGTCATGGAAGAAGTGGATCACTGGGGCATGCGCGATCTGGCCTACCCCGTGCGCAAACAGATGCGCGGTTACTATGTGCGCCTGGTGTACCAGGGCCCCGCCGAACTGGTGGCCGAACTGGAACGCAACGTGCGCATCACGGACGGCATCTTCAAGTTCGTGACCGTCAAACTGGCTGAAGAAGTGGAGGTCGCGTAATGGCTTTCAAGAAGAAGTTTGCCCCCCGTCGCAAGTTCTGCCGCTTCTGCGCGGACAAGGATCTGCCCCTGAACTACAAGCGCCCCGACATCCTGCGCGACTTCATCACCGAACGCGGCAAGATCATCGCCCGCCGCATCACCGGTACCTGCGCGCACCATCAGCGCCTGCTGACCCGCGAGATCAAGCGTGCCCGCCAGATGGCCCTGCTCATCTACACCGCCACGCATGATTCCACCGTCAAGAAAAAGAGCATGATCTAAGGAGGCGCACATGAAACTGATACTTCGCGCCGACGTGGAAAATCTCGGCAATCTTGGCGATGTCGTTACCGTGAAGCCCGGCTACGGCCGCAACTTCCTGCTGCCCCAGGGCCTGGCCATGGTGGCTTCCGAAGCCAACATGAAGGCCTTTGAACTGGAACGCAAGAAGCTGCAGGAACGCATGGACGCCCTGCGCGCCGACGCCCAGAGCCTGTGCGCCAAGCTGGAAGCCCTGGAAGTGGTCATCCCCATGCATGTGGGCGACAACGACAAGCTCTACGGCTCCGTGACCAGCAGCATCATCGGTGACGCCCTGGCCGCCCTGGGTGTGGAAGTGGACCGCCGCCGCATCCTCATGGACGCCCCCATCCGTACCCTGGGCGAACATCCCGTGCGCGTGCGCCTGCACGCCAGCATCGTGGCCACCGTGCCGGTGAAGGTCGTTTCCGACCATCCCGTGGTGGAAGAAGAAGCCCAGCCCGAAGCCGAAGCTGAAGCCCCCGCCGCCGAAGCCGAATAAGGCCCGGCCGCCGGACTTCCGGCCCAATGCTGACCGAAGCCCCGCTCTGTGAGCGGGGCTTTTTTCGTCCCGCTCCGCGACGGGCCGCCTCGCGCCGGGGAGCGGCGGCCGTGCATGCCCTGTCCCGTGCGGTTCCTCCCCTTCCGCCGCGCCGGGCTTTCCTTCTCCTGCGGCACCTCCCGGGACAGCCCCTCCCCGGACTTCCGGGCCGTCGCATGGAGCCTGACGGCATGGGCCCTGGCCGCAGCCGTCTTCCCGGCCGGCGCGCTGCCGCCCACCGCCGGCCTCCTGCCTCGCGCCGGCACGGCAGGCAAAATCCCGTCTTTTCCCCTCGCACGCTGCCGCCCCTTTCCCGGCATAGCATTGCCCGGCATAACAGCGCTCTTTTCCCTCGCACGCGGCCCGCACCTTCCCCGTGCATGCATCCGCCTCCGCAGGAGCGCCGTTCGCCCGCAGCGGGCACGAACAGTCCTGATGCGCGCGGCCGCCCTCCCTCCCCGACATTGACAGGCCCCGGTGCAGGCTTTATGCCCTTTCTGGCACATCCCTCACATCCCGAACCCGCGAGATCGCCATGGCCAGCACCGAACCCCTGGGCTCCGGCCCCGCTCCGTCCTCCCGCCAGCCCGCCGCCCGCCGCAATGACGGCAACGACCGCGCCCGCACCGCGGAAAACGACCTGCTGCGGCGCGTGCCGCCCCACAGCCCCGAGGCCGAACAGGCCGTGCTGGGCGGCATCCTCATGCGGCCCCAGCTGATGCACGTCATCGTGGACCTGATCACGGACACGGATTTCTACCTGCCCGCCCATGCCACCATCTTCCGGGCCTTCCTGGACCTCTACCGCAAGAGCGCGCCCATCGACCTCATCTCCACCGCCGAGCAGCTCAAGAGCAGCAATGCCCTGGAGGACGCCGGCGGGGCCGTCTATCTGGCGGACCTGGCCCAGGCCGTGGTCTCCGGTGCCAATGCCGAATATTACGCCACCATCGTGCGCGACAAGGCCCTGCAGCGCGGCCTCATCGACGCCTGCTCCGGCATCATCAGCAACTGTTACGACGCCTCGCGCGAGGTGGGCAGCCTGCTGGACGAATCCGAACAGGCCGTGTTCGCCATCTCGCAGCGCACCACGGGGCGCGACTTCACCGGCGCGCGCGAGCTGGTGGACAACGTGTTCGAAAAGCTGTCCAAGCTGGCCGACTCCCGCGACGTCATCACCGGCGTCACCACGGGCTACACCCGCCTGGACAAGCTCACCGCCGGGCTCCAGGCCTCGGACCTGATCATCGTGGCGGCCCGGCCCAGCATGGGCAAGACGGCCTTCTCGCTCTGCATGGGCCTCAATGCCGCCATCCGCCAGGGCGTGCCCGTGGCCGTCTTCTCGCTGGAAATGAGCAAGGAACAGCTCATGCAGCGCATGCTGGCCGTGTGGGGCAAGGTGGACATGTCCAAACTGCGCCGCCCGGCCCTGCTCAACGACGCGGACTGGAGCAACCTCTACGCCGCGGCCGACGTCATCTCGCGCGCGCCCATCTACATCGACGACACCCCGGCCCTGACCACCCTGGAACTACGCGCCCGCGCCCGCCGCCTCAAGGCCGAGAAGGGCCTGGGCCTGGTCATCGTGGACTACCTGCAGCTCATGCGCACCAGCCGCCGCACGGACTCGCGCGAGCTGGAGATCTCCGATATCTCCCGCTCCCTCAAGGGACTGGCCAAGGAAATGGATGTGCCCGTGGTGGCCCTTTCGCAGCTCAACCGCAAGGTGGAGGAACGCGGCGACAAGCGGCCCATGCTCTCGGACCTGCGCGAATCGGGCGCCATCGAACAGGACGCCGACGTCATCATGTTCGTCTACCGCGACGACGTGTACAAGTTCAGCAAACCCGCCGAACGCCCGGCCCAGGGCATCGCCGAGATCATCATCGGCAAGCAGCGCAACGGCCCCGTGGGCGTGGCCGAGCTGCTCTACATCTCGCCCTATACGGCCTTCGAGGACCTGGCCCCGGACTGGGCCCCCTCGGAGAACGCCCAGTAACGCGGACGGACAGCACGGCGGGGCCGTACGCGCCACGGCAGGCCCGGGCCTTCTCCCCGTCTGCCAAGCGTGACCGGCCGCCAGGCGGATGCGGGAGGCTGTCCCCCGTCCGCTGCCCGGCCGCGTCGTGGTGTTCTGCCCCACGTCATGGCAGCCGCCTGACGCTCTCCCCGCCCTGTGTGCGGGCGGCATCCCGTTTTCAGTCATCGGCCGCGATGAAGGTGCCCTTCCCTGCCTGTGCGTGGGCGGCATCCCGCGCGGGCAAAGATTGTGCGCTCAATCAGGATTTTCCAGCCATCCCGGCAGGTTCGCGGCCGGAAAAACATATTGTGAAAAAAAACGCTAACCGCAGCGCAGGGCGCACTTCTTTGTCTGCAAAATCAGCCTCTTCGCCTGTGCCGGACAGACGCGAAAACCCGAAAATATCAAGGGATAACGGCCTTTTTCCGACAATCCACGTTGACAAGACCCGCAAAGCATGTTTGAGTTTTCTCAAGTGCCGCAGGTCTTCAAGCTGTTTTGGGGTCCGCACGCGGTGTGTCTGTCACTTTCGAGAGGGTGTTTTTTCATGTCCAAGTCCATCTATGTTGGGAACCTTCCCTGGGCCGCTACGGAAGAACAGGTGCAGGATCTTTTTGCCGAATACGGCAAAGTTCTGTCGGTGAAACTGGTCAGCGACAGGGAAACCGGCCGCGCCCGTGGCTTCGGCTTCGTGGAAATGGAAGACGGTGAAGCTCAGGCTGCCATCGAAGCTCTGGATAACTACAGCTTTGGTGGTCGCACCCTTCGCGTCAACGAAGCCAAACCCCGCGCCCCGCGTCCCCCCCGTTACTAGGGGATTCCCGCGGACATAAGAAACGCCCCGGGTGCATCGCTTCCGGGGCTTTTTTTGTCGTTTCAGGACCCAGGGCAGCCCGCGCGCAGCGGCCTGCCGACGCTGGGCCCCGGGCAGGGCCGCAGAGCGCCGCCTTGCCGAGCGCGACAAATTCTGCCATGATGTGACGGACGTGCCGGAAGTACCGCACGAAGCAATCTTAATGAGGAGGCTTGCATGCTCAATCCCAAACAGTGTGTTCTCTACAGCGGCGGCGCTGCCGGGACGGAACAGTTTTTCGGCGCTCTGGCCGAAGGCTGGGGCATCGAAGAAGTCAACTACAGCTTTGAAGGACATCAGATCGAGCGCAAGCGCGGTGTACGGGTACTTACCTCCGAAGAGCTGGCGCTCAAGGACGTGAGCCTGACCTACGTTTCCAAGCTCATGAGCCGCGAATATACCCGCGCCCCCATCTTCCGCAAAGTGCTGCAGTCCATCTGCTGGCAGGTCAGCAGCGGCAACCAGGTCATCGTCATCGGTGCCATCCAGCCCGACAACACCGTCAAGGGCGGCACCGGCTGGGGCGCCGAATTCGCCAAGATCTGCAACAAGCCCCTGCTGGTCTTCGACCAGCCCAAGAACGGCTGGTTCACCTGGAACAAGGAAGTCTGGGCCCCGGTGGACAAGCCCGTCATCGAATACGCCCACTTCGCCGCCACGGGCACCCGCTTCCTGGAAGACAACGGCCGCGACGCCATCCAGGACCTCTTCGCCCGCTCCTTCAACCGCTAAGCCGCGAGCAGCCCCGGCTGCCGGGCCTTTTTCGGGCGCATCCGCCGCGCTTTCACAGGCGCGGCGTTTTGCGTCCTGCGAGGATCACATGGCCCAGCAATTCACTGAGACCGAACGTGCCGTCCTGCGTATCGTGCAGGCCGATCTGCCCGACTCCCTGACCCCGTACGCCGATATCGCCCGCAGCGTGGGCTGCACGGAGGACGAGGTCATCGCCCTGCTTGCCCGCCTCAAGCAAAGCGGCGCCATCCGCCGCTTCGGGGCCAGCATCAAACACCAGAAGACCGGCTGGAACCACAATGCCATGGTGGGCTGGATCGTGGCCCCCGGGCAGGTGGAAGAATGCGGCACCCTGGCCGCGCGCCACAGCCACATCTCCCATGTCTACTACCGCCCCAGCGCCGCCCCGGACTGGCCTTACGAGCTCTATACCATGGTGCACGGCCGCAGCGAGCAGGAATGCCGGGACGTGGTGCAGGAACTGATGGACACCACCCCCCTGCGTGAATATGCCATCCTCAAGAGCCTGAAAGAACTCAAAAAAATCTCCATGACCTATTTTTAGGAGCCTGACGCCAATGGACGACACCTCCCGCGCGCTTTTTGAAAAAGCCTGCCGGCTCATCCCCGGCGGGGTCAACAGCCCCGTGCGCGCCTGCCACAATGTGGACAGCCTGCCCCTCTTCATCGCCCAAGCCCACGGCAGCCGCATCACCGACGTGGACGGCCGCGAATACATCGACTTCATCCTCTCCTGGGGGCCCATGATCCTGGGCCACGACCACCCGGCCGTCACCGCCGCCGTACGCGAGGCCGCCGGTCGCGGCACCAGCTACGGCGCGCCCTGCCCCGACGAAGTGGCCCTGGCCGAGGAAGTGGTGGACGCCATGCCCGGTCTGGAAATGGTGCGCATGGTCAACTCCGGCACCGAAGCCACCATGAGCGCCCTGCGCCTGGCCCGCGGCGTCACCGGCCGCGACAAGATGCTCAAGTTCGTGGGCTGCTACCACGGCCATGCCGATCCCTTCCTGGCCGCCGCCGGCTCCGGCGTGGCCACCTTCTCCATCCCCGGCACGCCCGGCGTGCCCGCCGCCGTGGTGGCCGACACCCTGCTGGCCCCCTACAACGACCTCGACGCCGTGCGCGAGATCTTCAGCCGCCAGGGCGAACAGATCGCCGCCGTCATCGTGGAACCCGTGGCCGCCAACATGGGCCTGGTGCCGCCCAAACCCGGCTTCCTCGAAGGCCTGCGCGAACTCACCCGCCAGTACGGCGCCCTGCTCATCTTCGACGAAGTCATCACCGGCTTCCGCGCGGCCTTCGGCGGCGCGCAGGCCCGCTTCGGCATCGACCCCGACCTGACCACCTTCGGCAAGATCATCGGTGGCGGCCTGCCCGTGGGCGCCTTCGGCGGCAAGCGCCAGTATATGGAAAACGTGGCCCCCCGCGGCGCCGTCTACCAGGCCGGGACCCTGTCCGGCAACCCGCTGGCCATGGCCGCCGGTCTGGCCACCCTGCGCCAGCTGCGCCAGATGGACTACGACGCCCTGGAAGCCCGCGTGGCCGCCTTCGCCGGCGAGCTGCGCGCCATCCTCAGCGCCAAGGGCGTACCCATCCAGATGCCCACCATCGCCTCCATGTTCTGCCCCTATTTCAGCGAACAGGAAGTGACGGACTTCGCCAGCGCCAAACAGTGCGACCAGCAGCTGTTCACCACCTTCTACAAGCAGATGCGCCAGCAGGGCATCTTCCTGGCGCCCTCGGGCTTCGAGACCGGCATGGTCTCCTTCGCCCACAGCGACGACGACTTCAGCAAGACCCTGGACGCCGCCCGTAAGGTCAGCTTCTAGGCTGTCGAAGAACGGGAGACAAGCGAGGGGGAGAGGGAAACTTTTTCGGGGAAAAGGTTCTCCCTCTCCCCCTCGCGCTCCCCCTCTCCTTTCCAAAACCTTTTCTTCAGGTCCCTGACGATCCTGCCGCCGCACAGGCCCTCCCTCCGCCGCCAGTCCCCCGGCAGAACCGCCCCTCGTGCCGGGAACGCAGGCTACACGCCGGCCCCCTGCGCTGCCGCCGGTACGCCGTCCTGGCGCACCATCTGCCCGCCGGCTGCGGCTCCTGCAGCACACGCATATCCTGCGTCTTTCCCGGTCAGGGGAGATGTCGGGGCTTGCATGCGCAGACGGGGACGTGCCATACCGACCTGAATAAACGTTTTCGGGGGTGGTGGGGGAGCGCGAGGGGG
>NZ_CASDOY010000061.1 GCF_949282365.1 uncultured Desulfovibrio sp.
CGACGCCCCCGGGAGCGTGCAGGGCACGGCGGCCAAGACCGCGCCGGAGAAAAAGCACGCCGCCGCCAAGAGCGGCACGGCACAGCAGGCCACAACCGCCAAAACCGTGCAGGAGGCCACCGCCCCGGCGGGGGACGCCCCCGGCGCCCGGGCGCTCGCAGGCGGTGAGGCGCCGGTCGAAGCCGCCGCGGCCAGGAGCGCGGACGACGACGATGATCTCGAAACGGACACGCCCGCCCGCAAGGCCGCCGAGGCCCGGAAGGACGCGGCCAGGAAGATGGACAGGCAGGCGGACAAAAAGACCGCCGCCGGCAAGCAGGCCGTGACGGCCGGGAAGGCCCCTGCGGACGACAAGGCCCCCGCCGGCAAAAAGACGGCCGCGGACAAGAAGAAAGATGCCGCCAAGGCCGCCAAGGCGGACGGCGGGAAGAAGGCCACGGACGGGAAGAAGGGCTCCGGCAAGGACGCCGCCAAGGCCAAGACAGCCAAAAAGCGGGCCAAACTGGCCGCGCCCGGGAGCGCCGCTCCCGAACCGGAGGACCTGCCCTGCGCCGCCCTGCTGGAGCATCTGCTGCCGGGCAGCCCCGAACTGGAAGCCACCTGCAGGCACGGCCAGCATGTGGCCCATCTGGCGGAGCAGCTCTTCGAGCAGCTCGCCCCCCTGCACGGCCTGGAGGGCCGCTGGGGCTACCGCCTGCGTCTGGCCTGCTGCCTGCATGACATCGGCTTCGTCTCGGGCCGCAAGGAGCATCACAAGAAGGGCATGCGCATGGTGGAACAGGACACCAGCCTGCCCCTGCTGCCCGAGGACCGCGATCTGGTGGCCCAGCTGGTGCGCTATCACCGCAAGGCCTGGCCCGCCGCGCGGCACCGCCGCTTCAGCGCCCTGGGCAAGAAGGACCGCGAGGCCCTGTGCCGGGCCGCGGCCCTCATCCGCATGGCCGACGCCCTGGACTACCGCCATATGGAAGCCGTGCAGGACGTGAGCGTCGAGCTGCGCCCCGGCAAGGTGGTGCTGACCCTGAGCGGCGCGGGCGACTGCACGCCCGAGCAGGACCGCCTGCTGGTCAAGGGCGACCTTTTCATGCACATCTTCGGCGTGGAGCTGGAGTGCGTATGTCCCATGCTCTAGTCCCGGATCAGGCGGGCCCGGACAGGGAACGCGTGGTCGGCATCATCGACCTGGGCAGCAACTCGCTGCGCCTGATGCTGGTGCGCCTCCTGCCGGACGGCTCGCATACGGTGCTCAACCAGGTCAAGAACATGGTGCGTCTGGGCGAGGGCGCCTTCGAGACCGGACACCTGCGCGAGGAGAGCATGGCGCGCACCATCGACGTCCTGCGCGGCATGGCCGAGATGTGCGCCGTCTACGAGGCCTCGGAGGTCATCGCCATCGCCACGGCCGCCGTGCGCGACGCGGCCAACGGCCCGGACTTCATGCGCCGCGTGCGGGAAAAGACCGGCATCGACTTCCGCGTGGTCTCCGGCCGCGAGGAGGCCCGCCTCATCTATCTGGGCGTTTCCAGCGGGCTGGCCCATACCACCAGCCTGCGCCTGTTCATCGATATCGGCGGCGGCAGCACCGAACTGGTGGTGGGCGATTCGGAGGGCTACCGCAACCTGGATTCCCTCAAGATGGGCTGCGTGCGCCTGTCCAACCTCTTTTTCGACAAGGACGCCGGTTCCATCTCCGCCAAGCGCTACGGCGCCCTGCAGACCTACATCCGCAACAACGCCCTGCGCTCCTTCCAGCGCATCGCGGACTTCGTCATCGAGGAAGCCGTGGCCAGCTCCGGCACGGCCCAGAACCTGGCCGAGATCGCCGCCGCCCTGGACGCCGCGGAGGCCGCGCGCACGGGCCGCGCTCCGCAGGAGTCCCGCGAGCTGCTCAGCTACCGGGGCCTGCGCCGCGCCGTGAAGGAGCTTTGCGGCCGCAACCTCAAGGAGCGGCGCAACGTGCCCGGCATCAATCCCAACCGGGCCGACGTCATCGTGGCCGGGGCGGCCATCCTCCAGACCATCATGGAGGACCAGGGCCTGGACACGGTGCGCATCAGCAGCCGCAACCTGCAGAACGGCATCCTGGTGGACTATCTGGCCACGCGCATGCCCCATGCCGACGGCGGCTTCCACCCCGTGCGCAAGGAGAGCGTGCTGCACCTGGCCCGGCGCTGCCGCTTCGAGGAACGCCACTCCCGCCATGTGTCGCGCCTGGCCCTGGACCTGTTCGACAGCGCCCGGGCCGTGGGCCTGCACGCTTCCGGCGATCAGGAACGCGAGCTGCTGCACTACGCCGCCCTGCTGCACGACATCGGCATCTTCATCTCCTTCTCGCGCCACAATGCCCACAGCCACTACCTGATCCGCAATACCGAGCTGCTGGGCTTCACCCGCGAGGAAGTGGACATCATGGCCGCCCTGACCTACTTCCACCGCAAGCGGCCCTCCAAGAAAGTGCCCCTGTTCATGGAATTCGACGAGGAGACCCGCGAACGCATCCGCCTGCTCTCCCTCTTCCTGCTGCTGGCCGAGCGCATGGACAAGAGCCACCGCCAGATCGTGCGCACGGTCCGCTTCGAAGCGCGCAAGGACGGCGGCCTGCAGCTCTCGCTGCGCGCCCCGGACGAGTGCCCCATCGAACTGGATCTGGTGCGCGCCAGCGCCAAGCTGGTCCGCAAGGTCTTCCGGCAGGAGATCCCCGTGGAACTGGTCAGCAGCTTCCGCCGCTGACGCGCCCGGCCTGCCGCAGACGGCGGCCGGAAACGGCCTGAAGCCACACAGCCCCGCCAGCCGGGGCTTTTTTTCACCCGGACGCCGGGAAAACGTCACCGGGGCGTCACGCGCGCGGGCGCGGCGCGGGCTATCCTGCCGGGAAGCCATGACCCGGAGGTAAGCCCCATGTACGATGCCCGACATGCCCTGCAAGACAAACTAGAACAGGAACGGCAGCAGCTGGCCGGCCTGCGCGCCGCCCTGGCCCTGCCCCACGACCACGGCGACGAGGCGGACAACGCCCGCGACGAGATGGCGGAACAGCTGGCCCGCTGCCATGCCGGTCTGTGCGTGGAGCGCATCCGCGCCCTGGAAGGCCTGCTGGCCGACCTGGGCTGCGGCGGCCGCCGCCTGTGCGCCGACTGCGGCGAGGAGATCCCGCTTGCCCGCCTGCTGGCCGTGCCCGGCGCCAGCCGCTGCCACGACTGCCAGCAGCTGGCCGAAGAAGAAGGTCGCGGCCCCTATCCGGCAGGACGGACGGAGGGGGAGGCCCCGCGCGCGGCCATGCCGCGCTGATGCCGCACGCCCCTGCCCCCGGCAGACGGTCTGCGGCGGCAGGGGCCGCGGGCCGGACGCATGCGCGGCCTGACACGGTGCGGCAGGGCGGCACGGGGGGTATGGCCGGCCGGTATGCTGAACAGGGCCCGGCCGGCAGACACACGCGCAGTCGTCCGGGCAGGGCACGACGGGACGGCAGTCCGCCGGAGCTGTCCGCACACAGGGGCGTACATCCCTGCCTGCCCCCCTGTCCGGGCCTTGTGCCCGTCTGGACAGCCTGCGGACCGACGGGCCGTACGGCGGACGGGCCGCCGGGTGTCATTATGGCAAAACAGACCGGGATCTAAGGATATTTTTCAAAAATGCCCGCTGCGGGCCCCCAGGGGCCGGACAGGGGCATTTTTTTGCAGGATAAAAAAAATTTCATAAAATATTCCATGATACTTGCGCTCCCGGCGCTTTTTTCCTTTCCGCCCCATCCCCTGCCATGCGCCTGCCCCGGCGCTGCGCGCTCCTGTTCTTTGCGGTCCGTGGTCCGATGCGCTTTTTGAACAGTATTCTTGTTTGCGCATGACATGCATAAGACAGCACTGTAAACATCATTGTATCCCATTCAGAACAATATGGATATATACAAAATAAAATCCTGTTTTCTGTATATCATGTCCGTTGAAGAAATCCTGTCTCCATCCGCTGTCGAGTTGTGAATAATATTTTTTGTTCCAGGCTGATACAAAACCGGAAATATATGCTACCTTTCTTTGAACAAGGGTAATATTACAATTTGTAAAATAACGTTACAAACCGCACGAGGTGCCACAATGGTCAGCTGTGAACGCCCAGAACCGTCGTTTGTCCAGAAGTGTTTCTCGTCCCTGCCCGGTCTCCTGCTGCTGGCGGGCGTCGCCGTCTTCTCGTGGTACATAACGCCGCGTCTCATCGCGCTGCACCCCTTTGTGAAGGCCCTCAACCTGAGCGACTTCATCGTGGCCATCATCCTCGGCATGCTCATCTGCAACACCGTGGGCGTCCACTCCATCTTCAAGGACGGCCTGCGCTTCTCCACCACCCTGACCAAGACCGGCATCGTGGTCATGGGCTGCAAATACTCCTTCGCCGGTCTGGTCAAGACCGGTTCGGAAGCCATCATCATCATCTCCGTCTTCCTCTTCACCACGGCCATCATCCTGATGTGGCTCTCGCGCCGCCTCAGCATGTCGCCTTCCCTGGGGGCCTGTCTGGCCGCCGGCCTGTCCATCTGCGGCGTCTCGGCCTGTGTGGCCATCGCCCCCGCCGTGCGGGCCAAGAATGAAGACATCGCCTACACCATCGCCGTGGTCCTGATGTTCGGCCTGCTGGCGCTCTTCGTCTTCCCCTTCATCGGTCACTGGTTCAACCTCAGCGCCAACCAGTTCGGGGCCTTCGCCGGGGTGGGCATCGTCAACTCGGCGCAGGTGCTGGCAGCGGGCTTCTCCTTCAGCAATGATGCGGGCGTCGTGGCCGGCGTGTACAACATCGGCCGCGTGATCTGCCTGCCCCTGGTGGTGCTGATGCTGGCCATCATGGTGGCCGCCGAAGACGCCAAGGTGCAGTCCCAGCTGGCCAATACCAGCAAGATGCGCATCATCCTTGACAAGTTCCCCGTGTTCGTGCTGGGCTTCCTGGCGGTGGTGCTGTTCAACACCTTCGGCTTCCTGAGCAAGCCCGAAGCCAAGATGGCCAGCACCTTCATGAACTGGTGCTTCCTGCTGGGCTTCTCCAGCATCGGCCTCACCACCCACCTGCGCGACATCAAGGCCGCCGGCTTCTCCGGGGCGCTCATCGGCTTCGTCGTGGCCTCCACCAAGGCCGCCCTGGCCCTCATCGTGGTCCTCTGCTTCCTGAAGTAACGAACAAGGAGAAAGGCATATGTGGAACAAGATCTCCAAGAGCAGACGCCAGGACATCATCGTCATCACCTGCGGCATCCTGCTGGTCCTGCTGGCCAAGGCGCTCGCATGATCTGCTGCCTGGCCTCCGCCGCCCATCCCCCGCAGGATACGGATGCCCTGCTGACGGCAGCCTGCGACGACCGATGCGCCATCCATGCCGTCTATGACGCCGGCATCGACCTGGGCCATTACGGTGAAGTGGATCAACTAGCTCCGGCCGGAGCCATGGCGGAATTTACGGACTATGTGCGCCGGCAGAGTGCCGACGAAGCCCGCGCCGCCTTTGCTCCGTTGCAGGAGGCCGCCCGCAGCCGGGGCGTGGATGTGGAATTGCATGTGGTCTACGGCCGGGACGCGGTCCATGCCCTGCTGCAGCAGTGGCGGGAAACGGGAACGCTGCGCGTCTTCGGCCAGGAAGACCCGGACAGGGCCTGAGGCCGGAAAGCCCCATCCCCCGGCATCCGCTAACGACAGGCTGCGGCCGCAGGCCGTGAACGCCTGACAAATGACGCTCTCCCTTCACAGAGGCGGAAAGGATACACAGCCCGTGTCCTTTCCGCCTCTGCTGTTCCCATGACGCGAACGCGGAGCACGCGCCTGCGCCGCAGAGCGGAAGAGCCGCGCACGTCATCCGCGGGACGGATGGTGAGCGCGATTCCCCTCGCGAACGGGAAGACCGGTGAAGCACACCGCAGGTGGCCGGCCCTGCGCACCACGACAGCCCGTCTTCGCGGCATGGAGCGGCCGGCCCTGACACATACCAGCCAGCCCCGCGTCACGGGACCGGCCCACGGATGGACGCCGCGTCCGTCGGCTCTGTGACGCAGATGCACACAGGCTGCGGCCAACGAAGGAAACGAGAAAGAAAGAGCGGGAAAGGGGAAGGTGCCCGCGCACCGGGAGCGGCCCGCAGGGAAAGCCCTGGTGCCGCAAGTGCGGGCGGCCCGCGCCATAACGAAAAAGGCTTGCAACTTTCGCTGCAAGCCTTTTGACGTCCTGGTGCCGAGGGACAGAATTGAACTGCCGACACGGGGATTTTCAGTCCCCTGCTCTACCAACTGAGCTACCTCGGCGGGAGGTGGTGTTGTTCGTCACAACGAAGATGCTTGTACAGTTTTCGACCCTGCTTGGCAAGCATTTTTTTTCGATTTTCGGCAAGAACTTGAATTTTTTTGGCGCAGCCTCCATACTGTGCCCAGCAAAAAGAGCATAACCTGCGTATTTTCCAAGCACTTGCAGCCGACCCCGCAAGTCTGCCCGACTCCCTTCAGCTCCAGGACCCGTATGCCCTTCCGCCCCTCCCTGCCGCCCTTCCTGCTGGAAGCCGCCGCCCTGCGCGCCCAGGGCGCCTGGACGCTCATGGCCCAGGCCCTGCTCACGGGCCTGGTCTCCGGCGGCGTCATCGGCCTGTTCCGCTGGCTCTACACCCTCATCAATACGGCCATCCGCGCCCATGTGGCCGGGCATGGCCCTTCCAGTCCGCCCGCTCTGGCCCTGCTCGCGGCCGGCCTGCTCCTGCTGGCCCTGACGGCCGGGCTGCTCCTGCGCTACGAGCCCCTCATCGGCGGCAGCGGCATCCCGCAGGTGGAGCTCATCGCCGCCGGCAAGCTGCCGCCCATGCGCTGGGCCCGGGTGCTCTGGTGCAAATTCGTGGCCACCCTGGCGGCCCTCAGCGCCGGGCTCTCGGTGGGGCGCGAAGGCCCCTGCATCATGATGGGCGCCACGGTGGGCGCGGGCGTGGGCTACGTCTGGCACGACCGCTGCCGCGCCAACCGGCCCCGCTATCTGGTGGGCGGCGGCGTGGCGGGCATGACCGCCGCTTTCGGCGCGCCGCTGGCGGGCATGTTCTTCGCCTTCGAGGAGATGAAAACGCCCCTGACCCCGCCCATGCTGCTCTTCACCGCCCTCTCGGCCCTCTCGGCCTGGTTCATGGTGGACGTGGTCCTGGACTTCGGCCTGGTTTTCCCCTTTGCCCGGCTGCCGGGCCTGCACTGGAGCCAGTACTGGCTGCCCCTGCTGGCCGGGCTGGGCTGCGGCCTGCTGGGGGCGGTCTACAACAGCGGCATGATCCGCCTGCTGCTCTGGCAGGACAGGGCCCGCTGGCTGCCCGGTCCGGTGCGCATCGCCTTCCCCTTCGTCTGCTGCGCCGTGCTGCTCTTCCTCTGGCCGGAGATCCTGGGCAATGTGGGCCTGACCACCCTGCAACTGGAAGACCTGCGCCTGCCTGCCACGGCCCTGGCCCTGCTGCTGGCGGGCAAGATCGCCTTTTCCTGCGTGAGCTTCGCCTCGGGCGTGTCCGGCGGCATCCTCATGCCCATCCTGCTGGCGGGCAGCATGGCCGGGGCCCTGCTGGCCGCGCCCCTGCGCGACAGTGGCCTGCTGCTGCCGGAGCAGACCGCCACCCTGCTGGTGCTGGGCATGGCGGGCCTGTTCTCCGCCTCGGTGCGCACGCCCCTCACCGGCGCGGCCCTGGTCATGGAGATGTGCGGCGCCTTCCATCTGGCGCCCGCCGTCCTGTTGACGGTCTTCGCGGCCGCCTTCACGGCCAACGCCTTGCATTCGGCGCCGGTTTACGACAGTCTCAAATGGCGCATCCTGGAACAGCGCCGGCAACGCCGGGCCGCCGCCACCGCAACCAAGGAGGGATCATGACCCGCCTGCTGTCCTGCCTCATCCTCATGCTCTGCTGCCTCGCGGCCTGCGCCCCCCAGGGCGTGCCCGACAAGGCGGGCTACACGCCCGTGGCCGCGCCCTGGACCTGCGCCACCTATCTGGACAGCAACGAGAACGCCCTGAGCGTCGTCCTGATGCTGGACGGCTGGGCCGCCGCCCGGGCCGGGCAGGTGCGCTGCGGCAAGGAACAGACCGCCGCCCTGCTGGACAGGCTGGAGGCCTGGTGCCCGGCCCATCCCCGGGACGGCCTGTCCGGCGTGATCCTGGACCAGCGCCGGCGCAGCCCCGACAGGGGCAGGCTCCTGCCCGCCGTGACCTGCGCCCAGTGGTACGCGCCCGCGCCGCAGCAGGTGACGGAAAACGAGCAGCAGCTGGGCCTTTCCCTCTGGCTGGCCGGCCATGCCCTGGGCCGTGCCGGTCTGGAACTCCCCCTGCAGGACCAGGCGCGCCTGGACCGCATCTTCGCCCTGTTCGACAGCGCCGAAAGCCCCCTGCACCAGTACTGCCGCCGCAACCCAAAGGCCCTGGTGCTGCACGCCCTCACGGCCGTCGGCCTGGAAGATGCCGCCTCCCCCGCTGCCGCGCCAATGCGCACCACGCCTGAAAATACAAAGTAACCACTTGTTATATTTGAATAAATAAAATAATACTTGCAAATATGCTCCAGGTTGCGTAAATAACTGCCCCAAATAAAATTCTACAAGGCGAGGTCGTATGACTCGTAAAGACCGTACCGAAGGCATCTACAGCCGCCGTGAAGTGCTCGACGAAAGCGAACGCCGTCAATA
This sequence comes from uncultured Desulfovibrio sp., assembly GCF_949282365.1. Lineage (GTDB taxonomy): Bacteria > Desulfobacterota > Desulfovibrionia > Desulfovibrionales > Desulfovibrionaceae > Desulfovibrio. The sequence goes on from NZ_CASDOY010000061.1 coordinate 8,663, forward strand.
TTGCCTGATCCAGCTCAAGGACCTGCTCTCCTACGCCTACCGCTACTCCGAAGACGTCAAAAAACGCTTCGACCGCGCGCAGTTCAATGTGGAGAAGTTCAAGACCCTGTCCGATATCAAGCACATCCCCATCCTCAAGAAGAAGGAACTCATCTTCCTGCAGTCCATGGGCCCGCGCCTGGGCGGCCTGCTGACCAAGGACATCGGCGACCTCAAGCGCATCTTCCTCTCCCCCGGTCCCATCTTCGACCCCGAAGACCGCGGCGAGGACTACTGGGGCTACACCGAGGCCTTCTATTCCGTGGGCTTCCGTCCGGGCGACGCCGTGCAGAACACCTTCAACTACCAGCTGACCCCGGCCGGTCTGATGTTCGAAGAACCCCTGCGCAACCTGGGCTGCGCGGTCATCCCCGCCGGTCCCTCCGACGCCTCCACCCAGCTGGACATCATGCAGAAGCTGCGCGTCTCCGGCTATGTGGGCACGCCCAGCTTCCTCATGCACCTGGCCCAGAAGGCCGAGGAAAAGGGCCTGAACCTGCGCAAGGACCTCTTCCTCGAAGTGGCCTTCGTCACCGGCGAGCGCCTGTCCGAAAAGATGCGCTCCCAGATGGAAAAGAAATACGACCTCATCATGCGCCAGGGCTACGGTACCGCCGACGTGGGCTGCATCGGCTACGAATGCTTCCACAAGACCGGCCTGCACATCGCCAACCGCTGCTATGTGGAGATCTGCCACCCCGATACCGGCATCCCGCTCAAGGACGGCGAAGTGGGCGAGATCGTGGTCACGGCCTTCAACAAGACCTATCCGCTCATCCGTCTGGCCACGGGCGACCTCTCCTACATCGACCGCAGCCCCTGCGCCTGCGGCCGCACCAGCCCGCGCCTGGGCAACATCGTGGGCCGCGTGGACACCACCGCCCGCATCATGGGCATGTTCGTCTACCCGCATCAGGTGGAACAGGTCATGAGCCGCTTCGAGGAAGTCAAGCGCTGGCAGATCGAAGTCACCAACCCCGGCGGCATCGACGAGATGACACTCTACATCGAGACCAGCGGCTTCAAGCGCGAGGAAGAGCTGCTGCACCAGTTCCGCGAGAAGATCAAGCTGCGCCCCGAGCTCAAGATCCTGGCCCCGGGCAGCCTGCCCCCGCAGATCCGTCCCATCGAGGACAAGCGCCACTGGGATTAAGCCCGTCATGGAGGCCCGGCCCCTGCGCCGGGCCTTTTTTGCCCCGTGGCGGCCGCCCGTGCGGCCGTCCCCGGCAAGGAGGTTCCTATGGAAATATCGCCGCAACTGGCCCGCCTGGTGACCTGGCTGGAAGAGATGCACGCCCGCGTCATGCAGGCCGAGCAGGCCGCCCTGGCCGTCATGGACGATACGCCCGCCTATACCGCCCGCATGCAGGAAAAAGCCCGCCTGCTGGCCTCGCTGGAAGAAGAGGGCGAGGCCCGGCTCGAAGGCCTGCCCGAACAGCTCCAGGATCAGGTGGGGCACCGTCTGCACCGTTTTTCCGCCAGCGCGCGCAATGCCCTGCGCATCGGCTCCATCTTCTACATGTCGGCCCTGCTCTATCCCGAGGACCACAAACCCGGCCAGCCCGACGACCTGCAGGTCTTCATCCGCCGCCTGCGCGACGAGGGCGAGCGGTACACCCTGCGCCCGCAGGACTAGCGGGACGAGCTTTCAGGGGGGAGGGGCCCGTTGCCAAGATCAGGAAGGCGCCTTCCCCCGCATCCCCATCCTCCCCAACCACGCTTTCAGCGAGGAGTCACCATGAACAAACGCTTCCTGGGCGGCCTGCTCTGCGCCGCCATGCTCTGCGCCGCTCCCGCCCTGGCCATGCCCGGCATGGGCGAGGGCAAGGCCCCGGTGGACAAGTTCCCCATGATGGACAAGAACAAGGACGGCAGCGTCAGCCGGGAAGAATTCAAGGCTTTCTTCCCCCAGATGCAGGACGGCGCCTTCACCGCCATCGACAAGGACAAGGACGGCGCCATCAGCCATGAGGAATGGCAGGGCTTCAGCAAGAGCCACGCCATGGGCCGCGCCGGACATCCCGACGCCCAGATGCCCCCGGCCGGCGACGCGCCCAAGGCCATGCCCCTGGTCACGCCGCCTTCCAAATAACCGTCGCGGGAGCGTCCCTGCCGGGGCGCTCCCCTTCCCGGCCCCGACCGGCCCCATACCGGCCTGCCGTCCCATGCCGGTGCGCACGCGCCGGTCCCCGCTCCCCACTTCGTCCGTACGGCGCGCCCAAGGCCGCCAAAGGAAAACCATGTCCTTCTTCCCCAAGCCCCGGCGTCGTCCCGCGCCCGGCGATGGCGACGTCAGCCCCGACGCCGCCGCGCCCCGTCCTTCCCGTCCCCTTGCCCCCCGTGCGGCCGCAG
>NZ_CASDOY010000062.1 GCF_949282365.1 uncultured Desulfovibrio sp.
GTAGGGGAAGGCGGGACGGTGCAGTTCGTCCTGGTAGTCCTGGGTCAGCTGGTAGCACATGTCCTGGGTGTTGTAGCAGGCATATTCGCAGCGGGACTGGCCGAGGCAGGCTTCGGGGGTACGCAGGTTGGAGCCGGAACCGCCGAGGTCGACGTTCAGTTTGTGGGTCAGATCGTGGAAGATCTCTTCCAGCTGCGGGGTCTGGGTGCCCAGCAGCACGATGTCACCGGTGGAACCGTGCATGTTGGTGATGCCGGAACCGCGCAGATCCCAGATGTCGCACAGGTCACGCAGGAATTTGGTGTGGTAGTACTTGGCAGCGGGCTGGGCCACACGCATGGTGTGGAAGTGGGCCACGCCGGGGAATTTTTCGGGCTGGTCGCAGTAACGGCCGATGACGCCGCCACCGTAACCGAACACGCCCACGATGCCGCCGTGCTTCCAGTGGGTTTCCTTTTCTTCATAGGAAAGTTCCAGAACGCCCAGCAGATCTTCGGGGCAGTCGACCGGGATCTGGTAGTCGAGGCCTTTCGGATTGGCCGCGCGGGCGGCGGCTTCCTGTTTGATGTCGGACACAAAGCTCGGCCAGGGGCCGCTTTCAAGCTGGTCCAACAGGGGGGTTGCATGTTTCGCCATTGCCATACCTCCACATGGTTTGTTGTATCACATCGCGTGATGTGCCTTCGTCATGACGCTTGGGGCCGGAGGGACCCGGAGCCGCACACGACAAAACGCCGCCGGGGCGGCCTTGTCTTGCGGCCTGCACACATACTGGTGTGCCGCCCCAGGTGCTGTTCCCTGTCCGGCGTAGTCAGACGGGGGATCGCAGGCGCAGCGACAGACGCTGTTGGACGCTCGTCACTGCGGGCTGCAATGCAGTTCTGCTTCTTTTAGCCTATTTCTTTGGCAATGACAACCGCTGTTTCTTGTGATTGACCGCTTTTTCACAGCGCCGTCATCCCTGTCCCCCGCAGGGGCGGGAGGCGCGCCGCTTTGCCAGTTCTGTGAAAAAAATGTCATTTTGCATGTCGCGCGCCATCACGGCCCGGGCTGTCCTGCGCAGGTGCTGCCTCCGTCTGCTGCGGGGCGGTCACGATGCCCGCGGCAGGCAGCGGACGTGATGGGCGGACGATCCCTGCCCGTTGCGGGGGGCTGTGCCGGCCGCGCCCTGGCGGATATCCCTCACGTCTCGCGTGATTTCACGATAGCGAAGTTGTGCCGGCACGCGCCACGTCGCGGGCCCCGCCATGCGGCGTCGCGCCCGTATGGCATCCTCGCACGGGCCGCAAACCCTGCTGCGCCCGCGCTGACCATCCTCCTGCTCCCGGACGGGCGTCTTCGCCATGCCTGTCCGGCCCGCCCCCAGCCCCGGGAGCGGGCCGTTTTGCGGCTCCCGTACCGGCGTGCCGCACGCCGTCCGTGCCGCGGGGGAGCGGGGAGGGTCGCCGCGGGCCCCGTACCGTCGGGGCCGCCTTGGCAAAAAAAGCATTAGCGGCTATGGTGCGGGCAGCACAACACGGCCGCTGCGGCGGCCCCCAGAGGAACGAGCATGAAAGACGAGCGTGGTTTGTATTATTTCCCCAATGCCGCGGACCGCACGGCCCGCATGTATGTGCGGCGCGGTGAGGACGGCGGCGTGCAGTTCCGGCTCTGGCAGGCCGATCATCCCGAGGTCTGGGAGCGCCACCAGTGGCTGGATCTGCAGGTCATCGAGGAGGCGGCACGCCTGTACCGCGAGGAGCGCAATGCCGAGGCCGACCCGCTCAGGCTCTATGACGCCGCCGTGGCCCGGGCCCTGCTGGAGGAGGCCGGTCTGTGAGCGGACGCTGGTCGCCGGACCGCAGGGCCTTCCTGGTGCGCGATCTGGTGCGCGACTACTGCCGCGTCTACGAGGGCCTGGAAGAGCAGCGCCGCCGCTTCGAGCATGAAGGGGCGGTTTCGTATTCCTCCATCCGCGATCTGCTGGGCGAGGCCATGCGCAAGGGCGTGTTCTGGCGCCTCAAGGACACGGCGCACCACCTGTTCCGCAACAGCCAGGCCGCCGCGCCCGAAAAGGACGCCATCCTGCTCTGGCAGTATTCCGGCAGCCGCCACCCTGACGGCATGGTCAGCCAGCGCCCGGTGGAGGCCCTCATCGACTGGTGCGTGGGCTATGCCTTCCACGAATGCGCCAAATTGCGCGAGGACGCCTTCCAGCGCCAGCACTATGCCAACCGTCTGGCCCAGCTGGGCCGCCATCAGGGCGTCACGGCCGAGCTGTACGATCCCCTGCGCCTCTTGGGCGAGCAGACCGCCGAAAGTTCCGCGCGCGAGCTGCAGCGCATCCTGCATGTGCTGCGGCACGGCCTGTTCCTGCTGCTGCGCTATCTGGAAGGGCAGGAGGACAACACCCATCTGGCCCGCTGGCTGGTCATGGAGGAGGTCCGCGTCCGCGCGGTCTTCGGCGAGCTCTATGACGATCTGCTGAGCGCCCTCTACGGCGACAGGCCCCAGCGCCTGTACATGCTGGCGGCCTGGGACCTGCTGGAAGCCGGCCGCAGCGAGCAGGCGCGCTGCATGCTGGAATGCGCCGCCCGCCAGCGCCGTCTGGACGCCGAGAGCCTGACCCTGCTGCGCCAGCTGGAGCAGGTACGGGACGACGCATGAGGACGCGGCGATTCTCCCCGGCCCGCCTGCTGGGCAACCTGGTCTGCCTCGTGCTGGCGGCCGTGCTGCTGGCCGGTTGCGGCGGCAAGGACAGCTCCTGGCGCAAGGGCGGCGTGCCGGGCTCCAAGCCCTATACCGTGCGCGGCAAGACCTACTATCCGCTCAAGTCGGCCCACGGCTTCGTGGAGGAGGGCATCGCCTCCTGGTACGGCCCCGGTTTCCACGGCAAGAAGACGGCCAGCGGCGAGCGCTTCAACCAGTACAGCATCAGCGCCGCGCACAAGATCCTGCCCCTGGGCACGGAAGTGCGCGTGACCAATCTGGAGAACCACCGTTCGCTCATCCTGCGCATCAACGACCGCGGCCCCTTCGTGGACGACCGCGTCATCGACCTTTCGCGCGGGGCGGCCCAGCGCCTGGGCGTCATCGGCAAGGGCACGGCGCGGGTGCGCATCCAGAGCCTGGGCGATCTGCCCCAGGTGGAGGACGGCGGCGATGTGGTGCGCGGCACCTTCTTCGTCCAGGTGGGTGCCTTTTCCAAGAAGGAGAACGCCCGCGGCCTCATCGGCAAGCTCATCAGCAGCGGCCACAAGGGCCGCATGATCCTCGGCAGCAACAACCTCTGGAACGTGCAGGTGGGCCCGTGGGAGGATTCCCGCAAGGCCGACGACATGATGCGCGTGCTGCGCACCCTCTACCCCCACGCCTTCGTGGTGGGCGACGGCGGCGCGGGCTAGGAGGCCTGTCCGGCACTTCAGGGGCCCTTCCCGTCCGGGAGGGGCCCTTTTCCTTTTGCTCCTTCCCGGCCGTGGCCCGCCCGCGTGTCGCCACCGGATGTGGCGCCCCAGGGTCGGCTCCGCCGCACGCGCAGGGGACGACGGCTGGGGCGGCTCCCGTCGAGCGTCTTGCCCGGCTGGTCTCGCGGAGCTGCGGCACGTCCTTCGCGCCGCCTCTTTCTCCCGCGCGGCAGGACGGCGCGCCCGGGGCGCGGGCCCCTGTGCCGGCCTGCGGATTATGTGCGCCGGCGTTATTGTACTGCCCGCGCCAATGGTCTACAGTGACGGCGAGCCCCCGCACCGGGAACAGGGGGGCGCACCCACATACACGGCACGATGCCCGGCCGGGAACAGGGCCGGATCCCTGCCGCCGGCAGCGGGGGCCCCGTGCGGGCCCGCCCGGAGCTGCCGGCGATGTCTGCCGGCGCGCGTTTTGGCGGGGCATCGGATGGCTTTCAGAGTTGTCCATTTCGGGAACCACATGCTCAAGGAGGGAATATGTCCTCGCTCTACACCAGGGAAGAAGCGCTCGCGTACCACAGCGATCCGCGGCCGGGCAAAATCGAGACCGTCCTCACCAAACCCTTTGCCACCCAGAAAGATCTTTCCATGGCCTATTCCCCCGGCGTGGCCGAAGCCTGCATGGAGATCCACCGCGATCCCGCGCTGGCCTCGCGCTACACGGGCCGTTCCAACCTGGTGGCGGTGGTCTCCAACGGCACGGCCGTGCTCGGTCTGGGCAATATCGGCGCCGTGGCGGGCAAGCCCGTCATGGAAGGCAAGGGCGTGCTGTTCAAGTTCTTCGCCGACGTGGACGTCTATGACCTTGAGATCGGCCTCACCGATCCCGACCAGCTCTGCGACGTGGTGAAGGCCCTGGAGCCCACCTTCGGCGGCATCAACCTGGAAGACATCAAGGCCCCCGAATGTTTCTACATCGAGGAGAAGCTCAAGAAGGAGATGGGCATCCCCGTCTTCCATGACGACCAGCACGGTACGGCCGTCATCTCCGGCGCGGCCCTGCTCAATGCCTGCGAGATCAGCGGGCGCAGCCCCGAGAGCCTCAAGGTGGTCATCGTGGGCGCCGGGGCCGCGGGCATCGCCTGCGCCAATTTCTACTGCGCCCTCGGCGTGAAGCGCGAGAACGTGTTCATGTTCGACTCGCGCGGGCTCATCCACGCGGGCCGCACCGACCTCAACGAATACAAGGCCGCCTTCGCCCAGAAGGAGAACGTGGGCGACCTGGCCGCCTGCATGAAGGGCGCGCACCTTTTCCTGGGCCTGTCCAAGGGCAATCTGGTGAGCAAGGACATGGTGCGTTCCATGGCCGACCATCCCATCATCTTCGCCATGGCCAACCCCGTGCCCGAGATCAGCTATGAGGACGCCAAGGACGCCCGCCCCGACTGCATCATGGGCACCGGACGTTCCGACTATCCCAACCAGATCAACAACGTCTCCGGCTTCCCCTACATCTTCCGCGGCGCGCTGGATGTGGAGGCCACCGAGATCAACGACGCCATGAAGGTCGCCGCCGCCCGCGCCCTGGCCGAGCTGGCCAAGGAGCCCGTACCCGCCGAGATCCTCCAGGCCTACAAGGTGGACGCCATCAGCTACGGCATCGACTACGTCATCCCCAAGCCCCTGGATGCCCGCATCCTGACCACCGTGACCCCCGCCGTGGCCCAGGCGGCCATGGACAGCGGCGTGGCCCGTCGTCCCATCGGGGACATGGCGGCCTATGCCAGGTCCCTGGAAGCGCGCATCAATGCCTCGCACGACCGCATCCTGCCGTTCATCGACAGCTACCAGAAGTAGCCCGTTGCCGGAGGGGGCGCTCCTCACGGCGGACGCCCCTTCCGGTCTTTTTTGCTGCCTGTAACCTGAAAGGAGTTGCATCATGAGATTCCGTACCCTGCTTGCCGCCGTCGGCTGCCTGCTGCTCGGCGCTTCCCTGTGCATGGCGGCGCCCATCACCATGAAACTGGGCCATATCGCCGAGCCGGAAAACCCCTACGGCATGGGCGCCGACTACTTCGCCAAACTGGTGAAGGAACGCTCCAACGGCCAGATCGAGATCCAGGTCTTCCCCTCCAGCCAGCTGGGCAACCAGCGCGACCTGGTGGAAGGCCTGGTGTTCGGCACCGTGGACATGACCCTCACCGGCACGGCCGTGCTCGGCAACTTCATCCCCGAAGTGGCCGTCTTCGACCTGCCCTTCATCTTCCGCGACATCCCCCATGCCTACAAGGCCCTGGACACCGTGGGCATGGAGCTGTGCAAGAAGGGCGAGAAGCAGGGCATGATCACCCTGGCCATCTGGGAAAACGGCGTGCGCCACATGACCAACAACAAGCGTCCCATCCGTACGCCCGAAGACATGAAGGGCCTCAAGATCCGCGTCATGGAACAGCCCGTGTACATCGAGATGATGAAGGTCCTGGGCGCCAGCCCCACGCCCATGGCCATGAGCGAACTGTACACCGCCCTGCAGAAGGGCGTGGTGGACGGCCAGGAAAACCCCTTCTCCCACATCGCCACCAAGCGCTTTGACGAAGTGCAGAAGTACATCTCCCTCACCGGCCACACCTATGCGCCCGAGCCGCTGCTGATCAGCGCCATGGCCTGGAACAGGCTCAATGCCGAACAGCAGGCCCTGATCCGCAAGGCCGCCGAGGACGCCCGCGACTGGCAGCGCCAGCTCTGCCGCGATTCCGAAGGCAAGTTCATGCAGGTCATCAAGGACCGGGGCCACGCGGCCATCAACGACGACGTGGACAAGCAGGCCTTCATCAAGGCCACGGCGCCCGTGTACAAGCTCTATACCGGCAAGTTCGGCGACGCCACCATCAAGGCCATCCAGGCCATCGACTAAGCCGTCCTTCGGGCCGGACCCTCCCGGGAGGGTCCGGCCTTCGTGCCCGTGCGGAGTATGTGCATGTCCAGATTCTTGCGTTTCCTCGATTCCCTGCTCAAAGGCCTGACCATCGTCTGCATCGCGCTCATGCTGATCATCGTCTTCCTGCAGGTCATCACCCGTTACTGTTTCAACTACACGCCCAGCTTCGGGGAGGAACTGGCCCGCTACCTCTTCGTGTGGACGGTCTTCCTTTCCCTGCCGCTGCTGGCCCGCTCCGGCGGCCACATGGCCATCGAGACCCTGACCAACCGCCTCCACGGCATGAAGCTGAAGGTCTGCCGCCTGGTGGCGGACATCTTTTCCCTCTGGTTCCTCGGCATCATGGTCTGGCACGGCTGCAGGATGGTCATCCTCGCCCAGTATCAGACCTCCGCGGCCATGATGCTGCCCATGTCCTATGTCTACAGCGTCATCCCCTTCGGCTGCGCCGTCATGCTGCTGTACACGCTGGAAAATCTTGTCACGGTCATCCGCACGCCCGCGGATGAGCTGAAGTAGGAGGCCGGCCATGACAGCAGCCTTGTGGGTCATCCTTCCGACCTTTGCCGTCATCCTGGCCAGCGGCGCGTCCATCGGCGTGGGCCTCGGCCTGTCCTCGGCCATCACCATGTCCACGGTCATGGGCACGCCGCTCATCGCCGTGGTGCAAAAGATGTTCACCGCCGTGGACTCCTATTCCTTCCTGGCGGTGCCCTTCTTCATGCTGGCGGGGGCCTTCATGTCCGACGGCGGCGTGACCCGCCGCATCGTCAACTTCTCCATGGCCCTGGTGGGCGCGCTGGCCGGGGGCCTGGCCCTGGTGGTGGCCGTGGCCGGCATGTTCTTCGCCGCCCTTTCCGGCTCCTCCGCCGCCACCACCGCCGCCATCGGCGCATCCATGATCGACGAGATGGAACGCCGGGGCTATCCGCGCTCCTTCGCCGCCGCCGTGGTGGCCTCCGGCGGTACCGTGGGCATCGTCATCCCGCCCTCGGTCACCCTGGTGGTCTACGGCTCCATCGCCAACACCTCCATCGCCGACCTCTTCATCGGCGGCGTGGTGCCGGGCCTGTTCATGGGCGTGTCCATGTGCGTGCTGAGCTGGTTCATCTCCAAGAAAAAAGGCTACAGGGGCGAAGGCAGCTTCTCCTTCCGGCGCATCCTGCATTCCCTCAAGGACTGCTCCTGGGCCCTGATGATGCCCGTCATCATCCTGGGCGGCATCTACAAGGGCATCTTCACGCCCACCGAGGCCGCCGCCGTGGCCGCCGTCTACGGCGCCTTCGTGGGCCTGTTCATCTACAAGGAACTGAGGTGGCGGGACCTGCCCAAGACCCTTCTGACCGCCGCCAAGAACACCACCATGATCATGTTCGTGGTGGGCGCGGCCAACGTCTTCGGCTGGATCCTGACCTGGGCGCAGGTGCCGCACACCCTGGCGGGCTACTTTGCCACCATCACGGACAATCCCTTCGTCTTCCTCATGCTGGTCAACGTGCTGCTGCTCATCATCGGCACCCTGGTCAACGCCTCGGCCGCGGTGGTCATCGTCACGCCCATCCTGCTGCCCGTGGCCCTGGGCCTGGGCATCGACCCGCTCTTCTTCGGCGTCATCATGGTGGTCAACCTGGCCATCGGCTGCATCACGCCGCCTGTGGGCTTGGACCTGTTCGTGGTCTCCTCCATCACGGGCATTTCCGTGGACAAGATCACCGTCAAGGTCATGCCCTATCTGCTGACCCTGCTGGGCACCCTGGTCATCATGACCTACTTCCCGCCCATCGTGACCTCCCTGCCGCGCCTGATGCATTAGCCCGGACGCGGGGGCCTGCCGGGCCCGCGCCGGCCAGGAGCCCCGCGACGACGCGCGGCTTCCGCCGCCGCGCCGGCAGCGGACACAAAAGGATCGAAGACCTCCCGCATGGCCCGGAGCCTGCGGGAGCGCTTCGATCCTTTTTTTCGCGCCCTGTCCGGGGCGCATCGTCTGCGGCGTGCGTTGCCGCCGTACGGCAGCGGACACGGCGGGACACCGGACGGGAACGGCCGGGCAGCGGCACACAGGATGCGGACGGGGCGGCCCGTCCGCTCTGCGCCGGCAAGGCATGCCCCGGCGGCGGGAGCTGTGTTTTCAGGGACGTCGGGAATTTCGCGTCGGGCTGTCCCGAGGCGGACGATGGCAGCAGGGGTGGCGGCCTGTCCGGCCGCCGGGAAGCCCGCGCGGCCGCGCCGGAGGGACACAGCGGTCTGTCGTGCCGTCCGGCAGGCGGAGGTCGCGGCGGGCGGGCTCAGAACAGCGAGAGATGTTCCCGTACGGCCCTGGTATGCCGGGCCAGGGTGCTCTGGCGGCAGAAGCGGCGCACCAGCGGCAGGAAGCCGGAGGGCTCCAGCGCCAGTTCCTGTCCGAACAGGCGACGCCGGGCGCTGTAGCTCACATAGAGGGCGCGGGCGGCGCGGGTCAGGCCCACATAGAACAGCCGCCGTTCTTCTTCCAGCCGTCCGGCCTGCGCGGCGGCGGACATGTCTTCGTCCGGGGCCCCGAAGAGCAGCTCGCGGCGCAGGGGCAGCAGGCCCTCCTCCAGTCCGGGCAGGAAGACCGCCTGGAACTCGAGGCCCTTGGATGCGTGCAGGGTCAGGATCTGCACCTGTTCCGAGCGGGCGCGGATGAGTTCCGCCTCATGCTGCAGGCCCAGCTGGCGTACCAGCGCTTCCCACTGGCCGCAGTCCTGCCACAGGCGGCAGAGCCGCTTCCAGGCCGCGCCCTGCCACAGGGGCGCGGGCAGGCGGCTGTGCCCGGAAAGCCGGGCCTGCAGGGCCTGCGGATCGGGCAGGGGCGCTTCCGGCGGCAGGGCCAGCACGCTTTCCAGCAGGGGCAGCAGGTCCTCGCTGTCCGCAGCGGGGGCAGCACGGGCCGGGGCCTCACCCTGTCCGCGGGCCACGGCCAGACGCAGCACGGCGCCGCAGAGCGGGTCCTGCCAGCAGTCCTCCTGCGCGGGCGCGGCGCAGGGGATGCCCTCCTGCTCCAGCGCATGGCGGATGACCGGTATCTGGGCCTTGAGGCGCACCAGCACGGCCACGTCGGCGGGCGAGAGGTTCCCGGCCAGCTCGTCTTCCTGTCGCAGCTGGTCCATGAGCGTGTGCGCCGTGGCCCCCAGCAGCCGGCGGATGCGGGCCGCCACCCAGCGGGCCTCGGCCTGCTGGTCGGGCGCGGAAAAAAGGTGCAGGCGGGCCTCTTCCTGCCGCATGGCCTGCAGCGCGCCGCAGTGCCCGCGGCCTTGCAGCAGGCTCTGGGCCATGTCCAGCACGCCCTGGCTGGCGCGGTAGCTCTGGCCCAGACGGCAGACGCGCAGGGCGGGCCAGAGGGCGCGCAGGCTGTCCTCGCTCTGGCCGCTGGCGCCGCGGAAGCCGTAGATGGCCTGATCCGGGTCGCCGATGCCGAAAAAGCCCTTGCCGTCCTCGGGCAGCAGGGCGCGGATCAGGCGCAGCTGTATGGGCGAAAGGTCCTGCACTTCATCCACCAGCACATGACGCCAGGGCAGATCCTGGGTGCGGCGGGCCGCCTCGGGAGCCGGTGCGGCGGCCGTCCGGCCGGTGAGGGCTTGCGCGGGAGGCCGCTGCCCGGGCGCCGTCTGCCGGGGGAGAGGCGCTGCGGGGCCGGGGGCCACCATGCCCAGCAGGGACATCTGGCGCGGCACGGGGCGGCCGCTGGGCGGGGCGGGCAGCCTGTCCGTCCCGTCCGCGCTCTCCGTCCTGCCCGGTTCGCCCGGTTCGTTCGGGCCGTGCGTGGCCGCGCGCGGCGCAGGGCCCGTGGCCGTCGTGCCCGCCGCATCTCCCGTGTCCGCCGTGTCCGCCGGGGATGCCGGGGACACCGGCAGCCGGGGCGCTGGGGACACCTTGTCCGCCGCCTCGCGGCAGGCCTGTACCGCCCTGTCCGCCAGCAGGGCCCGGCAGGCGGGCGGCAGCAGGCTGTGCTCCAGTTCGGGCCGGATGTCCTCGCCCCGCAGCAGACGCAGATGATAAAGGAAAAATTCCAGCAGGTCGGCGTAATCCAGCAGGGGGCTGCGGCTGCGCAGGCTGCGGGCCGCCTGCCAGTCGCCCACGGCGGCGCGCAGGTCGTCGGGGAGCCCGTCCGCGGGCAGGCCCTGCTCCCGTGCCCACTGCAGGCGCTCCCAGAGGCGGCGCAGGGCCTTGCCCTCCTCGCGGCTCTCCGGGTGCCCGGCATCCACGAACAGGGCCCGGGCCGCGTCTTCGGGCAGGAGCAGGGCCGTGGGCAGCTCCCGCTGCACCACGCTCCAGGCCAGGGCGTGCAGGGTGTCGCAACGGGGCAGGCCCGCTCCCGCCGCCGGCTCCGTGACCGGGGGCGG
>NZ_CASDOY010000063.1 GCF_949282365.1 uncultured Desulfovibrio sp.
CCTCGTCCTTCACGCGGCGGCGACGCACGATGACCGTGGGCTGGTCATCCTTGCGGTCGGCCTTGCGCTGGCGGTTCTCGGCCACGCGCTCACGCACGCCGCCCACTTCTTCCATGGGGATGGAGCCCTGGGCGCTCTTGACGTTGAAACCCATGGTCTGCAGCTCCTGCAGCAGTTCCTTGGGGTCCATCTTGAGCTCCGAGGCAAGATCCTTGATTTTGATTTTACTGTCCGACATTACTTTTCCCCCTTGCGCCGTGTGGCCGGCCTGAATTTGGCGAATTTCTTCGCGCAGGCCGGGTCGTCACACAGGTACCAGCCCCTGCCCGGACTGGTTTGATGCGCGTCGATAGTCAAATTTCCGTGCGCGTCGCGCACATGGCGCGTCAGTGCCGCCTTGGCGAAACGGCGGCGGCAGATGACGCACATTCTCACCGGCCCTTCGCACCCCTCGCGGGGAGCGTCCGGGCTAGTCTGCATCACCGTCCTGGGCTTTGGCATCGCCGTCCCCGGCCGTCCCGTCCTCCGCGTTCCTGGGTTCGGGCTCGGCCACAGGCGCCAGGAAGTTGATGGCCGAACGCAGGTCGGCGATGCGGTTGTCCGAAATGGCCAGTTTGTCGGACAGTTCCTCGTCGCTGGCCTGACGCAGCAGATCCAGCGAGGTATAGCCGGCGTCCAGCAGCTGGTTCAGGGAGACTTCGGCCACGCTGGCCACCTGTTCCAGACCGTGGCCGATGGCGTTGGCCTCGTTGTAGCGGGTCTCGGTGAAGATATCGACCTTCCAGCCCAGCAGGCGGGCGGCCAGCTTGACGTTCTGGCCCTTGCGGCCGATGGCGTTGGTCAGCTGGTCGTCGGGCACGATGACTTCCAGCAGGTTCTCTTCCTCGTCCACCACGATGCGGGAGACCATGGCCGGAGCCAGGGCGTTGCGGGCGTAGGTGGCGATATCGGGGCTCCAGACCACGATGTCGATGCGTTCGCCGCGCAGTTCCTGCACGATGTTCTGGATGCGCGAGCCGCGCACGCCCACGCAGGCGCCCACGGGATCCACGTCGCGCTCGCGGGAGAGCACGGCCACCTTGGCGCGGGAGCCGGGGTCGCGGGCCACGCCCATGATCTGCACCACGCCGTCGTCCACTTCGGGCACTTCGCGGCGGAACAGGGCGGCCATGTAGTCGCGATGGGCGCGGGAGATGACCACCTGCGGGCCGCGGCCTTCCTTGCGCACGTCGATGATGATGGCCTGCACGCGGTCGTTGCGTTTGTAGTGTTCGCGGGGGATCTGCTCCTCGCGGGGCAGGATGGCTTCGGTGCGGCCCAGGTTGACCACCCAGCCGCCCTTGTCGCGGCGCTGCACGATGCCGGAGACGATCTCGCCCATGCGGTCCTTGTATTCGTCGTAGATGATCTCCTGCTCGGCGTCGCGCATGCGCTGGATGATGACCTGCTTGGCGGACTGGGCGGCGATGCGGCCCAGATCCTCCACCTTCACGCGGAAGCCCACTTCGTCGTCGATCTGCACGGAGGGATCATGGGTGCGGGCCTCGGTGATGCCGATGTGGGTGTCTTCGTTCTCGACCTCGCCGTCTTCCACCACGATCTTGAACTGGTAGACTTCGATGTCGCCGGTATTGTCGTTGTACCGGACTTCCACATCCATATCTTCGCTGAAGCGGCGCTGCACCGAGGTGCGCACGGCGTCTTCGAGCGTCTTGATGAGCATGTCGCGGTCAAGGCCCTTGTCTTTGCTGATCTGGTCAATGGCCTTTTTGAGTTCAAGGTTCATTGTTACCTCCGGCTGCCGCGCGGGGCGGCATAAATTTCCTGATGTACCGGCCCGGGGCCGGAAACCGCCGTCACGGGCGGATGATGACGAAGCGGCCTTGCGGCCGCGTGGGAGGACCGCAGGGCGCGCCCTGCGGCTATATGTCTTCGGCCTCGTTGCGGCCGGGATGCTTGCTCTTGCCGCTCCCGCCCTTGCCCTTCTTGGGGGCGCCGGCCTGCGCGGGGGCCTTGGCGGCCTTGCGCGCGGGCTGCTTGCCGGGCTTCTGCGGCTGGCGGAAAACGTGGATGCGGGCGGCGCGGCGCACCATGTCCCAGGGCACCAGCACCTCGTCCATGGCTTCGGGGCAGATGTCGCCCTCGGCCGAGACGCTGGCCGGGGCCAGACGTACGGCGCTGTCCGTGACCTCGCGCAGGACGCCGCGCCAGGCGCGACGGGCCGCGGGGGCGTTCTCGGGGGCGAAGGCGGCGACCATGCGCAGTTCCACCATGTCACCCAGATAGGCGCGCATCTGGCCGGGAGAGAAGAACAGGCGGTTGAAGCCGGGCGTGGAGACTTCCAGCACATAGGCCTGTTCGATGAGGTCTTCCACTTCGAGGGCCAGGCCCAGCTGGCGCGAGATCTCCTCGCACTGGTCGATGGTGGCGGAGCGGGCGGCCAGGGGATCGGCGCTGTCCTCAAGGTCGGCGGCGGGATCGCTGCCGGCAGGCAGCCCGGCCCGGGCCTGTTTGACCTCCGGCGGCAGGTCCACGAAGACACGCACCGTGGTGCGGCCCGCCTGGGCGATCTCCACGCCCCAGATTTCAAGACCCTGCGCCTGGGCCAGGGGCTCGGCCAGACGGGTGACGGTTTCCTTGAGGCTGTTTTCGCTCATGTCCCTTCCTGGGCGGCTGCCCGGTCGCAAGTACAAAAAAAAGGGGGCCTGTTCAGGCCACCCCGTTGTGAACGCATGTTCTGCATCAGGATGATGCGGCAGGGACTGCCGCGCCATTTCGGACAACCATATAAGGAACGAAAGGGGGGCCTGTCAAGCTTTTTTTGCCTGCCGCGAGGCGGAAAATCCGCTTTCGGCGCGGATCGTCCGGGCCGTGGCCGTTGCGGACAGGCCGGAGCTGCCGGGGGACGGCCGGCTTGGTGACCGGCGTGGGGCCGGTGGCGTCTCGCACGGGACGTCCCGAAGCAGGGGGCTGGCGTGACACATGCGGGAGGGAGGCCGATGACGCCGCATCCCCCCTGATGGAGCGCCGGGCAAGGGAAGGGGACGGGGCGGAAGGGAGAGCCTGCCCGCGCCGGTGGAGGGCTTTCAGCCGCTGGCCGAAGCCAAGGCGGGAATCAGGGCTCCGTTCCATGCTGGTGGAGGGCTTTCCCTTTCCCCTCACGAACAGGCCTCCGCCGGGCCGTGGCCGTTGCGACGCAGGCGCCTGCGGGCAGCGGCCACGGCCGGGGGCTTGCTTTTCTCACGGAGCCGTCAGCAGCGGCCCCTGCGCCACCGTGAGGCTGTCGGCCAGCTTGCGGTGGGCGGCGGGCATGGCCAGGCTCTCCAGTTCGCCACGTTCCAGCCAGCGCCAGGCGCTGGCGGCCGTGAGCACGGGCGGCCGGGGCGGCTGCGCGCCGTCCGGTGCCAGCAGCTCCAGGGCGAAGCAGTGCAGGCGCACCCGGTAGGTGGTGTAACCGTGGCGGATCAGGCCCAGCGGGGCGCTCACGCGCACCGCGAAGCCCGTTTCCTCGGCGAATTCGCGCACCACGGCCTGTTCCGGCGTCTCGCCGCTCTCCACGCGGCCGCCGGGGAATTCCCACAGGCCGCCCCAGGCCCCGTGGGGCAGGCGCTTCTGGACGAAGATGCGGCCGTGATGGCGCAGCACGCCGGTCACCACCTCGATGGGCGTGATCTCCGCCTTCTTGCCCGGCACGGGCCGCTCGTGCACGATGCCCAGATGCAGGGCGGCGCAGTGGCGGGCCAGCGGGCACTGGCCGCAGCGGGGCTTCTTGCCGCAGACCAGGGCCCCCAGCTCCATCATGGCCTGATTGTGGCGGCGGGCCTCGCCTTCGGGCAGGAGGCGGCGGGCCAGGGCCGCGATGCGCGCGGCGGCCGGGCCGGACCTGACCGGGCTGT
The DNA here is from genome assembly GCF_949282365.1 of uncultured Desulfovibrio sp. Lineage (GTDB taxonomy): Bacteria > Desulfobacterota > Desulfovibrionia > Desulfovibrionales > Desulfovibrionaceae > Desulfovibrio. The sequence goes on from NZ_CASDOY010000063.1 coordinate 3,897, forward strand.
CCACGTCGAAGACCCGGGCGATGACCCGCTCCACATTGGCGTCGATGCAGGGCACGGGCAGCTGGAAGGCGATGCTGGCCACCGCGGCCGCCGTATAGGGGCCGATGCCCGGCAGGGCGCGGATGGCTTCGGGCTCCGAGGGGAAGACGCCGCCGTGCTCCCGCATGACCGTGCGGGCCGCGGCCAGCAGGTTGCGGGCGCGGGAATAGTAGCCCAGGCCTTCCCAGGCGTGGAGCACCTCCTCCTCGGAGGCGGCGGCCAGGGCGGGCAGGTCGGGGAAGCGCTCCATCCAGCGCACGAAGTAGCTGACGCCGCGCTCCATCTGGGTCTGCTGGAGCATGACCTCCGAGATCCAGACCTCGTAGGGCGTGTAGTGCCGCCGCCAGGGCAGGGGGCGGGCGTGGGCGTCGAACCAGGCGAGCAGGGCCTGCTGCAGTTCGGGGACATGGTCTTCGGGCGGGCGATGGCCGGGCGGCGGCACGGCGCCGTGGACGGGGACCGGGAGCGGCAGGCTGTGCTGTTCCGGGCTCCGGCCCGGCTGGCGTCCCGGGTCCCGGACGGTCTGCCGGGGGGAGTGCTGGCGGGATCTCATGGGCGCAGTGTAGCCGCGCGGGGCCGTCCTGTCATCCCGCAAGGCGGGGGAGCGGCAGGGGACGTGGCCGCGGGCAGGGGGCGGGCGATTGTCTTTGGCGGCCGCTTGGCGTATAGAGACGGATGGCGGCCGTTTTGCCGGTCGCCGCAAATTCCCCTCAAGGAGTGAACATGTCCAATCCCACCGTGCTGCTGGAAACGACCTCGGGCGACATCCTGGTGGAGCTCTTTCCCGACAAGGCTCCCGACACTGTCGCCAACTTCCTGCAATATGTGGATGACGGCTTCTATGCCAACACCATCTTCCACCGCGTGATCCCCGGCTTCATGATCCAGGGCGGCGGCCTTGGCCCCCGCATGGATGAAAAGGCCACCCGCGCCCCGGTCAAGAACGAAGCCGACAACGGCCTCTCCAACGAGCGCGGCACCATCGCCATGGCCCGCACCATGGATCCCCACAGCGCCACGGCCCAGTTCTTCATCAACCTGGTGGACAACGACTTCCTGAACTACAGCGCGCCCGTGCCCAGCGGCTGGGGCTACTGCGTGTTCGGCAAGGTCGTGGAAGGCATGGACGTGGTGGACAAGATCGCCAAGGTCAAGACCAAGAGCGTGGGCATGCATGAGAACGTGCCCACCGACATGGTGCTCATCACCGGCGCCAGCCGTTTTGAATAGGCGGAGCTGCCCGCACCGGTTCCGCACCGCCGGCCCGCGCCTGCCGGGGGCCGGCGGCTGTTCAGGAGGACACATGAAAAAATGGCTTTTGTGCTGCTGCCTGCTGCTGGCCCTGCCCCTGGCCGCCCGGGCGGAAGATGAAAAGATCGACCCCGCCACCTATATCTGCGCCGAATTCGTGGCCCAGGGCGCCGTCAGCCAGGACCCGCCCGTGTTCCAGGCCCTGCAGATCGACGGCTACGTCAGCTCCAACATCGGCTATACCGTGGCGGATCCCCAGGCCATCAACGTGCTGGTGCCCCAGGCCTATCTGATGTGCCAGGAGCAGCCCACCACCGTGGTGGCCGAGATCTGGGAACCGCTCAAGAAAAAGCTGCCCCGTCCCGTCAGCGGCGAATGGGAAGCCGACGTGACCAAATGCCGCGCCTACAACGAGCATCCCGAGAACGGCAGCGGCTTCGTCATCTGGCTGGACGCCTACAACCGTCACTACAACGTGACGGAAAAGTCCGTCCTGGCCAAGCAGGCCACCCTGGACAAGTTCCTGGATGCCTGCGCCAAGAATCCCGACGCCTTCATGATCGACGTGCTCCAGGAGACCCTGGGCAACAAATAGGGGGCGGGAGACCGTTCCCCCAAACGGCGGCACCGCCGTTTCCAGCGGCGTTCCTTCAGGGAGCGCGGCGGAAGCGGCGGTGCCGGTGTTTTTGGGGGGAGGGGAGCCTAGTCCTGCACGAAGGGGTAGACCCTGACGCTCAGGGGCTGCTTGCTTTTGTGGGACATGGCGGAGATAATATAGGTGTACTGGCGGCTCTGGCCCGCCGGCGGGCAGGGACCGGTATAGACCTGGGTCAGGGCCCCTTCGGGGATGATGCCCGTGCCGTCGTTGTCCCAGCTGCCGCCGCCCTGCAGGCGTTCCTGGGGGCCGTTCTCCAGCAGGCGCACATCGAAGTAGTCCGTGCCCGCGGGGATGTTGCTCACGACCATCTCGGGCGAGATGCGCGAGCAGCGGTGCACCGCGCGCAGGTTCACTTCCACCTGCATGTCGGCGGGGGCCGGGGGCTGGGGCTCACCGTCCTGCCACAGGCCGCAGGCCGAGAGCATCAGGGTCGCGCCCAGGAGCGGCAGGGCTCGGGTCCAGTTTTTTCCAGAAAAAGGCTTGCGCATGGGGGGCCTCCGGGTATTTGCTATTTCCAGCCTTCGCAAGCTATACTGGATAGTCACCCGAATGACAATAGAGCAGTTGCACGGTGCGGCTGCCCTGCTGACGCGCGCGGCCGTCGCCGCGCGACGCGGACCCGGCCAGGCCTGTCCCGTGCCGGGGCGGCCGCAACGGGGCCGGGCCCGTCCCGCCCCCCCGTCAGGATCGACCAGCCGTCCGGCGCGGGCCGCGCCCGCCCGGATCGCGAAGGACCACAACTTCAGGAGAACCTCATGTCCCTTCTTGCAGAAAGCGTTTCCGGCTATCTGGAAAATGCCTCCTGGATCCGCCGCATGTTCGAGGCCGGCGGCCAGCTGAAAGCCCGCTACGGTGCGGAGAACGTCTATGACTTCAGCCTGGGCAATCCCGACCTGCCCGCTCCCGCCGCCGTGGGCGAAGGCCTGCGCCGTTTCGCCGAACATGCCGACGAGCCCTTCGCCTTCGGTTACATGCCCAATGCCGGTTTCCCCTGGGCGCGCGAACAGCTGGCCGCCCATCTGAGCAAGGAACAGGGCGTGGCCCTGGAAGGCGGCGACGTGCTGCTCACCTGCGGCGCCGCCGGCGGCCTCAACGCATTCCTGCGCGCGGTCATCAATCCCGGCGAGAAGATGCTGACCTTCGCCCCCTATTTCGTGGAATACGGCTTCTATGTGGCCAACCACGGCGGCAGCCTGCAGGCCGTCATGAGCAAGCCCGGCACCTTCGAGCCCGATCTGGACGCCCTGGAGGAAGCCATCGACGAAAAGACCCGCGTGGTGCTCATCAACTCGCCCCACAACCCCACGGGCGTGGTCTACAGCCGCAAGGCCGTGACCTCCCTCTGCCGCCTGCTGGAGAACAAGAGCGAACAGTACGGCCACCCCGTCTGGCTCATCGCCGATGAGCCCTACCGCTTCCTGACCTATGACGGCGTGGAAGTGCCCTCGGTGCTGCCCCTGTACCAGTACGCCGTGGTCATCAGCTCCTTCTCCAAGAACCTGTCCCTGCCCGGCGAGCGCGTGGGCTATGTGGCCCTTTCGCCCAGGCTGGCCGAACGCGGCAAGCTCATGGCCGCCCTGACCCTGACCAACCGCATCCTCGGCTTCGTCAACCCGCCGGTGGTGGGCCAGCACATCATGGCCGCCGCCCTGGGCAGCCAGGTGGACGTGAGCGTCTACGCCCGCCGCCGCCAGGCCATGGCCGAGGTGCTGACCGATGCCGGCTACAGCTTCCAGATGCCCGCCGGCGCCTTCTACTTCTTCCCCCAGGCCCCCGGCGGCGACGACGTGGCCTTCGTCAACCGTCTGGTGGAAGAACGCGTGCTGGCCGTGCCCGGTTCCGGCTTCGGCTGCCCCGGCTATTTCCGTCTGGCCTTCTGCGTGGACGAGAGCGTCATCCGCAATGCCGCCGAAGGCTTTGCCCGCGCTTACGCCGCGGTGGCCGGAAAGTAAGCGTCGTCAGGGCGGGAGGGCCGTGCCTTCCCGCCCTTTTTGTCCCGTGCGGGACGCGGGGGAGGCGCGGCCCTGGTCCGCGCGTCCGCGTCGCCCCGCGCGGTGCAGGAGAGCTCCATGCCCCGTCCGCTGCCCCTTGTGGCCCTGCTCCCGACCTTGATGCTGGCCTGCTGCCTGCTGGCCGCGACCGTCCAGGCCCGCGACATCGATACCGCCGAGGCCCGGCGTCTGCTGGAGCATCCCCCCGCTGGCCTGGTGGTGCTGGATGTGCGCACCCCGGAGGAATTCGCGGCCGGGCACCTGCCCGGGGCCCGCAACCTGGACTTCTTCGCCCCGGATTTCCGGCAGCGGCTGGAAGCCCTGGCGCGGGAAAAAAGGCCCGTGCTGCTCTACTGCCGCTCGGGCAACCGTTCCGCCCGCGCCTGTGACCTGATGCGCCGGCTGGGCATGGAGGAGGTGCTGCACCTCGCCCCCGGTTTTCGCGCCTGGCATGCCGCCGGCCTGCCCGAGGAATGAGCCCCCGGCGCTGGCCGCTCCGCCTGTCCCGCCGGCTCCCGGCAGGGGCCCGGTCCGGGTCGCCTGTCATCCCTTTTCCCGTCCATGGATCGTCCTATGCCCGCTTTCATCCCCGCTTCCCTCTATGGCGTCATCGGCTGGCCCCTGGCCCAGAGCCTGAGCCCGCTGCTGCACAACACCGCCTTCCAGGCCCTGGGCATCCCCGCCGCCTATCTGCTCTGGGAGCTGCCCCCGGAAAAACTGCCGCGCTTCGTGGACAGCATGCGCCTGCTCTCCATCCGCGGCTGTTCCGTCACCCTGCCGCACAAGGTGGCTGTCCTGCCCCTGCTGGACCGCCGCAGCGAGCGCGTGGAGCTCATGGGCGCGGCCAATACCCTCTACTGGCAGGACGGCCTGCTCTGCGGCGAGAACACCGACGTCACCGGCTTCATGCATCCCCTGCTGCAACGGGGATTGGACCCGGCCACGCCGGTGCTGGTGCTGGGCGCGGGCGGCGCGGCCCGGGCCGTGGTCTGCGGCCTGTGGCTGCACGGTTGCCGCCGCATCTTCGTGACCACGCCCTCCGACCGCTCCCACGCGCCGCTGGTGGAGCGCTTCGGCGTCACGGCCGTGCCCTGGGCGCAGCGCCATGACGTGGCGGCCTCCCTGCTGGTCAACACCACGCCCCTGGGCATGCACGGCAAGGCCGAGGACCAGAGTCCCTATGACTTCGACCGCGCCCCGGCCCCGGCGGACGGGAGCGCGCCCGTGGCCTACGATATCGTCTACAATCCCCTGCGCACGCTGTTCTTGCGGCAGGCGCAGGCCCGCGGCTGGGAGACCGTCGGCGGTCTGGAGATGTTTTTCCGTCAGGGCGAGGCCCAGTTCCGCCTCTGGACCGGGCAGGACATGCCGCAGGCCGCCCGTCTGGCCCTGGAACGTCATCTGGCGCCGCGCGCCTGAATAGGGGAGGGGAAGATGCGCAAGATCCTTGTCCTGCACGGTGTCAATCTCGATATGTTCGGCAAGCGCGACCCGCGCCATTACGGCCATGCCACCCTGGCCGACATCGATGCGGCCCTGCGCGACCTGGCCAGCGAGCTGGGCGTGGCGCTGGAATGCTTCCAGACCAACCACGAAGGCGTGATGGTGGAACGCATCCACGCGGCCCTCACGGACGGCACGGACGCCGTGGTCATCAATGCCGGGGCCTGGACCCACTACAGTTACGCCATCATGGACGCCCTGGGCATACTGTCCGTCCCGGTGGTGGAGGTGCACATGTCCAACGTCCACGCACGCGAGGCGTTCCGCCATCATTCGGTGCTGTCCGCGGTCAGCGCGGGCAGCGTCGCGGGCTTCGGCGTGGACAGCTATCTGCTGGGCCTGCGCGCGGCCTGTTCGCTGGCGGCGCGCCAGGAGGCCGGGGCCTAAGGGCAGGACTCATGACGTTTTGTTTTGAGGGGGAAGGAAGCCCTTTGCGTTGCTGTCGATGCCCGTAGCTTCCTCCGTCGCAACGGGCACGGCCTGCGGCCGCCATCCGGTCGCGCGTTGCTGTCGATGCCCGTAGCTTCCTTCGTCGCAACGGGCACGGCCTGCGGCCGCCATCCG
>NZ_CASDOY010000064.1 GCF_949282365.1 uncultured Desulfovibrio sp.
CCGGCACGTCCCCCAGGCCGGGATCAGGGCGCCCGCGGGCATCGCGCACCGTCGCGCGCGCGTCCTCCATCCCGTCTTGCGCGAAAGCGCGCCGCCCGCGCGCGGGAGCGGCTTTTTCCGCCTGCGGCGCGATGCTGCCCGTCTCCGGCCCGGCCAGCGGGACGGCGGATGCGCCGACAGCCACCGGGCCCCTGCCCGTCTTGTCCGCCGCGTCTGGGCCGCTCGCCCTGTCTGCCTTGTCCGCCGGGATCGGCACGCGCTCCTGGGCTCCCGGCCGGGCCGCGACCTCAACGCCCTGCGGCAGCGGAGCATCCCCGCCCTGGGCTCTGCTGGCGGTCACGGCCTCATGCGGCGGCGCGCTCTCTCCGGCTCGCGGCGGCCTACCCTGCCCGCCGGGCAAACTCTCCGTCACGGACGTCGCCGGGCCCGTCGTCCAGACATCCTCGTCATCGCCCGGCAAGACCACCAGCCCCTCGCCCCCTTCGCTCAGGCCGTAGGCCGCCGCCAGACGGTCGGCCTCGGCGGCCAGCGCCGCCGCACGCTCCCGTGCGGACCGACGCCCGCGTGCGGGAACAGGCTGCGGCGCGGGCGCGTGGCTGCCCGACGCGCTCCCGGCCTGGGCCGGGGACGGTGCGAGCCCGCAGGCATCCAGCAGGGAAAGGGCCGTGGCCGCAGGGGCAGCACGCCGTCTGCGTGACGGGCGGCCTGTGGTCTGCCCGTCCGCGTCCGGGGCGGGCCCGCGGCCGGCAGGCACATCGGAGGAAGAGGTCATGGAACTCCTTGACTATATCCAGATAGGCTGATATTTGCATCAAGCAAATTTGATACAGGCATCGCAGGCGCGTCCGCCGCGCCGCACAGGGGCACGCATGGCACTGGTATATTTCAAGGCACTTTCGGACGAGACCCGTCTGCGACTGGTGCATATCTTGCTGCATTACGAACTCTCGGTCAACGAGCTGGTGCGCATCCTCGGCATGGGGCAATCCCGCGTCTCGCGCCATCTCAAGATCCTCACCGAGGCCGGGTTGCTGACCTCGCGCCGGGACGGCCTGTGGGTCTTCTACGCCGCCGCGCGCTGCGGCGAAGCCAGCGACTTTCTGCAGGCCGTGGTCCCCTTCCTGCATACGGACACGGCCATGCGCGAGGATCTGGCCATGGCCGCCCAGATCCTGGAGGAGCGCGCCCGCAAGACGCGCCAGTTCTTCAATGCCATCGCCGAGGACTGGGACGAGCTCAACCGCGAGGTGCTGGAAGATTTCGACCTGCCCGCCGCCGTGCTGGCCGCCGTGCCCGGAGGCTGCCGCGTGGCCGTGGACCTGGGCTGCGGCACCGGGGCGGTGCTGGAGCGCCTGCTGCCCGTGAGCCGGAGCCTCATCGGCGTGGACGGCTCGGCCCGCATGCTGGAGATGTGCCGCCGCCGCTTCAGCCCCGTGGATCTGGCCAACGAGAACCGCATCTCCCTGCGCATCGGCGAGCTGGACCACCTGCCCCTGCGTGACCAGGAAGCGGACTTTGCCTGCATCAATCTGGTGCTGCACCATCTTTCCGATCCCGGCGAGGGCCTGCGCGAGATCCGCCGCAGCCTGACCGCGGGCGGGCACCTGTTCGTGGCCGATTTTTTGCAACATCACGACGAGACCATGCGCAGCCGCTACGGCGACCGCTGGCTGGGCTTCGACGAGGAACGCCTGCAGGAACGCCTGCGCCAGGCCGGCTTCACGGTCCTGTCCTGCACGCGGCAGGCCGTGGGCCGCGGCCTGTTCCTGCTGCTGGTGCGGGCCCGCGCCAGCTGACGGCGTGTGTTGGGGGAACGGCCCCTTTGCTGGCGCAACAAGGGGCTCCCTCCCGCGCCCCATCTTCCCCCCGATGCGCCTTAGCAAAACGGGCAGCATCTTGCAGGCGGAACGATCGCCCCGGACAGACGGGCGGTAGCCCTCCGCATGCATGATGCCCCGGGAGCTTTCCCTGCGGGCCGCAGCCCTGCCGCGGCCCCGCGAAACCGTCCCCGTCCGCGGCGGACGGGGCGGACGATCTTGCCGCAGACCGCCCCCCCGGGGAGCGGCCCAAATACTTTCGCCGACATACTTTCTCAAGGAGTACCACAGCAATGACCAAAGCCCTGGATCTTTCCCTGGCCTGCAAAGTGGCCGATCTGGCCCTGGCCGATTTCGGCAAGAAGGAAATGCAGCTTTCCGAACGCGAGATGCCCGGCCTCATGGAGTGCATCCGCAAATACGCCGGCAAGAAGCCCCTCAAGGGCCTGCGCGTGACCGGCTCCCTGCACATGACCATCCAGACCGCCATGCTCATCAAGACCCTGCACGCCCTGGGCGCGGACATCCGCTGGGCCTCGTGCAACATCTTCTCCACCCAGGACCATGCCGCCGCCGCCATCGCCGAGCAGGGCCTGGCCAAGGTCTTCGCCTGGAAGGGCGAGAGCCTGGAAGATTACTGGTGGTGCACCGAAATGGCCCTGACCTGGCCCGACGGCAAGGGCCCGGACCTCATCGTGGACGACGGCGGCGACGCCACCCTGATGATCCACAAGGGCGTGGAAGTGGAAAACGATCCCTCCCTGCTGGAAAAGACCTATGACAACAAGGAATTCCAGATCATCATGGATCGTCTGGCCCTGCGCTACAGGGAAGACCCCACCCACTGGCATCAGGTGGCCGCCCATGTGAAGGGCGTCTCCGAGGAGACCACCACCGGCGTGCACCGCCTCTACCAGCTGGAAGCCGAGGGCAAGCTGCTCTTCCCGGCCATCAACGTCAACGACTCCGTCACCAAGTCCAAGTTCGACAACCTCTACGGCTGCCGCGAGTCCCTGGCCGACGGCATCAAGCGCGCCACCGACGTCATGGTGGCCGGCAAGGTCGTGGTAGTGGTGGGCTACGGCGACGTGGGCAAGGGCTGCGCCCAGTCCATGCGCGGCTTCGGCGCCCGCGTGCTGGTGACCGAGATCGACCCCATCTGCGCCCTGCAGGCCGCCATGGAAGGCTTTGAAGTCACCACCGTGGAAGACGCCCTGCCCGAAGGCGACATCTACGTCACCTGCACCGGCAACCTGCGCGTCATCACCGGCGAACACATGGAAGGCATGAAGGACGAAGCCATCGTCTGCAATATCGGTCACTTCGACAACGAGATCGACATGCACTACCTGGAGACCACCCCCGGCATCACCAGGCTGAACATCAAGCCCCAGGTGGACAAATGGACCCTCAAGTCCGGCCGCAGCATCATCGTGCTGGCCGAAGGCCGCCTGGTGAACCTGGGCTGCGCCACGGGCCACGCCAGCTTCGTCATGTCCAACAGCTTCACCAACCAGACCCTGGCCCAGATGAAGCTGGCCGAAGGCAACCTGGAAAAGAAGGTCTACACCCTGCCCAAGGAACTGGATGAAGAAGTGGCCCGCCTGCACCTGGCCCGCCTGGGCGTCAAGCTGACCACCCTGACCCAGGAACAGGCCGACTACATCGGCGTGAAGGTCGAAGGCCCCTACAAGTCCGATCTCTACCGCTACTAGGCCGCGGCGGATGGCCGTCTTTGCCCGGGTCCGGGACAGAGGGGCAGGGACGGCGGCGTCAGGCAGCAACGACAAAAAAGGAGAGGCTCCTCAAGGAGCCTCTCCTTTTTGAAATAAGGCGCGTCGGGGAAGGCGTGGGGCCGACCGCAGGGCCGTGCCCGTTGCGACGAAGGAAGTCACGGGCATCGCGGACAGCGAGGGTCGGGGGGCCCCTCCCGCGCGGGTCGCCACCGGAGGGCGAACTGCCGACGACGCAGGCGCCTTACAGGCATCGGGAGCAAGGCTGAGGCCTTCCCCCTCAAAAATACCCTTCTGCGCCGCAGCGCTTACGCCCTGGGCTTCCCCTCCTCCGCGACCGCACCGGCATCGGTCACGTCGTCCTTGCGGGGCGCGGCCGCATCCCCGGGCGTTTCGCGCAGGTCCTCGGGGTCCACGTCCACGATATCCTCGGCCTCGGCCCCTTTGGCCCCGGCCTCGCGCGCGGCGGCGTCGGCGGCCGCCTCCTCGGGCGTATAGGCCGGGCCGGGCGGCAGGGCATAGCCGCCGCCTTCCACGGCCTGCAAAGGCTCGATGCCCCTGTTGAGCGGCATGCTGCCCTTGCTCACCAGCACGATGCCGGTCTTTTCCAGCACCTCGCGCCGGTAGGCGTATTCCTGTTCCATGCGCCGGTGCCGGTAGATGAGCAGCAGGCGTCCCAGATAACAGGCCGCCAGCAGCGCCGCGAAGCTGCCCGCGATCCACGGGATATAGGGCTTGAGCGCGCTGCCGAAGGCCATCAGGGCCGAGAACATGCCGTCCACGAAGACCAGGGCCGCGGCCAGCAGCAAGATGCCCAGCAGCACCACCACCGTGGGCGCGTGCTGCACGCAGGCGTAGAAGTAGCGCAGGCGCTTGGGCACCAGGCGTTCCGAGCCGGGCCTGCCGGGCTGGCGTTCCCGCTCCAGGGTATTGGAGACCCAGAGGCCGGAAAGATGCACGATGAGCAGCAGGGCCACCGGGGCGACCACGGCGCCGATGGCCCAGCCCATGATGGGGAACTGGGCTTCGGGCGGGCCGCCGGCCAGGGAGGGCTTGGCGTGCATGATGCCGTAGAAGAAGGCGATGCCGCCGACGATCAGCTCAAGGAAGAAGATCGCGATCAGCAGATAGATGATGGTGTCGCGGTTCTCGCCCTTGTACCAGTGGCGGATGGCCTCATCCTTGCCGGCGCCGGCAGCAGCCCCCGCGCCGTCCGCGGCGGCGGCTTTCCTGCCCGTGCCCGCGGCGCTGTTGCGCATCTCGGAAGCGTTGCTGGACGCAAAAGAGGATTCGTTGTTCTTCATGCTCCCGAACATATCCGGCCGGAGCGCCGGGGGCAAGAGCAAACCCTTGCTCCGGGAGCGCTTCTGGCTTAGTCTGCGCCCACAGGAGGACAGCATGCATATTCTCGTTACCGGAGCCGCGGGCTTCATCGGCTACCATCTCTGCGACCGTCTGCTGCATCAGGGCCACACCGTGGTGGGCCTGGACAACCTCAACGACTACTATGACGTGCAGCTCAAGAAGGACCGCCTGGCCCGGCTGGAAGGCCGTCCCGGCTTCCGTTTCGTCCTGCAGGACATGGCCCAGCGCGATGCCATGAGCGCCCTGTTCGCGGCCGAGAAGTTCACCCACGTCATCAACATGGCGGCCCAGGCCGGCGTGCGCTACAGCCTCGTCAATCCCATGGCCTATGTGGATTCCAATCTGGTGGGTTTCGCCAACCTGCTGGAAGGCTGCCGCCACAACGGCGTGCGGCACTTCGTCTTCGCCTCCTCCTCGTCGGTCTACGGGCTCAACACCAGCCAGCCCTTCTCGGAACACAACAACGTGGATCATCCCGTGAGCCTGTACGCGGCCACCAAGAAGAGCAACGAGCTCATGGCCCATGCCTACAGCCATCTCTACGGCCTGCCCTGCACGGGCCTGCGCTTCTTCACGGTCTACGGCCCCTGGGGCCGCCCGGACATGGCTCTGCAGCTTTTCGCCCACGCCATCATGAAGGATGAACCCATCAGGGTCTTCAACGGCGGGCGCATGCGCCGCGACTTCACCTATATCGACGACATCGTGGAAGGCGTGCTGCGCCTGCTGCCCCTGGCTCCCGCCGCCGATCCGCAGTGGGACGCCGCCGATCCCGACCCGGCCACCAGCTCCGCGCCGTGGCGCATCTACAACATCGGCAACAACCAGACCGTGGAACTCAACGACTTCATCGCCGCCCTGGAAGACGCCCTGGGCAAGAAGGCCGTCCGCGACCTGCTGCCCATGCAGCCCGGCGATGTGGAAGCCACCTGGGCCAATATCGACGCCCTGTCGCAGGCCACGGGCTTCGCGCCCGTGACGCCCCTCAAGACCGGCATCGAGCGCTTCGTGGCCTGGTTCAAGGAATATTATTACGCATGAGCGACATCATCCTGCCCGCCCCCACCCCGGAACGCCCGGAGATCCTGGCCCCGGCCGGCGACGCCCAGTGCTTCACCGCGGCCCTGGCCGCCGGCGCCGACGCCGTGTATCTGGGCCTGAAGCACTTTTCGGCCCGCATGCAGGCCGAGAACTTCGGCCTCACCGACCTTTCACGCCTCACGGACCTGGCCCACGAGGAGCAGGCCCGCGTCTATGTGGCCATGAACGTGCTGGTCAAACCGCAGGAGACCGCGGCCGCCTACCGCCTCATCCACCGCCTGGCGCGGCAGGTGCGGCCCGACGGCATCATCGTGCAGGACCTGGCCATGCTGGATCTGGCGCGGCAGGCCGGTTTCGAGGGCGAGATCAACCTCTCCACCCTGGCCAACATCACCCATCCGCAGGGCCTGCAGACCGCCAGGGATCTGGGAGCCAGCCGCGTCATCCTGCCGCGCGAGCTCTCCATCGACGAGATCCGCGCCATGGGCGAGGCCTGCCCCGAAGGGCTGGATCTGGAATGTTTCGTCCACGGCGCGCTCTGCTACTGCGTGTCCGGCCGCTGCTACTGGTCCAGCTACATGGGCGGCAAGAGCGGCCTGCGCGGCCGCTGCGTGCAGCCCTGCCGCCGTGTCTACCGCCAGGGCGGCGCGGCGGCGGCCGGTCTTGCCAGACAGGCGGAGCAGCAGGCCCGCGAACAGGGGCGGGAACAGGGCCGCAACGGCCGTGACGGCGGTCGTGACCCGCGCCGCCCCCGGCCCCAGCGCAGCAATCCCGGCAAGGGCCGCGACGGGCGTTTCTTCTCCTGTCTGGACCTCTCGCTGGACGTGCTGGCCAAGACCCTGCTGCATATCCCGCATCTGGTCTCGTGGAAGATCGAAGGCCGCAAGAAGGGCCCGCACTACGTCTATCATGTGGTCACGGCCTATCGCATGCTGCGCGACAATCCCGGCGACCCGCAGGTCCGCAAGGATGCCGAGTCCATCCTCGAGATGGCCCTGGGCCGTCCCGGCAGCCGGGCCCGCTTCCTGCCGCACAAGGACAACCTCATCCCCACCGATCCGTCCGGCCAGACCAGCTCCGGCCTGCTGGCGGGCAAAGTCAGCCTCACGCCCGAAGGCCAGGTGCTGCTCAAGCCCCACTTCGAGCTGCTGCCCCAGGACTATCTGCGCGTGGGCGTGGAGGACGAACGCTGGCACGCCACCCTGCCCGTGACGCGCCGCACGCCCAAGGCGGGCACCCTGCTGCTGCGCCTGCCCAAGCACAAGACGCCCAAGGCGGGCACGCCGGTCTTCCTCATCGACCGCCGCGAGCCCGAACTGCTGCAGATCCTCAAGGACTGGCAGGCCCGCCTGGACCGCATGCCCACCCGTCCCAGCAAGGCCGTGGAAAGCGATCCCCGCCTGCCCCGGCCCGTCAGGCCCGCGCCCCGGCCCGACATGACGGTGCGCGCCAGCATGCCCCAGGGCCGCGAGACCCGCGGCTGCCGCAGCCAGCACACCGGCCTGTGGCTCTCGCCGCGCACGGCCGACATCTCGCGCACCATCGCCCCGCGCATCTGCTGGTGGCTGCCGCCCGTCATCTGGCCCGAGGAGGAGGAATCCATCCGCCGCCGTCTGGCCCACCTGACCCGCGAAGGCGCGCGCCACTTCGTCTGCAACGCGCCCTGGCAGCGCGACCTCTTCCCGGCGGAACTGCTGGCCCGCATGCACGACGGGCCCGCCGACGCCAAAAAGGACGACGCCCTGGACCTGCTGGCCGGGCCCTTCTGCAACGTGGCCAATGCCGCCGCCCTGGGCGTGCTGGCCGGCATGGGCTTCAAGGGCGCCTTCATCAGTCCCGAGCTGCCCGTCGACGACATCCTGGCCCTGCCCCGCCAGAGCCCGCTGCCGCTGGGCATGGTGCTGGGCGGATTCTGGCCCGTGGGCATCAGCCGCTTCGGTCTGCTGGGCATCAAGCCCAACGAGCCCTTCATGAGCCCCAAGGGCGAAGTCTTCTGGGCCCGCCAGTACGGCGGCAATGTCTGGCTCTATCCCGGCTGGCCCCTGGACATCAGCAGCAAGCGGCAGGAACTGCAGCAGGCGGGCTACAGCTTCTTCGCCAGACTGGAAGAGAACCCGCCCGCCAGCCTGCCCGAGATGCGCCGACAGGGCCTGTTCAACTGGGACGGCGCCCTGCTGTAAGACGTCTTTGGGGAGAGAGGTTTTGGGGGAGGGGCCTCCCTCCCCCAAGCCCATCCCTTCCCCGGCGCGCTCGGCGCGGGCAAGCTCGCGGCCCCGGTCCTGCCCACGTCACAGGGCCGTGCCCAGGCATGGCCCCGTTTTTCCCTGCCGCCGGTAAGCCCCGGGCAAGGGGCGCTCCCCCCTGCCGCCTCTCCCCCTCCAACGGACCGCCTTCCCCAGCCGCACGCTCATGGACGATATCGCCATCACCGCAGCCCGCGCCCTCTTTCCCCGGGGCCTGCGCCAGCCGGAAGACAGCTACCGCTTCGGCGCGGACGCCCTGCTGCTGGCGGCCTTCGCGGCGGAAAGCCTCGCCTCCCTGCCGGGCACGGCCCCGCGCGCGGTGGCGGAACTGGGCAGCGGCTGCGGCGCGGCCCTGCTGGGCCTGTGCCTGCGCCTGCCGTCCGCCACGACGGGGACGACGGGACATCGCCGCCAGCAAGCAGCGCGCCCCTGCCCGTCTCCCGGCACGGGACCGTCAACGGCAGCGCCCGCCGCCTCTTGCGGACAGCCGCCGGACGCAGGCCGCCGGGAAAAAACCGTACCGCCCCTGCGCGCCCTGGGTCTGGAACGGGATGCGGCCCTGTGCGCCGCCGCCCGGGACAACGCCCGCCTGCTGGGGCTGGACGACAGCTGCCGTTTCCGGCAGGGCGACCTGGCCGACACGCATTTTTTGCGCCACTGCGGCGAAAACAGCTTCCATCTCATCCTGGCCAACCCGCCCTATGCCGTGCCGGGCAACGGCCGTCCTTCGCCCAGGCCCCGGCGCGAGGCCGCCCTGCGCGGTGCCGGGCCCCTGCCCGTCGCCCCCTCCTCCGCCCTGCCCGGTACGCTGCCGCCTGGCGCGCCCTTGGCCAATGCCCTGCCGCCCGCCGTGCCGGCGTCCGACGCCCTGGGCGTCTTCTGCCGTGCGGCCCGGCGTCTGCTGCGCCATCACGGCCTGTTCTGCTGCATCTTCCCGGCCGCCGACCTGCCCCGCCTGCTCTCCATACTGGACCGGGAGCGCCTGGGCTGCCGCCGCATCCTGCCCCTCTGCCCCCGGAGCGGCGAAGCCGCCAAACGGGTACTGGTACTGGCCCGCAAGGACGCCGCCGCCCGCTGCCTGCTGGAAGCGCCCCTGCCCCTGCATGACGGGCAGGGCTGGAGCCGGGAGGCCCTCGCCTTCTGTCCCTGGCTGGGCGCGGGCCATGAGGCAACAACGGCCCGGGGCCCGCAGGATACCAGGCCCGGGACCCATGACCTTTCGTTTTAAGGGGGAAGGGGCCCCTTTGCCTTGCTGTCGATGCCCGTAAGGCCTTGCGGCCAACGGGCACGGCCCTGCGGGCCGCCGTCCGGTCGCGCGCTGCTGTCGATGCCCGTAAGGCCTTACGGCCAACGGGCACGGTCCTGTGGGCCGCCGTCCGCCCGTAAGGCCTTACGGCCAACGGGCACGGTCCTGTGGGCCGCCGTCCGGTCGCGCGCTGCTGTCGATGCCCGTAAGGCCTTACGGCCAACGGGCACGGTCCTGTGGGCCGCCGTCCGGTCGCGCGCTGCTGTCGATGCCCGTAAGGCCTTACGGGCAACGGGCACGGTCCTGCGGGCCGCCGTCCGGTCGCGCCTTGGGGTGCAGCTTGCGGCACCAAGGGCTTCCTTCCCCCCTCAAGATCCCCCATCCTCCCCCCAACCCGGCCGATTCTTACCGACAGCAAGGACGGGGGTCCTCTCTTCTGAAAATGATGTTTCTTTCAGTAGAGCAGTCGGAACATCCCACAGGAGCGCAGCCCCCGCTGACGGGTCCCGCCCCCAAAGCCCGCCGGGCCGCAGCGGCCTTGCCTTGCGCCCGGCTTTCCATAACAATGACAGCTCTGTCCACCCTCCATCGCGGAGCCTTTGCATGAATTTCATCGCCGACCTGCACATCCATTCCCGTTTCTCCCGCGCCACCAGCAAGCAGCTCTCGCCCCGGCATCTGGCCGCCTGGGCCCGCTGCAAGGGCATCCATGTGCTGGGCACCGGCGACTTCACCCACCCGCAATGGCGGGACGAGCTGCGCCAGCAGCTGGTGCGCGACGAGGCAAGCGGCCTGTACCGCCTGTCCGGCCCGGCCGAGGAGCTGGACTTCTTGCAGGGCAGGACGCCGCCGGACGCCGGCGGCCCCCTGTTCCTGCTCCAGACCGAGATCAGCTCCATCTACAAGCGCCAGGGCAGGGTGCGCAAAGTCCACAACCTGATCTTCGTGCCCTCGCTGGACGATGCCGACCGCCTGTCCCGGCGGCTGGAGGCGGTGGGCAACCTGCACTCCGACGGCCGCCCCATCCTGGGGCTGGATTCCCGCGACCTGCTGGAGATGACCCTGGAGGTCTGCCCCGAAGCCGTGCTCGTCCCGGCCCATGTCTGGACGCCGTGGTTCGCCCTGTTCGGCTCCAAATCCGGTTTCGACCGTCTGGAGGATTGCTTCGACGACCTTTCGTCCCACATCTTCGCGCTGGAGACGGGCCTGTCTTCGGATCCGGGCATGAACCGCATGGTCAGCCGTCTGGACGGCTACGCGCTGATCTCCAATTCCGACGCCCATTCCGGGGCCAATCTGGGCCGCGAGGCCAACTTCTTCGCGGGCGCGCCCTCCTATGACGGCATCTTCAGCGCCCTGCGCGCCGCGGCCCGCCGCCTGCCGCCCGACGGGCAGCCCGGGGACTGCCGCTTCCTGGGCACCATGGAGTTCTACCCCGAGGAGGGCAAATACCATCTGGACGGGCACCGGGCCTGCAATGTGGTGCTGGAGCCGCGCGAGGCCCTGGCCCTGGACAATATCTGCCCGGTCTGCGGCAAACCCCTGACCATCGGCGTGCTGCACCGCGTCTGCGAGCTGGCCGACCGCGATGCGCCCGCCAGCCTGCCCCACGAGCCGGAGGCCCGGCCCCTGATCCCCCTGCCCGAGCTGGTGGGCGAGATCCTGGGCGCGGGCAGCGGCTCGCGCAAGGTGCAGGACAGGTATGCGAGCCTGCTGCGCGAGCTGGGCCCGGATCTGGACATCCTCTGCCGCATGGAGCTGGACGAGGTGCGCCGCCACTGGGAACCGCTGGGCGAGGCCGTGGCCCGCATGCGCCGGGGCCAGGTCATGCGCAAGGGCGGCTATGACGGCGAATACGGCGTGGTGCGCGTCTTCAGCCCCGAGGAGGCGGCGGGCCTGCAGAGCGGCGCGCGGGGCAGCCTGCTGGCCGGGACGGCGCCCCGCAAGCGCGGACGGCCCAAAAAGGTGGCGGATCCGGCCCCGCAGGCCCCGGAACGGGAGGCCGCCACCGCCGTGGCCGCCATCCGCGTACGCCGCAAGAAGGACGGCGACGCGCCCGCCGAAAGCGAGCCCGAGCCTGCCGCGCCCGACGGGCGCACCCTGGAGGGTTTTTCCCCGGCGCAGGCCGAGGCCCTGACCGCCGGACTGGACACGGGCACGCCCGTGCTGGTGCTGGCCGGGCCCGGCGCGGGCAAGACGCGCGTGCTGGTGGGCCGCCTGCAATATCTGCTGGCCCGGGGCGTCCCGGCGGCCCGGCTGCTGGCCGTGACCTTCACCCGGCGCGCCGCGCAGGAGATGCGCCAGCGCCTGCAGGCCC
>NZ_CASDOY010000065.1 GCF_949282365.1 uncultured Desulfovibrio sp.
CGTCGCGCGGATCGCATGTCCCGGCTTGCCCGCGGCTGCCTGCCGCCGACCGCTCCGCCGGGGCCGTACGGCAGCAGCCGGGATCCTTTGCCGGTGACGAGCGTCAGTAAAAAAAATTTGACGCACCATCTTGCCAGCCGGAGCGCCGGCGGCTATGCTGCCCCCTGTCTCCTGCAGACAGAAATTTGCCTTGGAAGGATTTGCATGAAAAAGATCGCGACGCTCCTCCTGACCGCCGGCCTGCTGCTCTCCGCCGCGGGCATGGCCCAGGCCGTCGATTTCAAGATCGGCGGGCAGTGGATCATGGCTTTTGACTACGGCGACAACGGCGCCTTCACCGGCGGCAACGGTCTGACCGGTTACAAGAAGGGCAACGAGGACAGCTTCGAGGCCCGCCAGCGCCTGCGCCTGCAGCTGGATGCCGTGGCTTCCGAGAGCCTGGCCAGTTCCATCATCTTTGAAATGGGCGACCAGATCTGGGGCCAGAACGCCACCGGCGGCGCCCTGGGGGCCGACGGCGCGGTGGTGGAAGTCAAGAACGCCTGGCTGGACTGGATGGTGCCGGATACCGGCATCAAGGTCCGCATGGGCCTGCAGGGCATCTTTTTGCCCAGCATGACCACCGGCAGCCAGGTCTGGGGCGATGACGCGGCCGCCATCACGGCCAGCTGGCAGATCAACGACAACGTGGCCCTCACCGCCCTGTGGGCGCGGCTGTACAATGACAATTTCCAGGATCTCAGGGACAACGGCGCGCGCAGGGACTACATGGACAACGTGGATGCCGCGGCCCTGCTGCTGCCCCTGACCTTCGACGGCTTCCGCCTCACGCCCTGGGCCATGTATGTGGGCATCGGTCCCAACAGCCTGGACGGTGACCGCATCAGCGACTGGCGGAACATCGGTGTTTCCGGCGGCCAGTTCCTGGCGGGCATGCTGCCTGCCGGGGGCGCGGCCCATGACAGCCGCATGGATCTGTACGGCAATGCCTTCTGGGCGGGCCTCACCGGCGAGCTGACCCTGCTGGAGCCCTGGCGCATCGCCTGGGATCTGAACTACGGTTCCGTGAGCTATGACGACGGCTCGGCCAACCGCGCCGGCTGGCTGGCCTCCCTGCTGGTGGAATACGACCTGGGCTGGACCAAGCCCGGCATCTACGGCTGGTACGGTTCCGGCGATGACGACGACCGCGGCAACGGTTCCGAACGCATGCCCTACATCAGCGTGGCCAACGTGCACAACGCCTGGTCGCACTATGCCTTCAACGGCAACGAGTTCATCTCCCGCGAAGGTGCGGTGGGCAACAGCATGGTGGGCACCTGGGGCGTGGGCCTGCAGCTGCGCGACGTCAACGTCATCGAGGACCTGTACCAGACCTTCCGCGTCAACCTCATCGGCGGCACCAACGATCCGGGCATGGCCAAATGGCTGTCCTCGCAGGGCCTGGCGGCCAATTCCGGCGGCATGAACGGCACCGTGGGCATGGACGGCCTGTACCTGACCCGCCAGGACTACGCCCTGGAATGGGGCTTGACCAGCACCACCAAGGTGAGCGAGAACTTCCTGGTGGCTCTGGATGTGGCCTATGTGGCCCTGTGGCTGGATCATGACGGCAGCGTGTGGGGCAACAGCCGCATGAACGGCCGCAACGACGACGTGCGCGACGCCTGGAACTTCAGCCTTTCCTACATGTACAGCTTCTAGCGCGCCTTTCAGGCCCGGCTCCCGGGCCGGAGAGCGCGGCACGGCACAAAACGCGGCGGACAGTTTTTCTGTCCGCCGCGTCCGTTTATGGGCTCCAGCCCGCCTGCCGCCTGACAGGCGCGAAACGAGACCCCACCCGCAACGCGGGTGGGGTCGATCGCATCATGAGACAGGCGCGGGCTGCATGCTCGGGGCAGCCCCCCGTCCGGCGCCCCTGCGGCCGTCTGGGGCACGGCCGGGCGGCTTTCGCCCGGTGCGGGTGCCTAGTCCCGGGCGGGCACGAAGGCGCCGCTGCTCACCAGATCGGCCACCTGGGCCACGTCCTTGTCGCCGCGGCCGGAGAGGTTGACCAGGATGATGGCGTCCTTGTCCATGCCGGGGGCCATCTTCATGGCATGGGCCAGGGCATGGGAGGATTCCAGCGCGGGCAGGATGCCCTCGCTGCGGGACAGGGCGTAGAAGGCCTGCAGGGCTTCCTCGTCGGTGACGCTCACATAGTCGGCGCGGCCGGCGTCCTTGAGTTCGGCCAGTTCGGGGCCCACGGAAGGATAGTCCAGACCGGCGGAGATGGAGTAGACCTCGCCGGCTTCGCCCTTGTCGTTCTTGATCATGTAGGAATGGAAGCCGTGCAGCACGCCGGGTTCGCCGTAGCAGAGCGAGGCCGCATGCTGGCCGTAGCCGTTGCCGCGGCCGCCGGGTTCCACGCCGATCAGGCGCACGCCCTCGTCATGCACGAAGCCGGAGAACAGGCCCACGGCATTGGAGCCGCCGCCCACGCAGGCCATGGCCACGTCGGGCAGGCGACCGGCGAATTCCAGCATCTGGGCGCGGGCCTCGCTGCCGATGACGGACTGGAAGTGGCGCACCATGAGCGGATAGGGATGCGGGCCCACGGCGGAACCCAGCACATAGAACATGTCCGGGTCGTTGACCCACATTTCCAGGGCCTCGTCCACGGCTTCCTTGAGGGTGCGCTGGCCGCTCATGGCCGTATGCACGCGCGCGCCCAGCATCTCCATGCGGGTCACGTTGAGGTGCTGGCGGACCACGTCCACCTCACCCATGCAGATGGTGCATTCCAGACCCATGAGGGCGGCGCTGGCCGCAGTGCCCACGCCGTGCTGGCCCGCGCCGGTCTCGGCGATGACGCGGGTCTTGCCCATGCGTCTGGCCAGCAGGCACTGGCCCAGGGTATTGTTGACCTTGTGCGCGCCCAGATGGTTGAGATCCTCGCGCTTCAGCCAGATCTGCGCGCCGCCCAGCTTCCTGCTGAGGTTGCGGCAGTGGAAGACAGGGCTGGGGCGTCCGGCGAAGTGCAGCAGCAGACGCTGCATCTCCTGGCTGAAAGAGGGATCGGCCAGGGCTTCCTTGAAGGCCTGATCCACTTCGTCCAGACGTGCCTTGATGGGTTCGGGCACATACTGGCCGCCATACGCGCCGAAAAAACCCTGGCTGTCGGGCTGGCAGAACGCTTTGATCTCCTTGCTCATGGTTGCTCCTTTTATGCACGCGGCTGCATGCGGATGGTTTTTCTGTGTGGGAAGTCGCTCACAGTATGCCGTCCGCTCCCGAGCGTCAAGAAAGCCGGCCGCGCGGGGCACGATCCGCTTGCCCGGCCGCAGGCCATGCTGCGGAGCCTCAGCGGCGGGACGGCCCGGTCGGGGCATGATACCGTCCACCGTCGTGCCGTCAGATGCTGCCCCTGCCTCTGCAGTGGCGGGCAGGGCCGTCATGCGAGCCTTGCGCGGAAGGCTGCCCGGTCGGTTCCAAGCCCGCGACGGCAGACAAGGATATGCACGCCCCTGCGCGAAGGACGTCCGGCCCCTGCGGGCTGGTGGAGAGCGGGCGCAAGCCGCCTTCCGGCGCAGGGGCCGCCCCCTTGCCCCCGGCCGCCTCCCATGCCGTCCTGCGCCCGCGCGCGGGGCGGGTGCTTGAGGCACGGGGGATTTTCGTGTAGGTTCAGCCTTCCCAGACCAGAGGAGGCGCGCATGCTGGACGAAAAATATACCGGGAACGGCAAGGTGGTGCTGCTGGCCGGCGGCGGCAAGATCTACACGGACATCGCCGCGCGCTTCGTGCGCAGCGAGCGCAGCCTGGAGGAGATAGCGGCCTCGCCCTATTCCCGCCGGATCGTGCGCAACATCCTGGAAAGCGGCCATCGCGCCGCCCTGGAGTTCGACTTTTTCCTCTTCGGCGTGGAAGGCTATTCCCGCGTGACCGAGACCCAGCTGGTGCGCAAGCGTCTGGCGTCCTATCTCATCAAGTCCGGCCGCGCGGAGCTGGGCGGCAAGCGCCGTTTTTCCGTGGTCTATCCTGAAAGCGTGCGCGATTTCGCCGCCGAGGTGGCCCTGCCCGACGGGCAGCGCGTCCGTCTCAGCGGCCGCGATCTGGCGGACCTGACCCGGCAGTGGTACGATGCCGGGCTGGAGGCCGGCCTGCCGGAAGAGGATCTGCGCTATCTCAAGCCCCAGGCCACGGAGTTCAAGGCCATCATCGGCATGAACGCCCACGCCCTGCTGGACTGGTTCTCCATCCGCTGCTGCCGCAACGCCCAGCACGAGATCCGCCATCTGGCCTGGCAGATGCTGCGCCTGTGCCGCAAGGCCGCGCCGGACCTTTTCCAGGGCGCGGGCCCCAACTGCGTGCAGCTGGGCTATTGCCCGGAAAACCGCCTGCAGAACCCCCAGTGCCGCGGGCATATCCTGACCAAGGACGAAGCCCTGGCCATCCTGCGCGAGCAGCGGGGCCAGCAGGTGGTCAGCCCCGAGAGCTTCGACGCGGAGTAAGGGCCCCCGCCTGCGAAAAAGCAAGAAAAAAAGGGCCGCTTCCCCCTGGAAGCGGCCCTTTGCCGTCGAGAGTCGTCCTCAGCGCAGGGGACGCCCGCTGCCGGACGTCTGGCAGCTCTTGCAGCAGGGCGCCTGCTGTTTGTCCTCGCCGCAGCCGCAGGAGCACTGCCCCCTGCGGGCGGAGGTGATGCACTTTCTGATCATGAAGATCACGGCCACAGCCACGATGATGATAACGGCGATGCTTTGGCCATCCATGGTTCTTTCCTTGTTGTGGAGCGTTTTTTTCCAGTATAGCCCTATTGAAAATGAAAATCAACTTTGATCGGACGCGCCCAACAAAAAAGGGGCGGAGAAGCTCCGCCCCGTGTGGCCGTGCCCGGACGGGGTCATTTGGACATCTTCTTCTGGCAGTCGGCGCAGATGCCGGAAAGGATATGCACATGGCGCAGGAGCAGGAAGCCGTGCTTCTTGGTCAGCTCCTGCTGCAGCTTTTCGATGCGCGGGTCGTAGATCTCCACGATCTTGCCGCAGGACTGGCAGACGATGTGGTCGTGGTGGCTGTCGGGCGCCGCGACCTCATAGCGGGTGATGCCGTCGCTGAAATGTATCTCCGTGGCCATGCCGGCGTCGCACAGGAGCTTGAGCGTACGGTAGACCGTGGTCTGGCCGATGCGCGGATCCAGCTTCTGCACATGCTGGTAGAATTCCTCCAGCGAATGGTGGCCGGGGAGCTCAAAAAACGCATCGGCGATGATCCGTCGCTGGGCCGTGGTGTTCAGCCCCTTGCGGTTCATGAATTCCAGGAATGCCAGCAGTTCTGATCGGTCTTTCTGTTCTTCTTTCATAAAAGAGCCTTCCCCCCGGCATCGTCATAGCATGGCAGGCATGGCCTGCCAAGTCTGAAAGCGCTGTCCGCCCGGCAGTGGACGGGGCCCGCGCCGGCCCCGGCGGCGGCGGCGCGGCCTTCCCGCCTGCTGAAAAATTTTTACCGGCTGTCCGTGAGCGATCGGACGCTTGCCCCGCTGCCCGAAAGGGCGGGGCTTGCCGCCTCCCCGGAGCCGGGCCGCCTCCGTTGCCCTGTCGGCTTCGGCCCATCCGCAGCCGTCCTGGGCGGTGTGGTCGCCGTGGCTGAAACAAGCTGCCATGGCGCTGCGCCGCCGGTGGCCTTCCCTGCGCCCGCTGCGGTCCCGGTCGTAACGATCCTGTAGATGCGGCGGGCGGCGCTGTCCGGGCAGCCGCGTCTTCCGCTCAGAGGCCGTTCTGCTCCGTCGTCCGTGGGAAGCCCGGCCGGAACGCTATCGCTGGTGCTATTTTGCGGGGAGAGGTTGTTTACATTATTTTTCATGATTGTTACCTTGAAAAAAGACTGTATTTTAATTGTATGAAGTGATTAATTATACAGATCGAATAAATTTTTGACGGTGGATATCCATATGGAAAAAAATATTGGAACTTCATCACAAAAAGAAATAGAGAAGACGCTTTTTTCAGCAAATTTTTGCCTTATGTGTATCGCGAATTTATTTACATGTATGGCAATATATTCTGTTATGCCTGTCCTTCCTCTTTATTTGATAGATGTTTTGCATTGTAAAAATTCGATCATGGGGATCTGTCTTGCGGTATTCCCCCTGGTGGCACTTGCGGCACGTCCATTTTCAGGAATAATATCTGATATGATGGATTGCAAGCGTGTTCTTTTGATCGCAACGGCTTGCTGCGCGATCCTTTTCCCCGTCACATTCATGGCCGCGACGGTTTCGCTGTTCATAGGGGTGCGCCTGCTGCACGGCATGAGTTTTTCCCTGATGACGACTTCGCAGGCGACGCTGGCGGTCAGCTTCATCCCTGAGGGCAAACTTGGTATGGGGATCGGCCTTTTCAGCAGCATGCTTTCATTGGGGATGATCCTTGGCCCCATGCTCGGCCTCTATGTCGCGCATCAGTTCTCGTACGCCTTCGCCTTCTGGCTGCCCTTTGTCTTCGCCATGACGGGGACGTGTTTGCAGCTGTTCGTCGCATCACCGCGGAAGGAGCCCGCACCGGGTCCCTTCAGGCTGTCGTGGGATATGTTCTTCATGCCGCAGGGGCTGTACGCGCTGGCCGCCTTGTTCATCGCGGCTTTTTTGCTGGGGATGATCTCAAATTACATCTCGATTACATCTCGGTGCTTGCCAGGGACAACGGCATGGGCGCCTACGCCAGCACCTTCTTCCTGCTGATGGGGATAGGGCTCCTGGTGAGCCGTCTTTTTTCCGGCTATGTCGTCGACAAGGGCTATCTTGTGGCCCAGGTCTGTGCGGCGGAACTGGTGGCCCTGGGCGCTGCCCTGCTCCTCGCGCGCACGACGTCCCCCGCGCTTTTCCTGACGTGCGGGACCCTGCTGGGCATGTCGCTGGGCGCGCTCCTGCCGAGTTATCAGACGGTGCTCGTGCATCTGGCGGACAAAAACAGACGGGGTGTCGCCAATGCCATGTATTTTATCGGCATGGACAGCGGGATATGTCTCGCCCTGCTGGTGGGGGGCTTCATCTCGCAGTCCCTGGGCATGGACATGGCCTATATGATCGCGGCCTGGGGACAGCTCATGGCTCTGGGCATATTCGTCATGTTCGTCGTACCGCGCTATCGCGCCATCATTGGTACAGAATAGAAGGCGTTTTTAAAGGCCGCCAGGGCCGCCCGCACCAGGGCCTGCAGGCAGGGCCGGCGGAGTCCCTTCCCGCCGCAAGGGGCTGCGGCCGCCCGTCTTGCGGTCCGACATGGCCGCATCGAAGCCGGCAGGCGCGTACCGCGGCACGACCATTGGGAAAGAGGCCCAGGTACGGGACGTCATTTCTGTGTACGTCAGCTTCTCTCCGGCATACGGCGATGGGGATTTTTGAGGGCTCCCGTCCAGGATGCCGTCACAACGGTCCCGTGTCCCGTCGTCAGAGCCTGCCGCCACCTCTTGGAATATATCAGGATACGGCATCAGGCAATCCGCAGGTCCGTCCGGTGCAAACACGAAAAGATGCCGGGCTGCTCCCGAAATGCTCCACAGCCGACGCTTCGCCGGGACATGCCCGTGCCCGCCCCTTGACAGCCGGGGCCACTGTGATACTCCGCCCTGCATACCGCAGGAGGGAGCCATGCCTGTCGCGCCCAGGTCCGTTCATGTCATGCTGCACCTTTTTCTGGTGTATATCTCGTGGGGTTCCAGCTACATCGGCTACAAATTCAGCCTGGAGGTGGCCGGGCCCTTCATGGTGGGCGGGGCGCGCATGGTCCTGGGCGGCCTGTTGCTGGCGCTGGTGCTGCTGCTTTCAGGCCGCTGGCGGCGGCCCCAGGGCAAGGACTGGGTCCACGCCGCCTGGATGGGCATGTTCATGGTGCTCATGGCCAGCGGTTTCCTGGCCAAGGGGCAGGAAAGCGTGGCTTCCTCGACGGCGGCGGTCATCACAGGTTCCGTGCCCATCACCATGCTGGTGGCGGGCTGGCTGTTCGCCAACGAGCCCCGGCCGCGCCCCCTGCAATGGCTCGGCCTCTGCACCGGCTCCTGCGGCCTCCTGCTGCTGGCCTGGAGCCAGCAAAACGTGGGCGGCGTGCAACAGAGCAGCCCCGGCGGCATGCTCTGGATCTTCACGGCCACCCTCGGTTGGGTGGCCGGGACCCTGCTGACCCGCCGCTTCCCGTCCAAAAGCCGTCTGTCCAGCCTGCAATCCTGCGCCCTGCTCATTTTCGCGGGCGGCCTGGAGTGTCTGCTGGTGGCCTGCCTGTGCGGGGAGCAGTATGCCGTTCGGCCCGAAAACATCCGCTGGACCGTGGTGCTGGCCTTCGCCTGGATGTGCACCGGCGGCTCGGTCATCGCCTATGCCTGCTATTTCTGGCTGCTGGAGAACGTGCCCATCGCCACGGCCGTGTCTTATGAATATGTGGTGCCCGTGATCGGCATCTTTCTGGGCTGGCTGCTTGGCGGCGAACTGCTGACCGGCACCATGCTCCTGGCCTGCGCCATGACGGTGGGTTCCGTCTTCTTCATCATGTGGCAGCGCGAAAAGCGCTGACGCGCCAGGGCCTGCGGCCGGACAGCGCTCCCGGCAAGGCTCCCGCCCGGCCCTTTCCCGGCCGGGCATGCGCGAAGACCCGCGCGGATGCCCCGGACATCCGTTGCCGCTCTGCCGCTGGGCACGTCGGGCGGGGATGCAGGCAAGGGGCAGGAACGTCCCAGGGCCTGCCGGAGGGAAGGACGTCCGGCGTGGCGTGGATGCGGCATCGGCCGAACGTCCCTTGTCTTGCCCGGTGGGGCTACCGCGCGCAAGGGTCCGGCGGCAGCCGTCGGCCGGCAGGCGGGGCTGTGAAGGAGGCCGGCCAAGAAGGGCGCGCAGGAAGGGCGGAACAGGGAGGAGGGCAGCGCGGACAGGTGCGGAGAAGGCACGGAGACGACGCGGGAGAGCGACGGGGGCCAGATGAC
>NZ_CASDOY010000066.1 GCF_949282365.1 uncultured Desulfovibrio sp.
CCGGGACCGCCGGCCCATCGCCGCCCCTGCCGCAACGGCGGCGCCCCGCGGCGCCATCCGCCCCCGCGCCGCCACACGCATGACCGCGGGACGGGAGGGAGCGCACGCTCCTTCCCGCTCCGCACAACCAGAGGAGGACGCATGGACACCCTGACCCAGATCGCCATCTGGAACCGGGCCCTGGGCTTTTTGGGCGGACGCACCATCGCCGCCGAGGACGAGAACACGCCCGAGGCCCTGCAATGCCGCCTGTACTGGGACAGCGCCCGGCGGCAGGCCCTGCGGGACTATCCCTGGGCCTTCGCCCAGCGCCGGGCCTGGCTGGCCCGTGTGGCCCTGCCCGCGGGTTTCGAGCAAGAATACCGCTTTGCCTACGCCCTGCCGGAAAACTGCCTCAAGGCCCATGAAGTCCGGCACGAGGGCCTGCTGCCCCGGCCCTTCTGTCTGGCCCGCGATCCCGGCAGCGACGGCACCGTCCTGCTCACCTCCGCCAGCCGGGCCCTGCTGCTCTATACGGAGGACGTGCGCCACTGCCACCAGTTCGACGATCTTTTCGCCCACATGCTGGCCCGCAAGCTGGCCTGCCTGCTGGCCGCGCCGCTGCTCAAGAGCAACAGCCAGAAGATCGCGGAACTGGAGCAGCTCTACAGCGCCAGTCTGCCCCAGGCCCGCCAGTCCGATGCCAGCGAGCGCAGGGCCCTGCCCCTGGCCGACAGCTGGCTGCGCTGCCGCTAGCGGCCCTCCGCTCCGCGCCCGTATCACCTGTCTTGCGGCGGCCTGTCCGCCCCTTTCCGGGAGAACGCATGACCATGCCCTACAGTCCCGGCCGCGCCCTGTTCGAAGGCAACGGCACGGCCACGGAATTCCCTTTTTCCTTCAAAGTCTGGAGCGCGGAACAGCTGTCCGTCACCCTGACCGGTCCCGACGGCAGCAGCCGTCCGGCCAGCGGCTGGAGCGCCCGCCTCAGCGGCGACGGCGGCAGCGTGAGCTATCTGCACGAGGGCGCGCCCCTGCCCGCAGGCTGGAAACTGGCCATCACCCGCAACATGCCCTTTGAACAGCAGATCGACCTCGTGTCCGGGACGCGCTTCGATGCCGAGGTCATCGAGACGGGCCTGGACAGGGCCACCGCCGAACGCCAGCAGCTGCTGGAACAGCTGCGGCGGGCCGTCATCCTGCCCGCCACCAGTGAACAGCAGCCCGTCAAGATGGCTGAACAATTGCTGCAGGCCGAGAAAAACGCCCAGGCCAGCGCCGCAGCGGCGCAAAGCAATGCAGAGAGTTCGACCCGGCAGGCGGAAAACGCGCGTCAGAGCGCGCAGGATGCCGCTGCTGCCGCCGTCGCCGCCGCCGGCAGTGAACAGGCCGCCTCCCAAAATGCCATGGCAGCCCGCCAGAGCGCGGAGGCCGCGGCAGAGAGCGAGGACAGGGCCGCCGGCAGCGCCGCGGCCATCCTGGGGCTGCAGGTGGAGGTGGCCACGCTCGATCCCGGCCGACCCGCCAGCGGCGACTATGACCCGGAGACCGGCATCCTGCACCTTGCCGTCCCCAGGGGCGATCCCGGTGGGGCGGCCCTCGCCACGGCCACCAGTCCGGGCAGCGTCATGCCCCGGACCGGCGATGCTGACGGGCTCGTGCTGGGCTCCGACGGCAGCTTGAAGGTGCGCGCCGCCACGGCCACGCAACGCGGCAGCGTGCTGGCCAGCACCACGGCCAGGGCCGATGCCGTGCCGCAGGCCGGAGCCGACGGCACACTGGACGCGAGCTGGGTGCCGCGCCCCGATTGCTGGGACATGTTCCCGCCCTTCGTGCCCGTCCCCGTCCGGGGCGCGGGCCTGGGCGGCAGCGACGGGCGGCGGGCCATCCTGCCCGGGGAGGAGACGGCGCGCGAGGAGTGGATACTCTGCGACGGCGGCAGCGACGGCAAGGGCGGCAACGTGCCGGACATCCGCGGCCGCTATGTCCGCGGTGCCAGCGCAGCCGAAGCGGAAGGCACGAAGGGCGGCAGCGAGGAGATCTCGGTCACGCTGTCGGGCAGCACCGGGGCCACGACATTGAGTACCGCGCAGATGCCCAGCCACAGCCACAGCGTGGAGTGCGCCGGTCTGACACCCGAGTTCTACGGGGCCAGCCAGGACAAGAACATGCGCAGCGGCGCGGCCTGGACATTCAACACGAATGCCACCGGCGGCGGGGGCTCCCACACGCACCCCCTGTCCGGCACCACTTCCGGCACGCATACGGACCCGCATATCGCCATGAACTACTTTATGAAGGTGGTCTAAGATGAAACAGCATGTCACCGTCATCCCGTCCGACGGCCTCATCAGCGTGGACGGGGAAGCCCTGTTCCTCCACAGCCTCAAAAACGACGCGGCGGGAGGCGGCGCGCAGAGCGCCTTCCACGCCCTGCAATGGCATGACGGCGCGGGCCATGTGGAGCCCGGCGACGGCCAGCCCAACGAGATGCTGGGCATAGCGGACTACAGCGGGCGCGTGGCCCCCTTCGTGGCCCTGTGGCAGGCGGAGAAAGAGCGGCTGGCCGCCGGCGCCGCTGCCGCCGGGGAAGCGTTCGATGTGCCGGCAAACCTGGAGGCCCGCGAGCCGGCCGGTCAGGAGGGGGCCGAGGCCCGGGCCCTGTCCTCCGCCATCCTCACGGCCCGGATGCAGGCCGAGATGGTCCAGAGCCTGGCGTTCAGCCCGGACGAGTTCGCCACCTTCGCCAAAGCCGGGCTGTTCGCGGCATGGACCGCCGGGGAGACCTACGCGCAGGGCCGCCGCCTCGTCCACGAGGGCATCGTCTACGAAGTCATGCAGGCGGTGACGGCCCTCGAAGCCCAGCCCCCGGACCCGGACGGCATGCAGGCCGTCTACCGCCCCCTGTCCGCGGCCCCGGCGGACGGCGCGGGAGCGGACGGCAGCCGGGACCATCCCTACCCCTTCCTCTGCGGCATGGATGTGCGGAACGGCTGCTGCTACAGCCATGAAGGCAAGCTCTGGCTGGCCAGGGCCGACATGCCCGCCTGCGTCCGGCATCCCGGCACGGCAGGCCTGTGGCAGTGGGAGGAACTCCCGTGCGCATAGCCCTGCACAACTTCACCGGCGGCGAGGTCTCGCCCCTCCTGTCCGCCCGGTATGACCTTTCCCGGTACGGCAGTTCCGTACAGTGCATGGAAAACATGCTGCCCGGCCTGCACGGCGACGTGCGCCGCCGCCCCGGCACCCTTTTCCTGGGGCGCCTGGACGAGGCGGCCGTGCTCTTGCCCTTCAGCTTCAATGCCCTGGCGGAACAGAACTTCGTCCTGGTCCTGACCGGCAGGGCCCTGCGCATCGCCGACAGCCGCGGCTTCGATCCGCAGGCGGACGCGCCGCTGCCCACGCCCTACGAGTCCCGGCATCTGCTGGAGATCTGCGCCGCCCAGGTGGGGGATACCGTCTATCTGGCCCATGCGGCCTACCCCCTGCACAAGCTGGTGCGCAGCACGGACAGCGATCCCGGGGCCGCCCTGCCCGCCTGTACCGTCCGCAGCCACGGCTATCGCTGGAGCCTGGAAGCCGTGGCCTTCAACAGCAGCCTGCCCGCGCCCCGGGCCCCTGTCTGCAGCTTCGTGCGCGGCGTCAACGACGATGACGCCGGGCTGGGCCATGTCCTGCGCTACAAGGTGGTGGCCGTGGATGCCGACGGCAGGCAGTCCCTGGCCTCGGAGGCGGGCAGCTGCGAGGGCAAGCACCCCTCCGACTGGGTGGTGGGCAACCGCACGGACCTCTCCTGGACAGCGGTGGACGGGGCCGCGGAATACAACATCTACCGCGAGGAGGCCGGCTATTACGGCTTCATCGGCGTCAGCAGCACCACGACGTTCACGGACAACAACTATCAGGCCGACACGGCCGACACCCCGCGCGAGGACTGGGACCCCTTCGCCGGCGGCAACAATCCCGCCGTGGTGGCCTTCCACCAGCAGCGCATGGTCCTGGCGGGCACGCGCGACAATCCGCAGGCCTTCTACCTTTCGCGCAGCGGGGATTTCGAGAACTTCCGCAAATCCCGTCCCCTGCAGGACGACGACCCGGTGGAATACCTCATCGCTTCCGGCTCCATCGACGCCATCGCCTGGGCGGCCAGCTTCGGCGACCTGCTGCTGGGCACCTCGGGCAGCGAATACAAGGCCGGCGGCAACGGCGGCGCCATCACGCCCGGCAGCATCACCATCACGGCCCAGTCCTATTGGGGCAGCGCGGGCCTTGCGCCCATCATCATCGGCAATGCCATCCTGCATGTGCAACGCCACGGCGCCCATGTGCGCGACCTGTTCTACTCCCTGGAGAAGGACGGCTACGCGGGCAACGATCTTTCCATCCTGGCCCCGCACCTCTTCGAAGGCCACCGCCTGCGCCAGTGGGCCTACCAGCAGACGCCGGGCTCCGTGCTCTGGATCGTGCGCGACGACGGTCTGCTGCTGGCCCTGACCTATCTCAAGGAACACGATATCTGGGGCTGGAGCCGCCATCCCACGGACGGCGAGGTCCTGTCCGTCTGCGCCGTCTCCGGCCAGGACCGCGACGAGCTCCTGCTGCTGGTCCGCCGCCGGGACGCGGACGGCAAGGAGGGCTGTTTCCTGGAGCGGCTGGCGCCCCAGTGGCAGGACGGCGCCCCGGTGGAGGAGGCCTTTTTCGTGGATTGCGGCCTGAGCTGCCGCCGGGAGGAAGCCGCTGCCACGGTGGACGGCCTCGGGCATCTGGAGGGGCGGGAACTGGCCGTGCTGGCGGACGGCAGCCCCGTGGAAGGCTGCATCGTGCGGGACGGGCGCATCCGCCTGCCCTTTCCCGCCCGGACGGTGCAGGCGGGCCTGCCCTATACCTCGGTCCTCTCGCCCCTGCCGGTGGAAGGCGACGGCGAGAGCGGCAGCACCCTGGGCCGCCGCCGGGCGCTGGGGCGCTGCTGCCTGCGCCTCTACCGCAGCGTGGGCGGCCGCTACGGCAGCAGCCGCGACGAACTGTACGATATCCCCTTCCTGCCCCTGCGCTGGGGCGAGGCCTGTCAGCCCTTCAGCGGCGACGTGGACTTTTTGCCCGCCGGCGGCCACAGCCCCACGGCCAGCCTCTGGCTGGTGCAGGAACGGCCCCTGCCCTTCCACCTGCTGGCCCTCAGCCTGGACGTGGAATTTGCCGAGATCTGAACCAAGGAGCGCCCATGATCCACTGTACCCGTGAATCTCTTGCCGGCCTGCTGCCCGAGGTGGCCCCCCTGCTGCAGGCCCACTGGGACGAGAGCGAGGCCGCCCTGCACGGCCCGCAGACCTACGCTCTGGACCGCCGGCGCTATGCCTGCTGGGAGCGGCTGGGCATGCTGCATCTGGTGGCGGCCCGGGATGACGGCGGCCGCCTGCAGGGCTATGCGGCCTTCACCCTGACGGACTGCCCGCACCGCCCGGGCAAGCGCCTGGCGGCCCTGGACGGCCTCTATCTGGCGCCGGCCGCCCGCAAGGGCCTGACGGCGCTGCGCCTGCTGCGCACGGCCGAGGCCGGGCTCAGGGAACGCGGCGCGGACGTGATCCAGTACAGTTCCCCGGCCTCCCGCCCCTGCGACGCCCTCTACCGGCGGCTGGGAGCGCGGCGGACGGAGAGCGTCTGGCACAAGGAGCTGCGCTGATGGCCGTGGCCAGCAGCACCGCGGCCCTGCTGGGGGCCGCCGTGACCCTTGCCGGTACCGCCGTGGGCGCCTGGAGCGCCGTCAGCCGTCAGGAGGAGCAGCGCAAACAGGCGGAATTCGCCGCCGACATGGCCCGCCGCAACAGCCGGATAGCGGAGGAGAACGCCCGCATGGCCGAGGACGAGGCCCGGCAGACCCGGGCCGACAGCCATGACCAGGCCGTGCGCAAGCGGCAGGAGACGGCCCTGCTGCTGGGCAGGCAGCGGGCCCAGGCCGGGGCCTCCGGCGCGCAGATCGACAGCGGCAGCCATCTGGACAGCCTGCTGGACCTGCGGGAAAAGGGCGAGCTGGACGCGCTCGCCCTTGAAGAACAGGGCGAACGTGCGGCCTACAACCAGGAGGTTCAGGCCTGGAACCAGCGCAACGCCGCCCAGGGCTCCCAGGCCCGGGAACGCCGGCTGCGTGAAAAAGCCGCCACGGACTATCTGGGTCTGGGCAGGACCCTGCTCAACAGCGCCGGTCGCCTGGGCAACAATTTCGACCTCTTTTCGGGCCAGGGCCCGCGCCTGCCCTGACGGCCCGCCGGGCAGCGGGGGCACACCTGTCCCGAAAAAGGGGCGTCCCGGCCGCGCCCACGGCAGGGATGAGCCTTCCCCGAACAGGCCGAGGATGGCGGCCACACGCCCCAATGCGGATACGGCAGCGGGCGGGACGCCCGCCCCGCGACGGTCCCCGCGCCCAGGCCGCCTCCCGGATCACTGCCTTGCCGACAAAGTGAAAGACCGCCTGCATGCAGGCGGTCTTTTTTTTGCTGTGCGGCGACGAGAAGCACGCGGCAGCGAACGGCGAGCGTGGATGTGCGGCGGACGGCACGCGGCGGACGGCCACAAAGGAAAAGGGCCGCGGCATGCGGCCACGGCCCCTGTATCCGTACTGCAGCGGGCAGGCTGTGTCGGGGAACAGTCCTAGAAGGTGTAGTTCAGCTCCTCAAAGTGGGCCTGGGGATGGGCACAGGCCGGGCACAGGTCGGGGGCGTGGGTGCCTTCCACCAGGCAGCCGCAGTTGCGGCAGCGCCACACGGTGGCCTTTTCACGCATGAACATGCGGCCTTCCTTGATGTCGCGGGCCAGGGCCAGGAAGCGCTTTTCGTGGTAGGCTTCGGCCACGGCGATGCTGCGCATCACGGCAGCGATCTCGGCAAAACCTTCCTTTTCGGCCACAGCGGCGAAGGAAGGATACATTTCGGTGTGTTCGTGGTTCTCACCCGCGGCGGAAGCCAGCAGGTTGGCTTCGGTGGCGCCGATGATGCCGGCGGGGAAAGCGCCCGCGATCTCCACATCGCCGCCTTCCAGGAACTTGAACAGACGCTTGGCGTGTTCCTTTTCCTGCAGGGCGGTCTCCTGGAAGATGTCGCGCACCAGGACGTAGCCGTCGCTTTTGGCCTTGGCAGCAAAGAAGTCGTAACGGTTGCGGGCCTGAGATTCACCGGCGAAAGCGGTCAGGATGTTCTTCTCGGTCTGGGTACCTTTGAGGGATTTCATATGCTGTCTCCCGAGCCGTGGCTCTGTTGATGTGCTTGTTTTTGAGGATGTCCTGTTTCGTCCTTGTTGAGTTTTTAATAATAAATCCTATTAGCAAAAGCAAGCACTTTTTTCCATTTCCCCGAAAAAATATCGGGCTGCCTCGTCCCTCCATAGCCCCGGGCGGACAAAAAAACAAGCATCTTTAGAATAACATATTGAAAATAATGTTATTTTAATATAAGACCGGTTTACTCGCGCTGCAGGCTGTGGCAAACTCCGCCATGCTCTCCTCTCCCGTCCCCTCCGTACCCGTGACCATCCTGCCGGAAGAAGACCAGGTCATCTTCACCCTTGCCGACGGCAGCCGTCATGCGGCGCGCCTTGTATCCTCGGCGCGGGCCCGGCGCCTGCGCCTGCGCCTTGCCCCCGGGGGCGCTCTGCTCCTGACCGTACCGGCCGGCCTGGCGCCGCGGGAGCTGCCGGCCCTGCTGGCCGCCTTCCTGCCCTGGCTGGAAAAAAAGCTCCCCGCCTGCACGCCGGCGCCCCCGCCCGAGCTGCCGCACCAGCTGGACCTGCCCCTGCGCCATGACAGTCTGCGCGTGCGTCGCGCGGGGACGCTGGCGGAAGGACGCCGCCGGGCCATGTCCAGCCCCGAAGCCCCCCTGCTGCTGCGCGCGGGCGGCAAGCGTCTGCTGGCGCTGGTGCACGGGCATGAGCTGCTGCTCCATGCCGCCGATACGCCGGAAGACGCGGCCCTGCTGCTGCGCCGCTGGTGCCGCCGCCAGGCCGAAAGCCTGCTGCCGCCCTTTTTGCTGTCCCTGGCCCGGCAGGGCGGCTTCAGCCTCGCCCATATCAGCATCCGGGACCAGCGCAGCCGCTGGGGCAGTTGCAGCCGCCGCGACGGCGGCAGCATCAATCTCAACTGGCGCGCCGTCCTGCTGCCCCCGCCCCTGCTGGAACATCTGTGCTGGCACGAACTCTGCCATCTGCGCCACATGGACCACTCCCCCGCCTATCATGCGGAGCTGGCCCGCTTCTCCCCGGACTGGCGGGCGCGCGAACGGGCCCTGGGCCTTTTCTGGCGCGATCTGCCGCCCTGGGCCCGGCCCGGGACGCCGCCCCGCTGAGGAGGCCGCTGCGGGCGCCAGGGCTGCATGCAGGCCGCTGTGCGCGGCGTCCGCCTGCGGCCGGTCCGGACGCGGACGAGCAGAC
>NZ_CASDOY010000067.1 GCF_949282365.1 uncultured Desulfovibrio sp.
ATTGCCGCCAAGACCGGCGGACTCGGCGCGGGGGCCGGTTTCGGCACCACCCGCAGCCGCGAAACGCTGCGGCACTTCGTCATTTCCGGCAAAGTCGTCTACGACAAGCTGCCGGATTACTACGAGCTGCTGCACGAAGTGCTGTTCGAGCCGCTGACCGACAAGGAACGCATTCTCGAACGCGCGGGCCCGATGCTGCTGGAGGAAAAATCCCGTCTTGAGCAGGGTCTTGTGGCCGGCGGGCACGCCACGGTCAGCGGTCGTCTGCGCGCGCACTTTGCCCAGGCGGGCCGTCTCATGGAGCGCACCGGCGGCCTGAGCTATCTGCAGAGCCTGCGCGGTCTGCTGCGTCGTCTCAAGACGGAGCCCGAAGGTCTGCTTGCCGATCTGGAGCGGCTGCGCCGGGCCGTCATTGCCGCGCCCGGAGCCGTGGCCGACTGCACCGCCGAGGCCGCGGGACTGGCGCAGGCCCGTCCCCTGCTCTCCGGGCTGTTGCAGGCCCTGCCGGAGCAGCGCCCCGCCTGCGCGCTGCCCTGCGGCGAGGGGGCATTCGCCCTGCCCGATCACGAGGCCATTCTGACCGAAGCCCAGATCAACTACGTGGGCAAGGCCGCCAATCTCTATGATCTCGGGCATCCCTTCCACGGTTCCTTCAACGTCATTCTGCGCGCCCTGCGCATGGGCTACCTCTGGGAGCGCGTGCGCGTGCGCGGCGGGGCCTACGGCGCCTTCTGCACCCTGGACCGCATGGGCGGCACCCTGGTCTGCGCCTCCTACCGCGACCCCAACGTGGACGAGACCCTGGCCGCCTATGACCAGATGGCCGGCTACCTGCGCTCCTTCCGGCCCGACAGGGAACAGCTCACCAGCGCCATCGTGGGCGCCATCGGCGACCTGGACGCCTACCTGCTGCCCGACGCCCGCGGCGCGCAGGCCCTGGCCCGCCATCTGGCCCATGACGACGAGGAGGCCCGCCAGCGGATGCGCGACGAGATCCTGGGCACCACGGCGCGGCACTTCCGCGACTTCGCCGAGGTGCTGGCCGAGGCCGCCCGTCACGGCGTGACCTGCGTGCTGGGCGGCGCCCGCACCCGCGCCGCCGCCGAGGCCCACGGCTGGCAGACGCAGGAGCTGCTGTAACGATACGAAGACAGCGGCGGGGAGGGGCCCCGGCACGTCCGGCCCCTCCCCGCCCGCTGCGCCCTTCCAGCCCACCCGCAGCAAGAAGGAGGCTCCATGAAGCAGACCCCCGGCCCCGTCATCGGCGCGCCGTCCTTCGTCCAGCCCGCCAATGTGGCCGACAATGCCCGCTTCCTGGCCGGTCGCGTGGATGAAGTGGCCCTGTGCTTTTTCGAGGCCCGTTCCTGCCTGGACTATACCGCCGCCGACCTGCCGCCCGATCTGGCCGCGCTGCCCCTGACCTGGCACGTCCATCTGCCCGTGGATCTGCCCTGGCCGCGCAAGAAGGATGCCGCCGCCGTGCGCGTGGCCGTGGAGCTGGCCCTGCGCGTCTTCGGGCGCGCCGCCCCTCTCGGCCCCTGGGCCGCCGTCCTGCACGCGCCCAAGGGCAGCCCGGTGCTGCAGCGTTTCATCCTGCGCCATGCCGCCGCCTCCTGGCAGCGCCGCAGCAAGGTCCCCCTGCTGCTGGAGAATACGGACATCTGCGATATCGCCGGCCTGGGGCGCGGCTTCCCGGCCGAACACGGCCTGGGCTTCTGTCTGGACGTCGGCCACCTCATGGGCTATGCTCAAAACGCACTTTGGGCATCCTCCCTGCCCGAGACGGCGGCCCTGATCCACTGGAGCGCCCCGGGGGCCCGGGACCAGCATCTGGCCCTGCACCGCTTCACGGCCAGCCAGTGGCATCTGGCACGGCAACTGGTCGCCCGCCTGCCCCGTACCTGCCGCCATCTGCTGGAGATCTTCCGCTGGCAGGGGGTGGAGGAGTCCCTGCCCCTTCTGCGCGACCTGCTGGCCAGCCAGCCGGATACCGTGTCCCCCGGCTGCCCGCACGGCCCTCTCAATGCCAAAACAGCGGAGTAACGCGGTCATGACCAATCCCTATGTAGCGCAGATGCGGCAGTGGCGGCAGACACTGACCAGGGATCAGCGCTGGGCCATCCTCATCTCGGCAGACCCCGACGCCCTGGCCTCGGCGCTGGCCCTCAAGCGCATCATGGCGCATCGCGTGCGCGGCGTGGACATCTTCCGCATCAACGAAGTCACCCGGCCCGACAACCTGGCCATGATCCGCTACCTGCGCATCCCGGCCAAGCTCTGGCAGCCCGAAAAGGCCGACCTCTACACCCACTTCGCCATGGTGGATTCCCAGCCCCACCACAATCCGGCGTTCCAGGGCATCAGCTTCTCCCTCATCATCGACCATCACCCCCTGAGCACGGGACAGGTGCCCCAGGCCGCCTTCTGCGACATCCGCCCCGGCTTCGGCGCCACCAGCACCATCATGACCCGCTACCTGCAGGGCCTGCGCATCAAGCCCGGGCCGCTGCTCTCCACGGCGCTGCTCTACGGCATACGCACGGATACCGCCACCTTCGAGCGCTCCGGCGGCGAGGACGACCTGCGCGCCTACCAGTGGCTCATCAAGCACGCCGACGCCAGCCTGCTGCGCCGCATCATCCGCAGCGAATACCTGCGCGCCTGGCTGCCCCTGTTCTCCCGCGCCTTCCGCTCCCTGCGCGACTGCCGGGGCGGGGCCATGGTCTGGCTCAACGAGGTGGACAGCGCCGACCTGCTGGTGGCCGTGGCCGACTTCTTCACCCGCGTGCACGGCCTGCGCTGGATCGCGGTCTGCGGCGTGGTGGAAAAGACCGTGGTGGTCATCTTCCGCGGCGACGGCAGCCGCGATATCGGCCGCCTGGCCGACGCCTGCTTCTATGACGTGGGCTCCGCCGGCGGCCACCGCAACCTGGGCCGCGCGGAATTCCCCCTCTCGGCCGTGCCCGCGGGCACCAAGCCCGCGGAATTCATCTTCCAGCGCCTGCACAGCCGCAAGCTGCGCCCGGTCACGGCCCGCGCCGCGCCCCTGGCCGAGCATGCCGGCCAGCAGGCCCTGCACAGCGAAAAGCTGGAGCCCGCTCCGGTGCAGGCCCTGGCCCGCGGGGCCTGAGGCCGCCGCCCATGCATGCTGCCGGGCGGGGGATGCGCCATGCGTGTCCCCTGCCCGTTTTTTTCGTCCGGCGCCCGTGACGCGCCTGTGCCGCACACGATACACGAACAAAAACAGCAGGATAGCCTGCCATCGCGCATCTGGCCCGCTTTTTTTCGCCGTCGCGAGATTTTTTGCGCCTCCGCTCTTGACAAGCCCGGGGCTGCGGCGTAGCGTTCGTGGAAACTGTTGGAGTTTTGAAGATGTCCCATTTCGTTCCTGCCACCTCCTGCTACGCTGCCAGCGGCTTTTGCTTTAGCTGGTTTTATTTTGCGTACTTTAGCGGAGCCTGTGGTCAGGAGCTTTGCTGACATCTGCCGTCAGAGAGTTTCGGGGCCGCAGGCTTTCAGCCGGCGGCCCTTTTTTTGTATCCAGCGCCGCCGGAACGGCTCCATGCACAAAGGAGAATCCCCATGTACCTTGGCAAACAGGTTCGTCTGGAACGCATCATCAATCGTGAAACCGGCCGCACCATCATCGTCCCCATGGATCACGGCGTCACCATCGGTCTCGTTGACGGCCTCATCGACATGCGCGAGACCGTCAACGACATGGCCAAGGGCGGCGCGGACGCCGTCCTCATGCACAAGGGCCTGGTGCGCTGCTCGCACCGCAATGCCGGCAAGGACGTGGGCCTCATCGTCCACCTGTCCGCCTCCACCATGCTCTCGCCCCAGGGCAATACCAAGACCCTGGTGGGCACCGTGGAAGAAGGCATCAAGCACGGCGCGGACTGCGTCTCCGTGCATGTGAACCTGGGCGACCCCAACGAACGCCTGATGCTGGCCGACCTGGGCCGCGTGGCCGCCGCCTGCGACGACTGGCACATGCCCCTGCTGGCCATGATGTACGCCCGCGGCCCGGCCATCAAGAACGGCTACGCCCCCGAGATCGTGGCCCATTGCGCCCGCGTGGGCGTGGAACTGGGTGCGGACATCGTCAAGGTGGCCTACACCGGTGACATGGAAAGCTTCTCCGACGTGGTCTCCTCCTGCTGCGTGCCCGTGGTCATCGCCGGCGGCGAGCGCATGGACTCCACCCGCGACGTGCTGCAGATGGTGCATGACTCCATCAAGGCCGGCGGCGCGGGCATCTCCATGGGCCGCAACGTCTTCCAGCATCCCAACCGTGTCCGCCTCGTGCAGGCCCTGCGCGCCATCGTGCACGAAGACGCCAGCGTGGACGAAGCCATGGTCATCGCGGGGGAATAGCATGGCCCGCATCTACTATCGTTGCGAACCCTTCAGCAAGGCCGACGTGACCCTGGCCCTGGAATCCGGTGTGGACGGGGTCATCGTGCCCCGTCAGCAGATGGAGAAGGTGGCCGCCCTGGCCCGCTGCACGGTCTGGGCCTGCGAGGACGTGGCCAGCGTGCCGCTCAGCGCCAAGGCCGACGAGGAGGCCCTGCTGGCCCGCCTCAAAGCCGGCGAGACCGCCTGCCTGGCCCGCGGCTGGGAGATCATCCCCGTGGAGAACCTGCTGGCCCAGACCGACAACGTGCTGGCCGAGGCCGGGAACCTGGACGAGGCCCGTCTGGCCGCCGGCATCCTGGAACGCGGCGTGGACGGCATCGTGGTCCTGCCCGAAGCCCTGGCCGAGCTCAAGGCCATCGTGGCCCAGTGCAAGATCGCCCAGGGCCGCGAGGAACTGCAGAAAGCCGTCGTCACCCGCGTGGAATCCGTGGGCCTGGGGCACCGCGTCTGCGCCGACACCCTTTCCCTGCTCAAACGCGGCCAGGGCATGCTGGTGGGCAATTCTAGCGCCTTCACCTTCCTGGTGCACGCCGAGACCGAGCACAACGAATATGTGGCCGCCCGTCCTTTCAGGGTCAATGCCGGGGCCGTGCACGCCTACACGCGCCTGCCCCACGACAGGACCTGCTACCTGGGCGAGCTGGCCGCCGGGCAGGAGGTGCTCATCGTGGGCGCCGACGGCCAGACCAGCGTGGCCACGGTGGGCCGGGTCAAGATCGAGGTGCGCCCCATGCTGCTGGTGGAGGCCGAGGCCGAGACCCCCGAAGGCCCCAAACGCGGCACGGTCTTCCTGCAGAACGCCGAGACCATCCGCCTGACCGCGCCCGACGGCACGCCCGTGAGCGTGGTCAGCCTCAAGCCCGGCGATACGGTGCTCTGCCGTCTGGACCAGGCAGGCCGCCACTTCGGCATGCGCATCCAGGAAGAGATCCGCGAGGTATAGCATGGCCGACGCACATTCCCCCTCTGACGCGCCCGGGCGCCTGGCCGCCATCCGCGGCGAGATCGACAGCGTGGACCAGGAGCTGCTGGCCCTGTTCAACCGCCGCGCGGCCCTGAGCCTGGAAGTGGGCCGCATCAAGGCCGGCGACCCCGGCATCGTCTTCAAGCCCCTGCGCGAACGCGAGGTGCTGGACGGTCTGGCGCGCAAGAACGGCGGCCCCCTGCCCGAAGAACACCTGCGGGCCATCTGGCGCGAGATCTTCTCCTCCTCGCGGGCCCTGCAACGGCCGCAGAACGTGGCCTATCTGGGGCCGGAAGGCACCTTCTCCTACTTCGCCGGGGTGGAGTACCTGGGCCATGCCGCCAGCTTCCACCCCTGCAACGACCTGCCCCAGGTCTTCGAAGACGTGCATTCCGGCCTCTGCGAGCTGGGCGTGGTGCCGCTGGAGAACTCCCTGCAGGGCACGGTGGGGGTCAGTTTCGATCTCTTCCTCAAGTATGACGTGCACATCCAGGCCGAGCTCTTCTCGCCCATCTCGCACTGCCTGCTGAGCCATGCCGCCAGCCTGGCGGAGATCACCACGGTCTACTCCCATCCCCAGCCCCTGGCCCAGTGCGGCGGCTGGCTGCGCAGCCATCTGCCCCAGGCCGGGCTCATCCCCGTGGAATCCACCGCCGCCGCGGCCCGCATGGCCGCCGCCAATCCGCAGTCCGCGGCCATCGGCAACGGCAAGCTGGCCGACATGACCGGTCTTTCCGTCCTGGCCCGCCGCATCGAGGACGAGCCCGGCAACTGGACGCGTTTCGTCATCATCGGTCCCCGGCCCGTGGGCCAGCTGGACAAGCTGCCGCGCACCACGCCCGTGCCCGGGCACACCGGCGCGGACAAGACTTCCATGCTCTTCACCCTGCCGGACAAAGCCGGTTCGCTCTCGGCCGTGCTCTCCCTGCTGGCCGAACACAGGATCAACATGCGCAAGCTGGAGTCCCGTCCCCTGCGCGGCCAGTGCTGGAAGTACGTCTTCTTCACCGATGTGGAATGCGACCTGACCGCCCCGCAGTACGGGGACCTGCTCCAGAAGCTGGCCGAGGTCTGCACCAGCTTCCGCATCCTGGGCAGCTACGCCACCGGTCCCCAGCTGGACCGCATCGGCCTGGACGACGCGGAGGAGAACCATGACTAGTCCCGAAACGGCCTGCGTGCGGGCCCCGGCCTCCAAGTCCATCTCGCACCGCTACTGCATCGGCGCGGCCCTGGCGCACGGCAGCTCCGAGCTGCACCATGTGCTGGACAGCCGCGACCTGGAATGCACCCGCGCCATCCTCTGCGCCGCCGGGGCCGTCATGGAGCCCCTGCCCGGCGGGGAGGGCGGCTGGCGCGTGACCGGCATGGACGGCCGCCCCCGGGGCGGCACGGATACGCCCCTGGGCTGCGACGTGCACGAATCCGGCACCACCTGCCGCCTGCTGACGGCCGTGCTGGCCGCCGGTCACGGCCTGTTCCGCATCCACGGCGCGCCGCGCATGCACGAACGGCCCATCGACGAGCTGACCCGCGCCCTGGAGAGCCTGGGCACGGAGGTCCGCTTCGAGCAGCGTCCCGACTGCCCGCCGCTGGTGCTGCGCGCCTCGGGCCTCGATCCGGCCCGCAACGGCGGCCATGTGCGTCTGGGCATGGACGCTTCCAGCCAGTATTTCTCCGGCCTGCTGCTGGCCGCGCCCCTGGCCCCCGCGCCCCTGTGCGTGGAGCTGGGCGGCCGGAAGGCCGTGTCCTGGCCCTATGTGGGCCTGACCCTGCACTGTCTGGAAGATTTCGGCATCCGCTTCAGCGTGGAGACCCGCGAGCCCGGCGGCCCCTGGCAGGACCTGCCCGAAGGCGGCTGGCGCGGCCTGCGCACGGCCCGTCCCGACGGCCTGCGCATCACCGTGCGGCCCGGCGCCTACCGCGCGGGCAGCTATCAGGTGGAAGGCGACTGGTCCGGGGCCTCCTATCTGCTGGCCGCCGGGGCCCTGGGCACGCGCCCGGTGCGCGTGGACGGCCTGCGGGCCGACTCCCTGCAGGGCGACCGCGCCATGCTGGACATCCTGCGCGTCATGGGCGCCCGCGCCGACGTGGAGGAAGACGCCATCACGGTGCATCCCTCGGCCCTGCGCGGCGTGGACGTGGACATGGGCCACTGCCCGGATCTGGTGCCCACGGTGGCCGTGCTGGCCGCCTTCGCCCAGGGGCCCACGCGGGTGCGCAACGTGGCCCATCTGCGCATCAAGGAGTCCGACCGCATCACCGCCCCGGCCACCGAACTGGCGCGTCTGGGCGTGCGCGTGGACGAGCATGACGACGGCCTGACCGTGCACGGCCTGGGCCCGGACGGTCCCGCCTGGGACGCGGCCGCGCGCTTCTCGGCCCACAACGACCACCGCATCGCCATGTCCCTGGCCCTGCTGGGCCTGCCCGGCGGCCACCGCATGGACGGCCTGCTGGACGACCCGCTGGTGGTGCGCAAGTCCTTCCCCACCTTCTGGAAGGTCTGGGAGCGGCTGCTGTGACCCCGGAGACCCCCCTGATGCCCCCGGCCGGCCATGGCCGGGAGGCCTGCCCCGCGGCGGACACGGAAGCGGAGGCCGCAAGCGCCGCCGACGCCGCCGTCAGGGCGGCCCCGGAGCGCGGCCATTCCGCACGGGGGACAGCGGACGCGACGGCTCCGGCGACAACGGCTCCG
>NZ_CASDOY010000068.1 GCF_949282365.1 uncultured Desulfovibrio sp.
CCATCCGGGAAAATTCCCTTTCCCCTGCCCTTTCGGGCCCGGCCGGCTCATCGGCGCGAACGGCCTTATGCGCCTTTTCAGCGGCGGCGTCAAGCCTTTTCGCAAACGAAAAAAGGGCTCCGCCATGAAAACGCGACAGGACCTGGGCAGGCCGCGGCGCACAGGCCCTCGTGCCTCAGTCCTGCGCCACGATGATCCGGCTGCCCACGCGCAGGCTCTGGGCGTCGATGCCGTCGTTCCAGCGCTTGAGGTCGTCCACGGAGACCTCGTTCTTGCGCGCGATGCCCCACAGACTGTCGCCGGCCTGGACCACATAGGTCTTCTGCCGGCCGGCGGCTGCCCCCTTCGCGCGCCGGGCGGGCGCGCGGTCGGCGGCGTCCTCCTGCGCGGCGGCTCCGCCCTTGCCGGGGATCACCAGACGCTGCCCCACATGGAGCTGGCTCGGGTCGTCGATATCGTTGCAGGACTGCAGCTCGCTGACGGAGACGCCGAACTTGCGGGACATGCCGTAGAGGGTATCGTTGGGGCGCAGCACATAGACGCCGCCCGTGGCGGACGCCGCCTCGCGGGCCTCCTGCCTGCGGCCGGAGGCGGAGCTTTTGCGTTCCGGCCTGCCGTCAGCGGCGGCCACGGCCGCAGGCGACATGGAGATGCCGCGCGGCAGCAGGAGGGTGTCCCCGGCATAGATCTTCGTCTTGCCGGGGTTGGCCGCCCGGATGCGCTCCAGGGGCACGCCGCTGCGCTTGCTGATCCTGGCCAGGGAATCGGACGTGGTCTGCACCCTGGTGGGACGCCAGTTGGCAAAGGCCGAGGCCTCGGGCGAGCGCAAAAAGGCCTGGGCCTGGGCCTCGTTCTGTACCGGCACATAGACGAAGGTGGAACGCTCCGTGGACGAAATGGTGCGCTTGTGATGCAGGTTGTTTTCCTGGAAGCGTTCCCAGCTCAGGCCGCAGGCCCGGCTCAGGGCGATGAGGTCGGTGCCGGGCCGGGCCGTCAGACGGCGCACCGGTGCGGGCTTGTCCAGATCCACGGGCGCGAAGCCCAGCTGGGTCAGGTTGCGCATGATCTTGCTCATGGCCAGGAAGCGCGGCACATATTGCACGGTCTCGGGCCGCAGGCGGGCTTTTTCGTCCAGCTTGTGGTTGCGCTCCACCACTTCATAGAAGTTGCGCGCGCCGGTGCCTTCCTTGGCACGGCTCATCTTGCCTTCGCCGGCATTGTAGGCGGCGATGGCCGTGGGCCAGTCGCGGAAATCGCCGTACAGCTTCTGCAGGTAGTCGGCGGCGGCCTCGGTGGCGCGGTAGGGGTCCAGGCGTTCGTCCAGCCACCAGTCCTGGGTCAGACCGTATTTCATGCCGGTGTAGGGCATGAACTGCCAGGCCCCCAGCGCGCCCACGCGGGATTCGGCATTGGGCCGGTAGCCGCTCTCCACCAGG
Organism: uncultured Desulfovibrio sp.; assembly: GCF_949282365.1. Classification (GTDB taxonomy): domain Bacteria; phylum Desulfobacterota; class Desulfovibrionia; order Desulfovibrionales; family Desulfovibrionaceae; genus Desulfovibrio. The sequence continues at coordinate 1,437 of NZ_CASDOY010000068.1, forward strand.
GCCAGGTAGGCCAGCTCCTCGGGCATGCCGCGCGAGCGGAAGACCTTGCGCGCATAGCCCAGATAGGGCTCGGCGTTCTGCGAAAAGACGCTCATGGTGCCGCGTCCCTTGCGCAAAAAATGCTTGTACTGCAGGGCCACGTCCGGCAGGGAGGCCTTGTGGATGTTGCGGTCGATCTGGGCCGTGGTCTGGAAGGCCGCGACTTCCGCGGGCGTCAGGGGTTCCCCGCCCTCGTCCCCGGGGATGATGAGCGAGGGCATGGACAGGGGCTGCCCTTTTTTCTGCTTTGAGCCGCACCCGCCCGCCAGCAACAGGCAGAAGGCCAGGATACAGAGCAGCACCAGACGTGCGCGGCCCCTGCCGGACCAGTCAGGAAAGGACATGCTTCCTCCCGTGCTCCCGGCTTGCCATGCGCCGGGAAGCTGCGTACACAAAAAACGGATCGAGGGACCTTTCCGGCCCCTCCCTGTTGCAAACGCCCCCAGTCATGCCGGAGACGCCATGAATCGAACTTCCGAGACCCCGCTCCTGCCGGGCATGAAGCCCGTGCTGGAACTTCTGCGGACCGACCCGCAGCGCATCGACCTTGTCTTCTGCAAAAAAGGCCTGCGCACGCGCGATGCCCAGGACGTGCAGCAGCTCTGCCGCCAGAACGGCGTGCGCTTCAGCCTCATGGACCAGGCGGCCCTGGACAGGCTCTGCCGCGAGGCCGCCCGGCAGGACGGCAACGAGGCCGCGCCGCTCAATCATCAGGGGGTCGTGGCGCGCCTGACGGCCACGGATTTCCGCGATCTGGCGGACGTGCTGCGGGCCGCGGCCGAAGCACCCCTGCCGCTGGTGGTGGCCCTGGACCAGGTGCAGGACCCGGGCAATGCGGGCACCCTGTGCCGCACGCTCTATGCGCTGGGCGGCGCGGGCCTGATCCTGCCCCGCCACAACAGCGCCTATCTGGGCCCTGCGGCCCATCGCGCCGCCGCGGGCGCGCTGGAGCGCCTGCCCGTGGCCCGTGTGACCAATCTGGCCCACGCGCTGGACGAAGCCGAAGAAGCGGGCTTCACCATCTACGGCGCGGGCTGCGGTCCCGATGCCGCCGACGCATTCGCGCACGCCATGCAGCTGCCCGCCGTACTGGTGCTGGGCAACGAGGACAAGGGCCTGCGCCCCGGTGTGGCCAAACGCTGCAGCCGCATGCTGCGCATCCCGCTGGCGCGCAGTTTCGACTCGCTCAATGTGGCCCAGGCGGGGGCCATCCTGCTGGGTCTGGCCGCCATGCGCCGTCAGGGGTAGCAAAAACAGGCCCCTGCGCCGCATGCTGGGGGAAAAATAGCTTGGCCGCCAACAGGCGTCAACAGGAAAGCGCGCGGCAGACGCCGCGGGACAGGGGGCTTCCGCCGGGAAGCGCCCCTGTTTTTTTGCGCCCTTTCCCGGCGTGGCGCACCGGGACAGAAGGGACGCGGCCCCGGCCTGCGTTCCGGCTGCCGTCGCGGCCCCGGGCAGGGACCGCGGACGGGGAGCGCGCTCCTGTTGTCCGGGACGGCCGTTCGCCGCTGGCGGCCCGTACGCCGCTTGCGATTGCCACCATCGTGCTGCCGCCGTCCCCTGGGGCGCGGCCTTTTGCCGGGCCACACGGGTGCGGGGCTCCCTCGTGGTGCCGATGCCGGTGATGGACGTCGGTGATGGACGGTTTCGGGCCCCGCACGCCTGCGCCCCCTTCCCCGTCCCGCCCCCTTGACTTTCCTGCCGCCCGCTTTATTATGAAATATATTTCAAATGAAGGACCTACCATGCGACCGCAGAAACTACGCACCATCACCGCCGAGCCCTGCTGCCGGCGCTTTTTTCCCGAGACCGGGGGCAAGGCTCCGGCCATGAGCCTGGGCCTGGACATGCTGGAGGCCCTGCGCCTGGCGGATGCCGAAGGTCTGCCGCAGGAGGAGGCCGCCCGGCACATGGAGATCTCCCCGCCCACTTTCTGCCGTCTGCTGGCAGAGGCCCGCAGGCGCGTGGCTCTGGCCCTGACCGAAGGCCTGCCACTGGTCATGGAGGGCGGCAACGTGCGGCTGCGCAGCGCCGGGGAACGGAACGGGCAGGCCTGCCGGGGCCGGCATGGGCACGGCGGCCGCAGGGACGCGCAGACGCCCCTGACGGAGCCGGCTCAGGGGCAGGACCGCGACGTGCCCGGCGGTCCGCCGCACGGCGGACACGGCTGCGGACGCGGCAGGAGGCAGCGGATGCGGCCCTGAGTACGGGGCAAGAGACGCAAACCGGCGCAGACGGCAGCGATGCCGTGAGGGGCGGCGCAAGGAGCGATGCACATGATCTGGACAAAACTCGGCATGGGCCTGCTGGGCATGGCGGGCAAGGGACTGGCCGGGAGCGGCCTGTTGCAGGCCCTGGGCCAGGGGCTCGGCGCTGGCAAGGGCGGCGGCAGGGGCTCCGCTGGCGGTCCAGGCGGCAAAGGCTCGGGCGCTGGCCGCGGTATGGGCACGGGACAGGGACGCGGCAAGGGCGGCGGCCCGGGCGGCGGAGGCTGCCGTCAGGCGGACGCCTCTGCCCTGGACGGGATCCTGGCCGACCTGCTGCAACGCCGGACCACGGTGGGCGAGACCGTACGCGGCCTGCTGCTTCCGGCGCGCAACGCCGCCGCGAGAGAGACCATCGATGTGCAGGCCCTGCCGCAGGACAGAACGGCAACGGATGCACTGCCATCGGACGCCGTGCCGCCGGAAGTGGCAGCGCAGCGGGAAGCCGACATGGAAGCCGCCTTGCGCGCCCTGCTGGCCAGCATCCACCATTTCAGCGACGGCCGGGTCCGCCTGCGCCATCCCCTGTTCCACGAAAGCGACACCTTCGAGGCCCTGCACCGGCTGCTCTGCGACGGCACCGGCATCGCGGAGGCCGGCTTCAACGCCGTTACCGGCTCCGCCCTGCTGACCTATGACCCCGCGCGGCTCAGTCGCGAGGATGTCCTGTTGCGGGCCCTGCCTCTGGGTGCCTGCCTGCTGGAGTGGGAGGCGCGGCACCGGCCCGCCTGATGTTTCCGTGGAGCATCCGGGCAGCCCGATATCCTGCCCGTATGCTCCTGCACGATGCGTCCGGCGGGATGCCCCGACGGATGCGTCCGCCGTATGCTTTTGCGGAATGTCTGCGGCCCGTCCGTCCACGGAAAGATGCTCAGGTCCGGGACCGCCTTCTCGGAACGGGCCGCAGACTCTCCAGCGGCATGGCGGCCGCAGGCGCTGAAAGGCAGCGGCCGCTGTCCGGTCAAGGCCGGGCGACGGATCACGGCCGGACAACAGCCGCAGCGCCAAACGCGCGCCGGATCGTGTCCGGCACGAACAGCATGGCCGCAGGCCAGGCGCGGGACCGCGCCTCCCCTTGCGGACGAGGGGGTCATGGCGGGCGGTCTTTTCCCCTCTCATTATGAAACATATTCCAAAACTCAAAGGTGAAACGTCATGCACGATCAATCTACACGCCATGAGGCCGCTCAAGGCCGTCGGCACGGGACAGGGCAGCGGGCACAGGACTGTCAGGAGCAGCGCAACGGCGACCACGGGACGGCATACCGGAACGGCTGGAACAGGGCGGACGCGCCGGACGGCCCGGACAGGCGGGACCCGCAGCCCGGCCGCCTTCCCGACGGCAACGGGCAGGACAAGGGAGAAGGCAGGGGCCGGTGCCGCCGCCACGGCCAGCGCGACCGCCTGCCGGACAGCCGGGGACAGCACAGGCACGGGACAGGAACGGGCCAATGCCGTCGCCACGGCCGGGATCAGGCGCACGGACGCCGCCGGGGAGCCCGGCCCGGTGCCGCGTCCGCCGGGCGGGAAGCCTGAGCCTGCCGCCTGATGTGACGGCGACGCGATGACGCCCCCGGCCGCGGCTGCGCCCGTACCTGAAAAGGGCATAAAAAAGGAGCCTGCCAGTGACAGGCTCCTTGATATATCTCAGGTGCGGCGGGAACTTCCCCTTCCCGTGGGCTGCTGTCCGACGGCCGGCATGGAGGCGGGCCGGGGGCAGCGGACGGGACGGCACACGGGGAGGGCGCGCAGCGGCGCCGCTCCCCCTGGACCGGGCCTTACGACGGGACCTAGGCCGGGACCTTGGGCGGACGGGGACCGAAGATGTCCGTACCGATGCGCACCAGGGTGGCGCCTTCGGCCACGGCCGCGGCGAAGTCGCCGGACATGCCCATGGAAAGATGGGGCAGGGGCAGGCCCGTACGGCCGCGCAAGTCCTCGCGCAGGCGGTACAGGCGGGCGAAATAGGGCCGCGCGGCCTCGCCGGCGTCAAAGACGGGCGGCAGGCACATCAGGCCCTGCAGGGCCAGATGCGGGCAGTGCGCCAGCACATGGTCGGCCAGCTCCGGCAGGTCGGCGGCCGTGATGCCGGCTTTCTGGGGCTCCTCGCCCACATTGATCTCGCAGAGCACGGGCTGGACCACATCCAGCGCGGCGGCGCGCTTTTCCAGGGCGTCGGCCAGCTTGCGGGAATCCAGGGTATGCACCAGGGCAAAGGCCCCGGCCACCTGGGCGGCCTTGCGGCTCTGCACATGGCCGATCATGTGCCAGCGGATGCCCCGGCACTGGGGCCGCGCCACCAGCTCCTGCCGTTTCTGCAGGGCCTCCTGCACATAGTTCTCGCCAAAGTCCACCTGTCCGGCGGCGGCCACGCAGGCCACGTCTTCGGCCGGATGCAGTTTGGACACGGCCACCAGACGCACCTCTTCCGGCTTGCGGCCGGCGCGGGCGACAGCTTCGGCCAGCCGCTCCAGCACGGAAAGGTAGCGTTCGCGCAAGGCGCTCTCATCCATGACGCTTTCCTCTACAGGGATTCGGCCCCCATGCCCAGCTCGCGCAGGAAGGCCGTGTCTTCGGTCCAGTTCTCGCGCACCTTGACCCACAGTTCCAGATGCACCTTGCCGCCGATGAGCTCGCGGATGTCCTGGCGGGCTTCCATGCCCACCTGCTTCAGCACCGAGCCGCCGCGGCCGATGACCATGCCCTTGTGCATGGGCCGGGCCACATAGATCACGGCGTTGATGATGGTCTGCCCGCGTTCCGGGTCTTCCTCCCAGTTCTCCACTTCCACGGCGATGCCGTAGGGCACTTCCTGGCGCAGGTGCAAAAAGAGCTTCTCGCGCACGATCTCGGCGGCCATGAAGCGCACCGGCGCGGTGGAGATCTGGTCTTCAGGGAACTGGGCCTCGCCCTCGGGCAGCTTCTGCCTGATGAGCCGCGCCAGCTCCGGCAGGCCGTCCTTGTTCAGGGCCGATACCGGGAAGATCTCGGCACGGGGCCACATCTCGCTGAGGCGGGTCAGCAGGGGCAGCATGCGGCTCTTGTCGGCAAAGAGGTCCACCTTGTTGACCACCACCACCATGGGCCGCTCGTCGCTGGCCAGGGCCTCGGCCACGGGGGCCAGGTCGCGGTCCAGATATTCGGGATGCCGGATATAGAGGTGGGCGTCCAGCACGGGCATGATGACGTCGGCCTGGCCCAGGCTCTGCCATACGGCCTGGATCATGGTCTTGCTCAGGCGGCCGCGCACCTGCGACAGGCCGGGCGTATCCATGAAGATGGTCTGGGCCTCGTCATCGGTCATGATGCCCACGATCTGGTTGCGGGTGGTCTGGGGCTTGGGCGTGACGATGGTCACTTTCTGGCCCAGCAGGCCGTTGAGCAGGGTCGATTTGCCGGCATTGGGCGGGCCCATGAGCGCCACCCAGCCGCAACGGTGATTCTGACCGTTCATTCTTGTCATCCTCGTATATATCTCAATGAAACATGATCGTCCGAAGCCCTGTCT
>NZ_CASDOY010000069.1 GCF_949282365.1 uncultured Desulfovibrio sp.
CCTGCGGCGGCGGGCACAACAGGGCCGGAACGCTGTCCGCGCCGTGCCGCCCGCTGTCCCGTGCCGCCATGCGGCCCGCCGTGGTCGGGGAAAAACCGCGGCTTTTCGGGGACATGCCGCTGCCGGGCCCCCGGCCGGCCGTCCCGTGTCCCGGCGGCCGCCCGCGCCCCCGCGCGGGGACGGAAAAAATTTCGTCCGCTCTCCGTCGCGCGCCGGTCCCGGCTGTTGACCGTTCCGGCACAAGCTCCTATACTTGAATGATGACACAACCAAGCTCCTGCCTACTCACGGTGCTGGATCTGGTCCCCTTCGGCCAGACCGGCCAGGAAAGCCGCTTTTTCGCCCTGCGTCTCACCCGCCCCGACTGGCCGTCGTGGCGGCCCGGCCAGTTCGTCATGGTGCGGCCCACGTCGTTCGGCCTCGAGATGCCCTGGGCCCGGCCCTTCGGCATCTGCCACATGACCTCGCGCCACCTGATCTGCTTCTTCCAGGTGGTGGGGCGCGGCACCCGCCGCATGGCCGAGCTCACCGCCGGCGATACCGTGCGCGTCTGGGGCCCCCTGGGCAACGGCTTTGCCATGGAGCCCGATACCCCCACCCTGCTGCTGGCGGGCGGCATGGGCATCGTGCCCTTCGTGGGCTATGTGAGCGAACATCCCAAGCCCTGGAACGTGACCATGCTCTTCGGCCATCGCGAGCCCTTGAGCTGCTATCCCGTGGACAGCATCAACGAGCATGTGCCCCTGGACAGCCTGCACGAGACCGTGCCCGGCGACCTGGACAACTTCATCTTCACCATCCAGGAGCGCATGCGCGAATATGCCGACCAGAAAGGCCTGATCCTGGCCTGCGGGCCCCTGCCCTTCCTCAAGACCGTGCACGGCTTCGCCCGCGACCTCAAGGCCCGCGTGCAGCTTTCGCTGGAGAACCGCATGGCCTGCGGCGTGGGCGCCTGCCTGGGCTGCGTGACCCGCACCACCTCGGAGTGGCCCGTGGCCGACAAGCGCAACGGCCTGGTCCAGACCTGCAACCACGGCCCCGTGTTCTGGGCCAACCAGATCGAGCTCTAGGCCGGGGGACAGCATGAACAGCCAGCATTCCATGGATCTTTCCGTCACCCTCAGGGGGCCCGTGCAGAGCCTGCAGCTCAAGAACCCGGTGCTCACGGCGTCCGGCACTTTCGGCTACGGTCTGGAGTTCGCCCCCTACGGCGACCTGACCAGCCTGGGCGGCATCATCGTCAAGGGCCTTTCCCTGCTGCCGCGCGACGGCAACCCCTGTCCGCGCATCGTGGAGACCACGGCCGGCATGCTCAATGCCGTGGGCCTGCAGAACGACGGCGTGGAGGCTTTCTGCAAGGAAAAGCTCCCCCGCCTGCCCTGGCAGCAGCTGCCCGTCATCGCCAACCTCTACGCCACCTCGCCCGCCGAATTCGGCGAGCTGGCCGCCCGGCTCAATGACGAGGAAGGCGTGGCCGCCCTGGAAGTCAACGTCTCCTGCCCCAACGTCAAGAGCGGCGGCATCCTTTTCGGGCAGGACCCCAAGCTGGCCGCGGCCGTCACCCGCGCCGCCCGCGATGCGGCCCCCAGGAAGCCGCTCATCATCAAGCTTTCGCCCAATGTCACGGACATCGCCCTCATGGCCCGCAGCGTGCAGGACGCCGGGGCGGACATGATCTCGTGCATCAACACCCTTTCGGGCATGGCCGTGGACGTGGCCCGGCGCGCGCCCCGTCTGGCCAATGTCATCGGCGGCCTGTCCGGCCCGGCCATCAAGCCCGTGGCCCTGCGCTGCGTATGGCAGGTCTGCAAGGCCGTGGACATCCCGGTCATCGGCCTGGGCGGCATCTGCTCGGCCGAGGACGTGCTGGAATTCATCCTGGTGGGCGCCCATGCCGTGCAGATCGGCACGGCCAACTTCATCAGTCCCGACCGCGCCTTCGAGATCGTGCGGGAACTGCCCGCCGTCTGCCAGCAGCTGGGCGTGACCAGCCTGGACGAACTGCGCGGCGCCCTCAAGACGGCCTAGGGCGCGTCCGCCGTTTTTCCCGTGCGGGAGGGTACCGTAAGGCGCTCTCCCGCGCGGCGTTTTTGTCCGGGCCCCGGTCCGGCGGGGCAGGGCGCGCGGCCCCCGTCCCGTTCGCGCCCTCATGGCGCGCCGGGGCAGAGTCCGCTCCCGGCTGCCCGGCCGGGCATTTCCGGTGGCCTGTGGACGTCCTTCAGGCGTCCGTCGGGCGTTTGCCGGGCCGTTCCCGGCCCCGGGCGGGACGCCGCCGCTCTCCTTTCCAACCGCAACAGGGCACGGCAGCCCCTGCAAGTCTGCCCATGGAGGCCCGCGTGGCAGAACTGAGCATCATCCCCGTCACGGCTACGGCAGACCTGGACCGCTTCGTGGAGCTGCCCTGGAGCATCTACGCGCGGGATTCCCTCTGGGTGCCCAATCTGAAAAAACAGGATCGCGAGCTGCTCTCGCCCGGCGAGCATCCCTTTTGGAAGACCGCTCGCCGCGAGCTCTTCCTGGCCCTGCGCGACGGCCGTCCCGTGGGCCGCATCGCGGCCATCGTGGACGAGAAATACAACAGCTACGCCGGTGAGCGCTGCGGGGCCTTCGGCTTCTTCGAATGCCGGGATGACCGCGAGGCCGCCCACGCCCTGCTGCAGGCCGCCCACGACTGGCTGCGCAGGCAGGGCATGGCCTTCATGCGCGGGCCGCTCAACCCCTCCACCAACTACACCTGCGCCATGCTGGTGGACGGCTTCGACCAGGCCCCCGCCCTGATGATGCCCTGGAACCCGCCCTATTATCCGGCCCTGCTGGAATCCTGGCACATGCGCAAGGAGCAGGACCTGTTCGCCTACCTCATCGAGCGCGACCGCCTGCGGGTGGACGACTGGCTCAGGGAGGAGATCGCCCGCCTCAAGGCGCAGGGGCGCTTCACCTGTCGCGTGTCGTCCAAGGCCACCCTGGCCGGGGACATCCGCATCATGCTGGATCTGTACCGCATCTCCTGGGCCGGCAACTGGGGCTTCGCGCCCCTGTCCGACGGCGAGGCCGAGGTGCTGGTCAAGGAGCTCAAGGGCCTGCTCGATCCCGAGTTCTTCGTGCTCTTCTTCCATGACGGCGAGCCCGCCGCGGGCATGGTGGCCCTGCCGGACTTCAACCCCCTGCTCAAGCGCCTCGACGGCAAGCTGGGCCTGAGCGCCCTGTGGCATTACTGGCAGGCGCGCGGCGAGATGCGCGGCAAATACCGCATGATGCTCTTCGGCATCCGCGAGGAGTTCCGCCTGCTGGGCCTGCCCCTGCTCCTGCTGGACTACATGCTGGAACAGGCACGCCGCCATCCCGAGTTCTGCCAGGTGGAAGGCTCGTGGGTGCTGGAAGACAATATGGCCGTCAATGACCTCATCGAGGATTTTTCCGGGCGCATCACCAAGCGCTATCGTCTGTATCGCAAGGAGATCGTAGCATGAACACCCCGCAGGACGCTCCCCTGAACGTGTCGCCGGACGCCCCCGCCCCCTGGCTGAAAGGCAAGAAGATCGTCGTCACCGGCGCTACCGGCTTCGTGGGCCGGCATCTGCTGCCCCAGCTGCTGGCCGCCGGCGCGCAGGTGACCTGCGTCGTCCGCGCCAGCTCCCGCTGTGACCATCTGCCCCTGGGCGTGGCCGTGGTCCGCGCCGATCTGTGCGGCGGCGCCGGTCTGCAGGAGGCCCTGTGCGGTCAGGACATCTGCATCCACATGGCGGCCCTGCTCTTTGGTCTGGGCTGGCAGGACTACCTGCGTGCCAACAGCCGGGCCGCCCGCGCCCTGGCCACGGCCTGGCAGGCCCTGGAGGCCCGCGGGAAGGCCCCGCAGCGTCTGGTGCTGGTCTCCAGCCTGGCCGCCAGCGGCCCCTGCGACACCGCCACCGGCAGGACCGACGACGCCCCCGGCGCGCCCGTGTCCGCCTACGGCTGGTCCAAACTCATGGTGGAACAGATCCTGGGCCGCGCCCTGGGCGAGCGCATGGTCACGCTGCGGCCGCCCATCATCTACGGTTCCGGCGACCGCGGCCTGCTGCCCGTCTTCCGGGGCCTGCGCTACGGCGTGGCCGTCACGCCCGGCCTGTGCCGCCGCTTCCCGGTCTCGGCCGTCCACGGCCGCGACGTGGCCCGCGCCCTCATCTGCTGCTGCCGTCCCGAGGCCCGGGGCGTCTACCACGTCAATGACGGCGGCCGCTACGACATGGCCGACATCTACCGCGCCGCGGCCCGGGCCATGGGCAGGAAGGCCCGCATCCTGCGTCTGCCCCTCTGCTTCCTGGGCCTGACCGCCCTGCTGGCCACCCTGGGCGGCAGGCTGCTGTCCGCGCTGGGCCGCACGGGCCGCGCCCCCAACTGGAATCTGGACAAATACCGCGAGGCCCGTCAGGTCGGCTGGACCTGCGACGCCACGCGCCTGCGCGAGGAACTCGGCTATGCCCCCGCCCTCACGCTCGACCAGGGCATGCAAGAAGCCGTGGAAGGCTACAGGCGCGAGGGCCTGCTGTGAAAATAACCATCCAGGAACTGTCCAAGTCCTTCGGCGGGCGGGACATCTTCAACAATTTCTCGCTGGAAGTGGATGCCGGCGTGCGCCTGTGCGTCTGCGGTCCCAACGGCACCGGCAAATCCACCCTCCTGCGCCTGCTGGCCGGGGTGGAGCCCGCCGACGGCGGCCGCGTCATCCTGCCCAAGGGCTGCCGCCTGGGCTATGTGGAGCAGGAACTCTCCGAGGAGGCCCTGGACACGCCCCTGCTGACCTATGTGCTGGACGTGCTCCATGACTGGAACGAATTCTGGGCCCAGTGGGAGGACGCCGCCCGGCAGAAGGACGAAGCCCGCCTGACCCAGCTCATGCACCGGCAGGCCGAGCTGGAAGCCACCCACGGCTACAATCCCGAACACCGGGCCAAGGCCGTGCTCTCCGGTCTGGGCTTTGCCGAACGCAAGTGGCTGCGCACCCTGCGCGAGCTTTCCGGCGGCTGGCGCGAACGCGCCAAGCTGGCCCGCGTACTCACCGCCGGGGCCGATGTGCTGCTGCTGGACGAACCCACCAACCATCTGGACATGGAAGCCGTGGAGTGGCTGGAGTCCTTCCTCATGGACTTCAAGGGCGCGCTGGTCTTCGTGGCCCACGACCGCGTGTTCATGGACCGCGTGGGCACGCATGTGCTCTACCTGGGCCTGTCCCGTCCGGTCTTCCGCAAGGCCACCTATACCCAGTTCCTTTCCCTGCAGGAGGAGTACAATGCCCAGCGCGAACGCGAGGCCAAGGCCCTGCAGGACGAGCTGGCCCGCAAGATGGCCTTCGTGGAACGCTTCCGCGCCAAGGCCACCAAGGCCCGGCAGGCCGGTTCGCGCCAGAAGATGGCCAAGAAACTGGAAAAGGAGCTGGAGGATTACCGTCCCGAGCCCAGGCGCAAGGAACTGAACTTCACCTGGCCCGAGGCCCCGCATATGGAAAAGGTGGCCCTGGCCGCCGCCGATCTGGCCTTCCACTTCCCGGACGGCAAGCAGATGTGGCCGCCGCTGACCTTCACCCTCTACAACGGCCAGCGTGTGGCCCTGGTGGGCCATAACGGCTGCGGCAAGTCCACCCTGCTCAAACTGCTGGCCGGGACCCTGGAACGCTGCGGCGGCAATGTGGTCACCGCGCCCCAGATGCGCCTGGGCTACTACACCCAGCACCAGATGGACACCCTGCGCCCGGACACCACCGTGCTGGGCGAGATCCGCCGCCTCTCCGACCCCCGCACCACCGAAGAGGAACTCATGAGCGTGCTGGGCCTCTTCCTGCTGGGGCAGGACTACTTCGACCGGCAGGTGGGCAAGCTCTCCGGCGGCGAGAAGAGCCGCCTGGTGCTGGCCAGCCTCTTCCTCAAGCGCTGCAACTTCCTGCTGCTGGACGAACCCACCAACCATCTGGACCTCGAAAGCCGCGAGGCCCTGGGCACGGCCCTGCAGAAGTTCGACGGCACCCTGCTCATGGTGGCCCACGACCGCTGGCTGCTTTCGCAGGTGGGGGCCGAGGCCTGGGCCCTGGACGAGAAGGGCATCACCGTCTATCCCGACTTCGCCAGTTACGACGCGGCCCGCCGCGCCGCCCTGGAGAGCGGCAGCCTCAGCCCCAGTCTCAACGCCTCCAACAAGGCCGACAAGGCCGAGGGCACTCCCCGCGCCAACCTCTCCCGCGAGGAGCAGAAGCGCCTCAAGCGCGAGCAGGCCGAGCGCCGCAACGCCCTGCACAAGGAACTCAAGCCCCTGCAACAAAAATATGCCGCGCTGGAGGGCGAGCTGGAACAGGCCATGAACGAACAGTCCGACGTGGAGGGCCAGCTGGCCGATCCCGCCGTCTATGCCGACGGTGCCCGCTCCACGGAGCTGCTCAGGCGCTTCAACGAACTGCGCGACCTCACCGAGCGCCTCATGGAAGACATGGCCGCCCTGGAAGAGCAGATCGCCGCCATCGAGGCCAGGCGCGCCGACATCGACAGCATGGGGGACCCCGCATGACCTCCATCGTCGTGGCCGGCGGCATCATCTGGCAGGGCGACCGCCTGCTGGCCGCCCTGCGCCCGCAAGGCAAGCCCATGGCCGGTTACTGGGAATTCCCCGGCGGCAAGCTCGAACCCGGCGAGAGCGCCGAGCAGGCCCTTTGCCGCGAGCTGCGCGAGGAGCTGGGCATCAGCGTGCGCGCCTGCCGGCTCTGGCGGATCGTGGAACACGACTACGCCGAACGCGACCTGCATGTGCAGCTGCACTTCTTCCATGTCACCGCCTTCGACGGCACGCCCCGCGCCCGCGAGCGCCAGGAACTGCGCTGGGTCACGCCCGCCGGGGCCCGCGAGCTGCCCTTCCTGCCCGCCGACGCCGATCTGGTGGCCAGCCTGCCCGCCGCGGTAGGTACACATCGTTTTTGAGGGAGGGGGACCCCTTTTCACCAGCGCGAAAAAAGGGGTCCCCCACACCCCCACCCCCACCCCTCCCCAAAACGCATTTT
>NZ_CASDOY010000070.1 GCF_949282365.1 uncultured Desulfovibrio sp.
CCCGCCCTGGGTCCCCGGAAATACCAGGGCGCGCCGGGGCGGGCGGCACAGCGCCTTCGGCGCACGCCGCCCAATCGACGCGCTCGATTGCTGGGAAAGGGAATGGTCGTTGCCTGTCCGTTGGTGTGGGATTGGGCTGCGGGCAATGGCAACAACGATATGGGAAAGGTGCAGGAATAAGGTGACAACGCTTGCTCTGCTCGTGTTTTTGCAAGAGTGAGGGCGCAGGGCCGATGGGTTGTTGTCGTCTGTGGGCGGCCAGTTGCGTCCCTGATGAGGGAGGGGGCGGAAGAAGACAGACAGGCCGAGCTTGGGCATGGAGGCCGTAGAGGAATAGGGAGAAGATGCAGGCCGGGTTCGCTGTGGATGCCATGAAGAGACGGAAGCTGCGACAGTCTCTGCGATGGTAGAGACTCTCCCGCAAAATTTTTCCTTGTCGGGTACGGTATCCCGCTGCCGCCAGGAGCGCGTGTCGCGAATAAAGCGCGTTTGGGGAGGATGGGGAGGTACGGGGGAGCCCTTTGGCGCCGGCAAAGGGCTCTCCTCCCCCGCATCAGCTCGCGGGGCAATGCCGTCTTCCCGGACGCACAGGGGGTGTGTGTCTGGCTGCGCGTGCCTGCGAGCCGTTTTTCGGTCCGGCCGTCTGTGCCGGGCGGGAAGACCGCAATCACGAGTTGCTATTTTTTCAAAAAACGTGTTACTAGTGGCGTACGTTATGACACCGCAGCGTCTGGAGGATGGTGTCATGTCACACAGCTTCACGAGGAGCACAACATGTGGAAAACTGCTTGCGCGGCGCTCGCCCTGCTGCTGTCCATGGCCGGCCAGGCCGAAGCCCATTTCGGCATGGTCATCCCTTCGGCGTCCACGGTGACGGCCAGGAAGGATGCCGCCCTGAAACTGGACGTTTCCTTTTCGCATCCCAGGGAGATGCAGGGCATGGACATGGCCGCGCCCAAGGCCGTGTCCGTCACGGTGGACGGTAAGACCGAAGACCTCACGGCTTTGCTCAAGCCGGCCAAAGTCATGGGCCATCAGGCCTGGCAGGCCGCATATACCATCAAGCGACCCGGCGTGTACCAGTTCGCCATGGAGCCCGCGCCCTATTTCGAGCCCGCGGAAGACTGCTTCATCATCCATTATACCAAGACCGTGGTGGCGGCTTTTGGCGAGGAAGAGGGCTGGGACGTGCCCCTGGGCCTGAAGACGGAGATCGTCCCCCTGACCCGTCCCTTTGCCAATTACAGCGGCAATGTCTTCCAGGGCCGCGTGCTGCTGGACGGCAAGCCCGTGCCCGGGGCCGTGGTGGAAGTGGAATGCTACGATCGCGACGGCCGCCACAAGGCGCCCAACGCCTATTTCGTGACCCAGGTGGTCAAGGCTGACGAAAACGGGATTTTTTCCTACAGTGTGCCGTGGGCGGGCTGGTGGGGCTTCGCCGCCCTGAACACGGCCGGGGAAAAGCTGGATCATCAGGGCGCGCCCAAGGATGTGGAACTGGGCGCGGTGATCTGGGTGGAATTCGCAGCGCCCCTGGGCAGGTAGGCCCACACAGGATCTCAAGCATGGCAGCGGGCCGCGGTCCGCTGCCGTGAGGGAAAAACCATGCATATCGCGGAAGGTGTCCTTTCTCCTGCCGTCCTGGGGGGCGGCGCTGTACTGGCCGTGGCGGGGACGGCGTTGGGCCTGCGCAAGCTGGAGTATGACCGTCTCGTGGCTGTGGGCATTTTGTCGGCGGCTTTTTTCGTGGGCTCGCTCATCCATGTGCCGGTGGGCCTGTCCAGCGCGCACCTGGTGCTGAACGGCCTTGTGGGCGTGTTGCTGGGCTGGGCGGCCTTCCCGTCCATTCTGGTGGCCCTGCTGCTGCAGGCCCTGCTCTTCCAGTTCGGCGGCATCACGGTCCTGGGGGTCAATACCTTCACCATGGGCTTTGCCGGTGTGGCCTCCTGGTATGTCTTCCGGGGCGTCTGCCGCCTGTGTCCCGGCATGACGGGCGTGCGCGTGGGCGCGTTTTGCGGCGGGGCCCTGGGCGTGGCGCTGGCCGCCGTGCTGACGGCCCTGGCCCTGGCCTGCACGGACGAGGGCTTCTGGCTGGCCGCACAGTTGCTGCTGCTGGCCCATCTGCCGGTCATGCTGGTGGAAGGGCTGGTGACCATGTTCACGGTGGCTTTCATCATGCGCGTGCGCCCGGAGCTGCTGGGCATGACGCCGCTCGCGCCGGACAGCGCCCGGGAGGACGCATGAACGCATCTACGAAGCTCTGCACGGCCGGTCTGGCCCTCTGTCTGATCTGCCTGCTGTCCCTGTCCGCTGCCGGGCCCGCGCTGGCGCACCGTGTCAATATCTTCGCCTGGCTGGAAGGGGAGAACGTGCGCGTGGAATCTTCCTTCCGCCGGGACGCGCCCGTGCAGGGCGGTACGGTGGTGGTCCTGGACCTGCAGACCGGCGCGGAACTGCTGCGCGGGCGGACGGACAGGGAAGGGGCCTTTGTCTTCCCCGTGCCTGCCGTGGCGCGTCAGGGCCACGGGCTGCGCATCCGCATCCTGGCCGGGGAAGGGCATCAGAACGAATGGTGCATGGATGCCGCTGAATTTTCCAGCCTGACGTCGTCCCGTGCGGCTGCGTCCGCCCCGGCGACGGCCGCTTCCGGTACCGGGGGCGGGAGCGCGATTCCGTCGGCGCGGGAGGCCGGGGACGATGCGACACCGGCGACGACCGCTGCCGCCGCATCGACGAAGGCCGCTGCCGGAGCCACGACCGCGCCCGGGGCCGCTGCGAGCGGGACGGGGACCGTGCCCGCAGCCAGTGTGACCGGGACAGGGATCGCTCCTGCGTCCTCCACGAGCGGGGCAGGGGCCGCCATGACGGCCGCCCTGGGTCGCGAGGAGCTGGAAACCATCGTGGACGCGGCCCTGGAACGTCATCTGGCCCCCCTGCGCCGCAGCCTTGCCGCCGCCAGTGGAGCGGGCCCCGACCTGAAGGATATCGTGGGCGGCCTGGGCTGGATCATGGGCCTGGTGGGCATCGGGCTGTACTTTTCCCGGCGTCGGCCCTAGCATGGCAGGATGTTCGAGCAACCTTTCGTCCGGGATTCCTCCATCCAGCAGACCGATCCGCGTCTGCGCGTGCTGCTGGCCGTGCTGCTGGCGGTGGCCCTGGCCCTGCTGCGGCAGGTGACGGCCTGCTGTCTGGGGCTGGGGCTGGGCTGCCTCCTGCTGGCCCTGGCGCGGGCGCCCCTGCGCGCCTTGTGGCGGCGGCTGGCGGCGGTCAATGTCTTCATCCTCTTCCTGTGGCTGGTCACGCCCTGGACCACGCCCGGCACGGTGGTCTGGCAATGGCATTTCGTGGAGGTCAGCCGGGAGGGCCTGTACCTTTCCCTGCTGGTGACGCTCAAGTCCAACGCCATCGCCTGTGTCTTTCTGGCCCTGGTGGCCAGCCTGCCTGCCGCCGCCCTGGGCCATGCCCTGGAACGTCTGGGCTGTCCCGACAAGCTGGTCTTCCTTTTCCTGTTCACCGGCCGCTATATCCATCTGCTGGCCGGGGAATGGCAGGACCTGATGACGGCGGCCCGGCTGCGCGGCTTCCGGCCGCGCACCAGCCTGCACACCTACAGGACCGTGGCCTCCCTGCTGGGGCTGTTGCTGGTGCGCAGCCATGACCGGGCCCTGCGCACGCGCGAGGCCATGCTGCTGCGCGGTTTTTCGGGCCGTTTCCATTCGCTGGACAGCTTCAGTCTGGGACCGGCGGATCTGTTGTTTGTGCTGGGGGTGACGCCCTGTCTGGCGTGCATCCTCTGGATCGAAGCGGGGGGGAGCCTGTGAGCCTGCCGGAACAGCCTGGGGCGAGCATTTTCAGTCTGGAAGAGGTGGATGTGACCTACATCGGGTCACGCGGTCCGCGCCCTGTGCTGCGCGGGGTCAGCTTCGCCCTGACCGCCGGGCAGCAGGTGGGCCTTTACGGCCCCAACGGCAGCGGCAAGACCACCCTGTTCCGCTGCATCACCGGTCTGGTGCGCCCCTGCAAGGGGCAGGTACGCTTCCACGGCAAGACCCTGCGCGACGAAAAGGATTTCCACGCCCTGCGCTGCAAGGTGGGCTTCGTGCTGCAGCATGCCGAGGACCAGCTCTTTTTCCCCAGCGTGCTGGAAGATGTGGCCTTCGGGCCGCTCAATCTGGGCCTGCCGCCGGAGCAGGCCAGGGAACAGGCCCTGGCCACGCTGCGGCGTCTGGGGCTGGACGGCTTCGAGCAGCGCCTGACGCACCGTCTGTCGGGCGGGGAGAAGAAACTGGTGGCCCTGGCCACGGTGCTGGCCATGGAGCCGGAGGCCCTGCTGCTGGACGAACCCACCAACGATCTGGACCAGGACGCCCGGCAGCGGCTCATCGACATCCTGCGCGCCCTGCCCACGGCCCGAATGGTCATCTCGCACGACTGGGATTTTCTGTCCGCCGTCTGCGGGGAGTACCGGACCATCCGCGAAGGCCGCCTGCTGCCCTGCGCACCTGATGTGCGCCACAGCCACGAGCACGTCCATCCCCTGGGCGGGGAGCCGCACTGGCATCTGTCCTAGGCTCGGGACGCAAGAGGTTTTGCTTCAGGCAAACAGGACGGGAGTCCTCATTTCTGAAAATGATCTTTTAGGGGCTGTCCTGGCCAAGGGGAATGAGCTAGGGCAGCCCCATCTTTTATTGCGGCAGCGTAGCTGGAATATTCCACAAAAACACGGCCTCGATGATGACTCCCGACCCTGGGGAGCGTTGACACTGGCCGCAGCCTGTTTGGGGGGAAGGAAAAGCCCCTCCTTTCCTGGGCGCGCTTTTTCAGATGGGCGCGGGAGCGTGCGGCGGGCGTCCTCCACTGGGCATGCGTGGCAGATATTTTCTATCTGTTTGGCATGGATCATAAAATTTATACCAGCACGCTGAGCCGGAGCGGTATGGATCTGCCCGGATCCCTGTCATGGGGAACCGGGCGTTTTTTTGCGCGCAGGGCGCCGGGGCGGTGCGGGCCGGGCGGCCACAAAAAAAGACTGCCCGCAAAGCAGGCAGTCCTGGAGCGTTCCGGGGCAGAGGGGCGGGGGCAAGGGGCTGTCGCGGAGGACGGCCCCTGCGGGCCGCAGGCCGTGCCCGCTGGATGGGAGACCGCGCAGGCACCGGCAGCGGCGCAAGGCGCTCCCCGCCCCGGCTTTTACTGATCTTTTTTCTGGTCCTTGAGCATCTTCACGGCGCAGAACTTGCCGCACATGGCGCAGACATCCTCATGCTTGTGCTGCTCGCGGCGCTTGTCCAGCTGCTGCGGATCCAGGGCGGCCTGGCGCATCAGGTCCCAGTCCAGGGCCTTGCGTCCGGCGTTCATGGTGGCTTCGCGGCGCACGGCGCGCTCGCGTCCCAGGGCCACCTCGCCCACATGGGCGGCCACGCGCGAGGCCATGACGCCGGCGCGCACGTCTTCCTCGTTGGGCAGGGTCAGGTGTTCGGCCGGGGTCAGGTAGCAGAGGAAGTCCACCCCGGCTTCCACGCCCAGCGCGCCGCCGACGGCTCCGGCGATGTGGTCGTAACCCGGGGCGCTGTCGCAGCACAGGGGCCCGAGGACGTAGAGGGGCGCGTTGTTGGTCAGGCGCTTGATGCCCTGGATCTGGCTGCGGACCAGATGCATGGGCACATGGCCGGGGCCTTCGATCATGCACTGCACGCCCTGTTCCAGAGCGTATCCGGCCAGGCGCCCCAGGGTGATGACTTCTTCCCACTGGGCGGCGTCACCGGCATCCACGCCCGCACCGGGACGCAGGCCGTCGCCCAGGGACAGGGTGACGTTGAACTGGCGGCAGACGTCGATGAGGCGGTCGAAATATTCCAGCAGGGGGTTCTCGCGGCCGTTTTCCAGCATCCAGCGGGCCAGCATGGAGCCGCCGCGCGAGACCACGCCCATGACGCGGTCTTCCTTGACGGCCATTTCCGCGCCGCGCCTGGTCAGGCCGCAGTGCACGGTCATGAAGTCCACGCCCTGGCGGGCCTGCTTCTCGATCTCGGCAAAGAGGTCGTCGGGCCGCATGCTGGCGATGTCGCGGTTATTGTCCAGGATCTGCTGGCCCACGGAATACATGGGCACCGTGCCCAGCGGGCGGGGGCAGGCGGCCAGCATGCCGGTGCGGATGGCGTCCAGATCACCGGCGATGGAAAGGTCCATGACCGTGTCGGCCCCGGCTTCCAGGGCGGCGGCCAGCTTGCGTTTTTCGGTATGCAGACAGTTGCACAGCGGCGAGGTGCCGATATTGGCGTTGACCTTGATGCGCGCGGGCTGGCCCACGACGATGGGCGCCAGGCCCGCATGGGCCGGGTTGCCCAGCAGGACCATGCTGCCGGCTTCGATGGCGCTGGTGACGGTTTCGGGGGCCAGGCCCTCTTCCTGGGCAAGGGCGGCCAGATGCTGGTCCAGAAGGCCGCGCAGGGCGGCATTGCGGGAGAGGATGGAAGGCATGGGTTTGCATCCTTGGGTTGGGACGCAGGGCGCAAAAAAAGCCACGACCTGTTTTCGCGGGTGCGGCTCAGCTTCCCTACGGCAGTGCGAACTGCGTCAGGTTCACAGGGTCTGGGACTATCCCACTCTCAGCCGTGCAACTGCCGTCCACGGCTCCCCTAGCTGAGGGCACTGTAGCGGGCTTTGCTGCCGCTGTAAAGCCGCCCGGCGGCATGACGCGGCCCGGCGGGTGCTGTCCGGTCGGGCGCGGCCTTTCTGCCTGCCGTGGCGCGGCGTCGCCGGGCGGTCTCTCCCCGCCGGCCGTCTGGCCCTGCGCTATTGCGG
>NZ_CASDOY010000071.1 GCF_949282365.1 uncultured Desulfovibrio sp.
CGCGCCCGCAGCGGATGCCGGGGACGCCCCCGCCGCAGGGGAGGGCGGCGCCAAACGCCGCCGTCGCCGCCGTCGCCGCAAGCCCGCCGCCGGAGGGCAGGAAGAGGCATGAGCACGCTGACGGCCGTCCGCGCCGACGCGGTACGGGAGGCCCTGGACAATTTCACGGTCCTGCTGCCCGATCTGGACGCCGGGCGGGCGCTGCGCCTGCTCGGCATCGGGCGCCTGCAGTTCCGCCGCCGCGCCCGCCTGCTGGCGGAATGGCGCGGCCTGTGCATGGCCCTGTGGCGTCTGGCCCTGCAGCGTTCCTTTCCCGAGGATGCCGGGAGCATGTTCCGCCAGTTCCGGGAAAGTTTCGGGCAGCGCCATGCGGACAGGGCCACGGCCCTGGCCCTGGAACGCGCCCCGGTCTACTGGCAGGTGCTGTCCGAGCGGGGGGACGCGGATTTCCGGCCCGCGGCCCGCGCGCTGGCAGGCGTCTTTTTCGAGGACGAGGCCCGGGCGCAGGCCATGGCCCTGCGTCTGATGCTGCACGTCCGGCATACATATCAGTTCATCTTTGACCGCCTTATCTGACCATCTGGATCGATATGACTACTTCCTCTCCCGCTCCCGCCCGCGGCACGGCCGTCACCATCGGCAACTTCGACGGCGTCCATCAGGGCCATCAGGTCCTGATCCGGCGCGCCCTGACCTACAGCGAACAATTCGGCCTGGACTGCGTGGCCATCACCTTCTGGCCGCATCCCCGGGTGCTGTTCGGCAAGCCGCACCAGCCCCTGACCAGCCGGGCGGCGCGGATGCGCCTGCTGCAGGGCCTGGGCGACCTGCGGGTGCTGGAGCTGCCCTTCACCCGCGAGCTGGCCGCGCTCTCGCCCGAGGAGTTCGTCCGGCAGCACCTGCTGCCCCTGGGCCTGAAACACCTGGTCATCGGCCATGACTTCACCCTGGGCCGCGACCGCAGCGGCCAGCCCGATGTCCTGCGGGCCCTGGGCGCGAAATACGGCTTCGACGTGGATCAGCTGCCGCCGGTGGAAGTGGGCGGGCATGTGGTCAGCTCCACCTGCCTGCGCCGGCTCATCAGCCAGGGCGACATGGTCACGGCCGCCAGCCTGCTGGGCCACGCCTACGGCTGCGAGGGCCTGGTGGTGCACGGCGAGGGGCGCGGCACCGGCCTGGGCTTCCCCACGGCCAACATCGCCGTCCCGGACACCATGCTGCCCGCGCCCGGGGTCTACGCCACCCGCGTGGTGCTGCCGCATCTGGGCCGCACCCTGCAGGCCGTGACCAACATCGGCCGCAAGCCCACTTTCGGCGACTATGACCTGAGCATCGAGAGCTTCCTGCTGGATACGGACCTGAACCTGTACGGCTATGAGCTGCGTCTGGATTTCGTGGCCCGCCTGCGGGACGAGAAACGCTTCGATTCCGCCGACGCCCTGGTGGCCCAGATCCGCACCGACGTGGCCCGGGCCCGCGATCTGCTGACCATGTACTTCTAGAGCCGTACCCTCCGTTCGGCTGGGAACGCCCCGGCCCTGCCGGTCAGCCTTGCCCGGGGCCAGATGGCGGCCATGGTCTGTTCCACGCAGCCCACGGTCGGCGAGCCCCTGCATCAGCTGCGGGAGGAAGGTCTCATCGACATCCGCGGCAGGCGCATCACCATCCGCCAGCCCCTGGGGCTGCTCTCGGCCCTGGGATCCCCGGCGGAGCGCCCCTGAGGAGCGGTATTGAGGACAGCGCCGCTCCGGCGTAAGCTGGCCGCCGGAGGCAGACCATGCTGGCAGACCTGCACACCCATACCGACACGTCCCACGGCCACCACAGCGCCGCCGAGATGTATGCCGCCGCGGCAGCGGCCGGGCTGGACCTCTTCGGCCTGAGCGAGCATTCCCCCCTGCCGGAAGACTACGCCTGCAAGCTCTATGTGCCGGCCTTCCCCGGCAATTTCCCCGACTTCGTCCGCGACATGCAGGCCCTGCGTTCCCGCTGCGGGCAGCGCGCGGACCTGCCCCTGCCCCTGCTGGGCGTGGAGCTGGACTGGCTGCCCGGGCATCCCGCCTTCATGCGCGATTTCATGGCGCGCTGGCCCTTCAGCTATGTGATCGGCTCCCTGCACTATGTGGGCCTCGTGCCCGTGGCCCGGCCCGCCGCCTGGACCGACGGCCCGGACGCCGCCCGCGCCCGCTACCGGGAGTATTATGCGGAAATGGCCCGCATGGCGGCCAGCGGCCTGGTCAACGTGGCCTCGCACCCGGACTTCATCAAGCGTTCCTCGTACGCCATGTTCCACGAGTGGCTCGGCGAACCGGGCAGCCTGGATGCGGCGGCCCGCGCCGTGCAGGCCATGGCCGCGCATCATGTCATCATGGAAGTCTCGTCGGCGGGCTTGCGCCAGCCCTTTGCCGAGCCCTATCCCTGCCCGGCCATCATGCGTCTGGCCGCCGACTGCGGTGTGGACATCTGCCTGGCCTCGGACGCTCACGACAGGGCCGATGCGGGCGCGGGGCTCGCCGACGTGGCCCGTTATGTCCGTTCCTTCGGTTTCACCTGCCAGACCCTGCCCCTGCGGCCTGATGACATCGCCACCCGGCCTGCCGTGCTGGCGCAGGTCCGGGACTATCTGGACGGTCCCCTGCCGCGTCTGCGTTTCGCGTTGTAGGGAGCGGGCCGGCGGACCGTCTGCCTGGAGCGTATCGCCACGGTCCCGTCATGCGGGGATGTCCCGGGCGCGGGGGCGGTCCCCGCTTCCCGGACGCCTTTTGGCGTCGTCCCTGTCCCGCCTGTGCCGCCGCTGTTCCAGGACTTCCAGAAAATGGCGGACATGCGCGCCCGCTTCCAGCGGGTACAGTATCCCGTACGGTACGGAAAAATCCCAGTCCACAGGGATGGTGACCAGCGCGGGGTGGACATCCTTCCAGCATTCGAGGCTCAACAGTATCCGGTCAGGCGGGCAGGCATTGAAGACGTCGATATCATAGAAGCGGGAGGTGTCTTCGATGCTGATCCGCGGCTGCCGTTCCAAAGCGTCGCGCACACGGTCCACGGCCGCGGAGTCCCCTCGCGCCCCCATCATCAGGCATTCTTCGTACAGGTCTTCGAGGCGCAGCTTTTTCGTCCGGGCGAGACGGTGTCCCCTGGGCACGGCGCAGCATATGCGATAACTGCCCAGCGGATAGAAGCGGCAGCGGCGCAGCCAGGCTCCCGAGTCGCAGGCTCCCACGAGGAAATCGAACTTGTCGCCCAGGGCGCCTATCTCGGCCAGGATGCCGCCGCGCGTGTCCTCGAAGGGGATGATCCGCACGGCATACTGCGGGAAGGCATCGCCGACCTCGCGCCAGAGGTCCATGAACACCGCGCAGGGATTGAGCAGGGAAGCTCCCACCCTGAATGCCGGTTTGCCGTCCGCGGCCCGGCGCCGTGCCCGGGCGACAGCCTCCCGGGAAAAGTCGAACAGACGCTGCGCGTCTTCGCAGATGGAACGCCCGGCGGCGGTCAGGCGTACGCCCCGTCTGGAGCGTTCCAGCAGGACCAAGCCGAGGTGCTCCTCCAGGGCATTGACCTGCTTCATGACGGCGTTGGGCGAGATGAACAGCCTTTCGGCCGCCCGGGTGAAACTGCCGCAGTCCGCCACGCAGACCAGTGTCTTGAGCTGGCTGTTGTACATGGTGCTGTCCTCTGTATGCGCTTCAGGTTGATACTGTACGAGCGTATTTGCAATTCCACGGCAAAACAAGCCGGGTTATGGGAGGGGAAAGACCATTTTCCCGGGCAGGGGCGGCGGGACCTGCGTCAGCCCCCTTCCCGGGCCAGGAGGCAGCTCATGCAGTATGTTTTGCTGAACAACGGGGTCAGGATGCCCATCCTGGGCTTTGGCGTCTATCAAATAGAGGATGCCGCACAGTGTGAACGGGCTGTGGCCGATGCCCTGGCGGCGGGGTACCGCCTCGTGGACACGGCGGCGGCCTATCTCAACGAGGAGGCCGTGGGCCGGGCCATCCGCACGAGCGGCATCGCCCGGGAGGACATCTTCGTCACCACCAAGCTCTGGATACAGGATGCCGGGTACGAAAGCGCCAGGGTGGCCTTCCGGCGTTCCCTCGACCGGCTGGGACTGGATTATCTGGACCTGTACCTCATCCACCAGCCGTTCAATGATTATTACGGCGCCTGGCGGGCCATGGAGGAATTGTACCGGGAGGGGCGCATCCGGGCCATCGGTGTCTGCAATTTCATGCCGGACAGGCTCGTGGATCTTATGGATCACAATGAGATCCCCCCGGTCATCGATCAGGTGGAGGTCAATCCCTTCTGCCAGCGGGAGGCTGACCGGCAGCTCATGGAGGCCCGGGGCGTCAGGATGCAGTCCTGGGCTCCCTTCGCCGAAGGGCGCAATGGCCTGTTCCGGGATCCTGTCCTGGAGGATGTCGCTGCCGGGCATGGCCGCACCGTGGCGCAGGTGGTGCTGCGCTGGCTGGTGCAGCGCGGGGTGGTCTGCATCCCCAAGTCCGTCCACCGGGAGCGTATCGAGGAGAACTTCCGGGTCTTCGATTTCGAGCTGACCGATGCCGACATGCAGCGCATCGCTGCCCTGGATACCGGCAGGAGCTGCTTCTTTTCCCACGATGACCCGGAGATCGTGAGCTGGCTGGGGACGGTCCGCTTCGATATCTAGCCTCCCTGGCGGCAGGAGCATGCGCACGGCTGCCCCTTCGCCGTACACGGCCGGACAGGGACAGGCGTCCAGGGCGGCCCGGCAGGGCCCTGCCGGCTCCAAAGCCTTCCGGCCAGTCGCCAGCGTCCTGCGGGGCTGCCCCTGTCCGCGGCGTTGCGGAAACAGGGGACGGCCGTTGCGCGGGTCGGGCGGCATGGTTTTGGCGACGGGTGTCCGGTATCAGCCGTGCGGCAGCAGGCGGTGCAGCAGCCAGCTCAGGAGCGGGGCCAGCAGCAGGACGGTGTACAGACGCACCAGATGGAAGGCCAGCACGGCGGGCGCGTTGCTGCCCAGATCGGAAGCCATGCCCACCACGGCCTGCAGGCCGCCGGGGCTGGTGGCCAGGATGGCGCTGCCCGCATCCAGACCGGCCGTGCGGCAGATGAACCAGGCCCCCAGGGCCCCGGCCAGGATGAGCAGGGCCGTGGAACCGAACATCAGGGGCGCCATGGCGCGTATCTCCAGCAGGGTGCCGCCGGTCATCATGTTGCCCACCATGACGCCGATGGCGATCTGCGCGCCCAGCTGGAACAGGCGCGGGGTGTCGGCTTCCAGATGGCCCAGCAGTTTGACGGCCAGCACGGCCACCACGGCCCCCAGCATGGCGCCGCCGGGGATGTGCAGGAAGGCGAAGAGCAGGCCGCCGGCGACGCCGCAGGCCATCAGGACGAGAAAGGTCGTGGACATGGTTCCTCCGTACGCCCGGAAGGGCAGGGCCATCATGCGGCAGCAGGGGGGAGGCGGTCAAGGTTGCGTGTGCAACCATATGCCCGGCAGAGGGGCGGCGCAGGGCAGCTTCCCTGTCGCCGCGCTGCCGAAGGGCGCGGGGACAGGCGCGGGCGAGACGGGGGACGGCTCCTTTCTCCGGCCCGGCAGGGGAGGAGCGGCGGGCGGGAGGAGAACGGGAAGGCGGCATCCGCGGGCCCGGGAGATCACGGCCCGGGGAGACCGGGGACCGGGAGAGGGCAAGGCTCCCGGACGTGGCCGGTTTCAGGGCGGCAGCAGATGCGGGCCCGGGGCGGCGCGCGGCGGCCGGAGCGAAAGGGGCGTGCCGGGGCACGGCAGGGGAAGGAAAGGGGAAGGGAGGCGCCTGTCCGGGACGCTCCCTTCCCCGCTGTCATTTTTTCCACCACCACTGCGCGCGGCGGCAGAGCAGTTCGATGTCGCCGGCAGCGGCCACGTTGAGCATCTTGCGGTACTGGCGCACGGCTTCGTGGCTGTAGGGATTGGCCTCGAACAGGCCGGTGAACATGCTGCCGTCCTCGGTGAGCATCTTCTCTGCCGCGTGCAGGCGGCGGCGGAAGGAGGGGGTGATATAGGGCAACAGGTCTTCCTGCCCTGCCAGCAGGGCGAAGTAGGCCAGGTTGGTGATGAAGTTCATGTTCTGGATGCGGGCCATGGCGCGGTCGTGCTCGTCGGCCGTGGCCCGGAAGGTGGCGCAGCCCAGGGCCCGGAAAAAGGCTTCCACCAGGGCGGTGTCCTCCTCGCGGGCCGTGCGCCCGGGCGTGATGGTCACGGGCAGGCCGTCGGCGTCGGGCGTGGCCGGGCCGAAGAGCGGGTGCGTGCCCACCACTGGGCCGGGCCAGAGCTCCTCCATCTGCCGCAGGGGCTGTACCTTGACCGAGGTGATGTCGGCCAGGATGGCCGTGGCGGGCAGATGCCCGCGGATCGTGGCCGCCACCCCGGCGAAGACCGCCGCGGGCACGCAGAGGATGGCCAGGGCCGCGTCCGCGCAGGCCGGGGCCAGTACGGCGGCATCCAGGGGCACGTCCACGCCCCGCATGTCCAGCCCGGCGTCACGGCCGCGACGGCAGAGCATGGCGCCCATGCGGCCACGACAGCCCACGATGACGATGCCGCGTCCGCGCAGGACGGCGTCC
>NZ_CASDOY010000072.1 GCF_949282365.1 uncultured Desulfovibrio sp.
CGGCGGTGGCGGCGCTGGAGCCCCGGCTGCTGCGGGAACGCCTCTATTTCTCCGACAGCCGCCGCGACTCCGGCTGGCAGGCCCCCCGGCGGCCCGCCACGCCCGCCTTCCTGCCCTGGCTCGCGGGCCTGCGCTGAGGCCGCACGCAGGCGGGGCGTCTTCCGGCGGGGCGCCCGCTGCCGTCGGGCCGCCGGCGTCGCACGATGAGGGATGGCCCGCCTTCCACGCGCTTTTCCGTGGTGGCACCGTCCGGCACCGCACGCATGGGGGACGCCCCGGATGCGGCCGCTCCTGGACAGGGCCGTGCCGCCGGCGCCGCACGCATACGGACGGCCCGCGCGGCAGGCGGTTGACAATCCGCCGCAAAAAGGGCTCCTTTCCCGCATAACGATCCGTAATACAGGCCGACCGCGCCACGCGGCCGGCAGGGAGGTTCCATGTCTCAGGCCAGAGAGATGCTGGGCAGCCGTCTGGGCTTTTTGCTGCTTTCCGCGGGCTGCGCCATCGGGCTGGGCAATGTCTGGCGTTTCCCCTATATCACCGGCGCCTATGGCGGCGCGGTCTTCGTGGGCGTCTACCTGCTCTGCCTGCTGGCCGTGCTGCCGGTGATGATCATGGAATTCGCCGTGGGCCGCGCCTCCCGCAGCAATATGGGACGGGCCCTGAAAGTCCTGCCGCCCGGGGGCACGCACTGGCATGTCTTCGGCAGGATCCCCCTCTGGGGCAGCTACCTGCTCTCCATGTTCTACACCACGGTCACGGGCTGGATGCTGGCCTACTGCTGGCATACGCTCTCCGGCCATCTGGCCGGGCTGGACACGGCGGGCGTGGCGGCCTTTTTCGGCGCGACGCTGGCCAGCCCCCTGGAACAGGTGCTGGGCATGACCATCGTGGTGGGCGCGGGCTGCCTGGTCTGCGCCATGGGCGTGCAGAAGGGCGTGGAACGCGTGGTCAAGCTGATCATGGTGGGCCTGCTGGCCATCCTGGTGCTGCTGGTGATCCGCAGCCTGACCCTGCCCGGCGCGGCCGCGGGCGTGAGCTTCTATCTGGCCCCGGACGTGGCGAAGATGCAGAGCGTGGGCTGGTACGCCGTGCTCAACGCGGCCATGACCCAGGCCTTCTTCACCCTCTCGGTGGGCATCGGCAACATGACCATCTTCGGCAGCTACCAGAGCAGGGACCGCTCCCTCACCGGCGAAGCCCTGTGGATCATGGCCCTGGACACCTTCGTGGCCATCATGGCGGGCCTGATCATCTTCCCGGCCTGCTTCGCCTTCAGCGTGGCGCCCGACAGCGGCCCGGGCCTGATCTTCATCACCCTGCCCAACATCTTCAACGCCATGGACGGCGGCATCCTCTGGGGCACGCTGTTCTTCGTCTTCATGAGCTGCGCGGCGCTCTCCACGGTCATCGGCGTGTTCGAGAACATCATCTCCTACAGCGTGGACGTCAGCGGCCTGTCACGCCGCCGCGCCTGCGCGCTGCACTTCGCCGGCCTCTGGCTGGCCTCCCTGCCCTGCGCCCTGGGCTTCAACCTGCTGGCCGGCTTCCAGCCTTTCGGGCCGGGCAGCTGCGTGCTGGATCTGGAAGACTTTTTGCTCAGCAACAACCTGCTGCCCTTCGGCTGCCTGCTCTTTTTGCTCTTCTGCAGCTGGCGGCGCGGCTGGGGCTGGGACAATTTCGTGGCCGAGGTCAACCAGGGCCGGGGGCTGCGCTTCCCGCGCTTCATGAAGCACTATCTGCGCTACGGCCTGCCCTGCATCATCCTGCTGGTCTTCGTCATGGGCTATGTGGACAAGTTCGGCAAATAGCGTCCCGGGGGCTTGCCCTCTGCGCCCTGCCGGGGCATAGTGCAGGGGCCGCCCGCATCCGCGGCGAGCCCCCGCCGGGTCAGCACCGCCGACGCTGCGCCCCGGGGCCGCTGCCTGCGCGGCAATCCCGCAAAAGGAAGATCCATGAGTACACTGCTGCAGAAATCGCCCAAGAAATCCATGATACGCGAATACGGTGAAGCCCTGCTGGTGGCGCTGGTCCTGGCTTTCGTCATCAGGACCTTCGTGGTCCAGGCCTACAAGATCCCTTCGGAATCCATGGTCGAGACCCTGCTGGTCGGCGACCACCTGCTGGCCAGCAAATTCGCCTACGGCATCAAGATCCCCTTCACCCACAGCTACCTCTACCGCGGCGACGATCCCGCCTACGGCGACATCATCATCTTCGAATATCCCAACAATCCCTCGGTGGACTACATCAAGCGCGTCATCGGCCTGCCCGGCGACGTCATCACCGTGCGCGACAAGCGCCTCTACCGCAACGGCATGCCCGTGGAAGAAAGCTACATCCGCCACGAACAGCCCGACGTCATCGAGCCCATCCGCGACAACTTCGGCCCCGTGACCGTGCCGCCGGACAAATATTTCGTCATGGGCGACAACCGCGACAATTCCCTGGACTCCCGCTTCTGGGGCTTCGTGGATCGCGGCGCCATCCAGGCCAAGGCCTGGCGCATCTACTGGTCCTGGGACGACAAGGACAACAGCCCGCGCTGGAGCCGCATCGGCAAGGCCGTCCGCTAGGACGCGGCTTTCCGGGCGCCGCCGCACATGCGGCGGCGCCTTTTTTCATGCCTGCGCCGGAGCCGGGGCGACGGAGCGGACCACGCCGCCCCGGAGGCCGGCATCGCGCCCTGCCCCGCACGGGCGATGCGGGCACAACGCTCCGCTGTGGAGGGACCATGGTCATACGCTTATACAGCGCCGGACTGGAAGGGGTGGACGCCTTCCCGGTGGAGGTGGAAGTGGACCTGCTGCGGCAGGGTCTGCCCGGCTTCACCCTGGTGGGGCTGGCCGAGGCCGCCGTGCGCGAGGCGCGGGAGCGCGTCTTCTCGGCCCTGCGGGCCTGCGGCTTCCGCCTGCCGCCGTCGCGCGTCACCGTGAACCTGGCCCCGGCCGGACGCCGCAAGAGCGGCACGGCCTTCGACCTGCCCCTGGCCCTGGGCCTGCTGGCGGCCAGCGGACAGATACCCGTGGCAGCGCTGGAAGGCCGCGTCTTCGCGGGCGAGCTGTCCCTGAGCGGCAGTCTCAAGCCCGTGCCCGGCATGCTGCCCCTGACCATCATGGCCCGGCAGCGGGGCTTCGCGGCCGTGATCCTGCCGCCGGACAACGGCGCCGAGGCGGCCGTGGTGCGGGACGTGGCCGTGTTCACGCCCGCGCATCTGTCGCAGTGCGTGGCCTTCCTGCTGGGGCGGGAAAGCCTGGAGGCCCGGCGGCCCGAGCCCGCTCCCCCGGTGGACGCGGCCCTGTCCGCCGCGGATTTCGCCGAAGTGCGCGGCCAGCAGGGCGCGCGCCGGGCGCTGGAAGTGGCGGCCGCGGGCGGGCACAACCTGCTCATGATCGGCCCGCCCGGCAGCGGCAAGACCATGCTGGCCCAGCGCCTGCCCGGCATCCTGCCGCCCCTGGACTTCGAGGAGGCCCTGGAGGTCACCAAGATCTACAGCGTGGCGGGCAAACTGGCTCCCGGACAGGGACTGGTGCGCACACGGCCCTTCCGCTCGCCGCACCATACGGTCTCGGAGGCCGCGCTGGTGGGCGGCGGCCTGCACCCCAGCCCCGGCGAGGTGAGCCTGGCCCATCGCGGCGTGCTCTTTCTGGACGAGCTGCCCGAATTCCGCAAGAACGCGCTGGAGGTGCTGCGCCAGCCCCTGGAGGACGGCAGCGTGACCATCGCCCGCGCCGGCCAGAGCCTGACCTATCCGGCCTCCTGCATGCTGGTGGCGGCCATGAACCCCTGCCCCTGCGGCTATTACGGGGACCCGGACCACGAATGCACCTGCCGCCCCGACGCCCTGCACCGCTACCGCAACCGGCTTTCCGGCCCGCTGCTGGACCGCATCGACGTGCATGTGGAAGTGCCCGCCGTACCCTATGAGGACCTGCGCGGCGGTGAGGCGGCCGAGACCTCGGCCGTGATGCGCCGTCGCGTGCTGGCGGCCCGCGAACGCCAGCAGGAGCGCTATGCCGGGACGGCCTGCCGCTGCAATGCCGGCCTGGCCGGCCTGCTGCTGGAACGGCACTGCGCCCTGGACAGCGCCGGGCACGCGCTCATGGAACAGGCCGTGCGCGCCCTGGGCCTTTCCGCCCGCGCCTATACGCGCATCCTGCGCCTGTCGCGCACCATCGCCGACCTCGACGGCCGGGAGGCCATCGCGCCCGCCCATGTGGCCGAGGCCATCTCCCTGCGCGTGCTGGATCGCCCGCACTAGGCTCAGGCCCCATGACGTTTTGTTTTGGGGGAAGGAACCCTTTGCCTTGCTGTCGCTGCCCGCAAGGCCTTAGGGCGCACGGGCACGGCCGGGCGGGCCGCCCTTTGGGTCACTGCTTGCGGCAAAAAGGGCTTCCTTCCCCCTCAAACTCCCCATCTTCCCCAAAACCCGCCCAATTTTTATGGACAAGCAAGGGCAGGAGCTCTCATTGATGAGGGGCCCCGCCAGCGAACTGCGGATGCTCCCCCAGGCGACGACGGAGTTCCGCGCGACGAGGCGGGGCCGCCCCTCCGCCGAACGTCAAGGAGGCCCCTCCCGCCGCAGCAGGAAGGGCCTCGCACATAACGGCCTTCAGACCGTGTTACGGGATGTCCCTAGAACTCGTAGCGCACCTGGGCCGTACCGCTGACGCCCTGACGCACGCCGGTATGGCCCTGGACGCCGAAGTCCAGGCTCAGGCCGCTGTCGGCCACGGGCTTGAGGGTCAGGCCGGCTTCCAGCAGGCCGCTGTCGCCCTTGAGGCTCGGCGAGGGCGCGTCCAGCCCGTAGGCCGTGGCGCGGGCCTTGCCGTCGAACTCGCGTTCCCACGCGGCCCCGGCATAGCCGGTCACCTGCCGGCAGAAGTCATAGCCCAGCCGCGCGCCCAGGCGCAGGCGCTGCGAATCCACGTCCTTGAACGACCAGGGATCGTCCACGATGTGGGTGGACTGCCCCTGGGTACGGGTCCAGAAGTATTTGCCGTACAGGTCCAGGGTCAGGCTGTCGGACAGCTCCCAGAGGTAGCCGAGACCGGCATGCAGGCCGTAATAGGGCGTGGAAAGGTCATAATCGGCCTTGCGCCCGCTGACGGCATCGTGCAGGTCGTCGCTCTGCCAATGGCTGTTGATGCGACCGTAGCGGAAGGAACCTTCCAGATACAGGCCCTTGAGCAGGTCGCGGCTCAGATCCAGACGGGCCAGCAGACCGCCGCCGTAATAGCTGCTGCGGCCCTCGCCGTCCACGGAAGGACCGTCGGAGAAGCTGTTGTGGGTGTCCACACGGGCAAAGCCCGCTTCAAAGAAGACGCCCGCCAGGATGTCCATCATGGGCGTCTCCACCCGCTTGGCGAAGCCGGTCATGAAGCTCACGCCGCTCAGGTCCATGTGCGAACCCGTCTGGTAGCGCGAACGCGTGCCGCTCACCGCGGCGAAGGGCGCGATGCCCCAGGCCGGGCCCTCGCCGCTCATGGCAGCGGCGGCCCGGGCCCGGTCGATGCCCTGCCCGGCCACCAGGTCGGCGCCGATGTTGCCCAGGGCCACATTGGCCAGCACGCCTTCCAGCGGGGCCTTGGCCTGCGGGGCCAGCCGGCCGGCAGTGCCGCCCGTGCGGCCGCCTTCGCGGGCGTCCGGCAGCTTGTCGTCAGCCACCGTGGCCAGCAGGGAGGTATCCGTGGTCTTGAGGTCGAAATCATATTCCACGAAGACCCCCTGCCGGGCGCTGAGGCGCTCGTGGGTCATGCCTTCCGCGTTCAGGCCGTGCTCGTTGCTGAGCAGGGTCACGCTGTCGCCCTTGCGCAGCAGGGGCGTGCCGCCGGCCACGGCCACGCCTACGGAGCTGTTGCTGATGTCCGTGCCCTTCCCGTCCGTCAGGGTCAGGACGGTGCTGCCGGCCCTGGTCCCTTCCGGCAGGATGAAGTGATACCTGGCGAAGCGCCCCACGTTGGCGGCCGTCAGGCCGGACGTGCGCACTTCCAGCGTGTTGCCGGAGACCATGTCCCCGGTGCCGCTCTCCGTTCCGCCGCCGTACAGGGCCGTGCCGCGCAGGTTGGGGCTGCCTTCGAGGATGAGCGTGTTGCCGGTGGCCCTGCCCGCGCCCGTCTGGACGAAACCGCCGTAGACCGCAACGCCGGGCGTGCCGCCGCTGATGGTCACGGTGTTGCCGCTGGCGTCGCCCTGGTCGGTATAGCCGCCGTAAACGTACTTGCCCACGCTGCCGCCGCCGATGCGGACCGTATTGCCGCTTGCGGCGCCCGTGCCGGAATCCACATGGCCGCCCTTGACGTTGAGGGAAATGGCCCCGCCCTCGATGGTGACGCTGTTGTTCTCGGCAGTGCCTGTAACGGTGTATCCGCCGCAGATCTGGCCGTCGTCATCGGAAGTGCCGATGGTCCCGCCCGTCACCAGGACCGTGTTGCCGGAGACGGTATTGCCCCGCGGATCCTGGCGAGCGTGCCCCCGCTGACCGTGACCGTGTTGCCGGTGGCCCTGCCATTCTCGCTGAAGCCGCCGATCAGGTTCCCCACGGAGGCTGTGCCGCCGAAGCTGACCTTGTTCCCCCGGGTATCCTGGGTGCTGCCGGCGTCGATGAAGCTGCCGAAGGCATTGCCCGAGATGGTGCCGCCGTCGACGACCAGCTCATTGCCGGACGCGCCGCCCTTATCGCTGTAGCCGGCATAGATGTGTTTGCCCACCTCCCCGCCGTGCATCTCGATCTTGTTGCCGGAAGCCAGACCGCCGACGGTGTGGCCACCGTAGAGGTACTTGCCCACGCTGCCGCCGCTGATGCGGACCGTATTGCCGCTTGCGGCGCCCGTGCCGGAATCAACATAGCCGCCCTGGGCGTTGGTGGCGATGGTGCCGCCCTCGATGGTGACGCTGTTGTTCTCGGCAGCGCCTGTAACGGTGTATCCGCCGCAGATCTGGCCGTCGTCATCGGAAGTGCCGATGGTCCCGCCCGTCACCAGGACCGTGTTGCCGGAGACGGTATTGCC
>NZ_CASDOY010000073.1 GCF_949282365.1 uncultured Desulfovibrio sp.
GGAAGCTACGGGCATCGACAGCAACGCGCGACCGGATGGCGGCCCGCAGGGCCGTGCCCGTTGCGACGAAGGAAGCTACGGGCATCGACAGCAACGCAAAGGGCTTCCTTCCCCCAAAAACGAAATGTGATGCGTCCTGTCCCTAGGCTCAGGACTCGTTATCAAGGTTGTGTTTCTGTGGAATATTCTAAATAATATACTGAAATAAAAATTATTTTCAGAAATGAGAACTCCTGTCCTTGGTTATCTATAAAATTTGGCGGGTTTTGGGGAAGATGGGGGAGTTTGAGGGGGCAGGAACCCCTTTTTGCCGCGAGCAAAAGGGGTTCCTGCCCCCTCAATGCAAAACGTCCTGGGCCTAGCGGCGCCGGATGGCGGCGGGCAGGGCGAAGTAGAGGCGGGCGGCCACGTCGAAACAGGCCCCGGGCAGGTAGCTGGCCCACCAGAACAGGCGGTATTTGCGCGCGTGGTCGCGCCAGGGCCGGATGGTGGCCCGGGCCTCGCGGCCCCGGCCTTCGCGCCACAGGCTCACGGCCTTCTGGAAGGCGGCGCGGCGGGTCAGCAGGCTGACCAGTCCGGCGTGTTCCGCATCGTAGCCGGGCCAGAGGCGGCGGTGCTTGGCCAGGATGGCGAGGGTCTCGTCCGCGAACTGGCCGAACTTGCGGAAGGTGGTGTTCTTGCCATGTACGCGCCAGACGGTGAGGGGCTCGTCCACATGGTCCAGTTTCCAGTCATGGGCCACGCGGTAGAAGATGTCGGCCTCCTCGCAGACATTGAGGCTTTCATCGAACCAGGCCGGCACGCCGCCCGCGGCGGCGGGCGGACAGACCACGCTGTCCAGGGCCGCGCGGGAGAGCATGGCCGAGGACATGGAGATCCATTGCCGTTCCATGAGGGCGGCAAAGGCCATGCCGCGCTGGGGCCGGGATTCGGCGAACAGGCGTTCGAGCACCTGCCTGCCGTCGAAGATCTCGGTATCGGTGCAGACCAGGCCCACGCGCGGGTCGGCCTCGAAGCAGGCCACCTGACGGGCCAGCTTCCCGGGTCGCCAGAGGTCGTCGCAGTCCAGGAAGGCCACATAGCGGCCCCGGCTGCGGGCGATGGCCAGATTGCGGGCCGCGCCCAGGGGCACGGTCTTTTCGCCGCGGAAATAGCGCAGGCGTCCGGCCAGGGCGGCATGGCCCCGGGCGATCTGCGGACTGCGGTCCGTGGAACCGTTGTCCCAGAAGATGACCTCGAAATCCGTGAAGGTCTGGGCGGCCAGGCTGTCCAGGGCCTCCTGCAGATGTTCGGAACTGTTCAGGCAGTTCATGATCACGGAAACAGCGGGGCTTTCGGACACGGAGACATGATCCATGGATTCACCTCGGGATGACGGGGAAGGCGGGCCGGGCCGCCGGGTCGCGGGCCGGAAGACCCAGAGACGGCAGAGCAGGTAGAGGCAGAGCGGCGCCGTCAGGGAGGCGGCGGGCAGGGCCAGGGCGCGGGGCAGGCCGTACCAGTCCAGGCATGCGGCCAGCAGCTCGCCCAGATACAGGCCCGCTCCCTGCACCAGGACGAAACGGGGCAGCATGCGGGCGTGGTGCCCGTGCCTGACGCCGAAGGTCCAGTAACACTGCCCCGCGTAGGCGGCAAGCAGGGCCAGCAGGCCCGCCAGGGCCCGGGCGGCCGGAGCGGGCCAGTGGGCGTGGAGGACGAGCAGGTGCAGGCAGCACAAAAAACACAGGGTGGCCGCGCTGCCCACCATGCCGAAACGCAGCAGGGGGCGGGCCAGCAGGCCCGCGGCAAAGGTCTTCGTCTCGGACAGGACAGTCACGGCATCCTCCCCGGGCAGGGCCCTGTACGGCAGGTCCGGCCTGCCGGCCGGAGCGCCATCGGCGACGGCTCCGGGGAGCCGGAAAGAGCGGAGCGGGAGGGCGTTCCCGCCAGGACCGGCGCGGCCTTTCCCAGCGGCGGGGCCGGGCAAGGCCGCGCGGACGTCGTCGGCCTCGCGGCTAGGCCAGGGTGGCCGTGATGACGTCGCAGACATGTTCCACGTCGGCGGCGCTCAGGCCGGGATGCATGGGCAGGGTCACCAGCTCGCCGTAGAGCTGTTCCGTCACCGGCAGGGGCAGGGCGTCGGCGGCGGGCCGGAACAGGCTCAGCAGGTGGTTGGGCTTGTAGTGCACGCCCACGGGCACGCCGGCGGCGCCGAGGGCGGCCTTGAGCTCGTCCTTGCGGCCGTGCAGCACGCGCACGCAGACGATGTGCGGCACCACGAAGTCCTGCGGATCGGTCTGCAGCAGGCGCAGGCCCGGCAGGCCGGAGAGACGCTGCCGGTAGATGTCGCCCAGGGCGCGGCGGGCCGGGATGAATTCCCCCTCCAGACGCGAGAGCTGCACGCGGCCGATGGCGGCCATGATGTTGCTCATGTGGAAACGCCAGCCGATGCGCTTCACGTCCGGGTCCCAGGTGCGCGTCCCGGCGAAGCGGGAACGGGTGTCGCCCTCCACGGAGAGCAGGCGGGCGTCGGCGGCGTAGCGGGCCTCGCTGGCGTTGAAGAAGACGGCGCAGCCGCCCTCGCCGGAGGTGATGTTCTTGATGCCGTCAAAGCTGAAGCAGACGATGTCGCCGAAGCTGCCGATCTTGCGGCCGTGATGGCGGCAGCCGAAGGCATGGGCCGCGTCCTCGATGACGCGCAGCCCGTGCTGCCGGGCGAAGGCGTGGATCCCGTCCAGATGCCAGGGGTTGCTGGCATAGTGCACGGGCATGATGGCCAGGGTGGCGGGCGTGATGCGGCGGGCGGCATCCGTCAGGTCGATGGTGCCGGTCTCGGGCAGCACGTCGCAGGCCACGGGTTCGCAACCGGCGGCCAGGATGGCCTGGAAGGAGGCCACGAAGGTCAGGGACGGTACCAGGATCTGCGGCTTGCGGGCGGCGTGGCGGGGGGCGATGGCATCCACGGCCAGGGTCAGGGCGGCGGTGCCCGTATTGGCGGTCACGACCTGTTCGGGCGCCACGCCCAGATAGGCGGCCAGCTCCTGTTCGAAGAGGCAGGTCTCGTGCCCCATGCCCAGATAGCCGTCCCCGACGATGACGCGGCGGACGGCTTCGGCTTCGGCTTCGCCGACTATGGAACGGGAAAGACGCATGCTCATGGCATATCCTCTCTCTGTATGGATAGGGTGGACGGGCCGCGGGCGGCCCGGAACTCTGCAATACCCCCTATCCGGCCGGGGAGCAAGCGGCCCCGCGGCCGGGGCGCGGACGGCGGGGACGCCCGAAGGAGGCCGCCCAGGGGGAGGGGCGTTCGCGCAGTGCGGCAGGACGATGCGCCCCTGGCCCGGCCGTTCCCGGCCGGCACGGCAGCGGCGGGGCGGCAGCCTGCGCCGGGCTGTGCCATCGGGCGGGCGTGCGCGCCGGGAGCTGTTTCCGGCCCCTGACGTGCAGCGGGGAGCGGGGAACATGGCCGCAGCGGCGTGAAAGGCTCGCGGCGGCCCTGCGTACGCTGCCCGTCTGCGCCGGTGGGGCCCGGCCGTCGCAGGCGCGTGCCGGGCACTCGACCTTTTGTCCGGGCTTTGGCATGCTGCTGCGACGCACAAGGGACGGCAGGGGCCGCCCTCCTGTGCGCCGTCATCGTGGAGGGATCGTCATGTGGGTTCGCATCTGGCCGCATCTGGCCCTGTTTCTGGCCATGGTTTTCTGGAGCACGTCCTATGTGGCCCTGCGGGTGGCGCTCAGCGCGCTGGATCCCTTCACGGTCATGGCCGGGCGCATGGCGGTGGCGACCCTGCTCTTCCTGCCGCTCTGGGGCGGGTTGCTGCGCGATCTGCGCCGCAAGGGCCAGTGGCGCTGGCTGCTGCTCATGGCCCTGGCCGAACCCTGCTGCTATTTTTTGCTGGAGACCCGGGCCCTGTGCCTGACCACGGCCTCGCAGGCGGGCATGGTCATCTCGCTCTTGCCGCTCATCACCGCCGTGGTGGCCTGGCGCCTGCTGGGCGAGCGGGTCGGGGCGCGGGGCTGGGCCGGTTTCGCCCTGGCCGTGACCGGCGTGGTCTGGCTCTCCCTGCAGTCCGCCGTGGACGAGACGGCCACGGCGCCGGTGCTGGGCAACTTCCTGGAAGGGCTGGCCATGGTCTGCGCGGCCCTCTATACCGTGCTGGCCCGGCGGCTGTCCGCCGCCTATTCGCCCCTGCAGATCACGGCCGTGCAGTCCTTTGTGGGCATGAGCTTCTTCTGCGGCCTGCTGGCCCTGGCCCCGCTGGACTATACGCCCGTGCTGCTCCATGTGCGGGTGCCGGACTGGGCCCCCTGGGCCAGCGTGGTCTATCTGGGCGGCATCGTCTCCCTGGGCGGCTACGGGCTCTACAATGTGGGGGTCAGCCGTCTTTCGGCGGCCGGGGCCGCGGCCTATACCAACCTCATCCCCATCCTGACCCTGGCCGGGGGCGTCATCCTGCTGCGCGAGGTCTTCCTGCCCGGCCAGTACCTGGCCTCGGCGCTGGTGGTGGCCGGCGTGCTGCTCAGCCAGTGGGGCGGACAGGGCGGACGGCGCGCGCGGACAGGCGGCAAGAGCTGAGGGGAAGGCCCGGCCGTGGCGGCAGGCTGGTGTGGATGCGAGGCCCCGGAGCGGCGCCGGCGGCGTCCTGCGCGTCATGGTCCGGCCGGGGTCCCGGCACAGCGCCGCCGTGTACCGGAGATACGGCAAGGGGCGGCCGCCTCCTCCGGGAGACGGCCGCCCCTTGCGGCATTGCAGATGAAGGGCGCTCAGGCGTTGCCCGCGTAGAACAAATGCCGGGCGCTGCGCGCCGCGCTGATGCGGTAGATCTGCACCGTATAGCGGCCCTTGCCGCCGCACAGGGGGCAGGAATCGGTGATCAGCACGCAGCTGGCGTCCAGTTCCAGGGGGTCGATGCCCACGGCGTTCAGCAGGCGACGGGTGCGGCCCTTCTCCCAGAAGATGGGCGCGCCGCAATGGCCGCATTCCACAAAAAGCATGTCGGGATCAAAGGCTTCCGGCACCGGCAGCACGGGGATGTTGACGGTGTGGGGGGTCTCCTGCCGCGCCACGGCGCAGCGGCTGCGGTGCCGCAGGGGCCGCCTGCGGTTGAGGACGCGCCGGGGGGCGTGCTTGCCTTGCGTCTGGCGGCCGGATAGAGTGGCCGCATGTCTGGAGTATCTCGTCATATACGTTTGTTACCGCCTGAGTTGCGCAATCAGATCGCCGCCGGCGAGGTGGTGGAGCGCCCGGCCAGTGTGGTCAAGGAACTGGTGGAAAACAGCCTGGACGCCCAGGCCACGCGCGTGGACGTCATGCTGGAGAACGGCGGCCAGAGCCGCATCCGAGTACAGGACGACGGCACGGGCATCGCCCCCGGCGAGCTGGAACTGGCCGTGACCCGCCATGCCACCAGCAAGATCGCCAGCCTGGACGATCTGGAGCGGATCGCGTCCTACGGTTTTCGCGGCGAGGCCCTGCCCAGTATCGCCTCCGTGGCCCGCTTCAGCATGGAATCCGCCGTGAGCGGCCCGGACGGCGGCACGGAAGCCGCCCGCATCGTGGTGGAGTTCGGCCGCCTGCTGGCGGCGGAGCCCTCGGCCCTGCACCGGGGCACCATCGTGGAGGTGCGGGACCTGTTCAGCAATATACCCGCGCGGCTCAAATTTTTGAAGACCCCGGCCACGGAGTTCAAACGTGCCCAGGACTGGCTGCTGCGCCTGGCCCTGGCCCGCTGCGACGTGGGCTTCAGCCTCAGGGCCGGGGAGCGCGAGGCCCTGCGCTTTTTGCCCGGACAGAGCCTGCGGGAGCGTCTGGCCCTGATCTGGCCGCGCCTGGTGGTGGAGGCCCTGCGCCCCTTCGACGGCGAGCGCCACGGCATCCGGGCGCACGGTCTGGCGGCCCTGCCCTCGGTGAGCCAGCAGCGCGGGGACCGCATCCTGCTCTATGTCAACGGCCGCAGCGTCAGCGACAAGCGCCTGCTGGCGGCCGTGCGCGAGGCCTACAAGGGCCGCCTCACCAGCCGGGACTATCCGCAGGTGGTGCTGTTCGTGGATATGCCGCCCGACGCGGTGGATGTCAATGTCCACCCGGCCAAGAGCGAAGTCCGCTTCCGGGACGAGTCGGCGGTCTTTTCCGCCGTGCTCCACGCCGTGCAGGGGGCGCTGGTCGGCGATGTGGAGGACGTGCTGGACGCGGCCCGCGCGGCGGACGACGCCCGCCCGGCAGGCACGCGGGCCGGCCTCTGGGACGGGCTGCCGCCGAGGCCGCAGGGCTTCTGGGGCAGCGCCGATGCCGCGCCCCTGCTGCGCGGCAGGGCGGAAGACGCG
>NZ_CASDOY010000074.1 GCF_949282365.1 uncultured Desulfovibrio sp.
CGAAAAACCGCCCTCCCCTGCGCGCGGCGGCCTGACACGGCTGCCACCACGCCGGGCGCGGGCCCTGCCCTCCCGGCGCGCTGCGCGAGCGCCCGGCACGGGCTCAGAGCGTAGTGAAAAAGGCCCGCATGCGCGCCTCGTCGCAATGGGAGAAATATTCCTGCCAGCTAACGTCCCGCACGGCGTGCGCCAGGGCCTGCGGCTCGCAGCGCACGCCGCACAGGAGCGCCTCCAGCGCGGCCACCTCCGCGGTGGCGAAAAAATCCCCGCAGATGCGGCAGGAGCGGATGACGCCCCCGCGCACGTCCAGACGCCAGTCCACCAGCCCCCAGGGGAAACGCTCGCGCCGCTGCAGGGTGAAGGGCGGCGAGGCCCCGTAGTTCCAGTCCCAGCTGCGGTACTTGCGCGCCGCCAATGTTTCCGCGGCCCGCAGCACCTCCGGCTCCAGCCGTGCCTCGCCGTCGGCGCAACGGCGCAGCAGCGCGGCCCGCAGGCCGTCCATGCTGCTGCCCGGCTTCCAGAAGCCGGCGATGTTGGCCACCCGCGAGCGCACCGAGGCGACGCCCTTGGAGCGTATCTTGTCGGGATCCACGCGCAGGGCCCGCACCAGATCGCCGAAATCCAGCTCCACCAGCAGGGTGCCGTGATGCAGGATGCGGTCCCGGTGCAGGGACTGCGCGCTGCCCGAGATCTTGCGGCCCCCGGCCTCCAGATCGTTGCGCCCCGTGAGGCAGGCCTGCACGCCCAGATCGGCCAGGGCCGCACAGACAGGACGCAGATAGCGCGCGAAATCCACGGCCTTGCGGCCGTGCGCGTTCTCCATGAAGGAAAAATTGAGATTGCCCAGGTCATGGTAGACCGCGCCGCCACCGGTCATGCGCCGCACCACGGGCAGGCGGCGCTCCCGGACGAAATCGCTGTCGATCTCGTCCAGCGTCACCTGATGGCGCCCCACGATGACGCTGGGCGCGTTCTGCCAGAGCAGGAACAGGCCGGGATGGTCCGCGGGCAGCCACTGCAGCAGGCATTCCTCAAGAGCGAGATTGAAGGCGGGATCTGTGGACACGAGGGAGAGAAACTGCATGCGTGGCTCCTGGGGAATGGCCGCCGGGGCTGCTGCGCCCGGCAGAAAAATTAGCACAGGCCCCGGACCCGGACAAGGGATATTGCAAAAAATAAATTGTGAAATCAGGCATAAGCCCGTCACAAGGTCCGCGCTGTCACGCGGGCTGTCACGCGGGCCGCCACGCTGCGGCAGGCCCTGCGCAGTCCCCTGGCCTGGCAGGCCGGCGGGAGCGTCGCGGAGGTCGTCGCCCGGCCGCAGGTCCCGCGAAACAGGACGGCGGCAGGGACCGGCGCAGGGCGCGGACGGATGTCCGGCCCCGGCCGGCGCAGGTGAGGCCCGCAGAGACGGAGGCCGGCGGCGGTCAGGCTCCGTCCGCGACCATGCCCCGTCCGCAGCGGCAGGGGGCGGCAGGCGCGCAGGGCCCGACAGGACGGCGGCAGGCACGAAAAAGGCGGGGGAGAAGACGCGCTCGCGTCCTCTCCCCCGCCGGGTGTCCGCACTCCCTGACGGCCTAGTGGCAGCGGATGCCGGTCAGCAGATGGGCCATCTTTTCCTTCTTGGTGCGCAGGTAGGATTCGTTCTCGGGGCAGGCTTCGATCTCGATGGGCACCCGTTCCACGATCTCCATGCCGTAGCCGGACAGGCCCACGATCTTCTTGGGATTGTTGGTCAGCAGGCGGATCTTGGTGATGCCGAGGTCCACCAGGATCTGGGCGCCGGTGCCGTAGTCGCGCAGATCGTCCGGGAAGCCCAGCTTGCGGTTGGCTTCCACGGTGTCGTAGCCCTGATCCTGCAGCGCATAGGCGCGGATCTTGTTGGCCAGACCGATGCCGCGGCCTTCCTGGCGCATGTAGAGCAGCACGCCCCGGCCTTCCTTTTCGATCTGGCGCAGGGCCGCGGCCAGCTGTCCGCGGCAGTCGCAGCGCAGGGAGCCCAGGGCGTCCCCGGTGAGGCACTGGCTGTGCACGCGCACCAGCACGGGCTCGGGCGTGGTGATGTCGCCCTTGACCAGGGCCAGATGGGTGCCGGGCTCGCGGTCGCTCTCATAGGCGTAGACCGTGAAGTCGCCGTAAAGGCTGGGCAGATGGGCCTTGGCGTCGCATTTGACGGAGACCTGGCCGCGCCGCATGCGGTAGCAGATGAGGTCGCGCACGGAGGCGATCTTGAGGCCGTGCTCGGCGGCGAAGACCTCCAGATCGGGCATGCGGGCCATGGTGCCGTCGTCCTTCATGATCTCGCAGATGACGGCGGCGGGCTTAAGACCGGCCAGACGGGCCAGGTCCACGCTGCCTTCGGTCTGGCCGGCGCGGGCCAGCACGCCGTCGGCGCGGGCGCGCAGGGGGAAGACGTGGCCGGGGGTCACCAGGTCGTCGGGACGGGCGCCGTCGGCCACGGCGGCCTTGATGGTGGCGGCGCGGTCGGCGGCGGAGATGCCGGTGGTGATGCCTTCGCGGGCCTCGATGGAGACGGTGAAGTTGGTGCCGAAACGGGAGCCGTTGTGCCTGGCCATCAGAGGCAGTTGCAGCTTGTCGGCCATTTCGCCGGACATGGGCAGGCAAATGAGACCACGGCCGAACCTGGCCATGAAATTGATGGCTTCCGGCGTCACGAATTCGGCGGCCATGGTCAGGTCGCCTTCGTTTTCCCGGTCCTCATCGTCCACAAGAATGATCATTTTGCCCTGCCGGATCTCGGCAATGGCTTCTTCAGTGCTGCACAGAGGCATGACAGTTCCTTGGCTTGTGCCGTGCGGGGACGGCGTTATGTTCGTCTGTGCCTAAAGGTAGGGCCGCTCCGGCATCCTGTCAACGGGCAGGCCCGTGCGGGCAGGGTCCGCGAAGGCCGCCCGGCAGGGCCCCGCGCCGTCCCCGTGGCGGACGCGGCCCGGCCTCA
The DNA here is from genome assembly GCF_949282365.1 of uncultured Desulfovibrio sp. Classification (GTDB taxonomy): domain Bacteria; phylum Desulfobacterota; class Desulfovibrionia; order Desulfovibrionales; family Desulfovibrionaceae; genus Desulfovibrio. The sequence goes on from NZ_CASDOY010000074.1 coordinate 2,960, forward strand.
TCCCTCGTGGCGGGGCAGGTCGCGCAGGGGCTGGCCCAGCAGGAAGGGCAGGCAGGCCGCCTCCAGGGCCCCGCGCTCCACACAGAGCTGCCGGAAGGCGGCATCATAGCGTTCCATGGCCGCGGCGGCCGCCATGTCGCCCATATCCAGCAGGGCGAAATACCGGCGCACGTCGCAGGCCTCCTCATGGGCCTGGGCCAGTTCCGTCCACAGCCGACGCCGCTCCCCGGGCAGGGGCAGCAGGGCGATGGCCGCGCGCCGGTCCAGCGCGGGGACCTCGCGCAGCAGGGCCTCCAGCGGCCGCGTGTCCTCGCAGAACAGCGCGCCGCACTGCACGGGGCGGCGCCCGTAGATGGTGCAGCCCGCGCCGGGCGCATAGGCCAGGCACTGCCAAGGATGCGGCCCGCGCCCCACCCCGGCCAGCTTGAGCATCTCGTCCTCCAGCCGGGCCAGACCGCCGCCCATGCCGTCCTGCCGGGCCCACTGGCCCCGGCGCAGACAGACCAGCATCTCCGGCTTCACAGCGCCCGAGGACAGCAAAGGGGCATCGTCCCGCAGCAGGCCGGGCCCGCCCAGCTGGCAGCAACGGCCGCAGCGGCGGCAGACAGGCGCGTCATCAGGCATGGTCGGCCTCCTCCTGCTCGTGCCGGGCGCGGGCGGCGCGGTTGGCCTCGAAACGCTGCCCGAAACGGCGGGTCAGCCAGCGCGAGAAGTCTTCCATATAGGCGTAGTAGACGGGCGTGATGTAGAGCGTCACCAGCTGGGAGAAGCACAGGCCGCCCACCACGGCCAGGCCCAGGGGACGCCGGGCCTCGGCACCGGCGCCCATGCCGATGGCGATGGGCAGCGCGCCCATGAGGGCCGCCATGGTGGTCATCATGATGGGCCGGAAACGCACATGACAGCCTTCGGTGATGGCGTCCAGGGGCGTGCGCGAGGGATCGTGGCGCTGGGCCTCCAGGGCGAAGTCCAGCATCATGATGGCGTTCTTCTTGACGATGCCCAGGAGCATGATGACGCCCACGAAACCGTAGAGGTCCAGGGGCTGGCCGAAGATCCAGAGGGTGAACAGGGCCCCGAAGCCCGCCGAGGGCAGGCCGGAAAGGATGGTCAGGGGGTGGATGAAGCTCTCGTAGAGGATGCCCAGCACCAGATAGATGACCACGATGGCCAGCACGAGCAGCCAGCCCATGCCCTTGAGCGAATCCTGGAAGGCCTGGGCCGTGCCCTGGGACTTGGCGCTCACCGAGTCGGGCAAAAGCGGCTGGCTGGCGCGTTCCACGGCGGCCACGCCTTCGCTCAGGGCCACGCCGGGGCGCAGGTTGTAGGAGATGGTCACGGCCGGGAACTGGCCGTCATGGTTCACGGCGATGGGGCCCACGCCGGGGGTCATCCTGGCCACGGTGGACAGGGGCACCAGATCGCCGCCGGACGAGCGCACATAGAGGCGCGTCAGGGCGTCGGGGTTGCGCTGGAAGTCCTTGCGCACCTCCACGAAGACCGTGTAGTCGTTGGTGGGCGCGTAGATGGTGGAGACCTCGCGCGAGCCGTAGGCCGTCTGCAGGGCCAGCTCGATCTGCCCGGCGCTGATGCCCAGGGCCGAGGCCCGGTTGCGGTCGATGGTCACATGGATCTCGGGGTTCTTGAGCTGCAGGTCGCTGTTGACGTCCTGGATCTCCGGCACTTTCCGCAGGGCGGCCTCCACCTCCTGGGCGCAGTCGAACAGCTCCTGCATGTTGGTGCCGGTGAGGGTGTACTGGTACAGGGCCTTGGTGGAGCGGCCGCCGATGTTGATGGCCGGCGGCACGCGCAAGAAGACCTGCATGGCCGGCGAGGTGTTGAGCTCGCGGCGCAGGCGCTGGACCACGGTCTGCATGTCGGGCCGCTCGCCGTGGGGCTTGAGGTGGATCATGAGCGTGCCGTTGTTCATGCTCTGGCTGCTGCCCACGATGCCCACCACGGAATTGAAGCGGTCCACATGCGGATTGTTGCGCAGGATCTCGTCCAGCTTGTGCTGGGCGTTGACCATGCCCTCGAAGGAGATGCCCTGCTCCGCCTCGGTGGTGGCCACCACGAAGCCCATGTCTTCGCTGGGCAGGAAGCCCTTGGGGATCACCGCCCCCAGCCAGCCGGTGGCCAGGAGCAGGAGCAGCGAGAAGATCAGGGTGGTGCGGCGGTGGTGCAGGACCACGTCCAGGGAGCGGGCGTACTTGTCGGCCAGCCATTCGAAGGCACGCTCCAGCTTGCCGTAGATGCCCTCGTAGCCCACGCGGTGCTTGCTGCCCGAATGGCGCAAAAAGTAGGCGCAGAGCATGGGCGTCAAAGTCAGGGAGACCACACCCGAGAACAGGATGGCCGTGATGATGACCACGGCGAACTCGTAGAACAGGCGGCCCACGATGCCGCCCATGAACAGCACCGGGATGAAGACCGCCGCCAGCGAGACGGTCATAGACAGGATGGTGAAGCCGATCTCGCCCGAGCCGTCATAGGCCGCGGTGAGCGGGTCCTTGCCCATCTCCTGGTGGCGGACGATGTTCTCCAGCATGACGATGGCGTCGTCCACCACGAAGCCCACGGCCAGGGTCAGGGCCATGAGCGAAAGGTTGTCCAGGCTGAAGCCCATGGCCAGCATCACCGAGAAGGTGGAGATGACCGACATGGGCAGGGCCAGGCTGGGGATGATGGTGGCCGGCAGGTTGCGCAGGAAAAGGAAGATGACCAGCACCACCAGGAAGACCGTCAGCTTCACCTCGGCCACGGACTCGCGGATGGATTCCGAGCGGTCGTAGAAGATCTCCAGCGTGACCGAGGGCGGCAGCTGGCGCACCAGGCCGGGCAGCAGGGTCTTGATGTCGTCCACCACCTGCACCGTATTGGCGCCGGGCTGGCGCTCCACGGCCAGCATGATGCAGGGCTTGCCGTTGTCCGACCAGGAAAGCTGCTTGTCCTGCTCCACGCTGTCCACCACTTCGCCGATGTCCGCAAGGCGCACGGGGGCCCCGTTGCGGTAGGCCGCGATCACGTCGCGGAAGGCGGCGGCGTTCTCCAGCTGGCCCGAGGCCTTGATGGCGCTGGCCCGGCGCTCCCCTTCCAGCGAGCCCGTGGGCAGCTTGCTGTTGGCCCCGCTCACGGCGTCGGCCACCTCGTCGATGCCCAGGCCGCGGGTGGCCAGGGCGTCGGGATCCACACGCACGCGCACGGCGTATTTCTTCTGGCCGTAGATGATCACCTGGGCCACGCCCTTGACCATGGACAGGCGCTGCCCCACCAGGGTGTCGGCGTATTCGTTGAGCTCGTACAGCGGCAGGGTGGGCGAACCCACGCGCAGATAGAGGATGGGATAGTCCGCCGGGTTGACCTTGCGGAAGCTGGGGTCATTGGTCATGTTGGTGGGCAGGCGCCGCTCGGCCAGGCCGATGGCGGCCTGCACGTCCAGGGCCGCGGCGTCGATGTCGCGGTCCAGGGCGAACTGGATGGTGATGCGTGTTCGGCCCGTGGCATTGACGGACGAGATGGAGTCGATGCCCGCGATGGTGAAGAATTCCTTTTCCAGCGGCGTGGCCACCGAGGCGGCCATGGTCTCGGGGTCGGCGCCGGAAAGGTCGGCGCTGACCTGGATGGTGGGGAAGTCCACGTTGGGCAACTGGTTGACCGGCAGGTTCACATAGCTGGCGGCCCCGAAAAAGAGCATGCCCAGCATGATGAGCGCCGTGGCCACGGGCCGGCGGATGAACAGTGCGGCGATATTCATGCCCTGCAGCATACCTGCCCGCCCGGCGGGACACAAGCGGGCCGTTCCCGGCCCGCCCGCGCGGACGTTGCGTCTGCAACGTTATTTCCCGTACCATTCCGGGCCGTTAGCCCCTCCGCATGCGCGGAAATTTTTTTGTGCCTAGATGCCGAGCAGCTGGCGCAGGAAGAGGGAGGCCCCCAGACCGATGCACAGTATCCCGATGACCGTGCGCAGGAAGGGCGCGGACACGCGCCTGTTCATGGCGATGCCGCCCAGCAGGCCCACCACCTGCACGGCGCACAGGGCGGGCAGCAGCAGCCAGTCCACATGACCGCCCAGCATGTTGCCCACGCTGCCGGAAAAGGAGGTGGCGATCTGGTAGGGCATGGACAGCGCCACGGCGTGGATGGGCGCATAGCCCACCAGCACCATCCAGGGGATGGAGGCCACCGGCCCGCCCGCGCCCGTCAGGCCGGCCATGGCGCCCGTGGCCCCGCCGATGAGCGCCCGGCCCTTCCAGCCCAGCCAGAAGGGGCTGCCCTTGCGGCCCGGTCTGGGCGGCCGCAGGGTGCAGGCGCCGGCGAAGACGATGACGACCGCCAGGATCATGACCAGCGGCCCGGCGTCGATGCGGGCATTGACCAGCGCGCCGGGCGCGGCGCAGACGAAACTGCCCAGCGCGAAGGGCACGGCCTCGCGGAAGCGGTAGTGCCCGTTCCTGTGATAGAGCCAGGTGCCCACGAAGCCCGTGCCGATGAAGGAGGCCAGGGCCGTGCCCATGGCCGTGTGCGGTTCCAGACCGCTCATGAGGATGAGCACCGGCGGCACCAGGATGCCCCCCACTCCGGCCAGGCCGACCAGGAAGCCCACCAGCAGGCAGACCAGCAGAACAACGATCATCACAGCCCCCAGAAGGAAAATAGGCCGCGGCCCGGCGGCCGCACCAGACAGAGCTTATTCTCCTTTTTGCCCCGGCTGGCAAGCGCAAGTGCGCATGTTGCACGGATGCGCCGCCATCCATCGAAAAGCGCCTCCGCGCGTTGCATCCGTGCATCGCAAAGAAGCCACGGATTCCTTTTACTGATAGCCGCGTCCTCACGTTCCTCCGGGCGGGAGCGCGAGGACGACGCCGGAGCGCACGGCAGGCCCCCAGGCAGGCCGTGACCGGAGAAGGTCCGGGGCGGGGGAGCCTCCCTGCTCATCCGTCAGCATCTGCGCCCGGGGCCGTGCGGGCGGGAGGCCCTCCGCCTGCGGCCGTCCCGCCGCGCATCCGTACCAGCCTCCCCGGCCGCTGTCCGCGCCTGCGTCGCAGCCCTGACCGCGGACACGAAAAAAGGCAGGGCATGCCCTGCCTGACCGTTCCCGGGAACCGCCCGGCCTGCGCCCTGCCGCGCTGTCGCGGCACAGGCGGCCGGCCTACCGCCATTCCGGCCCTTCCATGAGCCCGCAGGAACTCATGGCCGTGAAGAGCACGATGCCCGCAGCCGTGGACAGGTTGATGCTGCGCACGCTGTCCCTGAGCATGGGGATGCGGACCTTGTGGGGCGAACGCCGCAGGATCTCCGGCGGCAGGCCCCGGGTCTCGGGCCCGAAGACCAGACAGTCCGAAGGCGCGAAGGCGAAATGCTGCAGGGGGACGCCGCCCCGGGCCGAGGTCATGACGCAGCGCGGGGCCGTGCCGCCCCCTTCCGCCGTGGCCGCGGCCAGCCAGGCGTCCCAGTCCGGCCAGACGTCCATGCGCACATGCGGCCAGTAATCCAGTCCGGCGCGCTTGAGGTAGCGGTCCTCCAGCTTGAAGCCCAGCGGCTCGATGAGGTTGAGATGGATGCCCGTGGAGGCGCACAGGCGGGCGATGTTGCCGGTATTGGGCGGGATCTCCGGCTCAAAGAGGACGATCTTCATTTGTTTTCCTTTGGAGCGGACAGCATGCACGGGGGCACGGCCGCCGTCTTCGCGCCTGTGCCGCCCGCGCTCCCGGGGCGGCGGCCCCAGGACAGGGGAGCCGTACCGGGAGCGCGGGTCGAGCCGGGGCGGCCCAGGGACTCAGGACAGGGGCGGCGCAGGGAACTAGGACGCGGCCCGTGCCGGGACCGCGATGCCGGGCACGGCCTGGCAGCGCACGCGCATGTCGCGCGAGGCCCGGCCGCTGTCGTCCAGCACGGCGAACAGGTCGGCTTCCACCACTTCCACGCGCGCGCCGCTGTCGCCGTGCGCGTCCAGACGTTCCGTGAGCAGGGCCAGGGCGCGTTCCTTCACCGTTTCCAGCGTGGCCGCGCGCGGCAGCTTTTCCTCCAGCTCCAGCGCCGGGGCGCGCAGCAGGGCCCGGCCGCTGTCGGCATAGACCTCCAGACCGGCCGTGGGCAGGGTCAGGGCCGCGCCCACGGCATTGGCCACCGCCGCATGCGGCGGGCAGTCCACCGGCAGGGCCAGACGCGCCGCCAGACGGGCGCGCAGGCGTCCCGCCGGGCCGCCCACCAGCCAGACCCGCTGCGGCGCGATGTCGCGCAGGCCGCGCAGGGCCGCCAGCGTGTACACGGGACGGGCATTGACGTTGTCCACCAGCTCGCGCACGGCCGCCGCCACCTGCTCCAGGGCATCGTCTACGGCCCGGGCCGCCAGGGCCCCGGGCTCCATGCCGTGTTCCCGGGCCAGGGCCGTCACGCCGCGCAGGGAGGCCGCCGCGTCCCCGGAAAGTTCTCCGGGACGGGCCGCGTCGCAGACATTGAGGGCGTCCAGCAGGGTCGGGGCCGTCCCGCCGAAGGCCAGGGCCGGGCCCTGACGCAGGGGACCGGCATGCACGCGGGCCTGCGCGCCCCGCCCCTCCACACGCAGCAGGGAATCGCCGCCCACGCCGATGGACAGGGAGGCCAGGGAACGCACCAGGGTCCGCCGGCCGCGCACGCGCATGCCGTCGCGGTCCACCACCGGCGAGCCGTGGGCGAACAGGGCCACGTCCGTGGTGGTGCCGCCCACGTCCAGCAGCACGGAGCAGGCGTCCTCCGCCACGGCGGGGCAGAGGGCCAGGATGCCCATGACGCTGGCCGCCGGGCCGGAGAGCACCGACTGCACGGGCTCCTGCCGGGCCAGGCCCGCGGGCACCGCGCCGCCGTCGGCCTTGAGCAGGCGCAGGGGCGCGCCGATGCCCGCCCCGCGCAGGCTCTGCTCCACGGCGGCAAGGAAAGCGTCCACGATGCGGGCCACGGCGGCATTGTAATAGGCCGTGGCGATGCGGCGGGGGAAATTGAGTTCGCCGGACAGGCTGTGCCCGCAGACCGGCGTGAGCCCGGCGGCGCGCACCACGTCGGCCATGGCCAGCTCGTGCGCGGGGTTGCGGGGCGAGAACTTGGCCACGCAGGCCACGGCGCGCACGCCCTTCTTTTGCCAGGCGGCGCAGGCTTCGGCCAGCGGGCGCGTATCCAGGGGCGTCACTTCCACGCCGCGATGGTCCAGGCCGCCCGGCACCACGCAGACGTCCTCTCCGATGGCGAAACGGGCGGGGGCCAGCCCCGGCCCGGCGCTCAGGGCCAGGGCCACGCGGTCGGCACGGCCCTGCACCAGCGCATTGACGGCCAGGGTGGTGCCCACGGTCACCCGGTCCGCCGCGCGCAGGCGCGCCGGGCCTTCGGGGCCGTATCTTTCTTCCAGGGCCCGTTCCAGAGCGGCCAGGGCCGCGCGCACCGAAGACGGCAGGTCCTCGTGGCAGGTGGGCGCCTTGGCCCCGGCCAGGATGCCGTCCGGCCCGCAAAGCACGGCGTCGGTATGCGTGCCGCCCGCGTCGATCCCCAGAAATGTCTGCGCTGTCATGCTGCCTCCAGGGCATCGCTGCCCGAATAGATATAGATATGTCCCAGGGTTGTAAACTTTCAGACCGCCCCTGACAAGCAAGGCCCGCCTCCGGGCCGCGCGGGGATCCGGCACAGCCCTGCGGCGCGACGGTGCCCGCTCATGCCGTCCGGGACGCACGGGATGCCCGCGCCGGCATGGCGCTTCGCCTTG
>NZ_CASDOY010000075.1 GCF_949282365.1 uncultured Desulfovibrio sp.
CCCCCGTCACGGCAGGCGCGCGGCGCGCTCTCCGGGGCGGTCGCGGCCCGCAGGGACGGCACCCGGCCGCCGACGGGCCCGGCTTGCAATCACGGGCCGGCTGGACTAAAGGTGGAGCATGCAGCGCAAACGTTACCTCACGCCGCTGACCTGGCCGGCCGTCTCTTTTGCCGTCATGATCGTCCTGGGGACCCTGGCCCTGTGGCTGCCCGTCTGTCAGGGCGAGGGGCAGCGGCTGTCGCTGGTGGACGCCGCCTTTTTGTCCACGTCTGCGGTCTGCGTGACGGGGCTTTCCCCGGTGGACATCAGCCGGGCGCTGAACCCCGTGGGCCAGGGCGTGCTGCTGGTGCTGATCCAGGTGGGCGGGCTGGGGGTCATGACCTATACCAGCCTGATCTTCCTGCTCTGGCGCAAGCAGGTGCCCTTCACCAGCCGCGAGGCCGTGAGCCAGGCCCTGCTGGGCGGGGATTTCGATCTGGGGCAGTTCCTCCGGCAGGTGGTCTGCATCGTGCTGGGCATCGAGCTCGTGGCGGCACTGGTGCTGTTCTGGCATGATCCCGTGTTTTTTTCGCCCTTCAGCGCCCTGTTCCATGCGGTCTCGGCCTTCTGCAACGCGGGTTTCGCCCTGGCCCCGGACAATATGGTGGCCTTTCGCGAGGACGGGCTGGTCTGTACGGTGATCTGCGTCTGCGTCATCCTGGGCGGCATCGGTTTCGGCGTGCTGCGCGAATGCCTGGGCATCTTGTCGCGCGGCCGGCTGGCTCCGGTGACGCGCCTCAGCCGCCTGAGCCGTCTGGTCATCCACACCAGCCTCTTCCTCATCGTGGCCGGGGCACTGCTGATCTTTCTGGTGGAATGGCGCCGCGCGGGCAATGAGGAGCTGGTGGGCGACGGCCTGCATCTGTTCCTGATCTCGCTGTTCCACTCCGTTTCCGCGCGCACCGCGGGCTTCAACATGGTGGATATGGCGCACTGGAGCCACGCCAGCCTGCTGGTGCTGATGATCCTGATGTTCATCGGCGGCGGACCGGGCTCCTGCGCGGGCGGCATCAAGATCGTGACGTTCCGCCTGCTGGTGGGCTATGTTTTTTCCCAGGTGCGCGGCGAGCGTCAGATCGTCTTCCACAAGCGGGGCGTGCCGCCGGAGAACCTCATGCGCGCCCTGACGCTTTTTTTGCTCTACACCCTGAGCATCTTTTTTTCGCTTTTTCTGCTGACCGTCACCGAGAACGGCATCCTGCACCGCATCGAGGGGCAGGGCATGGCCTTCGTCCGCCTGCTCTTCGAAGTGGTCTCGGCCCAGGGCACCGTGGGCCTGAGCGTCAATGTGACGCCGGAGCTGACCAGTGAAGGCAAGTGCATCCTGATCTTCAACATGTTCGCCGGGCGCGTGGGCCTCCTCTCCCTGCTGCTGGCCCTGCGCAGCCTGCGACCCAGGAAGGCCTATGCCTATGCGGAAAGCCAGCTGCCTGTAGGCTAGCAGTCCCCGGAGACGGCCGCAGGCAGCACAGGGGAACAGTGCGGGGAAAAAGGAGGGAACGTCATGACGAAAGCATCCGCGGGCTTGGGGACAAAGGAATTCCTCGTCCTGCTCTGGGCGGCGGCGGTGACCTATACCTCCCTCTACGGGCCGCAGCCCCTGCTGTCCACCATCCGGCAGTATTTCGGCGTCAGCAGCCAGGCCGCCGGTCTGGTCATGACCCTGGCCGTCCTGCCGCTGGGACTGGCCCCGGTGTGCTACGGCTATGTGCTCAACCTGTGCAGCACGCGACGGCTCATCGCCGTGGCATCGGCGCTGGCCGCCGTGCTGCTGTTCTGCAGCGCCGCCTGCGAGGACTTCCTGCTCTTTCTGGTGCTGCGCTGCCTGTCGGGCCTGCTCTTCCCGGCTGTCATGCTGAGCGTCATGACGCATCTGGCCGTGCACTGCGCGCCCGAGCGCCTGCAGACGGTCATGGTGGCCTACAGCACGGCCACGCTGATCGGCGCCTTCGTGGGGCGCATCGGTTCCGGCCTGCTGGCCTCCCTGACCGAATGGCATGTGTGCCTCCTGGTGCACGGCCTGCTCATGGCCTCGGTGCTGCCCTTCCTGGGCTGCCTGCGCAGCAGCGCGCCGGTGCGTCAGGACGTCTTTTCGCCGCGGCATGTGCTGGAGGTGCTGCGCCAGCCCGGGCTGGCCTCGCTGATGCTCATCGGGCCGCTGTGCATCTTCGGTCATGCCTCGGTGCTCAATCTGGCGCCGTTCAGGATGACAGAACTGCTGCCCGGCGTCAGTGAGGGGGGCATCGGCCTGGTCTATCTGCCGGCCTTCGTCTGCTGTCTGCTGGGCGTGTTCTCGCGCAAGATCACGCGCCTGCTGCACGGCGAGATGCACAATATCCGGCTGGGCACGCTGCTGGTGTCGCTGTCCGCCTTCCTGCTGCTCATCCCCAGCCCCGTGGCCCTCTTTCTGGTGGTGCTGGGCATCACCTGCGGTTTCGTGCTGGTCTACACCACCCTGCCCGGCGTGGTGAACCGGGTCAGCCGGGCCCGCAAGAGCATGACCAACGGCGTCTACCTTTCCTTCTATTATCTCAGCGCCGCGCTGGGCACCTGGCTGCCCCTGCAGCTCTACGGGCACTTCGGCGTGCCCGCCTACCTGGCGTGCCTGCTCTGCGCCTTTTTCCTGGCGCTGTTCTTCGCCCACAGGAACATCCGGGCCCTGTGAGCGCCGCCGGTCCCTGCGACGGCCCGACGGCCGCGGGGGGGAGCGGTGCCCCAACATCATGATAAGGAGTCCGCATGGCGGAAAAAACTTTGGAGATCGGTGTCATCGGTCTGGGGAAATTCGGCCTGCGCATGGCCACCACCCTGGCTTCCCTGGGCCATACCGTCATCGGCATCGACATGTCCGATGCCCGCGTGCAGCTGGCCGAGGAAGTGCTGGAGACGGTCTACAAGGCCGATGCCACCAGCCTGAGCGTGCTGCGCTCCCTGCATGTGCAGGAGCTGGACTGGGTCGTCATCAGCGTGGGCGAGGGGGTGGAACAGTCCCTGAGCATCACGCTCAACGTCCAGGAGCTGGGCGGGCCCAAAATCTGGGTCAAGGCCTCCAACGAGGAGCACAAGAAGATCCTGCAGCGCCTGCATGTGGACCGGGCCATCGTGCCCGAGATGGAAGCCGCCGTCATGGCCGCGCACCAGCTCTGCCATCCGGGCATGCTGGACCTGATCCCCAAATACGGCGGCATCGCCATCCAGGAGCTGCGCGTCAGCAACTGGCACGGGCACAGCCTGGTGGACCTGAACCTGATCCAGTCCTTCGGGGTCATGGTCATGGGCATCCGTCCGGCGGGCGAGCGTTCGTTCCAGTTCGTGCCGCCGGCCCGCACCGTGCTGCACAAGGGGGATACCCTGGTGGTGGCGGGCAGGGCCGATGCCGTGCGCAGGCTGGACCCGTAAGCCGGGACAGGGCGCGGCCCCAGGCGGAGGATGCCGCAAGACGGCAACGGGCCGGGATGCGGGTCGCACGGCAGGATGGGGATCCGTTTTCCCGGCGGGCCGATGCGCTGCGGCAGCCCCGGCCGGACGGGCCGGAGCGGGAAAGACAGGGCCCAGTGCCTGCCGCGGCGGGCGGCTTTGCCGGGAGGGCGGAAGGCCTGCCCCCCATGTTCATGGCGCCGCCGCCACGGGTCTGCCGGGATGGTGTCCGTTCCCGCGTACGCAGGGTCCTGCTTCGGCCTGAGCGCGGCCACCGTCCCGAGTGCCGCCTGCCCCGCGCGCATGGTGCCGCGCCACGGGGCGTCGTGGCCGGGAGGGGCCCGCCCCGTACGCGCGGCCCTGCCGTTTCGGTGCCGGTCAATCTCACGGCCCTGTCTCCGTGCGCAGGGACCGCGCTCTTTTCCTTTATGACATGCTGATGCAAAAACACCCGTCCCGCGTGTGCGCGGCCCGGGATGGAAGGACGCCCGGGGCGTCCTTTTTTTATGTCGGCTCCGGTCCCGGAGACGCAGGGCCGGGAGGGCTCTGACGGTCCCTTGCTGTCGCGGGCAGCGGGCGTCTGGGGCGGCCGTTCGCGCGTCGGGGCGTTCCCGCCGTTCCACGGGGCAAGACCGCTCTGCCGCGGCCCGGGCCAGGCAACGGGCCGCCATCCGGGAGCGGCGGCACGGCTCTCCTGCGCCGGGCTGGGGGAGGGGAGCCCGAACCCCCGCGGGGAAGGCCGTCCGCCCTCCGGCCGGATCAGCTGTCCAGCAGGGCGCGGATCAGGATGGAGAAGCCCGACAGGCCGATGACCAGGGACAGCATGCGCTGGAAGCCGGTCTCGCCGATCCTGCGGGCCAGGGGATAACCGAGCAGCAGGCCCGTGCAGCAGCCCAGCAGGCAGGGGACCAGTCCGGCAAGGACCCTGGCGTCATAGTAGCCCGCCAGGAACTGCAGGGGCACCAGGGGCAGGGAGAGGCCCAGGAAATAGAGGCTCATGTTGCCGCGGGCGCGATCCTTGTCCCAGCCGGAGAGCTGGACATACATGCCCATGGCCGGCCCGCCCAGACCGCCCACGGCCTGGATGAAGCCCGCCAGAGCGCCGCTGAACGAGCCCCACAGCCAGCCCGTGCGCGCGCGGGCCTGCGGGGGAGCCTGCCGGTGGGCGCAGAGATTCCAGAGCATGTAGGCCATGAGCATGCCGCCCAGACCGGTCTGCAGTGCGCGGGCCGGTATCAGCGGCAGCAGGGCAAGGCCCAGCAGCAGGCCCGCGACGGTGCCGGGGATCAGGCGGCGCAGGTCCGCCGGACGGACATGGCGGCGGAACTGCCAGCCCAGGATGGCGGGCAGGGGGATGCAGATGATGCAGGTGATGAGCGAGGCGGTCTTGATGTCCGTGACCAGCAGGACCAGGGGCAGGGCGAAGATGCCCGCGCCCAGGCCGCTGATGCCGTTGACCACGATATCCGCCTCATCCATCGAGGCGAGTTCCGCCAGGGCGCTGTCCCCGCAAAGCAGTGTCGTCCCTTGTGGAAAATCTTCCGGATGCAGCGGGCGACTACAGGCGACATACTGTGGCCGCCAACGGTTTGCCTGTTCAATGAGCAGATCGATATTGCTGTTGGCCGAAATGCCGAACAGCGTAAAACGGTCCGACCTTGCGCGGACCACGTCGAGCGCCTGTCTGCCTATGGATCCGGTACTTCCCAGCACCGTCACTTGCCGTCTCATCATGCGAGTCCTGCCTTTAGTATATTCCGAAGAGCTGGAGAATAGTAAACGTGCACAGCACAATCGGCGTGCACAGCAAAACGCTGTCGATCCTGTCCATCATGCCGCCATGGCCCGGAAACACGCTGGAAAAATCCTTAACATTTGCCCACCGCTTGATGATGGAGGCGAACAGGTCGCCAATCTGACCGAACAGGCCGCACAAAACGCCCAATACAAGCAACAGCCACCAGGAGACATCGCTGCCCCACAGACTTTGCAGCGGCATGAGAA
>NZ_CASDOY010000076.1 GCF_949282365.1 uncultured Desulfovibrio sp.
CGAACGCCGTCCCGGCCACGGCAGCGCCCGGCCGCAGCGGCCCCTGCGCAACCGCAAGCCCCGCCCCGGCGGCAGGCTGCAGCCCCGCCCCCGGCCCGCGGACACGGACAATGACGAACCCTCGGCAGAAGACCGCCAGCTGACGGCCTGAGCCCGGCAGCGCCCCTGCCGCCACCCCAAAAACGCAAGGAGACGCCCATGATCCGCCGCAAGGAAGACCACATCCGTTTCGACAAGCAGATCGCCGGAGGCCCCGGCCTGGTCCATGCCACCCAGCTCCTCAACGAAGGCGAATTCCACGACAAGGGCCGCCTGTTCAACATCGTGCGCCTGGGTCCCGGCGAAGCCGTGGGCCGTCACCAGCATGTGGGCGACATGGAAGTCTACCACATCCTCAAGGGCCGGTGCCGCTATGACGACAACGGCACCGAGGTCATGCTCCAGGCCGGCGACACCGCCATCTGTCCCGACGGGGAATGGCACGCCGCCCATAACGACGGCCCCGACGACATGGAGATGGTCTGCCTGATCCTGTTCACCAGATAAGACGGCCTGCCCTGAGGCATGCCACGGAATACGGAAAAGCCACCCGCAAGGGTGGCTTTTCCGTAGGCGCGCCGGAATGCGATATCAGGGATCGGGCAGAAGTGTTCCCCGGCTTTCCCGTACGCGCGCGGGCGCAAGTGGCTTATAGAAAAGGGGAGCGACGGCGCGCGCGGGCGCAAGTTCTTCGAGTGCGCCTGCGAGTTCGCGCCACAGGGCTTTCCCATTGGCGCTCACGGACCGGAAGCCTGCCAAGGCTCTCCCGCAGACATGCCGAAGACGCGGGCATCGCCTGCCGGAAGAAGGCAGCCCTGCCGGCAGTCCCTGCCGCCGCCCGCGCCCTGCCCTCAGCCCCGGCCGTTGCCGGGCCCCCTGGAGGATGACCATGAAGACCCTGTGCTGCGCCCTGCTGCTGGGCCTGCTCCTGTGCGCCTGCGACGCTTCGCGCCCGGTGACGCCCTTCCGCTACGACAACGGCGACGACTATGTCCGGGAAGGCCTGTACCGCATCGTGGACGACAGGGGGCGCATGGGCTATGCGGACGCCAGCGGCCGGGTGGTGATCGGGCCCCGCTTCGCCTTCGCCTTCCCCTTCGAAGGCGGGAAGGCCCGGGTCACGGATACGGGCGAACGCCGGGAGGTCCCGGGCTCCCGCGGCGAGCACTGGTACTGGGAAAGCGATGCCTGGTATCTTATAGACAAAACGGGCCGCAGGACGGACTAGGGCGTGCCAACACCCGCCGCAGCTTTTTGGGCCCCCTCATCTCCGCTGCCGATGCCCGCAGCTTCCGTCATTGCGACGGGACGAAGCCGTCGCCGAGGGAAACGCGCAGCCCGCGCGGCAAGGCCGCAACGCGGGAGCGTTGGTGTCCTCCGTCCTCACGCCGTCAGCCGCGCGCTCTCCTTTCCGGCAGGATCTCCTCCTTTCCGGTGGCCCTCCTCCCCTCCGGCAAGGCCACGTCCGCCTGCGCCGCGCTTCCTTTCCTCCACACGGGCCTGCCCGCCACGATCAGGCAAAAAACTGCGACTATCGTGGCTGGTCTGCGCCGCCTGAGCTGCTACCATGCGGGCATAGCCTTTCAGGAGGAACCATGCGCACCATACCCATCTTTCTGCTGCTGTCCCTGCTGCTCGCGGCCGCTCCCGCCGCTGCCGGGCAGGACGGCGGCCAGACCATCATCCGCAACGGCGAACAGGCCAGCGTCAAGGGCACGTCCGCCTGCTTCACCGGCCAGGTCCGCATCGACCGGCTCTATGCGGCCAACCATGCCATGCGCTCCAGCGGCGGCAGCGTGACCTTTGAACCGGGGGCGCGCTCCCACTGGCACGTCCATCCCGTGGGCCAGGTCCTGATCGTCACCGCCGGTCTCGGCCTCACCCAGGAGTGGGGCAAGCCCGTGCAGGTCATCAGGCCGGGCGACGTGGTCATCTGCCCCGTGGGCGTCAAGCACTGGCATGGCGCGGCACCGCACAGCGCCATGACCCATATCTCCATCTGTGAGGAAACGGAGCCCGGCAAGGTCGTGCAATGGCTGGAACCGGTCAGCGACGCCCAGTACGACGCCCGCTGAGACGGGGACGCCGCCCCCTTGCCACGGCACGCGGCCCGCACAGGACGCGCCCTGCCCGCAAATGCGGCGGTCCCGGTGATGCCCGGGCGCTGCACCCCTCCGGCCCGCGCCCGGCCGTGGGCGCAACGGCCTGCCGTCAGGCTGGCCAGATGCCCGACCAGATCCAGACCGATCACCAGGCCGGCCGCCAGACAGCCTGCCCGGACGCAGCCCTGTCACCGGACAGGCTCCAGACAGGCCAGCGGACACATGGCGGGGCCGTCCCCCCTGGCCGCAGCCATCCCGCGCCGCGCCCGCAACGCGCATCTTCTCCGGTATCCGGGAGCAGCGCGGCGCCAACCGTCCACATCCCTTCAGGAGTGCATCATGTCTACCATCCCTCGCTCTTTTTCCCTGCCCCGCACGGCGGCCCTGACCTGCCTGGCCGTGCTGGCCATGCTGTTCCTGTCCCTGGACGACGCCCCGGGCGCAGCCGCGGCCGCCTCCCCGGGCAAGGCCGCTCCGGCAGCCACAGGCGCGCCGGCCCCCGGGGCCGGCCCCGCGCCGCTGGCCGTCACGGACCCCGATCTGGCGGCCATGCGCGACCGGCTCGTGCAGGAGGAGATCCCGGCGCAGATCGCCCTGGACGCCCGGCAGCGCCGGCTCATCGTGCTGGTGTCCCTCACGGCCTGCCAGACCCTGGACGGTCTGGAAGCGCAGACGGCGGCCGCCCTGGACGCGGGCGTCACGCCCGTGGAGATCAAGGAGGCCCTCTACCAGTGCGCGCCCTATATCGGCTTCCCCCGCACCGAGGCCGCCCTGGTCCATGTCAACAGGGCCCTCGCGACGCGCGGCATCCCGCTGCCCGTGCCCAGCCAGCGCACCGTCAGCGACGCCACGCGCCACGAGCAGGGCCTGAAGGTGCAGAAGTCCATCTTCGGCAGCGCCATCGACGCCATGCGGGCCTCGGCCCCGCCCCGGCAGCGCCCCATCCTGCGGGATCACCTCTCCGCCTTCTGTTTCGGCGACCTCTATACCCGCACGGGCCTGGACCTGAAGACGCGCGAGCTGCTGACCTTCTGCATCATCGCCTCCCTCGGCGGCTGCGACAGCCAGGTCCGTTCCCATGTGCAGGGCAACGCGGCCGTGGGCAACGCCAAGGACGTGCTGGTGGACGCCCTGACCCTCTGCCTGCCCTATATCGGCTTCCCCCGCACGCTGAACGCCCTGGCCTGCGTCAACGCCGTGCTTCCCGAACCCGCACAGAACAACTGAGCCCAAGGCCACAGGAGGACACCATGCGCCAGAACACTCCCCATCCTTCTCCCACTCTGCCCGGCCGTCCGTCGCGCCGGGGCTTCCTGCAGGGCGTGGCCGCCGGCACCGTGGGCCTCGCGGCCGCCCGTCTGCTCTCCTCCCTGCCCGTACAGGCCGCCGACCGGCAGGATAACGGCGTGCTGATCCTCTTTTTCTCGCACTCCGGCCATACCCGGCAGCTGGCCGGGATGATCCATGACCTCGTGGGCGGCAGGCTGGTGGAGATCAGCCCCGCCACCCCCTATCCCGGGGATTACGACAGCGTGGTGGACATGGCCCGGCAGGAGCAGCGCCGCAAGGCCCGGCCGGAGCTGGCCGGTCCCCTGCCCGATCTGACGGGCTGCGGGACGGTGTTCATCGGTTTCCCCAACTGGTGGGACACCATGCCCATGATCCTGTTCACCCTGCTGGAAAAGCTCGACCTGGGCAACAGGATCGTCATCCCCTTCTGCACCCACGGGGGGAGCCGCTTCGGCCGCAGCATCGACGATCTGGCGCGCCTCTGCCCGCAAGCCCGCATCCTCAAGGGCTTCGAGGTGCGCGGCACCCGGGTGGCCGGGGCCGGACAGGCCGTGGACGCCTGGCTGCGCGGGCTCGGCCTGCCCCCGGACGGCGGGAGCGGAGCGGCGGCGAAGTAGGCAGGGCCATGCCCATACGACATGCAGGCGTGGGCGCGTGCACGAAAGCGCACGTCACGCGGCAAGCAACACGGTGAGGCCCGCAAGAAAAAGGAACGTGACCAGACAAAAAAGGACGACGGGAGCGTGCGCCGGGCCTGTGACGGCCGTGCGCGGCGCTCTCCGCCGTCCTCCTCTCGTATGCCGTCCGGCCGTCGCCTGTTCAGGGCGGACCCGTCATCACGGCGGTGTTGCTGGAGAGCATCCCAAACAAGATGCTGAAAGAAAAGTATGTTAGGAATGGAGACTCCCGTCCTCATCCGCCTGGAAATCGGGCGGAGCGCGGGGAAGATGGGGGACGTTGAGGAGGAAGAAAACCCTTTTTGCCGCAAGCAGCAAAGGGCGGCCCGCAGGGCCGTGCCCGTTGCGACGGAGGAAGCTGCGGGCATCGACTTTGGAGCGAAGCATACATGAGCGAACATTTGAGGTGCCCGTTGCGACGGAGGAAGCTGCGGGCATCGACAGCAACGCGCGACCGGACGGCGGCCCGCAGGGCCGTGCCCGTTGCGACGAAGGAAGCTGCAGGCATCGACAGCAACGCGCGACCGAACGGCGGCCCGCAGGGCCGTGCCTGTTGCGACGAAGGAAGCTACGGGCATCGACAGCAACGCAACGGGCTTTCTTCTCCCTCAAAACAAAACGCAGTCCCGAGCCTAGCGGCGGCCGTCCCCGCTCTCCTGTCCGGCCTCGGGCAGCAGGCGGGTCTCCAGTGTGGCGTCCACCGGCACCTCGCGGCTGTAAAGGATCTTGTCCATGCGCACGGTGCCCGCGCCCGCCCCGCGCATGGTGCGGATGTGGCGCACTTCGGCATAAAGGATGCGCGCCCGGGCCGCGTCCTTCTGCCAGCTCTTGCAGGCCGCCAGCGCCCCGGCCTGGTCCAGGGTGCGCTCAGGCACCTCCTGCCCGGCATGGGCGCGGCGGATGATGACGTGCGAGCCCGGCCCGCCGTCGGCATGCAGCCAGATGTCGTGGGCCGCGGCCAGCTTGCGGGCGGCGATGTTGCCCCTGGCGTCACGGCCGCGCAGCAGGGCGAAGCCGTCGTCGCTGACGAAGAGCTGCACATTGCGCGGCAGGGCCGCCCCGCGCAGGGCCCCCAGCGCCACCGTGGCCCGGTCGGGCCTGCCCGCCTCCCCGGCGGCGGG
>NZ_CASDOY010000077.1 GCF_949282365.1 uncultured Desulfovibrio sp.
GTCCCCGCTCCCGCTGCTCCCGCCGCCACGCAGGCGGCAGGGCCGGTGCACGCCGTGCGCGGCACCGTGACGCCGCAGCGCGACTTCGGCACCAGCGCCGGGGAGGTCTACCCCGGCAGCCGGCCCGTGATGTCCGCTGCGGACCCGGCCCCGGCCACCTCCGTGCAGTACTGAACAGGCCTCTTATGCCAAAAGCAAGCCGCCGCAGCGTGTCGACGCTGCGGCGGCTTGCTTTTGGCATGTGGTGGGGGAACTCCCTTCCTCCAGACGCGCCTGATCCCCGCCAGGGGAAAAGGGGCGGCGAAAGGTGGCAGGGCGGCATGCCGGCCGGGGGAAACGGTCCTCCTGACGGGGAAGTCCGGTCAGGATGGGGCTGCCGCCACATGACGAGCCCCTTCTGCTGAAAAGCGCGCTGGGGAAAGGACGGGAGCCTCCCTTCCCCCTCAAGACGGGCTTTCCTGGGCCCCCGAGCCTAGGACAGACGGGTCTTGAAGTCCTCGTAGCCGAAGCGGCGCACCAGGCGGAAGCGGGCCGTGGCGGCCGGGTCGGCGGCGTCGGGCACGGAAGCCAGGCTGCCGATGGAGGGCAGGCGCAGGCCGTTGAAGGTGGTGGTCTTGACCATGCTGTAGATGGCCATGTCGGTGAAGATCAGGCGGTCGCCGGCCCTGAGGGGCGCGGCGAAGCTGTACTCGCCGATGACGTCCCCGGCCAGGCAGGACTTGCCCGCCAGACGGCAGGTCCAGGCTTTTTCGCCCGCTTCGCCAGCCGGGCGCAGGCCGCCGTCTTCCGGGGCCAGCAGGCCGGGGCGGTAGGGCATCTCCAGCACGTCGGGCATGTGGCAGGAAGCCGAGGTGTCCAGGATGGCCACGGGCATGTCGGCCTGCACCACGTCCAGCACCGTGGCCACCAGCCAGCCCGCGTCGAGGGCCACGGCCTCGCCGGGCTCCAGATAGATCTGCGCGCCGTAGCGCCGCTGCATGCGCTCGATGCAGCGGCAGAGCAGGTCCAGGTCGTAGCCTGCGCGGGTGATGTGGTGCCCGCCGCCGAAATTGATCCACCGGCACTGGGCCAGCTGTTTGCCGAAGCGGGCCTCCACGGCGTCCAGTGTGCGTGCCAGGGCGTCGGCCCCCTGCTCGCAGAGGGTGTGGAAATGCAGGCCGGAGATGCCTTCGGGCAGCGTTTCGGGCAGCTGGTGCGGCCGGATGCCCAGACGCGAGCCCGGCGAACAGGGATTGTAGATGGCCACCGCGCCTTCGGAATGTTCGGGATTGATGCGCAGGCCGCAGCTGATCTCGCGGCCGTTGGCCCGGCACCAGGCCCGCACCCCGGGGCCGAAGCGTTCCCACTGGGCCAGGGAGTTGAAGACCAGATGATCCACCAGCGGCAGCAGCTCGTCCAGTTCTTCCTCCGTCCAGCCGGCGGCGAAGGCGTGCACCTCGCCGCCGAATTCCTCGCGGCCCAGACGGGCCTCGTCCACGGAGCTGGCGCAGGTGCCCCACAGGGGACCGTGGCCTTTGGCGCGGGAGAGCAGGGGGAAACTGTCCCAGGCGGCGAAGCCCTTGAGGGCCAGCAGGATCCTGGCGCCGGTGCGCCGCTGCACGCTGTCCAGTATGGCCGCGTTGGCCTGCAGGCGGGCTTCGTCCAGCACGAAGCAGGGCGAGGGGACGATACGGGGATCCAGCAGGGGCAGGAGATGCTTCATGATGTGTAGGGTTCCGGGGTTGGGGTGAGAGGAAAAGGCCGTCGTGGCGGCCATGTGGCCGGGGCGCGGCCGGGGGCAGTCTGCCGTTCGGGCCAGGGACGTTGGTGCGGCCCGGGGACGCCCGGTCCGGTGGACTGGCCGGGGACTGTCTTTGCCGGGGCGCAGGCGCGAGCAGGCCGGACCTGGCTCCTTGCCGCCCCGCGCTCGCGGGGAAGGGGAAGGCCGCCGCGGCACCGGCGGGACAGACGGGTGCGCCGGATCGGGGCGGCACGGCCGGGCTTTGGTCCGCCCCGTCCAACAGGACATCTGGCAGGACATCTGGCCGGGCCTTTGGCCGGCCATCCGGCCGGAGCGTGGCGGGCCGGCAGCGAAAAAACGGGCAAGGGCCGGCGCCCGGGCGCAGCGGGGGAAGGGGCCCGAGGGTCCCTTCCCCTGAAAAAGCGCCGGCGGCGGTAACGCTCCTAGTCCTTCACTTCCACGCACTGCCACGGCAGGCCGTAGGCATTGAGGTCGGCCATGAAGGGGTCGGGGTCGAACTGTTCCATGTTCCACACGCCGGGCTTGAGCCACTGGCCGGAGACCATCATCTTGGCGCCGATCATGGCCGGCACGCCGGTGGTGTAGGAGATGGCCTGGGAGCCCACTTCGGCGTAGCAGGCTTCGTGATCGCAGATGTTGTAGATGTAGACGGCCTTTTCCTTGCCGTCCCTGACGCCGCGCATGACGTTGCCGATGCAGGTCTTGCCCCTGGTCAGCGGGCCCAGGGAAGCGGGGTCGGGCAGCAGGGCGCGCAGGAACTGGATGGGCACGATGTCCTGGCCCTGGAAGCGCACGGGGTCGATGCGGGTCATGCCCACATTGCCCAGCACCTTGAGGTGGTTCAGGTAGTTTTCCGAGAAGGTCATCCAGAAGCGGGCGCGCTTCAGGCCCTTGAGGTTCTGCACCAGGGATTCCAGTTCCTCGTGGTACATCAAAAAGCACTTCTTGGGACCGATGCCGTCGGGGAAGTCATAGGTCATGGACCAGGACAGGGGGTCGGTCTCCACCCATTCGCCGCGTTCCCAGTAGCGGCCGCGGGCCGTCACTTCGCGGATGTTGATCTCGGGGTTGAAGTTGGTGGCGAAGGGCTGGCCGTGGTCGCCGGCGTTGCAGTCGATGATGTCCAGCACATGCACTTCGTCCAGCTCGTGCTTCATGACCCAGGCCGAGAAGACGTTGGTCACGCCGGGGTCGAAGCCGGAACCCAGCAGGGCCGTGAGCCCGGCCTGTTTGAAGCGCTCCTGATAGGCCCACTGCCATTTGTATTCGAACTTGGCGGTATCCAGAGGTTCATAGTTGGCCGTATCCAGATAGTGCACGCCGCATTCCAGGCAGGCGTCCATGATGTGCAGGTCCTGATAGGGCAGGGCGATGTTCAGCACGGTATGGGGCTTCACCTGACGGATGAGGGCGCAGAGTTCGGGCACGTTGTCGGCGTCCACCCGGGCGGTGGCGATGTCGACGCCAAGACGGGCTTTGACCGACCGGGCGATCTCGTCGCACCGGGAAAGCGTGCGGCTGGCAAGGGTGATCTTGCCGAAGGCGCCTTCCTTGGCCACCTGGGCGCACTTGTGTGCCACCACGCTCCCCACGCCGCCGGCGCCGATGATCAGAATATCCGCCATGACTTCTCCTTTTGAATCCGTTTGTCCGTGAGTGATGTATGCGGGCCGCCCGGACAGGGCGGTCATCCTCTCCATAGCCCACAGCGGCGGGAAGGTAAAGGCCGGCAGGGCGCGGACACCGGGACGGCCGGACGGCCGTGCAAGGTGCCTGTCCCCGTGCGGCGTCGGGGCGGTGGCAGGTCCGGCCCGGGCCGGTAGGTGTCGATGCGTGGGCTCCGTGCGGCGTCGGGGCAGGGGAGGGGCCATCATAAAGGACGCGGGAGCCGTCTCCGGCGGCGCGCCGTCCGGGCGGGGAGGCCTGCCCCGCGCCCCTGTGCCTGCCCTGGTCCGCGTCCCTGTCCGCAGCCCGGCCGCTTGTCTGCCGTACGGACAGGCGTCCCGGGCCGGGCCCGGCCGCAGGCTGTCGTGCGTCCGGCAGGGGAGCGGGGACCGGGAAGGTCCTTGCCGGCGTCCCGTCGCCGTTGCCGGTGGCGCCTCGCGTCCTGTGTTGCGCTGTCCCCGGGGCGGGGCGCGCTACAGGCTGCAGCGGCCGTCCAGACCGCAGGCCGCGCCCCGGGCCACGGGGCCCGGACGGACGCCGCGCAGGGCCTCGTCCAGTTTGGCGCGTACGCTGTCATGGTCACAGTAGCCGCGGGCCAGCAGGATGCGCTCGCCGTCGTGCTCCAGATAGAGGGTCGGATAGATGAGGAACTCGCCCATGACGGCCTCGGCTTCGGCGGTGTCCTGCCGGGCGGCCGCGTTCACGGCGGGGTCGGCCATGGCGGCATGCAGCACGGCGGCCGGGCTGCCGGACGGGGCATCAGACGGGGCGGGAGCCGGGCTGCCCGACGGAGTGCCGCACATGTCGCGGGACGGCGTGGCGGGCCGGGGGCCGGGGGCGTCTGCGGCAGGGGCGACCGGCAGGACTTCCGGCGGGCCTTCCGGCCGGACATGCGGCGGGAGGGCGGCAGGCAGCCAGCGGGCGGCGATGGCCGCGCATTCCGCCGGATCCATGACGTCGCGGCCCTGGCCGTAGAAAGCCAGCTGGAAGGCTTCCATCTGTTCCAGCTCATGGCCGGGAGCCAGATGGCGCAGGGCGGCCAGGGGCAGGTTCATGGCCGGGGAGTGCATGCGCAGGTCCGGGCCGGTCCCGGCCGCGGCCTGTTCCAGCAGGCTGCGGAAGCGCTCCGTGGGCTGGCCGGTGGTCTCCTGCAGGCGGGCGAAGAAGGCAGGCAGGGAAGGGTGTTCTTCCAGCATGGTCGTGAGGCTGCAGGGCTCGTCCACCAGATCGCCGCCCAGCACGCGCACGGGCAGCTCCGGGTGTTCCGCGGCCAGACGGGCCATGACCGGCGCGAAGCCGTAGCACCAGGGACAAAAGACATCGGTGATGTAGAGCAGGTTCATGCGTGCAGCATACGCTTTTGCCGGGTGAAGGGAAGGTGCCGCTCCCCTGTGCGGCGCGGGACCTCGCCGCCGGGGGCGGACCTTGTGCCCGGGAGGTGTCCGGGACCATGCGGGTACGCGGTCCCGTGCCCGGTCCCGGCTGCCGCGCGGTGGCTTCTGGCGTCATGCGGCTGCGGACGGTGGCGGGCAGGCCCGGCTCCTGTCACTGCCCGTGCCGGACATCGGGACAGCTCCGCGCGGGAGGATGCGGCGCCCCGCGCCCGCATCGGCCGGACGCGGCGTCCGGGCAGGGCTGCGGGAGAAAATCCGTCTTTTTTCCATTTTTTTGTTGACAAAAACGGGGCCTTCCGGCAGTGTTTCTTCTTGCCGAGGGGCTGTAGCTCAGTTGGGAGAGCGCTTGAATGGCATTCAAGAGGTCAGGAGTTCAATTCTCCTCAGCTCCACCAGAATGGAAATCAGGGTT
>NZ_CASDOY010000078.1 GCF_949282365.1 uncultured Desulfovibrio sp.
CGGGACGGGAGCGCGGAGAGCGCGGACGCGCCGCAGGCCCCCGCCACGAAAAAAAGCTCCTCCCCCCTGTCGGACAAGATGCGCGCCCTGAGCCAGCTGGAGCAGCTGCGCAACGATCCGCCGGACAGCCTGCTGGGTCTGGAGCGCCGGGCCCGCGGCGATGTGGAGACCGCCGTCAAGCTGCTGCATTCCCAGGGCTATTACGAGGGCACGGCCAGCTTCAGCCTGGACAGCGCGGCCAGCCCGGTCCGGGTGCGCCTGATCCTGACGCCCGGGCCCCGCTATGTGCTGGGCCGGGCCTCTGTGCGCTATGAGCCCAAACCGCTGGTCCCGGCGGCCCTCAAGCACGGCAAGCGGCGCGCGCCCTACAGCGGCCTGGGGGCCCTCTGGGGCGACGAGGCGCGGGAAGCCACCCCGCCGCCGCGCTTCCCGGAGCGCCTGCGCGGCCTCAGGAGCGGCGCGCCCGTGACGGCCGACGAGATGCTGGAAGCTGTGGAAAAACTGCCCGAACAGCTGCGCCGTCGGGGCTATCCTCTGGCGCAGGTCAGCAGCCAGCGCTATTTCCTGGACCGCGAGGCCCGGACCCTCAATGCCGAGATCGTGGTGGATACCGGTCCCCCGGCCCTGCTGGGCGAGATCGTGGTGGAGGGCAACAGGGAGGTCAGCGGCAGCTACATCCGCGAACGCGCCCCCTGGAAGGCCGGCACGGAACCCTGGGACGAGAGCCGGGTGCAGGACTATGTGGACGAGCTGCGCGGCCTGGGCCTGTTCAGCATGGTGCGCCAGCGCGTCATCAAGGATCTGCCGCCCCCGCGCGGGGACGGCATGGTCGTGCTGCCCGTGCGCCTGGTGGTGCGCGAGGGCCCGCCGCGTTCGGTCAGCGCCGCCGTGCGCTACGAGACGGATTCCGGCATCGGCGTGGAAGGGGAGTGGGAACACCGCAATCTCCTCGGCAACGGCGAAAAGCTGGTGGTCTCCCTGCCCATCACGCCCGAGAAGCAGGGCCTGCGGGCGAGCTTTGAAAAACCGGCCTTTCTGGACCGGGACCAGAAGCTGGTGGGCGAGGCCTCCCTGCTGCAGGAATTCACCGATGCCTACGACCGCCGCGGCCTGCGCGTGGGGGCCGGCGTCGAGCGCCAGCTGAGCCCCTACTGGTGGGTGGGGCTCGGCGGTTTCTCCGACAGCGGCACGCTCACCGAGGAAGACCGCACCAACGAGCCCTACAGCTTCGCGGGGCCGCATCTGCGCATCGTGCGCGACAGCCGCAACAACAAGATCAGTCCCAAGCGCGGCTCGGTGCTGGATGTCAACGCCCGGCCCATCTTCGGCTATTACGACGACTTTTTCACCGCCCTGGGCACGGAAGTGGAGGGCATGTTCTATTACGCGCCCTTCCGCAAGGGGCCGCGCAAGGGCATCATCGACGACAAGCTCGTGCTGGCGGCCCGGCTGCGCGGCGGCAGCATGGCCGGGGCCTCCATGAGCAACCTGCCCAGCACCCTGCGCTACTACGCCGGCGGCGCGGGCTCGGTGCGCGGCTATTCCTATCAGGCCATCGGGCCGCGCGACAAGGACGACGACCCGCGCGGCGGCCGCTCGTACCAGATCGTCAATCTGGAAGCCCGCTACAAGATCACCGACGAGATCGGCATCGTGCCCTTCCTGGACGGCGGCATGGTCTACGAGGATCCCCTGCCGCGCATCATCGGCGACATGCGCTGGGGCGCGGGCCTGGGCCTGCGCTACTACACGCCCATCGGCCCGGTGCGTCTGGACGTGGCCACGCCGCTCAATCCCGTGGACGGCGATCCGCCCCTGCAACTCTATATCAGCATAGGACAGAGCTTCTGATGGCCCGCACTCCCGGTCCCTCCTCCGCGGCCCCCCAGGCCCCGGCGCCCGGCGGCCCCGCTGCCGCTCCCGGGGCCCCTGCGCCCGTGCCGCCCGCCCGCAAGGGCTTCTTCCGGCGTCGTCTGCTGCCGGGCCTGCTGCTCCTGCTCGTCCTGCTGCTCCTGTCCGGGACGGCCGCCGTCTTCTGGCTGCGCACGCCCGCAGGGCAGGAGCGCGCGCGTCAGGAGCTCGGCAGCCTGCTGGCTCCCTCCCTGGCCGCGCAGGGCCTGGAGCTGGAGCTGACCCGTCTGGGCGGGGCCCTGCCGCTGGAGCTGGACTGCGCCCTGCGCCTGCGTGATGCGGCCGGTCCCTGGCTGGACCTGCCCCGGGCCCGGGCGGCGCTGGGCCTGGAGTTCTTCCCGCCCCGCATCTCCCTTGAACTGCGTCTGGAGCGGCCCGCCCTTTACCGTCTGCCGCAGCTCCCCCCGGCTCCCGAGGATCCCGCGACGCCCCTGCCGGTCACGCTGGCGGCTGTGGAAGAGGGCCTGCGTGGCTTCCTCGAAGGCCTGGGCTCCCTGCCGGGCTGGCTGCCCTCCCTCCATGTGCGCGAGATCGCACTGGAAAAGGCCTGGCTGGGCCGGGACGTCCTGACCGGCGGCAGCGTGACCGCCGGCTGCGGGACACCCTTCCCCCTGTCCGCCATGCAGCTGACGGCCGTGGCCGCGCAGACCCTGACCGGTGGCACGTCCTCCGCCGGCTGCGGGCCGTCCGTGCCCCTGGGGGCATGGCAGCTGACCGCCGTGGCCGCGGCGGCCCTGGACGGAGAGCTTCCGGCCGCCATGCCGGTGACGGGCGCTGCGGCCGCCATGCCGGATGGTCCGTCCCTGTCCCCGGCGGGGCATAGCGGCCGCGCACAGGCATCGGCGACGCACGGTCCGGCTGCGGCGTCCCCGTCCGGTACGGCCGCCACAGCGGGGCGGGACGCCGTCCTCCCGGCCGCCACCTCCCCGGCCGCTACGCCTGTGGCGGGAGCCGGGCAGGCTGCCCGGACCGCGCAGGACGCCCCGTCTTCGCCCGGCGCGGGCCCGGCCCCTGTCACCGGAGAGGGGCTGGTGTTTTCGCTGTCCCTGACGGCCGATGCGGCTTTTTCCTCCGGTGGTGCGGAAGCGCGCGCCGGCGTGCGCGCGGACTGGAGCCTGGCAACTGTCCGGCAGCCGGCCGCAGCGTCCGCGTCCGGCGCTCCCGCCCCCGTTGCAGCGGGAGACGCGCTCCCCGCCATGCCCGCAGCCGGCGCGTCGCAGCCAGCCCTCCGTGCGGCTGCCGCTCCTCCTGCTGTCCTTCCTGCCACGCCTTCCGGCGCTGCGGCCCCCGCGTCACCTGACGCTTCCCCTGCGACGGGCGGCACGGCCGCGTCCCTGCTGCCGGAAGACGCGGCCCACTGGCTGCCCGCGCCCCTGGCCCTGCTCCTGACGCCCGGTCAGGCCTCCTCTCTGCAGCTGGCGCTGGCCCTCACGCCCGGTCCGCAGCCCCGTCTGGCTCTGGAGAGCCTGGGCATCCGGGCCGGAGCCGTGGAGCTGCACGGCCGGGGCGCGCTGGAGCTGGTGGCGGACGGTGACGCCCTGACCTCGCCGCTGGAGCTGTCCTGCGCGCTGGAAGTGGCGGACCGCGCCGCGGCCGCTCCCTTGCTGCCCCAGGCCCGGACCCTGCTGGCTCCGCTGGCCGGCAAATTGCGTCTGGAACTGGACGTGGCGGGCAGCCTCGGGGCTCCCGAACCGCGTCTGCGTCTGGCCTGCGCGGCCCTTGATCTGGACGGGCACGCCCTGGACGACGCCGGCCTGAGCGCCGGGGGCCGGGCCCTGCCCTGGCCGCGTCTGGCGGCGCGGGGCAGGCTGGAACTGCCTCTGGAGCTGCGGGCGCGCACGGGCGGGGATCAGATCGCCGCCAGCCTGTGCCTGCTGGCCGGGCGCGAGGGCGAGGGCTGGCTGCTGGGCCTGCCGCACCTTGCCGTGCAGGGCGCGGGCGGCCGTCTGGAAGGGGCCCTGCTGGCCCTGCTGCCCGATACGTCCGCCGCTTCGACGGAGACTGCGGCGACCACACCGGCAACGGCTCCAGAGGCCCCGGCGCACAGCACCGTCGCCCCTCCCGTCTCTCCTGCTCCCGCCGCCGGGCGGGCTGCCCTGCCTGCCGGAGCATCGCCCGGGGCTTCGTCCGCTCCGCCGTCCGTCCCTCCTGCATCCCGTTCCGGGAGCGCGGGACACGATGCGCCATCGCCCAGGCCGGAGGCCGCTCCCCCCGCCCCGGCTCCCCTGCCGGCAGGAAAGGCTGTCGCCGCCGCGCCGGCGATCCTGGCGGAAGATCTCGCCCCGGCCCGCCTGCTGGCCGCACTGTTCCCGGAGGCGCGCACCGCGCCGCGCTTCCAGGCCCTGCTGCGGGCCGAGATGGAAGACTGGGCCGCACTGGACCGGGTGCTGGGCTACTGGCTGCCGGGCCTGCGCCTGGACGGCCGCGGCAAGCCGGCCCGGCTGGAACTGCGCGCCGGTGGCCTGCCGGTGGCTGGCGCTGCGCCGGCCACCCCGGCCGGGGCCCCCGCGACCCCAGCGGCATGGCCGCCCCCCGTCCCGGCTCCCGCTCCCGCATCGGACGCCGGTCCCGTG
>NZ_CASDOY010000079.1 GCF_949282365.1 uncultured Desulfovibrio sp.
GGACAGGGAGCGGCTGGAGGCCTTTGCCGAGATCTGCTGCCGCCTGCGGGCGCGCGGCATCCGCACCGTGGTTTTCCTGCCGCCCCTGGCCACGCCCGTGCTGGAGGCCCTTGCCGGGAAGAACGGCGGCGCGGCCTGGCTGGAGCCTTTGCGGCAGGGCCTGCTGGAACGCGGGGTGGAGGTCATGGATTTTTCGGATCCCCGCGTCTACGGCTCCGGGGATTGCGAGCTGATGGACGGCCTGCACGGCGGGGACGTCATCGCCGCCAGCATGGTGCGCGACATGGGCGACCGCCAGCCCTGGCTGCGGGACATGCTGCACAAGGGCTACCTGAGCCATGTGCTGCGCGAGCGGCGCGGCCTGGCCGCCGTGCCCGACGACCGCCTGACCGTCCTGCCCGAAACGGATTTTTTGGGCCTGCACTGCGCCAGAAAGCGGCGCGCGGACGACGCCCCCCGGCCGTAGCGGCCTGCCGTGGGACGGACGCGGTGCGGCGGCTCCATGTCCGGGCGGCCGACGGCATGCGCAGGTATGCCTCTGCCCTCCGCGTCCGTGCCGTGTCATGCCGTCGGGGACGGGGGAGGCGGGCGCGTCCTGTCGGATGACGCCCCTGCGCATCGCCCCGGCGAAAGTTTTGGCAAGGGAGCGGGGGAACACGAGGGGGAGAGGAAGGACCGTTTTCCAAAGCGGTCTCCCTCTCCCCCTCGCCTCTATCTGCGTTGCTTCCCGTCGCCCGGCCGGGCTAGTAGCGCTCGGGCATGTAGTGGGGCGGCAGGTCGTTGACCGGAGCGCCGTTGCCGGCCTGCCCCAGCTGGTCGCGCAGGTTGCGGGCCAGCTCCATGGTCTCCGCCAGACGGCGTTCCAGAAGGTCGATCTGCTGTTGCTGGGCCGTCAGGGCCTCATTGAGTTCCCGCAGGCGTTCTTCCTGAAAATAGGCCAGCTCTTCCAGCCGGATGATGCGTTCTTCCTGATCCATGCTTTCCTCGTGCGGCCCCGGGCGTCAGCGCTCCTGTGCCGCGACCGTGCGCGCTGCGGAGGGCCCGCCTGTGGGCGCCCGGCCGCCACGGCCGTCAGGCTGACGGGGCTGTCCGCCTGCCGGTGCGCGGCGTCGCCGCGATTTTCTTTGCGGGCGCTGCGGGATCGCCGCGGCCCTCCCTGGTTTTTGGGGCTGCCCGTGCAGGCAGCGCCCCTTGTTATTCTTCGTCGTCCAGCGTCGGGCCGTCAAAGGCCCTGTCCCTGCGGCGGGAGCCGAAGGCGGGCTTGCCGTCCCTGCGCAGGATGTTTTTGCGCACGGGCTTGCCGGGCTTTCCCGTATCCTGCCGGAGCCCGGGCTCGCGCAGGCCGTCGCGCTCGTGGCGGCGGAAGTCGCGGCGGGGCGCGTCGTCCTGTTCGTCATCGAAACGGGCCGAGGGACGGGGGCGCTTCCAGGCGTCCTGACGGTCGCGGGCGTCGTCATGGGCCTTGAAGGGCCGGGAGCGGGAGCCGTCCTTGCGGAAAGACCGGCCGTCGTCGTCATCCCGGGCGGCAGCGGGGAAGGGGCGGGGCCGGAAGGGCCGTTCGTCCTGTGCGTCGTCACGAGCCGCGAAGCGTTCCGCGCGGGGCCGGAAGGGATGCCGGCCTTCTTCCTCCCCGCGATGCGCGAAGCGGTCGCTACGGGCACGGAAGGGACGCTGGTCCCGGGCGTCGCTGGGATCCATGAAGCGGTCGGCACGGGCACGGAAGGGCCGTTCGTCCTGCCGCTCCCCGGGGAACGGCGGGTGGGGCTGCGGGCTGTCGCCGGTCTGACGGAAGTCCTGTCGGGGATCGGGCTGGAAGCCGCTCCGGGGGCCGGGCCGGAAGTCCTGCCGGAAGTCGCGTCGGGAAGCGGGCTCGCGCAGGCCGTCGTGCTCGTGGCGGCGGGGCATGTCGTCCTGCCCGTCATCGAAACGGGACGAGGGGCGGGGACGCTTCCAGGCGTCCCGACGGTCGCCGGGAGCCAGACCGTCCGCCGCGCGGCGTTCCTCGCGCCAGCGTTCGGTCCTGTCTTCGTGCTCCTGACGGGATTCGCGACGGGGCGTGGCGCCGCTTTCCGCCTCGTTGCCGTCATAGCCGCCACGCTCCGGCATGCGGCCGAAATCGGGCATCAGGATGCGGTGCTGGCGCAGGCGGTCGGCATCGCTGCGGGCCACATAGATCTCTTCGCCGTCCTCGTTGCGGCCGCAGTAATACATGGCCGTGGCGATGCTGCCGGGCGTGGGGATGAAGCACTGGGTCTGCTGCGGGCTCCAGTGGCGCTGCTGCAGCCAGCGGGCCAGCTCGTGCATGTCCTCGTCCGTACAGCCGGGGAAGGCGCTCATCAGGTAGGGCACCACATATTGTTCGCGTCCGGCACGGCGGCTCTGTTCCATGAAGCTCTGCAAGAAGGCCTCGAAGACCTCCATGCCCGGCTTGCGCATCATGTCCAGCACCCGTGCGGCGCAGTGTTCCGGGGCCACCTTGAGCTGGCCGCCGGTGAACTCGCCGGTGTAGGCGGCCAGGGCTTCGGGATCGTTGAGGGCCAGGTCGGCGCGCACGCCGCTGGCCACGCGCACCTGACGCACGCCGGGCAGGGCCGCCACCTCGCGCAGCAGGCCCACATGCTGCATCTGCGGCGTGATGAAGGACTTGCAGACCGTGGGATAACAGCAGCTGCTGCGGCGGCAGCGGGACGAGGGCCGGGCGCCGTCGCCGGCCCTGGCCGCCGTGGCCGCGTCCAGGGCGCAGTGGGCCTGCCACATGTTGGCCGTGGGGCCGCCCACGTCGGAGATGGCCACCTGTCCGTGCCGGGAGCGCGCCACCAGCTGGCGGGCCTCGGCCAGGATGGACGCCTGGCTGCGCGAGCTGATGCGGCGGCCCTGATGCAGGGCCAGCGAACAGAAGGAACAGCCGCCGCCGCAGCCGCGATGGCTGGTGATGCTAGTGCGCAGCATCTCGTCGGCCGGGATGGGCAGGCGGTAGCGGGGATGGGCCGCGCGGGCATAGGGCAGGGCGTAGAGCCGGTCCATCTCCCCGGTATCCAGGGGCCGGGCCGGCGGGGCCAGCACCAGGGCGCGCCCGCCCACCATCTGCTGGGCCCAGGCGTTCTGGCGGTGCACCTGCTGTTCCAGCATCCGGGTCAGGCGCAGCAGCTCCGTGGCATCGGCCTGTACGGCCTCATGCGCGGGCAGCTGCATGCGCGGCAGGTCCAGCCATTGCTCGGGCAGGTCCTCGGGGACGTTGTGTTCGTCCACCTTGGCCAGCCAGGCCGTGCCGTCGATGCCGTGCAGGCTCTTGCCCGCGGCCAGACGGCGGGCGCATTCCAGTATGGCCAGCTCGCCCATGCCGTAGATGAGCAGGTCGGCCTTGGCATCCAGCAGGATGGGACGGCGCAGGCTGTCGGTCCAGAAATCGTAATGGGTGGTGCGGCGCAGCGAGGCCTCGATACCGCCCAGGATCACCGGCAGGCCGGGGAAGGCCTGACGGGCCAGGTTGGCATAGACCAGACAGGCGCGGTTGGGGCGCGCACCGGCCTTACCGCCGGGGGTGTAGGCGTCATCGTGGCGTTTTTTGCGGAAGGCCGTGTAGTGGGCCAGCATGGAGTCCAGCGCGCCCGCGCTGACGCCCACGAAGAGGCGGGGACGGCCCATGACCAGCAGATCGTCGGGCGTCTGCCAGCGGGGCTGGGCCACGATGCCCACGCGAAAGCCGTGGGCCACCAGCCAGCGGCCCAGCAGCACGGGCCCGAAGGCCGGGTGATCCACATAGGCGTCGCCGTTGACCAGCAGCACGTCCAGTTCCTCCCAGCCCAGGGCCTGCATCTCGGCGCGGCTCATGGGCAGGAAGCGGGGCTGGCCGTCCACCCACGGATCCCGGGCGGCATCGTCGCGGCGCCCGAAGCGGGGGCGTTCCTCGCGACGGTCAGCGGCACGCCCGGCACGCGGGAAGTCCCCGGCCGGGTACCCGTCCTGCCGCTTGTCGCGCTGCCCGGGGCGGTATCCCTCGCGGGGATGGCCGGTGGAGCGGCCGCCGTCGCGGTGGCGTTCCCCACGGCGGGGGCCGGCGTCCCGGGAAGGGGAGCCGTCCCGCTCTTCACGGCCGATACGACAGCCGTCAACGCCATCACCGTCAAGGGATACATGTACATCAGCAACGTGTTCACCTATTTCGGCCTCCACGACCGCGCCCGCCTGACCCTCGAAGACGGATGGAGCCTCGTGACGCAGGTGT
>NZ_CASDOY010000080.1 GCF_949282365.1 uncultured Desulfovibrio sp.
GTAGGGGAAGGCGGGACGGTGCAGTTCGTCCTGGTAGTCCTGGGTCAGCTGGTAGCACATGTCCTGGGTGTTGTAGCAGGCATATTCGCAGCGGGACTGACCGAGGCAGGCTTCGGGGGTACGCAGGTTGGAGCCGGAACCGCCGAGGTCGTTGTGCAGTTTGTGGGTCAGGTCGTGGAAGATCTCTTCCAGCTGCGGGGTCTGGGTGCCTAGGAGCACGATGTCACCGGTGGAACCGTGCATGTTGGTGATACCGGAACCGCGCAGGTCCCAGATGTCGCACAGATCGCGCAGGAACTGGGTGTTGTAGTATTTGGCGGCGGGCTGGGCCACACGCATGGTGTGGAAGTGGGCCACGCCGGGGAACTTTTCGGGCTGGTCGCAGTAACGGCCGATGACGCCGCCGCCGTAACCGAACACGCCCACGATGCCGCCGTGCTTCCAGTGGGTCTCCTTTTCCTCGTAGGAAAGTTCCAGGACGCCCAGCAGGTCTTCAGGGGCATCAGCGGGGATCTGATAGTCGAGTCCTTTGGGATTGGCCGCACGGGCGGCGGCTTCCTGTTTGATGTCGGACACAAAGCTCGGCCAGGGGCCGCTTTCGAGCTGGTCCAGCAGGGGAGTCGCATGTTTCGGCATTGCCATACCTCCATGAGTGCATATTTCAACGAATAATCGTTGAATATTTTACCAAATGCTGAAAAACGACGCATCCTCGGGGGTAAAGATGGCCTTTTCAGCCACGGCATGGCCTTCTTGTAACAAAAAATCGTTGCTTTTGGCAAGAGAAAAAGAGGAATTTTCGTTTTTAGGCTGTGAGATTTATATCCATAGCATTATTTTAACGAAAAATCGTTGTTAAGAGGGAGTGAAGCGCACGCGGTCCGGCACAGGCAGGGCCATACGAGGACACGCCGTCCCCTGCGCCTTTAGCAGGAGTCTTGGCAGGCCGCAGGGGACACGGGGGTCGCGGGCCGGGATCTTCAGCGTGTGCGCCTCGCGGCCCGGATCAGGCGTCCTGTTTGCGGAGGCCGAACTTCTTGATGCGGGAGCAGAGCGTGGTGGGGCTGATGCCCAGCAGGGCCGCGGCCCCGTCCTCACCATAGATCTTGCCGTGGCAGCGTTGCAGGGCATTGGCGATATTGGTCCGCTCCAGGGCCTGCATCTCCGCCTCGGTAAAGACGATGGCGTTGTCGTCGGCAGGCAGGGCGGGCCGGGGAGCGGCAGAGGGAGGGGACGGAGGCAGGGCCTCCAGGTGCAGGAGCCCGTCCGTGCTGCCTGCGGCCGCGCGCAGGAGGCATTCCTGCAGTTCACGGACATTGCCGGGCCAGGCATAGGCTTGCAGGCGTCCCGGAGCATCGTCGGCAAAAGCCAGTTCCGGCCGCTGCAGGTGGGCGCGGTCATGCTCCAGAAAGGCCTGGGCCAGCGGCAGGATGTCTTCCGGGCGCTCACGCAGGGGAGCGATGCGGATGGGGAAGGCGTTGAGGCGGTAATAGAGGTCTTCGCGGAAATGCCCCGCACGCACCAGATCGCAGAGGTCGCGGCTGGTGGCGGCCACAAGGCGCACGCTGAGCCTGTGTCCGCTCTCCTCGCCGCCGCGCCGGAACTCCTTGTCCTGCAGCACGCGCAGGAGCCTGGCCTGCAGAGGCAGGGGGAGCTCGTCCACGGCATCCAGGAAGAGCGTCCCGCCGGAGGCGGCCTCCAGAAAGCCCATGCGGGCGCCCGCATGGCCGAAGAACTCGTCCTCGAAGCTGTCGGGCGCGATGGCGGCACAGTTGACCCGCACCAGCGGCCCGCCGGCCACGAAGCTTTGCCGGTGCAGCTCGGCGGCCACGGCTTCCTTGCCGCTGCCGGCCTCGCCGGTGATGAGGACGGGCACGTCCGTACAGGCCACCTGCCGGATCTTTTCCTTCAGCGTGCGCATGCAGGGGCTGTCGCCCGTCAGCGCCAGGGCGGCCGGGGGAAGGGCGTCGTTCTTCAGATAGGCGTTCTCGATCTCCAGCTGCCGTTTCAGGCGGGTCAGCTCTTCAAAGGCCTGGGCATTGGCGATGGAGACCGCCAGATAGTCCGCGATCATGCGTAAGCGGTCCATGGCCTGCGCATCCTGCACTTCGCGGCTGAAGACCGCGAAGACCCCCAGCACGCGGCCACGGTGCACCAGCGGCTGGCCCAGGAAGGTGCGGATGCCTTCCTGCCGTATCCAGTCGGGCGAGGTCACCCAGTCCATGTCCGGGCGGACGGCATCCACATGATAGGCGGTGCCTGACTGGGCGATGAGCCCCACCTTGCCCAGCCCTAGGGAAAACCGGCTGTGCTCGCCGTCCAGAGCCGTCCAGACATGCCCGTCCACGCGGGAGCGCCCGGTACTGGCCGCCAGCCGCAGGCACTGGCGATGGTCACGGCAATCATAGAAATGGCGGCAGCTGGCGCAAAGGCTCGGCTCGGTCTGCTCCAGCAGCCAGATGCGGCACAGGGCCACGTCCTGCCGGGCGGCAAAGGTCTCCGCCACCAGGCGGAAGATCTGGTCCAGCGACTGGCAGCGGGCCATCTCCAGAAGCAGGGCCCGGGTCTGGCCCATGTCCTGTTCGGGGGCTGGCGTTCCGGCAGGCAGGTCCGGTGTGGCCCCGGTGCGGGGGGAAGCAGGATGGTCGTGCATGGTCTCTCCGTCTGATGGCTGCTGTATCCAGGACTGACGGGAGCGGGAAGGCGCTCCCCGTGCTCTTCGCGTCCGGCCCGGCCGTGGCGGGGCAGGCGTTTTGGGGCGTGTTGCAGCCACAGACTACTGGTGACGGCAGGCTTTTTCAACGAAAAATAGTTGGAGCGGCAACGATGTCTCCGTGTTCGCGGGGATATCCGCCTTTGTGTGGCAGGCGTGAGCTTCCTTTTCCCCTGTCCGGGGCGGAGCGCCGCTCCCGGCACGGACGTGAAGAGCGTACCGCCATGGCCGGGGAAGGAGCTGATGCTCCCGGTGCCATGACGAAGAGCACTGCGGAGGATGCGTGCAGGGCGCCGGAACGGCCTGCAGGAGCTCTGAGGAGAGCGGAGAGGAGGGAGACAGGTCGGGCCCTGTTCGGCAGCATCGAGGGGCCGCCAAGGCCAGTACGGAGCGTGGGGCGCGGGGATGGCAGGGGCCCACGCCGGAGGGCTGAGGATAGCGCAGGCCCGGGCATATATTTGCAAGGACAGAAACAAGAAATGCCACAACAGGATGTTGCGGCATTCCTTGAGAAAGGAGTTGAAGCTCCAATGGCCTTTGTAAACGCGCAGACGTTGCAGTCCGGGGCGTTCAAAAGCCGAAGGCGCGACTAGTCTTCGCCTTCGGTGTGGGCCTGCTTGCCAGCGCCCTTCAGGCCGTACATGGTGGTGGAACCGGAGGACCAGAATTCCAGCACTTCTTCGTTCACCAGCTTGGTGAGGATCTTTTTCACTTCGCGGGGGCCCTTGTCGGGGAAGAGGTCCGTGAAGTCCTTGAAGTAGAACTTGGACTTGGAAGCGGATTTGCTCTTCAGGAATTCGACAACAACGTCTTTTTCGTCAGCCATTTTTTTTCTCCTGAACCCGGCAGCGCCGGAAAGCGCTGCCGGGGTATTGTCAAGCTCGGCTTAGAACTTGAACTGGGTGCTCTGACGCCAGGTGTAGTAAGCCGGATCGCGGAAGTCGTCGATCAGGTGGTGGGTGAACTGCAGGCCGGTCAGCTTGAAGAAGGATTCCCAGCCGATACGTTCG
>NZ_CASDOY010000081.1 GCF_949282365.1 uncultured Desulfovibrio sp.
CCGCGTCGGTGGCGCCGGTGGGGTCCGGGGCCGGCGCGGGCTCCGGGGCCGGCTGCGCCCCGGTGGCGAAGGCGTCCAGCATGGCCGCGTCATAGGCCACCAGCACCAGATGCCCTTCCAGCAGGTAGGCGGGGAAGCCGGCGCAGGCCAGCGGCCGGGATCCGGCCACGGCCGCCACATAGTGCAGCAGCTGCTCCGGGACCACGGCCTCGGCCGTGAAATGCTGCAATCCCTGTGAAAACATCGTCTTCCTCCTTGCGGCAGGGCTTGCCTAATAGGGGCGGGTAGTGTCGTCGGGGATGCGGTAGAGGTCTTCCTCGCCGCGCAGGCGGGCGCGCAGCCTGTGCATCCAGGTGGGCCGCACATGGCGCACGGTGAAGCCGTCTTCGGTGAGCATGCGCCGCAGGCGCAGGATGTGGGCCGCCCCCACGAAGACGGCGGCCCCGCCCCTTTCGATATACGGGCGCATGCGTTCGCGGAAGCGCTGGTCGCGGGAGTCGATGACCTGTTCCGTGCGCGTGGGGAACTCCGTGCTGGTGCCCATCATCTGTTCCAGGTCGCCGCGCAGGTAGTGGAGGATATTGCGCTTCATGTAGGCGCGCCACTGGTCGCAGCGGCGGAAGAAGCCCAGCACGCGCGGCACCGGGATGAGCTCCAGGGAGCGGATCTGTTCCTCGATGCTCTCCATGCCCAGCACGGTCTTGCCCATGTCACGGGCCAGGCGCCAGGCTTCCAGATCCACGGAACCGCGCCAGCCCTGGCGTTCCAGAAAGGCGGTCCAGAGGGAGAAGAAGGCGTACCAGTGGCGGGTGTCGCGCAGGCGGGCGCGCACGTCCGGGGCGTCCGGCCATTCCATGTTCATCAGGTGGGCGAAGGTGCCGCGCGGGCCGCAGACCACGCGCTCCAGCCTGCGGATCTCGGCCTCGCCCATCAGGCTGTCCAGGGGGGCGGCGTCCGGGTCGCGCCGCTGGCCGCGGGCTTCCACCAGGGCCATGCTCTCCTCGTCCAGCGGTCCCTCGAAGATGACGGTATCCACCTGGCTGAACAGTTTGCGGAAGGAGCGCGAGAAGGAATAGCAGAAGAAATGCGCCGTGCCGCAGAGCCAGGAGCGGCGGCCTTCTTTTTCCAGTTCCCAGAGCATGGCGTAGGGGCGCTGTTCGGGCAGGCTGTGCAGGAACTCGTACTTGGCGAAATCGTCGTTGGCGTACTTGAGCAGGGCGTCCATGAGTTCGTCCAGCATGACCTTGTCCGCGCCGGCGCGGGAGGTCTCCTGCCACTGGGCCATGACATAGGGCAGGGACTGGACCGCGCCCCACTTGCGCTTGAAGCGCGTGATGCCCTCGTTGACGCCCAGCCCCAGCTGCACGAAGGCGGCCCCGGCCGCGCGGGCCTTTTCCAGCATGACGGCGAAGAGCGCGTCCCCGGCGTGGGGCACGGGATGCGTGCGCGAGCGCGCGCTCACGATGTAGCTGACAAAGGCGGGCGTGCTGTAGTCCAGCACCAGACAGGCCACCAGCCGGTCGCCGTCCCAGGCGTTGAGCAGACGCACGTCGGCGCCCTCGGCGGCCAGCATCTGCGGCGTGCGGGCAAAGAGCTCGCGCACATTGGCCCGCAGCACGGCCCGGCCCATGAACTCGGCCCAGAGGCGGCGGTGCCGGGGCCCGAAGTCGCGCGTCTCGTCGATGCGCAGGCGTTCCCGGGCCTTGCGCACGGGCGAGCGCAGGCGCGGCGGCACGGGCGCGTCGGCCGGGAGGGTGTAGAAGACGTCCCGCTCCAGCACGTTGCCGGACAGGCGCGGCGGCAGGTCGGGCCCCACGGCGAAGCAGGCCGTGGCCCCTGTCTGCTCCAGGGCGTCGGCGAGGGCGGCCTCGAAGCGCTCGTGGCTGTAAGGGCCGCTGCCTTCCAGCGGATAGGCGATGGCCATGAGCCAGTCCCCGGCCGCGTAGAAGACGAAGTGATCCGCCACCAGCACCCGGCCGCCGGAAACGGCCTGCATGAAGGGGGCGGAATGTTCGGGGACCACGGCGCGGGCAAGGATGTCGCTGACGGGATGCATGGCATGGCCTCGCTGCTGGAGTGCGGGAACGGCGTGACGATCTTGGCACAGGATAGCCGCTTTGACCACAGGCCGCAATGCGGGGAAGGGGGGACGGGCGGGCCTTTCGGAAGCTGCCGTTTGCTGCCGGCAAGGGGTGCGGCCTGTCAGGACGATATCTTCATGTCTTCTTCTCTCCACAGGCCCTTGGCGAAGATTACGAGGAATATATCAGGGTGAACGACCTGCAAGGCAAAACGCTGGAAGATCTCCTCCAGTAATGAGCAGCCGGGGCGGAGCACCATCCCTTCCTTGCCGCCCTTCGCGTCATCTTTCCATGGCTGCACAAACGGCATTTTCCGAAAGGACTCCCGCCAGACACAAAAGGCCGGTGCATGGACACCGGCTTTTTCATCCTCAGGCATGTCCCCGTCATCCTGCCGCATCAGGAAAGCATTTTCCCGGCCACAGCAAGACCGGCCATGTTCGATGTGTCTTCTTCGCCTGTTGGGCGCGCCGTTCGACGGCGTGCGCCGAAGGCGCGGTGCCGTCCGTCCCGGCGCGCCGCCACAGCACCGGGGACCCGCGCGGGGCAGGGGGTGCAGGGGGCCTGGGGCTGCGCAAGCTCCGGCCCCTTGCCGCCCGCCGCGCAGGCGACCAGCCCGTGATGCCGGGCAGCAGCCGCCACGCAGGCGTCCTTGACGGGAACGCAGGCCCCGTCCCTGTATGCGCAGCCCTCCGCTACCCCAGCGCCCGCACCAGGCAGACCAGGCCCGCCACGGCGATGACGCAGAGCAGGACCTTGCGGAAGGCCTGCTGCGAGATGTGCTTGACCACGGGGAAGGCGATGCATGTGCCCAGCACCACGCCGGGTGCGCCGTACAGGGCGCAGGTCACCACCTGCGGCGTATAGAAGCCGGCCATGCCCTGCAGGAGCAGCGTCACCGAGGAGCGCAGCACGAAGAAGACGCCCAGGGTGCCCAGCAGGACGCGCGGTTCCCAGCCCATGCACAGGCCGTAGGCCCCCACGGGCGGGCCGTCGAAGGCGATGGCCGTGCCCAGCAGGCCGGAGCCGAAGCCGGCCACCGCGCCCATGGCGCGGGGATGGGCCATGCCGCGGCGGGCGCGGAAGGTTTTTTGCCAGTAGACGTAGTAGAGCAGCAGGATGCCCACGGCCCCCTGCAGGACGGGCCCGGAGCAGATCTCGAGGATCTGGAGCCCGACGAAGGAACCGGGCACCGAGGCCAGCAGCATGGGCCAGAGGACGCGGACGTTGCAGTGGCGGAAATGCAGGCTGGCCAGGCAGAGGTCCATGACCATGTTGAGGATGCAGGTCAGGGCGATGGCGTCATGGACCGGCATGAGCAGGACCAGGAAGGGGAAGGCCATCATGGCCCCGCCGATGCCGCTGACGCCGGAAACGAAGCCGCCTGCGATCCAGACGAGGAAAACACACATCTCTGTCATGCCCGGCATCTTCTTCCTCCTGCGGGGCTGTTCGTGCGTCCGCGTTTTCCCTGCCCTTTCCGGGGAGCGGCGGCAGAGGTCAGGCCGCCTGCCCCGGTGCCGCCGCAGGGCCGTGCCCGTGCGGGGGCTGCCGCCGCCAT
>NZ_CASDOY010000082.1 GCF_949282365.1 uncultured Desulfovibrio sp.
CAGGAGCTTCCAGCGCGCCTGCGGGGCTTGCCGCCGGCGCCGGCGCAGCAGCGGGATGGGGAC
Source organism: uncultured Desulfovibrio sp. (assembly GCF_949282365.1). Taxonomy (GTDB): domain Bacteria; phylum Desulfobacterota; class Desulfovibrionia; order Desulfovibrionales; family Desulfovibrionaceae; genus Desulfovibrio. Next base: position 64 of record NZ_CASDOY010000082.1, read on the forward strand.
GGGCTTCCTTGGGACCGGGCCGCAGAGGCGCATCCGAAAGCGCATCCCGGGCCGCAGAGGGCGCGTTCTGCCCCACGGCGGCCTCGCCGCTGCCGATGCGCGTGCAGCGTGCGGCCATGTCCCGCAGGGCCGCGGCTCCGGCACGGACCGTTGCCAGGGCATTGCCGTCCTCGTGCAGACGGCGTCCCACCCACTGGGCCACGAAGAGCAGCGTCTCCTCGTCCAGGGCCGCCCCGGCATGGCGCCGGATCTCGCCCACCAGGGCATGCTGGGCCGCGCTGCGGGCGTCCAGGGCCTGGCGGTAACGGCCGGTGATATCGTCCACCCGCAGCTGGGCCGTGGCCATGCCCGCGGCATCACCGCGCTGGCGGGCCTCGTCCAGCTCAAAAACCGTACCGGCCATCTGGCTGTAGATATCCAGCGATCCCTGCAGCAGGCGCTCGCTCTCGGCCAGCCGCTGTGCCAGACCGGGCACGGCGGCCACGCCGTCCAGGGCCGCAGCCCAGGCGTTCAGGCGTCCGGCCAGGGCCAGATGCAGCTGCCTCTGCTGCAGTTCGCTCCAGCCATGTTGCGCGCACTGGCATCCAAGGCTGTCCAGGAAGCGGTCGGCATAGATGGCATAGAGGCTGCGCAGCATGTCGGGGTGGAAGGCGTAGCGCAGCACCGCGGCGCGGCTGCCGCCCGCCAGCCCCGTGAGCTTGACCCCGTAGCGCTGGTTGAGGGCGGGCAGGCTCAGGTCCAGACCGTTGCCCCGGAAGCGTTCCAGCACATGCCCGGCCAGATCCTCCACGAAGGCCGGCTGCACGCGGCTGTCGGCAGGGTACTGCCGGGGCTGCGCCGCCTGGCCTTCCCCTGCGGGCGCCACGGCCCCGGGCGTCACGAGATCGGTCCGCACCAGGGCGCTGACCGTGCTCTGGATCACGGGCCCCGCCAGGGTCCCCGGTTCGGTGGCCGGCGCGGCCACCGAGGGCGGAGGCGGCGGAGGCGTCTCGTGCAAAAGGTTGCCGAGCGGCGCCAGGGACGAGCCACCCAGCCAGGACAGGGCCTCCCGGCGCCAGGCGTCGCGGGTGGCGTCATCGCGCGTGAGCCAGACAGCGGCCCCGGCCACCAGCAGCAGGACCAGCAGGGCCAGGCAGCCCAGCTTGCCCCCGCTGCGTGACGCCCTAGGCGCGGGCAGATCATCCAGACGCCCGCCGGACGGGGGCGTCGCCGTATAGGAAACGAACCCGGTCTGTTCCGGGGCCTTGGGTTCCAGTTTCATACAGGACCTCCGGGCGGCAGGGACGCACGCCCATAAAAACTCTGTGCCCAACCACGCTGCAGGTGGGGCAGGATGCCTGCCATGCTAGCATCCCGGACCGTACCTGTGAAGGCATTTTGCCGCTCCCGTCCCGCCGCGCCCCTGCGGGCGGACAGAGCCGGCCTGCCGCACCTCCCCTGCCTGGGCCCCTTCTGCCGGCGTGTCCTCCCCCGGCGGGGCCGACTTTTCCCGGCCCACCGGCAGAGGCCGGGAAAAGACCGGGAAAGGACCGGGACGCAACGGCTTTCCGCCCTGCAGGCGGTACAGCCGCGCAAGACCCCTGCCTTGTCCTGCCCGGGACGCGCCGCGTCCTTCGTCACACAAAGACAAAAATCATATAATGTTGTCCAGGGTAGCGAAATAGGTCCACAAACACTGGGACCGTGCGGCCTTTTTCCCCGGCGGCGGCGGAAAAAAAGCATTTCCCTCTGTTGACGCCCCTCCGGCAGCGTGCTAGTCACGAATCCCTATCAACAAGGGCAGCCGGCGGATCCCGCGCGGCTGCCGCTCTTTTCACCCTTTAACCGGATAGCCGCAGAGGGAGCGGATACTATGCCGAATTACGCCTATTTTCTCCTTGCCGTGGCCGGCCTCATCGTAGGCTACATCGTCTACGGCTCCATCGTTGCAAAAATCTTTGGTGCGGACCCCAACCGTCCCACTCCCGCCAAGACCATGGCCGACGGCGTCGACTATGTGGAAATGCCCATGTGGAAGGTCTGGCTCATCCAGCTGCTGAACATCGCCGGCGTGGGCCCGGTCTTCGGTCCCATCCTGGGCGCCCTCTACGGCCCCAGCGCCCTGCTCTGGATCGTCATCGGCACCATCTTCGCCGGTGCCGTGCATGACTACTTCTCCGGCATGCTCTCCGTGCGCTACAAGGGCGCCAACGTGCCCACCATCGTGGGCTACAACCTGGGCAATGCCGCCAAGCAGCTGATGCGCGTCTTCGCCGTCATCCTGCTGCTGCTCGTGGGCGTGGTCTTCGTGGCCGCCCCCGCCGGCCTGCTGGCCAAGCTGACCCCCGACTACATGGACCACATGTTCTGGGTCGCCGTCATCTTCGCCTACTACTTCCTGGCCACCATCCTGCCCATCGACAAGATCATCGGCCGCCTCTATCCCCTGTTCGGCGCCGTGCTGATCATCATGGCCGTGGGCATGACCGTAACCATGTTCACCAACGGCTGCGAATTCTACAACTGGGCCGCCTTCCCCAACACCCATCCCCAGCAGCTGCCCATCTTCCCGCTGGTCTTCATCACCATCGCCTGCGGCGCCCTGTCCGGCTTCCATGCCACCCAGTCGCCCCTGATGTCCCGCTGCCTGTCCAATGAAAAGCAGGGCAAGGCCGTGTTCTACGGCGGCATGGTGGCTGAAGGCTTCATCGGCCTGGTGTGGGCCACCGTGGGCATGACCTTCTACACCAGCCCCGAAGCCCTGGCCGCCGCCGGCGGTCCCGCCAACGTGGTCGATGAGACCGCCCGCGCCCTCATGGGCCCCATCGGCGGCGTGCTGGCCATCCTGGGCGTGGTGGCCCTGCCCGTCACCTCCGGTGACACCGCCTTCCGCGCCGCCCGCCTGACCATCGCCGAAATGTTCAACTTCAAGCAGTCCGCCATCCCGGCCCGCCTGGCCATCGCCATCCCGATCTTCGCCATCGGCGTGGTGCTGAACTTCGTGGACTTCAACGTCATCTGGCGCTACTTCGGCTTCGCCAACCAGGCCCTGGCCGCCATCATGCTCTGGGCCGCCGGCGCCTACCTGTACCGCAAGCACCGCCTGCACTGGATCTGCACCGCGCCGGCCACCTTCATGACCGCCGTGTGCACCGCCTACATCTGCTACGAGCCCAAGATGGGCTTCGGCATGGGCATCCAGACCGCTGACATCATCGGCGTGGTCGTGGCCGTCGTCTGCCTGGCCTCCTTCCTGGCCCTGGCCCGCAAGCCCATCGCCGGCGCTCCCGACATCAACGAAGTGTAGCGCTCCGCCGCGCCGCCATCGCATGCAAGGGCAGGGAACTTCCCTGCCCTTTTTTTGCGCGCTGTCTCCGTGCGGGGCGACCAAGCACGGTCCCGGAGGCAGCCGCACGCCCGGCCGCCCCTGCAGGCCGGACAGGACGGGGAGCCGGGGCAGGTCGGGCCGGGGCCCGCGATGCGCCGGCGGGCGCACCC
>NZ_CASDOY010000083.1 GCF_949282365.1 uncultured Desulfovibrio sp.
CCTCCCCGGCGGCGGGGGCGATGCCGCCCAGCAGGGCTTCCTGCCGGGCCGCCTGCACCGTGGCCAGCTCGGCCCGCAGCACGGCGCGCCGTTCCGCCAGGTGTTCCAGACCGCGCCGGCCGCGCCGGGCCGTGTGGAAAAAACGCTCCATATTGTCCCGCACGCTGCGGCGCATATCCAGCCTCACGGTCTTGCGCGGCGTCTCCCCGTCCCCTTCCTCCGGCGGCGGCAGCACCAGCTCGGGGGCCCGGAAGTCCGCAGGCCAGCGCCAGAGCCAGGCCTGCAGCAGCAGACCGTCCTCGCGGGCGGCGCACATGTCCAGCAGACGCCGCTCCTCCCCGTCCAGCTTGGCCAGCAGCTGTTCCAGCTTGCGCAGGCGACGCGACAGGGGCAGGGCCGCGGCCCCGGCGGCATCGCGCGCGGCCTTTTCCAGCACCAGCTTCTGCCCGGCCTTCTCCACCAGGGCCAGGACGTCTTCCCCCTGCTCCTCCTGCCAGCCCTGGGCCAGGGCATCGGGCAGGGGCCAGGCCGCGATGCGGCAGGACGGCCCGTCGCCGGGCTTTTCCGCCTCACCGGCGGGCGGCGCGTAGTAAAAGACATCCCCGCCGCCCAGGCGCAGGTCTTCCAGCAGGGCCTGCCGGTCCAGGGCATCGTAGAACGGCAGGACGCGGCGCAGGGCGGGCGTCAGCACCGGCCAGTCCCGCCAGTGCGCGAGGGCCTCCTCCAGCTCTCCGGCTTCGGGCCAGCGCAGGACATCCTCCTGCGGGCTCCGGCTCACGGGCAAAAAACGCACCGACGCGCCTTCGCGCAGGTCCAGCAGCAGCCAGGTGGCCAGGGGCTCACGCTCCGCGCCGGGAGCGTCAGGGCCGTCGGGAAGGCCGGGAGCATCGGGGACGCCGGGGGCCGCCGTCTCCGGCGGCACGGAGGCGGCAGCCGGACCGCCGTCGGGGGCGGGGACAGAGGCGAGGTCCTGCCCGTCCTCCGGGCTCCAGAGCGGCAGGACGCGGCGCAGGGCCTCCTCGGCCGCGGCTTCGCCGCCCACCAGCAGCCAGAGCCGGCGGCGGGAGAACGAACAGACCGCTGCCAGGATGCGGTGCCCGGCCAGATATTTGCGCAGGCGCATGACCGGGGCCGACGGCGCGCGCCCGGCCGCCAGACGGCTGCGCGAGAGGAAGAGGAAGGGCTCCTTGCGCGCGGCGCGCAGGCAGAGCTGGCATTTGCGGCCGCCGCCCGTCTGGCCATATGTCTGGCCGTACGCATGGCCGCGCGCGGCCAGATTGATGTTGAAAGCCAGCAGGCCGGGGACCGGTTCCTGCACTTTTTCCAGCCAGCCGCCGATGATGCGCGGCGCCAGTTCCTCACAGAAGCGATAGAAAAGATGGGCGTCCATGATGCGAGCCGGATATCCTTCCCGGCATCACGGCCGGGGCGAAAAACAAAAAACGGGCCGGAGCCCGTTTTTCTGTCAAAAGATCAGGGGACGCCGCGCACCACGGCGCGGACCGGTCCGCGCTAGTCACCGCGCAGATGTTCGTCCTCTTCCTGCTTGGCCTTGCAGTTGATGCACAGGCGGGTGACCGGACGCGCCTTGAGGCGCGGGATGGCGATCTCCTCGCCGCATTCGTCGCAAATGCCGTAGGTCCCGTCGTCGATACGCTGCAGCGCGGACTGGATCTTGCGGATCAGGCGACGTTCGCGGTCGCGGATGCGCAGGGTGAAGGCACGGTCGGATTCGGCCGTGGCCCGGTCAGCAGGGTCGGCGAAGACTTCGTTGCTGTCCGTGAGCTCTTCGATGGTGGAATCGCCCTTCTGCTTGGCTTCTTCCAGCATGCTGGTGAGGAGCTTGCGGAAATATTCTATATCCTTCTGGTCCATGTGAGCCTCCCAAAACTGGCCTTCTCGGCACGATTTTGGCGTTTTTTCCCTGTAATAAGGAATCGCTCCTCATTACCCGGAAAAAGACATCTTGTAAAGCGGTACGCGCTCATTCTTCCGTCACATCTTCCCGGGCCGGGGCCGCGTGCAGGCGCGCCTTCTGCTCGGCGCGCAGTTCCTCGCGGGCCGGTTCCCAGGCGGGCTCCCGCCAGATGCCTTCCCGGCTGGGCAGGACCTCGCCCTGCCAGCCGCCGCCCAGCCAGCTGGCGCGCACGCCCACCGGGGCCCCCAGACGCACGGCCTTGCCCGAATAGGAGGCCATCAGGGCCGCCGCCGCGCGCAGCACCGCTTCCGGCCAGGTACGCCCGCCGCAGGCCACGGCCAGCGGCCCGGGGATGTCGGCCAGATGGATCTTGGCGTCGTCCCGGCCCAGCACGCCGTGCAGGGCCTGGTTGTCGCCGCTGGTGCGGCCGATGGCCAGCCAGTAGTCCCGGCCGTCCTCGCGAGCCCAGAACTGCCGCCCCAGATTGGCCAGGGTGAAGGCCCGCGTATCGGGCTCGGGCCAGCGGGAAAGCACGGGCCAGTAGCGCCGGGCGTTCTCCTTGTCCGCCAGACGGCAGCCGCCGCCGGGGGTGGGGATCTCGGGCAGGCCGTATTTCCTGGCCAGCTCCAGCTGGTCCTTGCGTCCGCGCCCGCTGATGCCCAGCAGGCGGGAACGGTCCACGAAGCCCTCTTCCTCCGCCGGGATGGGCGACAGCTGCAGGGCGCTCAGGGGCCGCAGCAGGATGTCCTGCACCCCGGCGTCACGCCGGATGGCGTTGAGCACGTCGCGCCGCTGCGACATGGGCCGCTGCCCCAGGACCTCGCCCGTGGCCAGCAGGCGCGCGCCGATGCTCTCCATATACAGGCGGGCATGGCGCAGGAGCAGGATCTTGCAGTCCACGCAAGGGTTCATGACCTTGCCGAAACCGTGGGCCGGACGGGCGCGCAGCAGGGCGCAAAAATCGTCGCTCACGTCCAAGGTGCGGATATCCAGCCCGTACAGGCTACTCCAGCGCGGTACGGAGGCCGGATCGCCGAAAAAGGGGGAATGACAGTGCAGGCAGCAGACCCGCAGGCCCTGTTCCTCAAGGACCCTGGCCGCCAGGATGCTGTCCAGACCGCCGGAAAAAAGCACGACCACGTCCGCCGGCCGCCGGGCGTCATCGACCATGGCAGGCGCAGCGGGCGTCGGGAAAGGGGAGGGAGTAGCGGAATTCGTCATGGCCCGCCTTCTACGCGAAAGCAGGGGCAGGAGGCAAGAGGCCGGGCCGGATCTTCGCAGCCGGGGGACAGGATCTTTCGCCCTGCAGCGCCCGTGCCGCCCGGCCGCTGCCGATGCCCGCAAGGCTCTCGGCGTCGCCCACGGCGCGGCCTTGCGGGCCGACTTCGACCGCTCTCCTCCCCGGCGCGCTTTGGCGAAAAAAACGGGGCGCCACAGGCCGCTGTCCGTACGGTACGCTTTCCCCGACGACACGCATCTCTCCGTGGAGCTGCGGCACATGGCCGGACACCGTATCCACGGCGACCCTCTCCGCGCCATGCCGCCCGGCCGCTGCCGATGCCCGCAAGGCTCCCGGCATCACCCACGGCGCGGCCTTGCGGGCCGCCTTCGACC
>NZ_CASDOY010000084.1 GCF_949282365.1 uncultured Desulfovibrio sp.
AGCGCCGCCCCGGCCCCGGGGGCCATGGTGGCCAATGACCAGGCCGCCCGCGAAAACGACTGCGCCCAGGCCCGCTCACAGCTGGAACAGCAGCAGCGCACACCGCTGGGCCTGCTGCTGGGCGGCACGGCCTTCGTGCTCATCCTGCTGGTCACCCTGCTGGCCCTGGCCTCCATCGAACGCAATGAACGCGCCATGTCCCGCCTGCTGGCCGAGAAAGGCAGCTCCCTGATCATGGCTTTCGAAAGCATGCTGCGCACCAGCATGCACGGCGAGGCCCGCGTGCGCCTGCAGATCCTGCTCAAGGAGATGGCCAGCACCTCGGATGTGCAGTTCATCGCCGTCACCATGCCCGACGGCACCATCCTGGCCCACAGCAACGCCACCCGCCTGGGCGAGATCCTGCGCCTCAACGGCGAGGAGATGGATGAAAAGACCATGCGCCAGCTGCGGCCCGGCGGCCTGACCCGTTCCGCCATCCTCAACATGGAAGGACAGCGCGTGTTCGTGGTCTACCGCTACTTCATGCAGCCGCCGCCCGGCCAGCTCCCGCCGGGCCTGCCGCAGCCCATCATCTTCCTGGGCCTCGACCTCTCGCCCTTCGAGATCACCCGCAGCCAGGACAGGGACCACGTCTTCATGCTGGCCGGCGTGGCCATGCTGGTGGGCCTGGCCTGCCTGCTGGCCCTGTACTACGCCCAGCGCGCCCGCGAATCCCGCCGCCGCCAGCGCCGGGCCGAAGGCGAGATCCGCCGTCTGGAAGAAGAGATCCGCCGCAAGGAGAAGCTGGCCGCCGTGGGCACCCTGGCCGCCGGCGTGGCCCACGAGATCCGCAACCCCCTCAGCTCCATCAAGGGCTATGCCACCTACTTCGGCATGCGCTTCCCCGAAGGCAGCGAGGACCGCAAGGCCGCGGGCGTCATGGTGCGCGAGGTGGAGCGCCTCAACCGGGTCATCAGCGAACTCATCGGCCTTTCCCGTCCCAGCGACGTGCGCCCCGTGGCGGCCTCCCTGGAAGACAGCGCCGCCCATGTGCTGCGCCTCATCGCCCAGGATGCCGAAAAGCGCGGCGTCCGCCTGGAGGACCGCATCCCGCGCGGCCTGCCTCCGGCCCTCATGGACCCGGACAGGCTGGGACAGGCCCTGCTCAACATCTGCCTCAACGCCCTGGACGCCATGCCCCACGGCGGTACCCTGACCCTGGACTGCACGGTGGATAAAGGCCACCTCGTGCTGTCCGTCACGGATACCGGCCAGGGCATCGCGCCGGAGAACCTCAACCACATCTTCGACCCCTACTTCACCACCAAGGGGCACGGCACCGGCCTGGGCCTGGCCACGGTGCACAAGATCGTGGAGGCGCTCGCGGGCGAAGTCTATGTGCGATCCCGTCAGGCCACGGCGGACGGCCCCGGCCAGACAACATTTTTCATACGCCTGCCGCAGGCGGGGACTGATCCCGCGCAGCCGCGGCACACGCCCGGCGCCGACGGGCAAAAGGGGGAGGACAAGGGTGAACACCAGCATTCTCGTGGTTGATGACGACGATGCCCACCGCGGCATGTTGCGCATGATGCTCCAGGCCTGGGGCTACAGCGTGGACGAGGCGGCGGACGGCGACCTGGCCGTGGAGGCCGTGCACGCCAAGCCCTACGACGTGGTGCTGACCGACGTGCGCATGGGCCGCATGGACGGCATCCACGCCCTGCGGGGCATCCTGGACTACAATCCGGCCCTGCCCGTGGTGCTGATGACGGCCTACTCGTCCGTGGAGACCGCCGTGGACGCCCTGCGCCTGGGCGCTTACGACTATCTGACCAAACCCCTGGACTTCGACGCCCTGCGCGAGACCCTGCAACGCGCCGTGGACCACTCCCGCCTGAGCGTGGAGAACCGCGAGCTGCGCCGCCAGCTCAGCGAGGCCGCCGCCGGGCCCGAGATCCTGGGCCGCAGCCCCGCCGTCAGCGCCATGCGCGAGATCATCGCCACGGTGGCCCCCACCGAGGCCACCGTGCTCATCACCGGCGAATCCGGCACCGGCAAGGAACTGGTGGCCCGCGCCGTACACAAGGCCAGCGCCCGCGCCGACAAGCCCCTGGTCACGGTCAACTGCGCGGCCCTGGCCGAGAACCTGCTGGAATCCGAACTCTTCGGCCACGAGCGCGGGGCCTTCACCGGCGCCGACCGCCGCCGCGAAGGCCGCTTCCTCCAGGCCGACGGCGGCACGCTCTTCCTGGATGAGATCGGCGAGATGCCCCTCTCCCTGCAGGCCAAGCTGCTGCGCGCCCTGCAGCAGGGCGAAGTGCAGCGCGTGGGCTCGGATTCGCCCCTCACCGTGGATGTGCGCGTCATCGCCGCCACCAACCGCGACCTGCGCGAGGAAGTGGCGCAAAAGCGCTTCCGCGAGGACCTCTTCTTCCGCCTCAACGTCATCAGCATCGAGGTGCCCGCCCTGCGCCAGCGCAGCGAGGACATCCCCCTGCTGGCGGCCCACTTCCTGGAAAAATTCGCGGCCCGCAACCGCAAGAACGTCAAGGGCTTCGCGCCGCAGGCCCTGGACATGCTGCGCCGCTATGCCTGGCCCGGCAATGTGCGCGAGCTCCAGAACGCCGTGGAGCGCGCCGTGATCCTCTGCAGCGGCGACCTCATCACCGGCCCGGAGCTGCCCGCCAGCATCACCGGAACCGCCGGACAGGCCGTCCCGGAACCGGAAAATGCCGAAGGCTCCCTGGCCGGCCTCTCCCTGGAAGCCCTGGAACGCCGCGCCATCGAGGATACCCTGCGCCAGACCGAGGACAACAAGAGCGAGGCCGCCCGCCGCCTGGGCATCACCCGCGCCACCCTGCACAACAAATTGCGCAAGTACGGGCTGGAATAAGAACGGGCAGGGATCTTCCGGGGGGAAGGGAACCCCCTTGGCTCGCGCGCAAGGGGGTTCCCTT
>NZ_CASDOY010000085.1 GCF_949282365.1 uncultured Desulfovibrio sp.
CCCACGGAGTAGGCCACGGTGCCGGACTCGAGCGCGGCCAGCAGCGCGTCTTCATCGACGCCGGTCACGGTGGCCGTGATCCGGGCACCAGCCACAATGCCGTGGTGGAACGTGCCATCACCCTGGACATCGCCCTGCGCCTGGGCCGTCTGCTGGAAGACAACGGTCTGGAGGTGGTCTACAGCCGGCGCAAGGACGTGGCCGTGGGGCTGCGCGAGCGCACCGGCAAGGCCAACAGCGTCGGCGCCGATCTCTTCGTCTCCATCCACGTCAACGCGCATGAGAACAGCGAGATCAACGGCTTCGAGACCTACTATCTGGACCTCTCCCGCGATCCCCGGGCCGTCCGCGTGGCCCGACAGGAGAACTCCCGCGCGGACAAGAAGATGGCGGACGTGCAGGGCATCCTGCCCAACGCCATGCTCTCGACCCGCCAGTACGAGAGCCGCCGCCTGGCCGCCGACATCCAGCGGCAGGCCCTCGGGACCCTGAAACGCCGCGGCTACCATGTGCGGGACAACGGCACCCGCGCGGCCCCCTTCGTCGTGCTGCTGGGCGCGCGCATGCCCTGCGTCCTGGTGGAGGTGGGCTACTGCACCAATGTCAGGGAAGCCGCCAACCTGCGTGACGCCCGCTACCGCGAGATCGTGGCCGAAGGTCTGACCGACGGCATCCTGAGCTACAGGGATCGCCTGCGGAAGAACCGCACGGCCCAGAATTCCTTGACGCCCCCTGCCTCTGGTGCTATGTGATGACGGTGATCAGGGGGCGTATCGCCCTGATCGCGCAGATCCATGCACAATCACTGCCAGAGCGGCATCCATGATCCGCAGGAGCATTCGATAAAAGGGAGTTTTTCCATGCGTAAAGTGTTGTTTCTGACCCTTGCGGTCTGCCTGATGCTGGCGGGTGCCGTCGCCGCCAATGCCGCTGAACCTACTGTCGCCAAGATCGGCGTGGTGGACATGCAGGCCGTAGCCACCCAGAGCGAACCTGCCCAGGCTGCCAAAAAGCAGATGGAAAGCAAGTACGGCAAGGAACGCGCCGCTCTGGAAAAACAGGGCGAAGCTCTGAAGAAATCCGCCGAAGAGCTGAAGGGCCCCAAGGCTTCCGATGAAAAGAAGCTGGCCTTCATCCGCAAGAAGCAGGAACTGGATCAGAAGACCCGCAATTTCCTGCGCAAGGTGGAACAGGACGAAGTGAAGCTGCGCCAGGACATGGTGACCCTGGTCTTCAACGCCACCTACAACGTGGCCCAGCGCAAGGGCTTCAACTTCGTGGTGGACATCACGGCCGGCGGCGTCCTCTATGCCGACCAGACCATGGACCTGACCCAGGACGTGCTGGCTGAAGTCAACAAGATCCACAAGGACGACAAGGCCAAGAGCGGCAAGTAGGCCCCTCCCGCACCGCCTTTCCCGGCCCCCTGCCCGCAGGGGGCTTTTTTTTGCCCTGCCCCGGCCGCAGCCCGCCTTGTCTTGCACCGGGCATCGGGCTAAACTGCGGCATCATATCCATCAAAGGAGTTTTCCATGTCGGACGCAACGCCTCTCACCATGGACATCCAGCGCATCCTCTCCATCCTGCCCCACCGCTATCCCTTCCTGCTGGTGGACCGCGTCCTGGAATGCGTGCCTGGCTCCCATATCAAGGCCTACAAGAACGTGACCATCAACGAGCCCTTCTTCCAGGGCCATTTCCCCGGCGCGCCCATCATGCCCGGCGTGCTCATCCTCGAAGCCCTGGCCCAGACCGGCGCGCTGCTGGCCGTTTCCGGCATGGAAGGCGACCTGTCGGACAAGCTCTTCTTCTTCACCGGCCTGGACGGCGTCAAGTTCCGCCGCCAGGTGCTGCCCGGCGACCGTCTGGAACTGCACTGCGACAACATCCGCATGAAGCTCAAGCTCTGCAAGATGGACGCCCGCGCCTATGTGGACGGCAAACTGGCCGCCGAAGCCCAGATCACCGCCGCCATCGGCGACCGTCCCAAGGCCTGAACATGAAAGTCGCCCTGGTCCATTACTGGCTGGTCAACATGGGCGGCGGCGAAAAGGTGCTCGAAGCCCTGTGCCGCCTCTATCCCCAGGCGGACATCTTCACCCATGTGCTGGACAGGGACAGGCTCCTGCCCGAGTTCCGCCGGCATGACATCCGCACCACCTTCATCGACCGTCTGCCCGCCAGCCGCAGGCTGTACAAAAAGTACCTGCCCCTGATGCCGCACGCCCTGGAGCTGCTCGACCTGACGGACTACGACCTGGTCATCTCCAGCGAGTCCGGCCCGGCCAAGGGCGTCATCACCCGGCCGGACAGCCTGCACGTCTGCTATTGCCACACGCCCATGCGCTATCTGTGGGACAACTGGCCGGCCTACATGCGCAGCACGGGGCGTCTCTCGCGCCTGGCCATGCGCCTGATGCTGCCCTCCCTGCGCCAGTGGGACAGCCTCAGCGCCCAGCGGGTGGACCACTTCGTGGCCAACTCCCGCCATGTGGCCCGGCGCATCCGCAAATACTGGCGCCGCGAGGCCGCCGTGGTCCATCCGCCGGTGGACACGCAGGCCTTCACGCCCCGCAGGACGCCGGGCGGCGAGCACTACCTCTGTTTCGGCCGTCTGGCCTCCTACAAGCGCGTGGACCTGGCCGTGGAGGTCTGCACCCGCCTCGACCGGCCGCTGGTGGTGGTCGGCGACGGCGAAATGCTGCCCCGGCTCAAGGCCAAGGCCGGGCCCAGCGTCCGCTTCACGGGCCGCCTGGACGATACCGCCGTGCGCGAGCTCATGGCCCGCAGCCGGGCCCTGCTCTTCCCCGGCGAGGAAGACTTCGGCATCATCCCGGTGGAAGCCATGTCGGCAGCCCTGCGGCGCTTCGAAGCCTGCGAGATGGACTTCGATCCGTCCCGCCTGCACGCCCATGCGGAGAACTTCTCCGTTGAACGTTTTCTGACCGGTTTCCAGAAACAGGTGGACGCCGCCATGGCCCGCCTTTAGGGACGGCGTGCGGAAAAACGAAAAGGACAGCTTTCCGGGGCTGTCCTTTTCGTTTTTTGCATACGGAACAGAGGCCTGTCCGAGTCCGGCAGGAACAGGCGTGCCGCAGCGCCCCCCGACCGGCGAAAGGCCGCACGCAGGCCATGCCGTCCGGGCTCGCTGCCGGGCGTGGCGATATGCCACCGCAACGGACAAGGTCCGGATGGACAGGCGCACGCTCCCGGCAGGCTTTTTTGCGTGACGGACGGCGCGCGGCACCCCCCGGGACAGGACGCCGCGGCGGCCGCAGACGACCGTCTCGGCCTTCGGTCCGCCCGGCAGGCCGCCACAGACGCAGCCCCGATGCCGCGAAATGAGGGGGGGGCTGACAGTCGCGCCCCAAGGTGGGCTGCGCTGATATGAATCTTACAGTTTATTTCAAATGAATAGAGGATATCAGCTACGCATGCCCAGTGCAGGATGCGTGCCGCATGCTCCCGCATTCCTCGGAAAAGCGCGCCGGGGAAAGG
>NZ_CASDOY010000086.1 GCF_949282365.1 uncultured Desulfovibrio sp.
ACCAGCGCGCAGGCGCTGCCGGGGTCATGGGCACGGTACCCGGCGCTCCCGTCCGTCCGCGCATCGCGCACGACACAGGACAGGGACGCGGGTTGTCCGGCGCTCCCGCCCGTACAGCGCGCCGGTCCCTGGTGTTGCGCCGCGTCATCACGCCGGACGCTGCGCGGGCCCCTGTGCCCGGGCGGAGCGCATCGCGGGGAGTGCCCCGTATCCCCGGCGTCGCGGGACGCCCTTCTTCCGGCCGCCGGCCGGGAGAGCCCCTTCCCGCCAACCTTCTACCGTGGGCCCTGGGCCCGGAGAACGCATGAGTCTGTCCCTTGCCGACAGGCAGGCCATCCTGGCCCTGCTGCATCAGGAAGTGGTGCCCGCCCTGGGCTGCACCGAACCCATCGCCGTGGCCCTGACCGCGGCCCGCGCCGCCGAGGCCCTGGGCCGGACGCCGGAACGTCTGGACGTGGCCGTCAGCGCCAACCTGCTCAAGAACGGCATGGGCGTCATGGTCCCGGGCACGGGCGAGATGGGCCTGGCCGTGGCCGCCGCGGCCGGCGCCCTGGGCGGCAAAAGCAGCCTGGGCCTGGAATGCCTGGCTCCGCTGGAGCCCGCGCAGGCCGAAGCCGCCCGGGCCCTGGTGGCGGCCGATGCCGTGGCCCTGCACCTGCCGGACAACGACCTGCTGCTCTACTGCCTGGTGACGGCCCATGCCGGCGGCCACAGCGCCGCCGCCGAGCTGCGCGACAGCCATGACAACATCACCCGCGTCTGGCAGGACGGGGTCCTGGTGGAAGACCGCGTGACCGCGGACAGCGCCGGGGACGCGCCCGCCGCCTGGCCCCTGACCCTGGCCCGGGTCTACGAATTCGCCACCACCGCGCCGCTGGAGGAGATCAGCTTCATCCTCGAGGCCGCGCGCATGAACCGTCAGGTGGCCGAGGAAGGCCTCTCCAGCCAGTACGGCCTCGGCGTGGGCAAGTCCATGGACGCCCGGGTGCGCAAGCACATCCTCTCCGACGACCTGCCCACCTTCGCCATCCGCCTGACCGCCGCCGCGGCCGACGCCCGCATGGCCGGGGTCATGATGCCCGTCATGAGCAATTCGGGCAGCGGCAACCAGGGCATCACCTGCACCATGCCCGTGGTGGCCTGCGCCATCCGGCAGGAGAGCAGCGACGAGGAACTGGCCCGCGCCCTGATGATGAGCCACCTGACCTCCATCCACATCAAACACCATCTGGGCCGCCTCTCCGCCCACTGCGGGGCCATGGTGGCCGCCACGGCCGCCGGTTGCGGCATCGCCCTGCTGCTGGACGGGGATCTGGCGGTCATGGAACGCACCATCCGCAACATGGTGGGCAACGTGGCGGGCATGATCTGCGACGGCGCCAAGAGCAGCTGCGCCCTCAAGGTGGCCACGGCCGTGGGCGCCGGCATACAGGCCGTGATGCTGGCCCTGGACGGCTCGGTGGTGCCCGGCAACGAAGGCATCACCGACGACGACATCGAGGTCTGCATCGCCAATCTGGGCCGCCTGGGCTCCACCGGCATGAAGGAAGCCGACAAGGTCATTTTGGACATCATGCTCAGAAAGTCCTAGGCTCAGGGCTCATGACGTTTTGTCCTGGGGGGAAGGGAAGGCCGCCTTCCCTGCCCAGGCGCGCCTTTTCAGACGCTCGCGGCAGCGCGCGGCGGGCAGCCTTCACCGGACATGCGTGACTGATAACATCTATTTAGTTGAAATAAATCTCAGATTCGCATAACACGCCCTGACGGGCCGCTCCCGGACGATCGCGCTCCAGGATCCTGACGGAACGTGACCACGGGGCGGGGCATCCTCCCGGGAAGTCCCGGCGGGCCCTACCGGACAGCATGCCGGGAACACCTGGCGGACCATCGCCGGACAGGGACGACAAAAAACGCGGGCGACGGCAATGAGCCGTCGCCCGCGTTTTCCCGTTTGTGGAGCTGTTCCCTCCCGGCAGGAGCGTCACGGGACAGGGGCGGGACAGGAGCGCCGCACAGGGCCGGACAGCACCTGCCCGTGCGCGGCCCGGGGCCGTACAGGCGGCGGTCAAAGTTCCCCACCAGCCTGCGGCCTGCCGCTCCGGGGCAGCAGGCCATTCCCGCCCGTGGCGTGATGGCGGTCTGCGCGTGCGCGGCCCGGCGGCCGGCGTTTCCCTGCGGTCCCGCCTCGCCCCGGCAGCCTGCCACGAAGCCCGGGACCTGTGCGCGGCGGGACCGGGCACGGACGTACGGCAGCGCAGGGCAGCGCCTGCTCAGATCTTGAAAAAGCGCAGGCGCAGGGCGTTGCTGACCACGGAGAAGGAAGACAGGGCCATGGCGGTGCCGGCGATCATGGGCGAGAGCATGGGACCGCCGAAAACATGCAGCAGACCGGCGGCCACGGGCAGGCCGAGCAGGTTGTAACCGAAGGCCCAGCCCAGGTTCTGGCGGATGTTGCGCATGGTGGCGCGCGAAAGGGCCAGGGCCGTGAGCACGGCCTCCATGCCGCCGCGCATGAGCACGATGTCCCCGGCTTCGGCGCTCACGTCCACGCCGCTGCCCACGGCCATGCCCACGTCGGCCACGGCCAGGGCCGGTGCATCGTTGATGCCGTCGCCCACCATGGCCACCAGCAGGCCTTCGGCCTGGAGACGGCGGATATGTTCCGCCTTTTCGGCGGGCAGCAGACCGGCGGCCACGTCGGCGGGCTCCAGACCGGCCTGACGGGCCACGGCCTGGGCGGTGCGTTCGTTGTCGCCGGTGAGCATGACCACCCGGATGCCCATCTGGTGCAGGCGCGCCACCACCGCGGCGGATTCGGGACGCAGG
>NZ_CASDOY010000087.1 GCF_949282365.1 uncultured Desulfovibrio sp.
CTTCCGGCAGCCCGGGCCACAAACGCAGCACCGGACAGGAATCCGGCGCGGGGGACAGGGGCGCGTCCCCGGGCAGGGGACCGCGCAGGGCGGGAACGCGGATGCAAAGTGCGGACATGGCTCTTCCTTGGTTAAGCTTGAGTTATGAGCATACGCCACAGGGGGACATGATTGCAAGGACAAAGCCTCCATTTCCCGGCAGCTTCGCGCCGCCGCGACCTGGAGGGGACGGCCGGGCAAGCGGCGCCGCCATGCCCGCCCACCGGCAGGGCCGCGCGTGCGGGCATGGGAGCGTGGCGACATGGGCATCCCCGCCGATGCACCTTGCGGGCTGCGCGTGCGGACACGGGAACGAATCTTCGCCGCGGCCGCTCCCCGCTATCTGCCCGGGCCTGTATGTGCGGACAGGGGAACGTGCCGGTCGCACTGTCAGGACGGAGGACTGCACCCGGGTGCAGGCGGCCGTCACAACCTGCCGGGAAAACAGGGGGCTTTGGTCTGCTGCTTATTGTAACCGCTCTCAATATGGCATATAAGGCGCTTCTGGCCGTCATCCGGCCCCACGCAAGAAGGCGCCTTCCGGGCGCCGAAGGAGTAGAACCTATGGAACAGGGCACCATTCGCCTGAAGACCGGTCTGGCTGAAATGCTCAAGGGTGGCGTCATCATGGACGTGACCACCCCCGAACAGGCGAAGATCGCCGAAGAAGCCGGCGCCTGCGCCGTCATGGCCCTTGAACGCGTCCCGGCCGACATCCGGGCCGCCGGCGGCATCGCCCGCATGGCCGATCCCACCATCGTCAAGCGCATCATGGAAGTGGTCAGCATCCCCGTCATGGCCAAGGCCCGCATCGGTCACTTCGTGGAGGCCCGCATCCTCGAAGCCCTGGGTGTGGACTACATCGACGAGAGCGAAGTCCTGACCCCTGCTGATGACCGTTATCATATCGACAAGCGCGACTTCACCGTGCCCTTCGTCTGCGGCTGCCGCAACCTGGGCGAAGCCCTGCGCCGCATCGCCGAAGGCGCGGCCATGATCCGCACCAAGGGCGAGCCCGGCACCGGCAACGTGGTGGAAGCCGTGCGCCATTGCCGTCAGGTCATGGACGAGATCCGCGTGCTCTGCTCCCTGCCCGAAGCCGAAGTGGCCAATTTCGCCAAGGAAAACGGCGCGCCCCTGGAAGTCTGCCTGGCCGTGCGCAAGGAAGGCCGCCTGCCGGTGGTGAACTTCGCCGCCGGCGGCATCGCCACCCCGGCCGACGCCGCCATGATGATGCATCTGGGCTGCGACGGCGTGTTCGTGGGCTCCGGCATCTTCAAGTCCGGCGACCCGGCCAAGCGCGCCCGCGCCATCGTGCAGGCCGTGACCAATTACAAGGACTATGCCCTGCTGGCCGAGATCTCCCGCGATCTGGGCGAAGCCATGGTGGGCATCGACATCTCCACCATCCCGCCGTCCGAACGCATGCAGGAGCGGGGCTGGTAGCATGGCCCGCATCGGAGTCCTGGCCCTGCAGGGGGCCTTCCGCGAACATGCCGCGGCCCTGCGCCAGCTGGGCGCCGAGGTCCGCGAAGTCCGCCAGCTCAAGGATATGGACGGCCTCGAGGGCATGGTCATCCCCGGCGGCGAAAGCACCACCATCGGCAAGCTGCTGACGGAATGGCGGATGCTGGAGCCGCTGCGCCGGCGCATCCTGGACGGCATGCCCGTCTACGGCAGCTGCGCGGGCCTGATCCTGCTCTGCCGGGAGATCGAAGGCTCGGACCAGCCGCGCCTGGGCGTGCTGGACGCCACCGTGCGCCGCAATGCCTTCGGCCGCCAGGTGGACAGCTTCGAGACCGATCTTGCCGTCGACGGCCTCACGGGCGGCCCCCTGCGGGCCGTGTTCATCCGCGCGCCGCTCATCAGCCGCGTGGGCGAGGGCGTGCGGGTGCTGGCCCGCCTGGATGCCGACCGCGGCGAACGCATCGTGGCCGTGCGCCAGGACAATGTGCTGGCCACGTCCTTCCATCCCGAACTGACCCCGGATCTGCGCCTGCACCGGTATTTCCTGGACATGCTGGCCTGATCCGCGGCGGCTGCCGAGAAACGACGATCCCCGCGCCGGGACCCCCGGTGCGGGGAATTTTTTTCTCTTTTCCCGGCCGTCCCCGTTCCGGCGCCGCCACGCCCGCGACAGGGCAGCCCGTCGTCCGCGCGGCCCGGCCTGGACCGCATCCGCGGCGGCAGCGCCACACCACCTGCCGCCCTCCCCTGCCTACCTGCCCCTTCCCTTTCCGGCGGGGACGTGGGACACTGGGCCATCTTCCCCCAACAGGCAGGAACACCATGCACAATACCACCCTGACCGCCATCCCCGGCCTGCTGGCCGGCCACGCCACCGATCCATCCAACCATACCGGCTGCACGGCCGTCCTCTGCCCGCAGGGCTTCACCCCGGGCATCGCGGTGCCGGGCTTCGCTCCGGGCTGCCGCGAGACCGAGCTCATGCGCCCCGAATCCCAGGTGGATACCGTCCACGGCCTGCTGCTGGCCGGAGGCAGCGCCTTCGGCCTGGCCGCGGCCGACGGCGTCATGCGCTTCCTGCGCGAACAGGGGCACGGCTTCCCCATGCCGCACGGCACCATCCCCATCGTCCCCGGGGCCGTCATCTACGATCTGGACCTGAACGGCCGTCCCGGCGTCCTGCCCGATGCGGCCATGGGCTATGCCGCGGCCCGGGCGGCCTCCGGCGCGCCGCTGGCCGAAGGGGCCGTGGGCGCGGCCTGCGGGGCCCGCTGCGGCCGCCTGTTCGGCCTTTGCCGGGACGCGG
>NZ_CASDOY010000088.1 GCF_949282365.1 uncultured Desulfovibrio sp.
CCAAACAGGACGATTCAATCATCTCAAGCCAAAATGTCAAAGAACGCACTTTATTTGATGACATTTAAATCTGTGCGATTTTATCGCACCAGTAGTATTCCTTTATAAACAATGAAGCCGTCCCATGGGGGCGGCTGTTTTTATTTCTTATCCCTGCCTGAACAGATACGCCTGCCTCTCCCTGCGCAGCGGATAGTCCCCCCGCAGTTGCTCGAACTGTTCCGGGTGTGCCTTCAGCGCGTCGCTGTCGCGGCGGGGGTCATACATCTGCAGGTAGGCCTCCGTCTCGTTGGAGGCGGTGATGACGGGGTTCAGCGGCTTGGGCGGCGCGATGTGGAAGTCGGGCTTCCGTCCGAAGAAGCGGCAGAGGGCCGTCAGCGCCATGCGGGTGGCGTTGGCCTTGCCGTCGGCGGAGTAGCCTGCTATGTGGGGCGTGCCCAGGAAGACACTCTGCAAGAGGGTGCGGTCGATGTCCGGCTCGTGCTCCCAGACGTCGATGATGGCATCCGATATTTGTCCGCTTTCCAGGGCCTGCAGCAGGGCCTGCGTGTCGGCCACTTCGCCGCGCGAGGTGTTGATGAAGACAGGCCGGCGGCGCAGCGAGCGGAAGAAGGCCTCGTCCGCCAGGTGGAACGTGGGATGCTTGCCCTCGCGGACGAGGGGGACGTGGAAACTGATGAAGTCGCATTCCTCGGCCAGCCGGTGCAGCGGGGCATAGCGGCCCGGGCCCTCCTGCTCCTCGCGCGGGGGGTCGTTCAGCAGCACCTTCATCCCCAGGTCTCCGGCCACTTCGGCCACCAGGCTGCCCACGTGGCCCACGCCCACGATGCCCATTGTGAGTCCCCGCAGCGGCTTGTCGCGCTTCATCTGCAGCAGGAGCAGGGCGGAGTGCAGGTATTGCGCCACGGAGGGGGCGTTGCAGCCCGGCGCGTTGGCCCACTCTACGCCCGCCTCGCGGCAATATTCCGTGTCTATGTGGTCGAAGCCGATGGTGGCGGTGGCGATGAAGCGCACGCGGCTGCCCTCCAGCAGGGCGCGGTCGCAGCGGGTGCGGGTACGGATGACCAGGGCATCGGCATCCTTCACAAGTTCCGGCGTGAATGCCTGGCCGGGTGCATAGACCACTTCGTCGGCGATGTGCTCGATGGCCTCGCGGATGAAGGGGATTTTGTTGTCGACAATGACTTTCATACGGCTATTATCCTTCTTTAACAAGAAGCCCCAATGGCTTCCGGGGGTGCAAAGATACGCTTTCTTGGCCGGATTCTGTCCTGTTTTCTTCCATTTTTTTATGTCCCTTCGGGACCCTTCGGGCGGCGGTACGCCCGCCCTTGGGCCGTGGTGCGCCCGCCCGTGGGCGGCTGTACCTCCGCCCGTGGGCGGGCGTGCCTGCGGCCGAAGGGCGTTCCCATGTGTCTTTCCGTGCCGTGGGATTTGCTTAATTTTGCGGGATGCGACCCGCAAACCATTAATATAAGATATGTATATGTCCAAGAAACCAGACTTCCTCACGTTCATGTCCTCCCGTGCCGACCGGCTGGAGGAGGACGGGCGTTACGGCACGGCGCACGTCTACCGGAGCGCCCTCCGCCGCCTTGGCGCCTACTGGGGCGACCGCCCCTTCCGCTTCACCGACCTGACCCCCGGCTGGCTCTCCGCCTACCAGTCGTACCTGCAGGGCGAGGGCCTGCGTTGGAACACCATCTCCACCTACCTGCGCACGCTGCGCGCCGTCTACCGGCAGGGCGTGGACCTCGGGCTGGCGCCCGCGCGTGCGGGGCTGTTCCGCCACGTGTACACGGGCAGCCGCCCCGGCGAGCGGCGCTCGCTGAGCGAGGCCTCGCTTCGGCTGCTGGGCGTCACCCCGCAGGCGGACGCGCGGCTGGAGGCGGCCCGCCGGCAGTTCCTGCTTCTCTTCGCCCTGCGTGGCATCCCGTTCGTGGACGTGGCCTACCTGCGGCCTTGCGACCTGCGTGGCGGCGTGCTGAGCTACCGCCGGCGCAAGACGGGCGCCTGCCTGCGCGTGCGGCTGGAGCCCTCCGCCCTGCGCCTGCTGGAGTCCTGCCGCTCCGCGGACCCGGCGTCCCCCTACCTCCTCCCCTTCGTGCGCGGGGCGGGGCGGCAGGGCTACCTCGACTATCAGCATTCCTTACGGCGGCTGAACCGCTCGCTGCGGCTGCTGGCGGCTGCCTGCGGCCTGCCCGAGCCCCTGAGCAGCTACTCGGCGCGGCACAGCTGGGCCACGCTGGCCAACAGCAAAAATTACCAACACGAGCTGATCCGCGACGCGATGGGGCACTCCTCGGTGAAGGTGACCGAGACCTACTTCCGCGCGCACGCGGACCGGCGGATAGACGAGATGAACCGCGACCTGCTGTCCGCGGTCCTGCCTGGCTGACGGCCAGCCTGTTGCGCACTGGCCACCGCCCGGGCGGCGGGGCACGAAAAAACGCCGTTACTTGGCAGGTAACGGCGTGAATCGTTGGTGCAAATATAGTGATAAAAACGATACGGCAAACAAAAAAGGCGAATATTTTTCAATAAAATTTCATACACCGGCCCGCAACCCCTTGCGGAAGCGCCGAAAGCGGGCCCGGGAAGGGCGGATGTCCCCGCGGCGGGACACGGGAAGCCCTGTCCGTGTTGTGTTAAATTAACACGGAAGCACCCGTCTTCGCCCTTTCCCCCGCCCCCCTAGGGGCAGCGCCGTGTTTCCACGTTATTTTTCCCTACGGCTTACTATTAC
>NZ_CASDOY010000089.1 GCF_949282365.1 uncultured Desulfovibrio sp.
GGCGGCACATGCCGCACAAAAGGGAGGCTTCAGCCTCCCTTTTTTTTTCGCGCCCGTGCCGGAGCGCACCGCTTCCAGCTTCGGGACAAGTACCCCAAGCGGGAATATTGCACCCAGTACGGCGAGTCGGCCTAGAGCATTTTCAGTTTGGAACGCTTCACGTTCCAAATCATACGGCCTGGCGTTTCGCGGAAAAAACGCGATTTTTCCGCGTGGTTTCGGCCGGGCGGCGCTGTGCCGCCGCCGCGCATTTTGCCTTTTCCACAGGCAAAATGCTCTACCGGCAGACGCGACGAAAGACCACGGCTTGACGCTCCCCGTCTGATAAATTATAAATCTATATAAATTTACTAATATGCGATCCGACCGGACGGCTCGCCGCACTGGGCTGCGGCCTCAGCCCGCACGGCGGAGAGGGGAGACCGTATGGCTTTCAACGGCATGTACGCCAACCGCCACTGGTTCACCTGCGGGATAGACGCCGGCGGAGGAGAGCCGGAAAACCTCGACGTCTACGCCTTTCACGGCAGGGAACAGGTCAGCGACGGCTACATCTTCAACATCGAGGCCGTCACGCGCAGGGCCAATGTCGATATCCCGCGCCTGCTCGGCTGTCCCTGCCATCTGGACATCACCGACAAAAGCGGCGGCACACGCCATCTGCACGGTCTGGTCCGGCAGATGAAGCAGATGCACACCGCCAACTCCGTCACCCACTATCTGCTGGAAGTGACGCCGCGCCTGTATTTCCTCAAGAAAACGCAGGATCACCGCATCTACCAGCACATGACCGTCCCCGACATCATCCAGCAGGTACTGAACAAGCACGGCTTCCCTGAGGAAGCCTACATCTTCCAGCTTCGGGACAAGTACCCCAAGCGGGAATATTGCACCCAGTACGGCGAGTCGGACTATCACTTCATCTGCCGCCTGGCCGAAGAGGAAGGCATAAGGCGGGCTGCCCATCCCCGGAGAAAGCCGCCTCCGCTTTTACTCCGGTTCCGGCCAGCCGGCGGACACGGCGGTCATCGCCCGGCTGGAACTGAACCACCGCATCAGCAGCGACAGCGCGACGCTCCGCGACTGGAACTTCACGACACCCTCCGCGGACCTCACCAGCCACGAAGCGGACACCAGCACGCCGCCGGCCCAGGCCCGGCCGCTGGAGACCTACCAGTTCCCCCACCTCTACCAGGCCCGCCGCGAAGGGGAGCATTACGCCGCTGTGCAGATCCTGCGCCAGACGAGCCGGAGCCACTGGGTGGAATGCCGCTCGGACGCCTCACGCCACACGCCGGGCTACGTCTTCGAGCTTTACGGCCATCACCGCCAGGACGTCAACCGCTCCTGGTGGATCACCGAGGTGCGCCATGAGGGGCGGCAGCCCGCCGTGCTCGGCAACGAGGCTCCGGAAGAACGCGGCCTGGAATACGCCGCCTGGCTCAGGGCCATCCCTTCGGAGACCCGCTTCGTGCCGGAGCAGAGGCACCGCAAGGTCCGCATCGAGGGCGTCCAGTCGGCCATCGTCACGGGCCTGGGCGGCGAGGAGGTCCACTGCGATGCGTATGGCCGGGTCAAGGTGCGCTTCCACTGGGACAGGACCGGCCCGAACGACGAGAGATCCTCCTGCTGGGTCCGGGTCTCGTCCGGCCTTGCGGGGGAAGGCTTCGGCGCGATCCAGCTGCCGCGCATCGGCCAGGAAGTGCTGGTGGAGTTCATGGAAGGCGACCCGGACCGCCCCATCATCACCGGCCGCGTCTACAACGCCGCCCACATGCCGCCCTGGCATCTGCCCGAACAAAAGCACCTTTCCGGCCTGCAAAGCAAGGAATTCCACGGCGGCCAGCGCAACCAGCTCGTGCTGGACGATACGCAGGGCCAGGTCCAGGCCCAGCTTTCCAGCGACCACGGCCTCTCGCAGCTCAACCTCGGCTACATCACCCGTTTGCGGCACGACAAGGGACGAGAGGACTTCCGCGGCAAGGGATTTGAACTGCGCACGGACGAATGGGGGGCCATCCGGAGCGGCAAGGGCCTGCTGCTCAGCACGGACGCCCGCAACAAGGCTGCCGGCAAGCAACGGGACCTCGTGGAGGCCGACCGGGTATTGCAGGCCGCCGTCCGGCAGCATGCGGAACAAGCCCGCATCGCCGTTGCCCGCAATGCGCAGGAAGCGCAGGATGCGGCCTCCCCGGCGGAGGCCCTGGAACGCCAGCAACGGGAAATAGCGGGCAGTGCGGCGGAAGGCGAGCTCTCCGCGCCGCACCTTGTGCTGTCCAGCCCGGCGGGCATTGCGCTGTCCACCTCCCAGGCCCTGCATCTGGCAGCCAGCGAACAGGTGGCCGTGAGCGCGGGCAGCGACGCCTCCCTTGCCACATCCCGCTCGTTCTTCGTTACCGCGCTCAAAAAAATAAGTCTCTTTGCGCGGAATATGGGCATCAAGATCTTTTCCGCCAAGGGCAAGGTGGAGATCCAGGCGCAAAGCGATGACCTGGACATCATTGCCGACAAGGTCCTGCGCCTCATCAGCGCGAACAAGAATATCGAGGTGGGCGCGCAGGGGGAACTCCTCCTGCACGCTGGGGGCAGCTACATCCGGCTGGATCAGAGCGGCGTCACCATCGGCTGCGCCGGCCCCCTGCGGCTGCGCACGGCGGATCAGGTGCAGACGGGGCCGCATACCCTCTTCAAACCCTTTGTGCGGGAATTGCAGGAATGGCCCGGCGGCATCGTCCGGCTCGACCACCGTTACCACGACAATGACCCCATACAAAATGCGCCCTTTGAAGCACTGCTTTCCGACGGGACCATCCGCAAGGGCGTGCTGGACAAGCAGGGCAAGGCCGAGCTGCACGACGTGCCGCCAGGGCCTGTCCGGGTGACCTTCGGCCCGGATGCCCGGCCGTATACCGCCGTCCCCGGCCCGCGCAACCCGCTGTACAAGGGCACGCTCTCCGCCGCCGAGCGGGAGGAGCTCATTGCCCGTCATCTTGCCTCGCGCGGCTCGCAGGGAGGAGAGCGCAATGTCCGATAGCAGCGCATATCCCTGGATGTACTATTACGACCAGAAAGAGTTCCAGGAGGCCATGCCCTCCCTCATGGAGGTGGGGGACTGGATCTGCGGCGTCGTGATGGGCGAATTCAATGAGGACCCGAAGGTCTCGCAGATCATCACCGACATGGCGATCAGTTTTGCCCCGGGCATAGGCGAACTCTGCGATATCCGGGACATCATCGCCGTACTGCTGCGCTGGTACAATGATCCGCGCAAGATGCAGGATCCCCTGGAATGGATCACGTTTGCAGGCTGCGCCATCGGCCTTGTTCCCGTCGTCGGCTGGCCGCTGAAAACGACGGCGCGTTTCATAG
>NZ_CASDOY010000090.1 GCF_949282365.1 uncultured Desulfovibrio sp.
GCGGGCCGCCGCCCGCCCCGCGCACCCCTCCCCATGCCCCGGCAAACCCCTCCCTGGGGCACCCGGGGCGCCCCGCGCCGTTACCTGCCAAGTAACGGCCCGATGCAGGAAAAACGCCGGAAGGCTTAATTAATACTGAAAAAGAATGAAAGACATGAAGCGAATCCTTTTCTTTCTCATGCTGTTCGTCGGCACGACATCTCTTCAGGCGCAGAAGGTGTCTGTGAAGAGCAACCTGTTGTATGACGCCACGGCCACCATCAACCTGGGGGCCGAAGTCGGCCTGTCGCCGAAGTGGACGCTCGACCTGTCCGGCAACTACAACGGGTGGGACTGGAGCGACAACAAGAAGTGGAAACACTGGATGGCCCAGCCCGAGGCCCGCTACTGGTTCTGCGAGGCGTTCAACGGCCACTTCCTGGGGGCTCACCTGCTGGGCGGCCAGTACAACGTGGGCGGCCTGGACCTCCCCTTCGGCATCTACGAGGGGCTGGAAGACCACCGCTACGAGGGCTGGTACGTGGGCGGTGGCCTGGTGTACGGCTACCAGTGGCTGCTGGGCAGGCGGTGGAGCCTGGAGGCCGCCGTCGGCCTGGGCTACGTGCGCGCCTGGTACGACCGCTACGAGTGCCCCCACTGCGGCGAGTGGAAGGGCAGCGGCGAGAAGAACTACTTCGGGGTGACGAAAGCCGCCATCTCCCTCATCTATGTCATTAAATAAGGAGGAACCGGTTATGAAGAAGATATTTGTATCGATAGCATTGTTGTTGCCCTTCTCTGCCTTCGCGCAGACGGCCTACCTGGAATCCGTGACGGTGGAGAACCGCCGGGTGGAGAAGGACGGCGCGGACGTGCGCGTCCGCATGGACCTCGGGCTGGACAACCTGGACATGAAGCTGCAGCACACCCTGCAGCTGACGCCCGTCATCGTCTCCGGTGACGGCACGCAGGAACAGGCCCTGCAACCCGTCCACGTGGACGGGCGCATCCGCGGCAAGGTGGTGAGCCGCCGCGCCGCGCTGGACAAGGATTACCCCGCGGGCGGGGAACGCCTGCGGCGCAAGAACGGCGAGCCCCAGACCCTGCACTACGAGGCCACCGCCCCCTACGAGCCCTGGATGCTGAACGGGCGGCTGGAGCTGCGGGCCGACGTGACCGGCTGCGCCGAGTGCGGCGAGGGCCGCGAGACCATGGCCACGGGCGGCATCCTGCCCTACGAGGAGCCCGTGTACGAGATGGCCGTGGTGCAGCAGCCCAAGGAGGAGGCCGTGAAGCGGCGCTCCGAGGTGCGCACCGCAAGGTTGCAATACCGCCAGGACAGCCACAACGTCCTGCCCAGGTACAAGGACAACCAGGCCGAGCTGGACAAGGTGCAGGCCTCCATCGACGCGGTGAAGGGCAACACGGACCTGACCATCACCGGCATCTACGTGACGGGCTACGCCTCGCCCGAGGCCACCGTGGCCTACAACCAGGCCCTGTCCGAACGCCGCGCCCGCACCTTCGCCGAGTATGTGCAGCAGCGCAACCCCGAGTTGGACAAGAGCCTGTGGCACGTGGAGGGCAAGGGCGAGGACTGGGACGGCCTGCGCAAGGTGGTGGAACGCTACACCAACCTGCTGAAGCAGGACGAGGTGCTCAGGATCATCGACCAGTGCGAGGGCGACCTGGACCAGTGCGAGGAAAAGATCAAGGCCCTGGTGCCGCCTGAAATCTACCAGCGCGTGCTGAACGAGATGTACGGCCCCCTGCGCCGCAACGAATACCGCATAGAGTACAACGTGCGCCACTTCGACCTGGCCGAGGCGAAGCGGCTGCTGGAGACCCGCCCCGACCTGCTGAGCGTGGCGGAGATGCAGAAGGTGGCGGACAGCTACGGCCGCGGCACGGCGGAGTACCGCGCCGTGCTGAAGGTGGCCGCGGAGACCTGGCCGGACAACGAGACGGCCCTGACCAACTACGCCCTGGCGCTGATGGACGCCGGCGAGCATGACGCCGCCATCGCCCTGCTGGCGCCGAAGGCCGCAGAAAATGGCTCGCTGCAGAACCTCATGGGCGTGGCGCAGTTCAAGGCCGGGCGCATGGACAAGGCGGAGGAAGCCTTCCGCGAGGCCGCCAGGCTGGGCTATCCCGGCGCCGCGGAGAACGTGCGCAAGCTGGAGGAGGCGCGGCAGCTGCTGGGCGAGTGACGGGCGAAGGAAGGAGGATGAAGAACCCCCGCGCGGGCGGGAGGCCCCGGCGCCATTCAATCTCGGTTAGGTTTTAGTGTACACGGCCGGCCCTTCATTCTTCCTCCATCGTTCCCCGCGCTTGCCCGGGCGTGGCAAACGCGCCGGATGGGACAAGACCATGAGATTAACTAAATAACTATGTTTTATTACTAAATTGTTAGACGTATGAAAATGAACAAGTATTTTATGCTGGGTCTGGCCGGTTTGGCATTCGCGGCATGTAGTAATGAAGAGGACGCTATTG
>NZ_CASDOY010000091.1 GCF_949282365.1 uncultured Desulfovibrio sp.
CCGTCCGCGACAGGCGGCCGGGGCAAGTCCCGCCCCGTGGGCCCGCCGTCCGCACCGCCGTCCCGTCGCAGGTCCGCGGCAGAGCCCGCCCGCCGCCGCATCACGACGCGCTGTCACGGAAGGCCGCCCTCCCCAGCCGGGGCCTGTCCCTGTGCGGCGGAACGCCGCCCGGCGCCCGCTTTTCCTGCCTGCGGACCCTTGCCATACGCGGCGCTTTCCAGTAAATTTTTACCCTTCGGACAGGCTCTGCCGCGTACGGAAGATCACGCCTGACCAATATCGCGGAATATATTGAGGAATCTATCATGCAAACGACCGACTTCATCTGGTTTGACGGCAAAATGGTTCCCTGGGCCGACGCCCAGGTTCATGTTCTCACCCATGCCCTGCATTACGGCAGCGCCGTGTTTGAAGGCATCCGCGCCTATGCCTGTGCCGACGGCACCTCCGCCGTTTTCCGCCTCAAGGAACACAGCCAGCGCCTGCTCAATTCCGCGAAGATCCTGCGCCTGGACATCCCCTACACCGCTGACGAGATCAGCCAGGCCATCCTGGACACCCTGAAGGCCAACAAGATGAAAGAAGGCTACATCCGTCCCCTGTCCTTCGTGGGCGACGGTGAAATGGGCGTCTATCCCGGCAACAACAAGGTGCGCACCATCATCGCCGTCTGGCCCTGGGGCGCCTATCTCGGCCCCGAAGCCCTGGAAATGGGCATCCGCGTCAAGACCAGCTCCTTCGCCCGCATGCACGTCAACACCCTGATGAGCAAGGCCAAGGCCGCCGGCAACTATGTGAACTCCATCCTGGCCAAGATCGAAGCCAAGGAAGACGGCTATGACGAAGCCGTGATGCTGGATACCAACGGTTTCGTTTCCGAAGCCACCGGCGAAAACATCTTCATCGTGCGCGACGGCATCGTCAAGACCACGCCCTGGACCTCCATCCTGGGCGGCATCACCCGCGACTCCGTCATGAAGGTGGCCCGCGACCTGGGCTACACCGTGGAAGAACAGCAGTTCACCCGCGACGAGCTCTACATCGCCGACGAAGCCTTCTTCACCGGCACCGCCGCCGAACTGACCCCCATCCGCGAAGTGGACAACCGCGTCATCGGCGCGGGCCACGCCGGTCCTGTGACCAAGCACCTGCAAAAGGAATTCTTCCGCGTGGTCAAGGGCGAGAACCCCGCCTACGCCGACTGGCTGAGCCACTACACCTTCTAGCCCTTTCTTCCGGCGCGCCTGTATCCCGCACGGGGACAGGCGCGCCCTGACGTTTTTCCATGAAGCACCTTTCCCTCGCCGCCAAATACCGCCCCCAGACGTTTGCCCAGGTGGCCGGTCAGGACATGGTCAAGGCCGTGCTCTCGCGCGCCGCAGCCGAAGACCGGGTCGCCGCCGCCTATCTGCTCAGCGGCACGCGCGGCGTGGGCAAGACCACCATCGCGCGCATCTTCGCCAAGGCCCTCAACTGCCGCCACGCACCGGGGCCCGAGCCCTGCAACCAGTGCGACCAGTGCCGCAAGATCACCCAGGGCAGCCATGTGGACGTGACCGAGATCGACGGCGCGTCCAACAACAGCGTGGAAGACGCCCGCGCCCTGCGCGAGACCATCGGCTACGCGCCCATGGAGGGCCGCTACAAGGTCTTCATCATCGACGAAGCCCACATGCTCTCGCGCAGCGCCTTCAACGCCCTGCTCAAGACCCTGGAGGAACCGCCCGCGCGCGTGGTCTTCATCTTCGCCACCACCGAGGCGCACAAGTTCCCCATCACCATCGTCAGCCGCTGCCAGCATTTCGTCTTCCGCCATCTGGCCGAGGATGCCCTGGTGCGGCACCTGTCCAACGTCCTGGACAAGGAAGAGGTCCCCTTCGAGGAAGGCGCCGTGCGCCTCATCGCGCGCCGGGCCGCGGGCAGCGTGCGCGACAGCATGTCCCTGCTGGACCAGACCCTGGCCCTGGGCGGCCGGAGCCTGACCGGCGCCGTGACCCGCGAGGTGCTGGGCCTGGCCGGACAGGAGCTGTTCGCCGATCTTTTCGCGGCCCTGCAGGGCCGTGACTGCGCGGCCGTTTCCCTGCTCTGCGGCCGCCTGTTCCGCCAGGGCGTGGACATCGGCTTTTTCGTGCGCGAGCTGGCCGGGCATCTGCGCGACATGTTCCTGCTGCGCCAGGGCGGCCAGGCCGTGCTGCCCAGCCTGGGCCTGCCCGCCGACGAGAGCCTGTTCTGGCAGGAGCTGGCCTCCCGCTTTTCCGCCGGCCACCTGCACGCGGCCTGGCAAATGGTACTGGACGCCCAGCGCGGCATCGTGCAGAATCCCGAACCGGCCGCGGCCCTGGAACTTTTGCTGCTCGATCTGGCCCTGCTGCCGCAGCTGCTGCCCCTGGAACGCATGGATCTGGAACGTA
>NZ_CASDOY010000092.1 GCF_949282365.1 uncultured Desulfovibrio sp.
ATCTTCGACAAAAGCGGAAAACAATCTGCCTGACAACAGCACGAAATACGGGTGAATCCTAATGACCGGTTAGGTTTTACTGAAAGGTGGTCTTCCGCGTTGTGAAAGGCCGCCTTTTGTGTTGCAATATGTTGTCTTTCATAATGCGGGAGACGGCATGTCGCAATGTCGGCCTTAAGGCGTTGCAAGACTCTCTGCCTCAATTGTTTACGTGCGGCGTTGCGTGCCGCCGCATGAAAAAACGTCCCCGCCCCCCCCTCAACATATCCAATTTTATCGACAGGCTATCGTGTTGATCTAGCCTTCGAGGAAGGCCTTGTAGGCTTCGGCGGTGGCGAGGATGTCCACGCAGCTGGCCAGTTCGAAGGGGCTGTGCATGGAGAGCAGGGCCGGGCCGCAGTCGATGACCTGCATGCCGTAGGCGGCCAGGAAGAGGGCCACGGTACCGCCGCCGCCCACGTCCACCTTGCCCAGTTCGGCGGGCTGCCAGGGGATGTTGCGGGCATTGAACAGGCCGCGCACATAGCCGTAGAACTCGGCGTCGGCGTCGCTGGCGCCGTATTTGCCGCCGGAGCCAGAATATTTGGAGCAGACGGGGCCGTGGCCCAGCTGGGCGGCGTTCTGCTTTTCGTGGACTTCGGGGAAGTCGGGGTCGAAGGCGGCGTCCACGTCGGCGGACAGGGCGCGGGCATTGAGCAGCACCTGCGAGACCGGGATGCCGGGGGCCCAGGCGCGGGCCAGGTCCTCGAAGCAGTATTGCAGGAAGCGCGAGGCCGCGCCGGTGGCGCCGTCGGAGCCGATCTCTTCCTTGTCCCAGAACATGACGGCCATGTTGGGGCAGAGGCGGTTGCTGTTCCTGGCGTTGAGCAGGGCTTCCAGCGCGGTGAAGACGCAGATGCGGTCGTCCTGGCCGTAGCCGCCCACCAGGGCCTTGTCGAAGCCCACATAGGCGGCGGGGCCTGCGGGCACGGCCTGGAGTTCGGCGGTGACGAGGTCTTCCTCGCGGATGCCGTACTTGGCGTTGAGCAGCTCCAGCACATGCTGCTTGATGGGGTCCTTGAGCTCCTTGTTCTTGGCGGCGGCGGGAGAGGGGCTGTGGCCGAGGATGATGTTCAGCTTTTCGGCGTCAAAGACATCGGCCAGGGTCTGGCCGTTCTGTTTGCGGGCCAGGTGGGGCAGCAGGTCGGCGATGGTGAAGACGGGTTCCCCGGCTTTTTCGCCAAGGGCCACGCTGATGCTCTTGCCGTTTTCCAGCACCACCACGCCGTGCAGGGCAAGGGGCCGGGCCAGCCACTGGTATTTGCGGATGCCGCCGTAGTAGTGGGTCTTGGCCTGGGCCACGCCGGGCTGTTCCAGCAGCGGGCGCTGCTTGAAGTCCAGTCGGGGGCTGTCGGCATGGGCGGCGATGAGGTGCACGCCCTTTTGCAGCGGGATCTTGCCCTTGCGGGCGGCGAAGATGGCCTTGCCGCGCAGGTTGCGGAACACGGCGTTCTTTTTGAAGTCATCGCTGAAGCCGGCTTCCAGCAGGCGCTGCTGCACATAGGCCACGGTCTCGCGTTCGGTCTTGCACTTGCTGATGAAATCCATGTAGCGCCGGACCAGGGCGTCCATCTGGCGTTTCTGGGTGGCGGTGGTGTAGACGTCCCAGGCATTGCGGGGGGCGTAGTCAAGGGAGGGGGTGTCTGTTTTTTTCATGGGCTATCCTTTGGCAGCGCTTCCGGCGCTGCTGTTTCATGGAGCGGGCCGCCGGGCGCGTCCGTCTTCCATCCGTCCGTGCGTCATCCGTCCGGGAGCAGCCGGGGAGACGCCGGGATGGCGCAGTCCGCATGCCGGGGCGGGCCCTGTCCTTATCCGTCCGTGCGTTCCGTCAGCAGCTGCCTGAGGACAGCCGTCAGGCGGGGCGGGTCGGCGGGCAGGAGGGTGCGCGGGTCCAGGCAGAAGTGCTTGTCTTCCAGACGGCCCAGCACCGGCGGCGCGGTGTCCAGCAGGGCCTGCTTGAGGGCCGTGGCGCTCATGGTGGCGGGCTCCAGACAGACCAGGGTGGTGGGCAGGTCCCGTTCCGGGAAGGCGCCGCCGCCCACGCGCGAGACGTCGGGACGCAGGCTGATCCGGCAGGCCGGGCCCAGGGCGCGGCGCAAGCGGGCGGCCAGCGCGCG